>CAIVAT010000195.1 GCA_903903985.1 uncultured Bacteroidales bacterium | reverse complement strand
GTGGCGGAGGTACCGATTTACCGGCCTATTACAAAAACCATGAAGGGTTTTTAATAACAGCGGCTATAAACAAATACATGTTCATCAACATCAATGAGCCGGCTGTGGTGAATACCATTAAAATAAACTATTCCAAAACAGAGGTGGTTTTACCCAATGAGATCCATAAGATCAAACATGAAATTGTGCGGGAAACGCTGAAGTATCTTAAGATGTATTACCCGCTTGAAATCTCTTCAATGGCCGATTTATCAGCCGGTACAGGTATGGGTTCCTCTAGTTCATACACAGTGGCTTTGCTGAAAGGATTGAACCAGATTAAACGCCGTTATCTGCCGATACAGGAATTGGCAGAAGAGGCATGTAAAATTGAGATAGAATTGATTGGAAAACCCATTGGGAAACAGGATCAATATGCTGCTGCATATGGGGGTATTATCCAGTTGGATATAGATAATCTTGGTGAGGTAACCGTTACCCCACTCGAACTGGACCCGGAGATTATTTATGAAATGGAGCATCGGCTGATGATGTTCTATACAAACATCGACCGCGATGCAAATAAAATCCTGGCCGAACAGAGTCAAAAAATAGCAGACGCAAAAACCACGAAAAAAGTTGACACGATGGATGCCTTAAGGGCGATGCATAAAATCAAAGAGATCGGTCGCGAGGTAAAGAATGCATTGATCACAGGGGATATTGATGGATTTGGACAATTGTTACATGAACACTGGCTTGTGAAAAAAAGTGTTTCACAGCAAATGAGCAATTCTGAAATTGATCAATGGTATACACATGCACGCAACAACGGGGCCATTGGAGGAAAGATCATGGGAGCCGGAGGAGGGGGCTTTCTGCTGCTTTGCGTTGAAAATGGCAGACGTAAAGAACTGAGAAAGGCCATGGAGGAACAAGGTTTGCAATACATGGACTTCAAATTTGATTGGGAAGGGGTTAAAGTTTTGGTAAACATTTAAACAGAGTGAAGAGAAAAGTACTGATTACTGGAGTGGCCGGATTTATCGGGTCGAACCTGGCCGACAGATTAATGAGCGAGGGGCAATATGAAGTCATTGGTATTGATAACCTTTCCTATGGAGTAAAGGAACAGATTCCGGAAGGGGTCGTTTTTCACCAGTTGGATATTCGTGATAAAAACATTTACCCTGTTTTTGAAGGTGTTGATTTTGTATACCATTTTGCAGCCAAAAACTGCATCAGCGATTGTCAGCTCGATCCGGTTGAAACAGCCGATATCAATGTACATGGCACGGTGAATGTCTTTGAAGCAGCAAGGCGGGCTGGCATTAAAAAGGTGATCTACGCCGAATCTTCTGCCCTGTACGAAGGCAGTGAAATGCTTCCAACGCCGGAATGGGATGTTAAACCGCAAAGTTTTTATGCACTAAGCAAAATGAGTTCCATGCTTTTTGCAGAGGGATATGCAAGGTTTTCAAACCTTACTTTCACGGCTTTGAGGTACTTCTGTGTGTATGGACCAAGGCAGGATTACCGGAGAACAATCCCACCTGTATTCAGCGCCTTCATCATTAAACTGCTCAGGGGAGAACAACCAGTAATTTATGGAACCGGAGAAAAACGACGGGATTTCATCCATGTGAATGATATCAATGATTTTCATATACAGTGCATGGACGATGACCGCACTACCGGAAAAGTATTTAACCTGGGAAGTGGTTTGAATTATTCTGTAAAGGAAATCTACACTGTGATCGCGGAAATTCTTGGATCCGAGGTCAAACCTGAGTATAAATCCGACTTGCCCGGCGAAGCCTTTGCCAATCTCGCCGATATTACCGAAGCAAAAAGGCTGGAATGGACTCCAAAAGTAACCTTGGAAAAGGGACTCCGATCCTCCATTGATTTTATTCGAAAAGAAATTGAAAAAGGCAACATTTAGAAAACGGTGAAAGCAATTATTTTGTCAGCAGGGAAGGGTGAACGGCTTGGGCAAATTACCCAAACTCTTCCTAAAACGATGATCAATGTTAACGGAAAGCCGATCCTCCAGCATAACATCGAGCTATGTAAAAAATATGGAATCACTGATATCTACATCAACCTCCATCATCTTGCGTCTATCATCACAAATCATTTTGCGAATGGTGAGAACTTAGGTGTGCGGATTAACTATACAATGGAAGAAACGCTTATGGGTACTTCCGGTGCCGTTAAGAATATGGCGAAACAATATCCTGGTTTTGACCAGGAACCATTTTTTATCATTTATGGGGATAATTATTCCGGGTACGATCTCAATACCCTCATTGCAAAATCAAAAGAAACAGACCCAATAGCTTCCATTGCATTCCACTATCGGGAGGATGTATCTACCAGTGGGGTTGCTGAATTTGATAAACAGGGGAAAGTACTTTCTTTTATAGAAAAACCTAAGCCAGGTGAAACAACGAGCCATTGGGTCAATGCAGGGATCTATTATGTGGATCCTTCCATCCTTGATTATATCCCGGACGGATACTCCGATTTTGCAAAAGATATTTTTCCTGAACTTTTGAAAAAAAATATTCCTCTATATGGAGTTTGCGAAAACACCCAGGTCAGGGCATTCGACACCCCGGAAATGTTGAAAAAAAATATCAATAATGCAAATCAGGAGGGAAAATGAACGTTTTAACCTTTGATTCACATTCATAATATGCCCATACCAGCCTTTGATCATAATTTAGTAATCCCCCCACATTTAGGCAATCCCACTCAGCCTGACGATTTATCACCTTTTAAATGCTCATCAATTGAACTTTGTGATAAATTTGCAACATCTCCTGAGCGTATCAAAATACTGAAAGGATTTTTGGCATTCAGAAAAAAGTTGAAGTCTTTTGGATTAGATAATGGTTTTCAATGGTTGGACGGAAGTTTTCTTGAAGATGTTGAAACAAGAGAGTTACGCCCACCTAACGACTTGGATATAGTGACCATTTATTGGGGGTATGATCCTGTTTTTCAACAAAATTTGTATCAGAATTTTCCTGAATTTGCTGATAGTCAAATATCTAAACAAATTTATTTACTTGACCATTATCCATTTGATGCTGAATTTTCAATCGAGATAACAGTAAATTATACCAGATATTGGGTACAACTCTTTTCTCATAATAGAGATGCCGTTTGGAAGGGCATGTTACAGGTTCCACTAAACACGCCCGATGAAGATTTAAATGCATCACAACTTCTAAATACCAGGTCAAATGATTAGTAGAAGAAATAGAGAATACATAACCATTCAGTTGCTTGAAACGAAGCGAATGCTTGAGATGGTTGGAGACCATCCTGTAATGTCTGTTTCATTAAAACAAAAAGCTAAAGATCTAATGGAACAACTGGAAGAAATACCGGTAGACAAAAAAGACACAAAAGTGGTTCTTTTATTTAGTGGTAATCCAGTTAAAGGTTCTTGGGGGATTGACGCATCCTTTATTGGCAAAGTAACTGTTCCGTTCCAAAATATGGTCACAGCAGAATTTGGACATAAACTATATGGAAAGGTAGGTAAAAGGGGGTTATTGAAAAACGAGAACCAATCCAGATTATTCTTAACTGCATTACCACGAGGATCATTTGGCATTGAGTTATCAAAAATTGATAGTAATGATTCTTTTGAAGATGATCAATTGGCAGATTCTTTGGTCCATGTCACTAAATTAACAGAATCATCTTATAAAAGTGATGAAGACTTTGCCGCTGAATTAGAAGGAACAACACCAAGAACCATCCAGAGTTTAAAAGATTTTTTAAAAGTTATTTCAGATGAACATGCCGGAGTGACTATTGAATCAGGCGGAATTAGATGCGAGTTAACGCCAGCGACGGTTAAAAATGCTTTTGAAAGGGTTTCAATGACAATTACTACTGAAAAAGAGATAACCGCAAGAGGCATTCTGAAGGGTATCTTATTAGACTCATGGAAATTTGATTTTATGTTTTCTGATGGTAAAACAATCACCGGCAATATTGATGAAGGTCTGACAGAAGCTCAAGTTAGTAAATTTATCACAAAATATTTTAACAAACAATGTAACGCGTTTTTAAAAGAGGGAAAAGTTCTATTTAAAAACGGCAGAGAAAAAATAAGCCATGTCTTAGTATCAATTGAACCATAACAATTTTATTATATTAAACCCATCACAGAAAATATTTTCACCAACCGTTCAACTTTTTATTCCATTCAATAACTAAAAATCCCACATCTTTATTAATGATGCTAAAAAATAAAACCATCCTTCTGACCGGTGCAGGCCGGGGGATTGGAAGAGAGATCGCAATAACATGTGCCCGCGAAGGGGCAAAAATGATACTGATCTCCCGAACAGAAAGCGAGTTGGATGAAACACTTCAATTGATTATCAAAGACAGTCCAGAATCATTCTTCTTGACAGCTGATGTTTCCAATGAACTCGAAATAGCTGAAGCGTACACAAAAATAAGGTCAAAATGCAAAAGAATTGATGTGCTGATCAACAATGCGGGGATACAGCATCCGATCGGGCTTTTTCATCAAAATGATTTTACCCTGTGGAAAAAAAACATTGAAATCAATCTTTTTGGTGCAGCCTGGCTTACCCATCTGGTTTTGCCTGATCTGTTAACTGCAGGGAAGGGAAAAATCGTAAACTTATCAGGAGGAGGTTCAACCGGCCCACGCCCAAATTTTTCAGCCTATGCTGTTTCAAAAACCGCCATTGTTCGGTTTACTGAAAACCTGGCCGAGGAATACAAAGATCATCATATTGATGTGAATGCCATTTCGCCAGGTGCGGTCAATACCCGAATGCTTGAAGAAGTGCTGGCAGCAGAGTTGATGGCGGGCAGTGAATTCAGGGATGCCATGCAGCGCAAAGAAAAAGGAGGAACCGACCCGTCCATTGCTGCCAACTTAATTTCCTTTTTGGCCTCGGATTTTTCTGACGGTATAACAGGGAAACTTATCAGTGCACCCTGGGACCCTTGGGATAATGAAGATTTTCAGGTATTATTAAAAGCTGATAAAAACATTGCAACATTACGAAGAATAGATAATAAAACATTTTATACGAAAAAATGAAAATAGGAATCATAGGTTGCGGCCTGATCGGCCGTAAAAGAGCGCTGGCATTGGAAAAGGATGACCAGTTGGTTGCATGTTGCGATACAAATGCGGATTTAGCCTCAAAGTTTGCATCAGACCATACGTGTAAATCATATACCAATGCATCTGATCTCTTTGCAGATGCCAAATGCGAGGTTATCATTGTAGCCGTGGTGAATAAGTACATTGAAGGAATAGTCACCCTGGCTCTTAAATTAGGGAAACACGTTCTGGCCGAAAAACCATTGGGAAGGAATGCAGAAGAGGCGAGAAATATGGTTAATACGGCACATCGCCACGGAATATTGCTTAAAACAGGCTTTAATCACCGTTTTCACCCGGGTATCTGGAAAGCAAAGACCTTGTTTGATCAGGGTATGATCGGCGACCTGATGTTCATTCGGGGCAGGTATGGTCATGGCGGCAGGCCGGGCATGGAAAATGAATGGCGTGCCTCAAAAGAGCTGTGTGGCGGTGGAGAACTCCTTGACCAGGGGGTTCATATGATCGACCTGAGCAGGTGGTTTGCCGGGGATGTAAAGAGCGCCTTTGGGAAAGCAAAAACCAAGTTCTGGAACCTCGAAGTTGAAGACAATGCATTTATTTTGCTCGAAGCTATAAACAAAGTGGATATCCAACTTCAGGTAAGCTGGACAAATTGGAAAAACATCTTTTCATTCGAATTATTCGGAACCGACGGATATTTAAAAGTTGAAGGACTGGGTGGGAGCTATGGACCCGAAACACTTGAATTCGGGAAAAGAAAGAAGGAGGGAGGCCGGCCAGATGTAGAATTGTTTGAATTTCCTCCCGAAGATATTTCCTGGGTCAAAGAATGGCAGGAATTCAAATCGGCAATAGTTGAAAACCGCGAACCAATCGGGAACGGACTCGATGGCCTTCATGCCAATCAGGTAATCGAAGCAATCTATAAATCATCTGAAACAGGGCAGATCGTTAATTTATAACTTCATCACTTCATCACTTCATTACTTCATCACTTTATTACTTCAATATCACAAAATGCGCATAGCAATTTTAACCGGCGGTGGCGATGTAGCTCCTTTAAATGCAGTTATTCATGCTGCGATTGAAACATGCAAGAACAGGGGCATTGAGCTGATTGGCTATCTGAATGGATGGGATGGGCTTTTGAATGACCGGTGGATCAAGTTGAACGATCTCAAGCTAAACCCATCTATCGGAGGAACCATTTTAAAGTCGTCCCGAATAAACCTGAAGAAAATAGACCAGGGTCCCGACATTGTTTTAAACAACCTGAAGAAAAACAGGATTGATGGATTTATAGTCATCGGAGGGGAGGATACACTTTCGAATGCATTGTACCTGAAGGATTTTCCTAAAATACTTATCTCAAAAACCATAGATAATGATGTGGGAAAGCACAATAAAGGCGAATTTCTGAATTATTTTACGCTGGGATACCCTACGGCAGCGGCGAAAATTGCCTCCTTCGTGAGCCTGGCCGAAGGGATGAGGACAACGGCCTGGTCGCACGAACGGATCCTGGTGGTTGAATCAATGGGCATGCATGCCGGATGGATGGCTTTTGCCTCAGCACAGGGTCATCCCGATTTTATTGTTATACCGGAGTTCCCGCTCAATTATAACCACCTTGAGGAACGGGTGATCGAGCGGTATAAAGAGACTAAAAATGTAATGATTGTAATTTCAGAAGGGGCCCGGTGGAGCAATGGTCAATACATTTCAGCCGATGAAAATGAAAAGGATAGTTTTGGACATCCCCGTTTCAGGGGTACTGCTGAAATTCTGGTAAAAAAGCTCAAGGAGGGTTTAAAAAAACATTTCGATACACGAAACATCAATGCTGTGAATCCCTCTTATCTCTACCGTTCGGGAACTCCGGTTAAACTTGATTCTGAAATGGCGGTTAAAATGGGGATGGAAGCTGTTAATATTCTGGCTGATCAGGAGCAAAAAACTACCTCATTTCTCTGCAGTTCATTGGATCATAATGAGTTCGGTATTGAAAATTACAATTTTAACGAACTCAATGATATTGAGGAATTTCACCGCTTCGTTGATCGATCGATATATGATCCGGAGGAATATAGCATCACAACTGCCGGAAGGGATTACCTGTCGAAAATTGTTTCCCCTTTCCCTTTATTGGATTATAAAATTTAACCAAAGTCAAAACTGAGTATTAACCAAAACTGAACAGCTATGGATTTTTCAACACTATTTTTAGCGGAATGTATCTCTGTCATCAATTCAATTGACCCGGGCGACATTGAAAAAATGGCCGATGTACTGGCTACAAGTCGTGAACAGGGTGGCAGGCTATTCCTGATCGGATCGGGTGGCGGTGCCGGCCATGCCTCTCATGCAGTGTGCGATTTCAGGAAACTTTGCAATTTTGAGGCCTACGCCCCGTATGACAATGTTTCGGAACTTACGGCCCGGGTCAACGACGAGGGATGGGATGTGACCATCATCAATTGGCTTAAGGTAAGCAGGTTAAAGAAAGAGGACTGTATTTTTGTTTTTTCAGTCGGAGGAGGCAATGACGAAAAGAACATCAGCATGAACATTGTAAAGGTTGTTCAGTATGCAAAAGGATTGGGTGCAAAAGTAGTCGGAGTGGTAGGCAAAGATGGGGGTTTCACTAAAAAAATGGGAGATGCTGTTTCGGTAGTTCCCACCGTCAATCCAAGCCACATTACTCCACTAACAGAGGGATTCCAGGCAGTGATCTGGCATCTCTTGGTGTCTCATCCAAAATTGCAGATCAATCCAACGAAATGGGAATCCACCAAATAAACATAGTATTTATTTCAAATCAAAGTATATGAATCTAAAAGTAAAATTATTCGCAGATGGTGCCGAAAAAGCCGGCATGCTCGAAATGTATAAAAACCCATTAATCTCAGGGTTCACCACAAATCCCACTTTAATGAAAAAGGCAGGGATCACAAATTATAAGGCGTTTGCCCTTGATATTTTGTCAGTAATAAATGACCGGCCTATTTCCCTGGAAGTATTTTCCGATGATTTTGGTGAAATGGAAATACAGGCCAAAGAAATCGCCTCATGGGGAAAAAATGTAAATGTAAAAATCCCGATTACTAATACAAAGGGCCAATTAAGCGTACCATTAATTGATAACCTGGCAAAAGCGGGCGTAAAATTGAATGTTACGGCCATGATGACCATTGAGCAGGTAAGAAGTACCTTGCCAGCATTGGCCAAGGGCCCGGGAGGCTATGTTTCTGTTTTCGCCGGCCGCATGGCCGATGCCGGGGTTGACCCGGTTCCCATTATGACGGAAATAGTAAAGATGTTGAAAGATTATCCGCATGTTGAATTGATCTGGGCAAGTCCAAGGGAACTGTTCAACATCGTTCAGGCCGACCAGGTTGGTTGCCATATCATCACGGCTACCAATGATATTCTCAAAAAACTACCAACCATTGGGAAGGATTTGACAGAATTTTCACTGGATACAGTTAAAATGTTTTACAATGACGCCTGTGCAGCTGGATTTTCGATTTAGGATTTTGGATCATTAGTGTCCACTTAAAATAAGTTGATTGACAGTTGGTTATAATTTCGTTCTTTGACATCTTTGTAAACCACATTTGTAAAGAGCTCTTTTACAGGAGTTTT
>CAIVAT010000194.1 GCA_903903985.1 uncultured Bacteroidales bacterium | reverse complement strand
CGATCTTTGAAAATAACGTTCTTTAATATTTTGTTTCTTTGCAAATCGGAAATTAACGATGCAGATTTACTTGCATTCTTATTTACCGAAAACCTGCATTTGTAATTACCGCTTACAACAGCATGGTCGATTCTGCTTGACAATTATAAAACAGATGCGATCAACCCGGATTTTGCAAAAACCACCATGCAGGACCTCGCCATGAACATGGTAATGAAGGGTCCGGGGATACTGAACAACATTCCATTTGCCCGGTTTGGAGGGATCTTTACGGTCGATCGCCGGGAGATCGAGAACCTCAGGAATCTGAAACTGATCATGGAAAATTATATAAGATATGATGATGGTAAGAAACCATTGAGTATTGCAGTTTTTGGACCTCCAGGGTCTGGAAAATCATTTGCAGTTGAGGAAATTGGAAAAGAGCTCTTCGTCTCCAGGGATTTTTTTATCGGATTCAACCTATCCCAGTTTAGCAGTTCGGCCGACCTTAATGGTGCTCTTCACCAGGTAAGCGATAAAGTGCTGAAGGGAATCACTCCGCTGGTCTTCTGGGATGAGTTTGATTCAAAACAATATGACTGGCTTCAATACCTCCTTGCTCCAATGCAGGACGGGGTGTTCCAGGAGGGTCAGATCACTCATACCGTGGGTAAATGTATTTTTGTTTTTGCAGGAGGTACAAGCTACACAATGGATGGATTCGCTAAATTCACGGATCTTTCGGACGAGAAGAATTTTATCCTGAAAAAAGGACCCGATTTCATGAGCCGTCTGAGCGGGTATATCAATATTCTTGGTCCGAATATCCGCCAGGAAATTAACCCTGATTATCCTGGAAATCCCGATAAATGGGTTGATGATCAATCTGATATCTGTTTCCCTGTGCGCCGGGCGGTTAACATCATGAGCCGGCTCAGGTCAAAACAGGGAGAAACTGTTGAGATTGATCCCGGGTTACTGAATGCAATGATCAATGTGAAATGGTATAAACATGGCACCAGGTCACTCACCAATCTGATCAAGGATCTCAGGCAGAACTGCAATGGTCGGAAGATCCAGAGATCCCACCTGCCTTCAAACATGAATCTCCACCTTTACTTTGATGATCCGGATCATTTTCTGCGTTGCATGAATGAAGATCTGGGTTTCCTTGAACATGCCCAGGAGATAGCCTCTCTGATCCACAGTGCCTGGATGGAAAAGATTGACGATCCTGTCAATCAAATGTCGGTCGGATATAGTTTTCTCCCGGTTTTTATCAAAGAGAGCAATATGAAAGCGGCAAAACGGATTCCGCTTGTCCTTGCTGAAGCCGGGCTGACAGTAGAAAGAAAAAATTCCAGGGAAATTCTTGTTCAGGAGGATTACCTTAAACTCATCGAAGAAAAAGATCATCTTTTACTTAATAAAATGGCTCAGAAAGAGCATGACCTCTGGATGGATTTTTACCACAAAAATGGGTGGAAGTATGACATTTCCCGAAATGATTATCATAAAAAACATAACTGCCTGAAGCCCTATGGGGAATTACCGGAAGATCAAAAAGATAAAGACATGTTTATAATTGGAAAATACGTTGTAATATTAGGGAAGGTGGGGTTGGGAGTGGTGAAGAAATAGAAAGTAACTTAATCCTGGATTTATATGCCTCAACAAACCAAAACCTTCAGGGTATTTGTCAGTTCGACATCTACCAATATGAAAGAACTACGTATGATTCTTAAAAAAGAAGTTTTACAAGATGACTTTATGAAGGTTCATTTTTTTTATCAAGAGGAATCTTTCAAACCTGTCAGTGATTAATAAGTTGCTCTCCATCTCCACCCCTTTCCCCTTCCCATCCACATATCTCAATCCTTCCATCTCAACCCCACTACCGTCATATGCTATTCATTAATAGTATTTTATGGTATTGATCATGATTATTGGCACACATTTGGCAATGTATTGCCAAAACCCGCGTCCCTGGTGGCTGAAAATTATACGCAATGAGAACAAAAACAGCTTTCATAATCTTATCTGATTATTTCGGGCAAACAGTGCCACTTATTTCGGAGTAAAGTGTGCCAGTGATTCCGGAGTAAAGTGTGCCAGTGTTTCAAAGGACAACAGGGGTGATAAAAGTACTATTTTTTTTCAATTGATTTCTTCCTCAAAGATT
>CAIVAT010000193.1 GCA_903903985.1 uncultured Bacteroidales bacterium | reverse complement strand
GTATGGTATTGAACCAGCTGCAGCAGCAGTAGCTGTAGCAGCAGGCCCTGCCGCTTCCGCCGCACCCGAAGCTGAGGAAAAGAGTACATTTGATGTGATTCTTAAGTCAGCTGGACAGGCTAAGTTAGCCGTTGTTAAATTAGTAAAGGAACTGACGAGCCTTGGCCTGAAAGAAGCCAAGGAATTAGTAGATGCTGCACCGAAAGCGATTAAAGAAGGTGTTTCGAAAGACGAAGCCAACGCTTTAATGATCCAATTAAAAGAGGCTGGTGCAGAGGTTGAAATTAAGTAAGACATACGGTTCTTATACCTTAATAAAATCATAGATCTCTTCCAATGTGAAGAGGTCTATGGTTTATTTATAAAAATTAATTTCAAACCTTCCCGGTTAGCGGGAATTAAATATACCGACCTTGGCTTCAAAAAAAACCGAAAGAATTCGCTTTGGATCCACCAAGATCAAAGCTGAGTATCCTGATTTTCTTGACATTCAGGTAAAATCCTTTCAGGATTTTTTCCAATTGGAAACGAATCCTGAAAACAGGGTCAATGAAGGGTTGTACAAGGTTTTTACTGAAAATTTCCCGATTTCAGATGCACGAAATAATTTTGTGCTCGAATTCCTGGATTATTTCATCGACCCCCCACGCTATTCCATCGAGGAATGCATTGAACGCGGCCTTACATACAGCGTTCCCTTAAAAGCCAAGCTCAAGCTTTATTGTACTGATCCGGAGCATGAAGATTTTGAGACGATCATCCAGGATGTATATCTTGGCATGATCCCCTATATGACCCCCCGCGGTACTTTTGTGGTCAACGGGGCTGAAAGAGTTGTTGTTTCGCAGTTGCACCGGTCTCCGGGGGTGTTCTTCTCCACCAGTTTTCATGCGAACGGTTCTCAGCTTTACTCGGCCAGGATTATTCCTTTCAAAGGCTCCTGGATTGAATTTACTACCGATATCAATAATGTCATGTACGCATACATCGACCGGAAGAAAAAACTTCCGGTTACGACATTGTTGCGGGCGATCGGATTTGAAACCGATAAAGACATCCTGGAGATCTTCGGACTTGCGCAGGAGATCAAGGTGAGCCGGGCGGCCCTGAAAAGGGTGGTGGGTTCAAAATTAGCAGCTCGGGTTGTGCGGGCATGGATTGAGGATTTTGTGGATGAAGATACAGGCGAAGTTGTATCCATTGAGCGGACAGAGGTGATCATCGAACGCGAAACCATCCTCGAAAACGACCACATCGATCAGATCCTTGATGCCGGCATCAAAGCCATCCTCGTTCACCGTGAAGAATCCCACGCCACCGACTACTCCATCATTTTCAATACACTGCAGAAAGACCCGGCAAACTCCGAGAAGGAAGCGGTCGAATTTATATACAGGCAGTTGCGCAATGCTGAACCACCCGATGAAGAAACGGCACGTGGCATCATTGAAAAACTGTTCTTTTCAGATAAACGGTATGACCTCGGTGATGTTGGCCGCTACAGGATCAATAGGAAACTGAACCTGAGCACACCTGTTGAAACCAAGGTTCTTACTAAGGAAGACATCATTTCCATTATCAAATACCTCATTGAACTTGTCAATGCAAAGGCAGAGGTTGACGACATTGACCACTTGAGCAACCGCCGTGTCCGAACAGTCGGCGAACAGTTGTTCAACCAGTTCGGAGTCGGACTTTCCAGGATGGCCCGCACCATTCGTGAACGCATGAATGTGCGCGACAACGAAGTGTTCACCCCGATGGACCTGATCAATGCCAAAACATTATCTTCAGTCATCAACACGTTTTTTGGTACCAACCAGCTTTCGCAGTTCATGGACCAAACCAATCCGCTGTCGGAACTGACGCACAAGCGGCGCATCTCCGCCCTCGGGCCCGGTGGTCTATCCCGTGAAAGGGCAGGATTTGAAGTCCGCGACGTCCATTACACCCACTACGGACGGCTTTGTACCATTGAAACACCTGAAGGACCGAACATCGGTTTGATCTCCTCGCTTTGCGTTTATGCCAAGATCGACAAACTGGGATTTATCGAAACTCCTTACCATAAAGTTGTTGACGGAAGGGTTACCCTGGAAGAAAAACCAACTTATCTTACTGCCGAAGAGGAAGAACACAAGATTATTGGCCAGGCGACAACGCCAATGGATGACAAGGGAAATTTCCTTGAGGAAAAGGTGAAAGTCCGTTACCTGGCTGATTACCCCATTATTGAAAAAACAAAAGTTGACCTTGTTGATATAGCTCCTAACCAGATCGCATCCATTGCGGCTTCGTTGATTCCATTTCTGGAACATGACGATGCCAACCGTGCCCTCATGGGATCGAACATGATGCGCCAGGCGGTTCCATTATTGAACCCCGAAGCAGCCCTTGTCGGCACCGGCATTGAAGATGATGTGGCCCACGATTCTAGGGTGCTGATCAATGCGGAAGGCGATGGTGTGGTTGAATACGTTGATGCCAACGAGATCGTGATCAAATACAACCGCGATGAAAAAGAACGGCTGGTGAGTTTTGATGAGGATTCGAAACGGTATACGCTGACCAAATTCGCCCGTACCAACCAGAATACCTGTGTTAACCTGCGCCCGATCGTGAGAAAAGGCGACAAAGTTACCAAAGGGCAGGTGTTGTGCGAAGGATATGCAACCAAAGATGGTTCACTGGCCCTCGGGCGCAACCTGATGGTCGCCTTCATGCCCTGGAAAGGCTACAACTTTGAGGATGCCATCGTGATTTCGGAAAAAGTGTTGAAGGAGGATATTTTCACATCGATCCACATTGAAGAATTCACATTGGAAGTTCGTGATACCAAACGGGGTGTTGAGGAACTTACCAACGACATTCCGAACGTAAGCGCTGAAGCCACCAAAGATCTTGATGAAAACGGATTGATCCGCATCGGTGCTGAAGTGAGCGAAGGTGATATTCTCATCGGTAAAATCACCCCCAAAGGGGAGAGTGATCCGACACCGGAAGAAAAATTGCTTCGTGCAATTTTCGGTGATAAGGCCGGGGATGTGAAGGATGCTTCGCTGAAAGCGCCTCCTTCCATGAAAGGCGTCGTCATTGATAAAAAACTCTTCTCACGGATCGTCAAGGATCGCAAGGCAAAAGCCCGCGAAAAGGACGATATCAAGAAGCTGGATGATGATTACCACAAGGAGGTAGACAAACTCAGGACCAAGCTTGTTGAGAAACTCAATGTGCTCGTGAGTGGAAAGGTTTCCCAGGGAGTTTATAACAACTTCAAGCAGGAGATCATCGCCAAAGGAGCAAAATTTCAGACTAAAAGCCTCATGGATATTGATTACGTCAATATCAACCCGAATAAATGGACCACCGATAAGGAGAAGAATGACCTTATCAAAATGCTGATCAATAATTTCATTATCAAATTCAAAGAAATCCTGGGCGTTCATAACCGCAAGAAATTTGTTGCAGTGGTCGGTGATGATCTGCCGGCAGGCATTGTGCAAATGGCAAAAGTTTACATCGCCAAAAAGCGCAAGCTGAAGGTGGGAGATAAAATGGCAGGCCGCCATGGAAACAAGGGTATTGTTGCCCGTATCCAGCGCGAAGAAGATATGCCGTTTTTGATCGATGGCACCCCGGTGGATGTGGTTTTAAACCCGCTCGGCGTTCCTTCACGTATGAACCTGGGCCAGATTTATGAAACAATCCTGGGCTGGGCTGGTAAAAAACTGGGCTTGCGTTTCAACACCCCGATTTTTGACGGCGCTACCATCGACCAGATCAATGAATACCTTGATAAAGCAGGTTTGCCAAGAAACGGGAAAGTCTATCTCCATGATGGTTTATCCGGAGAACGGTTTGATCAGCCTACCACAGTCGGTTTCATTTACATGTTGAAGCTTCATCACATGGTAGATGATAAAATGCATGCACGTTCCATCGGGCCATATTCCCTTATTACCCAGCAACCGCTTGGTGGAAAGGCTCAATTCGGTGGACAACGCTTCGGAGAAATGGAAGTCTGGGCGCTTGAAGCTTTTGGCGCCGCCAATATACTCCTCGAAATTCAGACCGTGAAGTCTGATGATGTGATCGGTCGTGCCAAGGCCTATGAAACCATTGTTAAAGGAGAGTCCATGCCAACCCCCGGAATTCCGGAATCATTCAATGTACTGGTTCATGAATTGCGTGGCTTGGGATTGAACCTCACCTTTGATTAATGACTCCGGCGATGCGTCGCCATCTATATTGTGAATTTTCTGTTTTTGGTTTTCAATCGAAATATAAAATAATATGGCTTACAGAAAAGAGGGTCAGGTAAACAGCAGCTTTTCAAGGATCACTATTAGCCTTGCCTCGCCGGAAAAGATACTCGAGATGTCGAGTGGCGAAGTATTAAAGCCTGAGACCATCAATTACAGGACTTACAAACCTGAACGCGATGGGCTGTTTTGCGAACGCATCTTTGGTCCTGTGAAAGACTGGGAGTGCCATTGTGGCAAGTACAAACGTATCCGCTACAAGGGAATTGTCTGCGACCGCTGCGGGGTGGAAGTTACGGAGAAAAAGGTCAGGCGCGAACGCATGGGACATATTCAACTGGTTGTTCCTGTGGCCCATATCTGGTTTTTCCGCTCACTTCCGAACAAAATTGGTTCCCTGCTGGGTTTGCCCACCAAGAAACTTGAGGCGATAATCTACTACGAAAAATATGCTGTCATCAACCCCGGAATTAAAGCGGCTGATGGGATCAATTACCTCGATTTTCTGTCGGAAGAGGAATATTTCGATATTATGGATAAACTGCCCCAGGAGAATCAATACCTGGATGACTCAGATCCGAATAAATTTGTAGCCCGGATGGGTGCGGAAGCCTTGTGTGACTTGCTGGCCCGCCTTGATCTTGACAAGGAATCCTATGACCTGCGTGTGAAGGCCAATACGGAGACCTCCCAGCAACGCAAAGCGGAGGCACTGAAACGCCTCCAGGTTTTCGAATCGTTCCGTGACGGACAAAAACGTTTGGAAAACCGCCCGGAATGGATGATTGTGAAGGTTGTGCCTGTTATCCCTCCCGAACTCCGGCCATTGGTGCCATTGGATGGAGGCCGTTTTGCCACATCCGACCTCAATGATCTCTACCGCCGCGTGATCATTCGTAACAACCGCCTGAAAAGGCTGATCGAAATCAAAGCGCCGGACGTGATCCTCCGCAATGAGAAACGCATGCTCCAGGAAGCGGTCGATTCATTGTTTGATAATTCCAGGAAAGCAAGTGCGGTAAAAACAGAATCGAATCGTGCGCTCAAATCGTTATCCGACAGCCTGAAAGGGAAACAAGGCCGTTTCCGTCAGAATTTGCTTGGTAAACGTGTCGATTACTCCGGTCGTTCTGTTATTGTTGTCGGCCCCGAATTAAAACTGAATGAATGCGGATTGCCAAAAGAGATGGCGTCGGAATTGTATAAGCCCTTCATTATCCGTAAAATGCTTGAACGGGGTATTGTTAAAACCGTGAAATCAGCAAAGAAAATCGTCGACCGCAAAGACCCCGTTGTCTGGGATATCCTTGAAAACATCCTCAAAGGCCATCCGGTAATGCTCAACCGGGCTCCTACGCTTCACCGCCTTGGAATCCAGGCCTTTCAGCCGAAATTGATCGAGGGCAAGGCCATCCAGTTGCATCCGCTCGTTTGTACGGCTTTTAATGCCGACTTCGATGGTGACCAGATGGCGGTGCACGTTCCGCTTGGAAATGCAGCCATTCTTGAAGCACAATTGCTGATGCTTGCTTCCCATAACATTCTCAACCCGGCGAATGGCGCCCCTGTAACGGTACCATCACAGGACATGGTCCTTGGCCTGTATTACATGACCAAAGCCCGCAAAAGCGATAGCGTATTGAAAATGAAAGGGGAGGGAATGATCTTCTATTCTCCTGAAGAAGTTATTATCGCTTACAATGAGAAAAGTGTTGATCTTCATGCTATTATAAAGGTCCGTCATACATTTTATGAAGGCGGAGAAAAGGTAACCAGGATCATCGAGACAACGGTCGGACGTATCCTTTTCAACCAGGTCGTTCCCGAGGAATACGGGTATATCAACCAGTTGCTGACGAAAAAGTCCTTGCGTGACATCATCGGGCAGATCCTGAAAAAAACAGGTACCGCAAAAACAGCCAAGTTCCTGGATGATATCAAGGACCTTGGATTTAAAATGGCTTTCCAGGGCGGCTTGTCCTTCAACCTTGACGACGTAATCGTCCCGGCCATCAAGGAATCGCTTGTTGCTGATGCCCGGGCTGAAGTGGAAGAGGTGGTGAACAACTACAACATGGGTTTCATTACCAACAATGAACGCTATAACCAGATCATCGATATCTGGACCCATGCGAACTCGCAACTTACCGTGTCGCTGATGAACCAGCTGATCAATGACAAACAGGGATTCAATTCCGTTTACATGATGCTTGATAGCGGTGCCCGTGGTTCGAAAGAGCAGATCAGGCAGCTATCCGGTATGCGCGGACTGATGGCAAAACCTCAGAAATCCGGTGCCGGTGGCGGTGAAATTATTGAAAACCCCATTCTTTCAAACTTCAAGGAAGGGTTATCTGTACTCGAATACTTTATCTCTACACACGGCGCCCGCAAGGGTCTGGCAGATACGGCCCTGAAAACTGCGGATGCCGGGTACCTTACACGCCGGTTGGTCGACGTATCGCAGGATGTGATCATTTCCGAAGAGGATTGCGGTACCCTGCGTGGTTTGACCATCACTGCATTAAAGAAATCAGAAGAAGTAGTTGAATCCTTGTATGACAGGATACTTGGTCGTGTTTCACTGCATGACATCCACCATCCTCAAACCGGCGACCTGGTTATTACTGCCGGCAGCGAAATCACGGAAGAGATTGCACTTGTCATCGACAACTCCCCGCTGGAAGGAGTCGAAATCCGTTCGGTGCTTACCTGCGAATCCAAAAAGGGTGTTTGTGCCAAATGTTACGGACGTAACCTGGCAACCGGCATCATGGTTCAGAAGGGAGAAGCGGTCGGAGTTATTGCCGCACAGAGCATCGGGGAACCTGGAACCCAGCTTACCCTGCGTACTTTCCACGTTGGTGGTGTGGCGGGTGTGAACATTGCCAGTGCATCACGCATCGAAGCCAAATATGAAGGGATACTTGAAATTGACGAATTGAGGTCGGTTGACTATACCAACGAGGCTGGCGAAAAATATGAAATTGTCATTGGCCGCTCTGCTGAAATGAGGATCGTTGACCAGAATACGAGAATTGCACTTACCTCTGCGCATATCCCTTATGGTGCCAAATTGTATTTCAGTGATGGTGATTCCGTGAAAAAGGGTCAGCTGATCAGTGACTGGGATCCGTATAATGCAGTTATTCTTTCGGAAGTGCCCGGGAAAGTGAATTTTGAAAGCATCATTGAAAACGTCACTTTCCGCATTGAATCCGATGAACAAACCGGCTATCATGAAAAAGTCGTTGTGGAATCGCGGCAGAAAGCTAAAAATCCGGCTATCAATATTTTATCAGCTTCAGGCGAAATCATCAAGATTTACGATATCCCGGTAGGATCGCACATAAACACCGAGGATGGTGCCAAGATAAAAGCAGGAGAGATCCTGGTGAAGATCCCGCGTGCCATTGGAAAAGCAGGCGACATCACGGGAGGTTTACCGCGTGTCACCGAATTATTTGAAGCCCGCAACCCATCCGATCCTGCAGTCGTTTCTGAAATCGATGGCGTGGTATCCTTTGCAAAGAAACTTAAACGCGGCAACCGTGAAGTCATCATCACCTCTAAAACCGGTGAAGAAAAACGGTACCTTGTTCCCACATCAAAGCAGATCCTTGCCCAGGAAAACGACTATGTCAGGGCTGGTACCGCGCTTTCCGACGGAGCACTGACACCCAGCGACATCCTTGCCATCAAGGGACCGATGAAGGTGCAGGAATACATCGTCAATGAAATCCAGGAAGTTTACCGGTTACAGGGGGTGAAGATCAACGACAAACATTTCGAAACCATTGTTCGGCAGATGATGCGCAAGGTTGAAGTGGAAGATCCCGGTGATTCACGCTTTCTTGAAGGGGAGTTGATCAATAAAATTGATTTCCAGGAAGAAAATGACTGGATCTATGGAAAGAAAGTAGTGGAAGATCCGGGCGATTCTCCAACCCTCAAAGCCGGGCAAATCATCAGTGCACGGAAGCTCCGTGATGAAATTTCGATGCTCAAACGAAAAGACAAAAAACTGGTTGATGCACGGGATGCCAAACCGGCCACCGCGTTCCAGATCCTCCAGGGGATTACACGCGCATCGCTGCAGACAAAAAGCTGGATTTCGGCTGCTTCATTCCAGGAAACCACAAAGGTACTTACCCAGGCAGCCATCAATGCCCGTCAGGATGACCTGATGGGGCTGAAAGAAAATGTCATTGTCGGGCATCTTATCCCGGCCGGTACCGGTTTACGTGAATATGAAAACCTGATTGTCGGCAGCAAGGAAGAGTACGAAATCCTGCTGGCTTCAAAAGAAGAATAAAAAAAAAGATCATGCAAGAAAAAAACCCACTCAACCAGATCAACATCGAGATTTCAGACGAAATTGGTGAAGGCATTTATTCAAACCTCGCCGTCATCACCCACTCACCGGCAGAGTTTATCGTTGATTTTGTAAAGATGATGCCCGGGGTTCCAAAGGCAAAAGTAAAGGCTCGGATCATTCTGACCCCGCAACATGCGAAACGTCTTTATAAAGCCCTGAAAGAAAATGTGGCGAAATATGAAGCCGCGCACGGCGAGATCAGGGATGCTGAAGGAGAGATCCCTTTCAACTTCCCGATGCCGACGGCACAGGCATAAATCGTGTCCGGTTTTTCTATTCCTGGAACTTCTTTAGATTTTCCTCGTACCCCTTCAGGTCAAGATTTGCTTTGATCGCAAGTTCAAGCGCGGCTTTTTCATATTTAACCGCATCCGGTTTATTGCCTAATTTGAACATCAGGTTGGCATAGGTGTCATTGTTTTCCGAGGTGCTCTTCAGGGCGATCGATTTTTTCGCCCATCCGGCCGCCTTTTCAAGGTATTTGATTTCCGTCGCCATCTCGAAAAACTTCCATGCCATGCCATTGAGCATGATGTAGTCATTGGCGTAATACTTTTCCAGATCCGTATAGGCAAGATCAAGAAGCTTTTTTTCCTCCGATTTCATCTGGTACAGGTTGATATCACCGGCAAAAATAACCATGTCAGCTTTCATGTACCCGGAAGCTTTGATCTTTTGCTTCAGCAAATTATAGTTTTCGATTGTAAATGTTCTGCTCCTTGCCATATTTGATAAAGATTGCAGGAAGACGTTGAAAATTTTTGAATTGACGGAGTCTGCAGTATACAACTTCTCATATTCTTTCTGATGTTTCAGCAAATAAACGAACACAGGGGAATCTATGTCTGTAACATATTGGTAGATCATTTCCCAGTTATTCCTGTTCAATAGATCAGGTTCTTTCTGGGAACTAAAATACAGTTTAAGCGGCTCATTGACCGGCATGTATGCTCCCTGGAGCCGCTCCAGGTATTTCATGATGAATTTTGGATCACGGTCTCCTTCCTGGAATTTTTTCACACAGGCGCTAAAGCCTTCTCCCGGCGTCAGGGCGATTTCACCCATCTCAAGATAATCCCTGATTTTCTGCGGAGCGCCTACCCGGGTGTGAACCATCTCGCCGGCCGGATTGATAAAAAGCAATGTCGGGTAGGCTCTTACCTGGTATGTTTTCGCCAATTGCAAGCCTTCCCCTTTCTCCATGTCGAAATGCGCACAAATAAATGTCTTATTGTAATAGTCGGCGATCGTGTCATTGGTGAACATATTGGCAGCCATCCATTTACATGGCCCGCACCAGGTTGTGTATGCATCCATGAAGATCATCTTTTTCTGATCTTTGGCCTGTGAGAGGAGCGCTGACCAGGGTTTTTCGATAAAGGTGATCGAACGGTTCTGGGTAAAGCCGGTAAGAAATGTCGACAGGAGAATGACCGTAATGAACGGGAGTTTATTATTCATGGGTAACGATTTATTTGATAATCGATGCATTCGAAAACGATTGTGCGAAGTTAATACCATATATTTGTATTTTTAACAAAATTTTTAAAGATGTCGGCTTTGCAGGCCAGGGAAATAGTGCTTATCGGAGCCGGGAGATTGGCTACCCACCTGGGGTTGGCAATTGTTGAACAAGGGCTGAAGGTCGCGCAGGTGTACAACCGGAATGCGGCAGCCGGACGAAAGCTTGCTGACAAGACCGGCGCTTTCTTCACGGATGACATCAGGGAGATAACCTTGCATGCGGATCTGTACATTCTTGCGGTTTCTGATTCTGCGTTGGAGGAGTTGGCAGCAAAACTTCGTTTATCTGACAAAACTGTTGTACATACCTCGGGGACCATGGAAATGGGTATTCTTGCTCCTGTGTCAACAAGCATCGGTGTATTTTATCCTGTACAAACGTTTGCACCCGACAGGAACATTGATTTCCGGCAAGTCCCTGTTTGTCTTGAAGGGAATTCACAGGCTGCAGTTGATCTCCTGACGGTTTTCGCGAAAGGGCTCACACAGCATGTATACTACCTTAACAGTGAACAAAGGCGGATCCTTCATCTTGGAGCCGTTTTTGCCTCGAATTTCACCAATTACATATATGCCGTTAGCGAAGAACTTTTAGCTGTCCATGAAATTCCATTCGACCTGCTGAAGCCGCTCATTATTCACACGGCTCAAAATGTCATTCATGGAAATCTTATACAATCCCAAACGGGACCGGCAGCAAGGGGTGACAAAAGGGTATTGGAAAAGCATCGTGAATTGCTCCTGAATCATCCGGATTATCTTACAATCTATAACCTGATCAGTTCAAACATTCTCAAACATCAATCATTGCATGGCAAATTATAAGGAAGACCTGGCTTTCATCAATACTTTTATTTTCGATTATGATGGGGTTTTGACCGATGGAAGCGTTATCACCACGAACGAAGGGGAGGCCTATCGCATATCCAGTGTCAAAGATGGCTATGCCCTTCAGCTTGCCTGGAAAAAAGGATACAAGATCGCTGTAATTTCCGGAGCCAGGTCCGAATCAATGGTTCACAGGATGAAGGCCCTGCAGATAACCGATGTGTTCATGGGGGTTGATAAAAAACAATTGGTCTTCCGGAAGTATCTGAAAGATAATCACCTGAAGCCTGAGCAGGTGTTGTTCATGGGCGATGATATCCCCGATCTGGAGGTGATGAATGAAGCCGGAATATCCGCTTGTCCGGCCGATGCGGTCGAAGAAATTAAATCGGCCGCCGATTACATCTCCCATTTCAATGGCGGTAAAGGGGCCGTGAGGGATGTCATCGAACAGGTGTTGAAAGTACAGGGAAAATGGATGAACGACGATGCTTACCATTGGTAAGGCTAAATTATAAATCGTAAATCAAAAAATAAATTGATGGGCTCCTCATTGTACTTTGTTATTAAGGCACTTGCACAATTAATCCGGTTGCCGAACGTGCTGATCATCCTTTTAACACAGTTCCTTTTGCGTTATTGTTTCATCCAGCCTTATCTGTATGCAAATGCCCCGGATTCGATTTCTCCTTTCCCTGATTTTTTCATCCTGGTTTTAGTAACGCTTTTGATCACGGTTGGCGGCTATGTGATCAATGATTATTTTGATGTGAAGATAGACAGCATCAACCGCCCTGGAAAACTGGTCGTTAACAAACTGATCAGTGGTCATACGGCCATCAAGCTCCACATGATCCTGAACGGCCTTGCAATATTGTCTGGTTTCTATCTCTCCTGGCGACTGAAGGCTTTCAGTTTCGGGTTTGTATTTCCTTTCATTTCCGGGTTGCTCTGGATCTATTCAGCCAAGTATAAAAGGGTGTTATTCTGGGGGAATTTCATCGTTGCAGGACTTTCTGCCTTTGTCATCCTCGTGGTTTGGCTGTTTGAGTTTTTCTGGCTGCGTCTGAATGCCGGGCTGTTCCTGGAAGTTCTCCCTGGTGTCCATTTTATCACCTATGTTTTCCTTGCATACGCCATGTTTGCTTTCCTGGTGTCGCTGATACGTGAAATAATCAAAGACATTGAGGATGCTGAAGGTGATGAAACCGCTGGTTGCAAAACGCTGCCACTTGTGGTTGGCATAAACAATACACGGTTCATCGTTGCAGCCATCCTGCTTGTCACCATCCTGCTATTGGGCTATGCCCAGTTGGTATTGTACCGGCTCAACATGCTCATGCCTTTCTGGTACTTTAACTGCACCGTGCTGTCCGGTGCGGTTTTTCTGTTGATCAAACTTTTTAAGGCACGGGAAAAGCAGGAGTACCATTTTCTCAGCAGCCTCTGTAAGCTGATCATGGTTGCCGGGATTCTGTCCATGGAAGTATTTTTAATCAGTAACTGACCTGTTATGATCAATAAAAGATTAAATGGAAGGCACATCATCCTTGCCTCGCAATCACCCCGCCGCCAGTATCTTCTAAAGGAACTTGGCCTTGACTTTGAGATCAGGGAAACCCATGTCAAAGAAGTTTACCCGGTTGGCTTGCCCCCGGCTGAGATTGCCATTTACCTTGCAGAACTGAAAGCCAGTTCGTTCGACGGTTCCCGGCTGGATGACAAGGCGATCATCCTCACCGCAGATACGATTGTTTCCCTTGGCGATGAAATCCTTGGAAAACCTTCCACTTACCACGAGGCAGTTGCCATGCTCCAGAAACTTTCGGGACGAAAACATGATGTGATTACGGCAGTCTGCCTCAAATCAACGAAAAAGAAACATGTTTTTCATGTCCTTTCATCGGTATATTTCAAAGAATTAAGCCTGGAGGAGATTGAATATTATATCGATAATTTTGAGCCTTTTGACAAAGCAGGCGGATATGGCATCCAGGAATGGATCGGGTACATCGGCATCAACAAGATCGAAGGCTCGTTCTTCAATGTGATGGGGCTGCCGGTGAAAGAATTGTACGAAGAACTCCTGAAGTTTTAATTTGCAAACTTTACTTTTGACTTTTGACTTTTGACTTTTGACTTTTCATTTTAAGCACCCACACTCACTTGAATCCCTGATTGCTTCCAGTGAAATATCATCGATGAAATAAAAGGCTGATTTAAGCAATGAATCCGTGGCAGAATGTGTGTGGATATTCCAGAAGGGATCCTCCGCCGAAAAATCCCCGATTGTAAGCAGCCGTTCGTTCCCTTTCGCCCTGTATAAGCCCCTGACGCACATCCACTCATCCTGGTCAAGTAGGTATTGGCCGTTCCCGAGTGCGGTAAACGGGAGCTTAAACTTCAGTACATCCTGCGATTTAATTTCTGTCACCGAAAGCAAAGCTCCCAATTCCCTGAAGGCATAATCGGAATTTCCAAGGCTGACAAATGCTTTGATGCAGTATAGTTGCCCGGGCCCAAGCCCGGCTTCAAGTTTTGTCTGGATATATTCAGAAAATTCGTTCCTGTTGAGATAATAGAACTGCAATCCTGCATAGGCCTGGCCGGCATGGGCGACCTGGCCACCTTTCTTGTTGAATTCAGTGCCATATTCCAAACCCGGAGAACAGCTGTTGAAATAATCAGGTGTTGCCATGCTGGGGCTTACCCAGAAAGCGGACAGGTTGATCTGCCCTGGCTTGTCGGGACAGCCAATATGTTGTTCGAACCCCGGATTGAGTACCAGGTTTTGAGCGAATATGGGCGCTGGCAAGCCAAGCAATAAGAATGCGAAGCGGCGGAACACGGGATGTTTTTGTATAATAACCCCTCAAAGCTACAGGATTTATTCCTAATTTTGAAGAACTTTTTAACTGTGTGTAAATAGCCGAAAATGAATGAAAAACCCCTGATACTGATCACCAACGATGATGGTGTAAAAGCACCCGGGATCCGTGCTTTGATCAACTATATCCGACCCTTTGGCAGGGTGGTCGTCGTGGCTCCCGATCGCCCCCAGTCCGGCACTGCCCATGCAGTGACCATCGCCCATCCGCTGCGGCTCGAACTCATTGCTTCTGAAACGGACTATGAAGAATATAACTGCAACGGAACGCCTGCCGATTGTGTTAAACTTGCTTTTAAAATTGTCATGCGCCGCCGTCCTGATTTTCTTTTTTCAGGCATCAACCATGGATCGAACGCCTCCATCAACATCATCTATTCAGGTACCATGGCCGCCGTTCTTGAAGGCGCCCTTGCGGGTGTTCCCTCTGTTGGTTTCTCACTGAACAACTATAGCCTGAAGGCTGACTTCGGGGCTGCCCAAAAGTTTATTGAAACGATCGTAGCAGAAGTGATTTCCGGGGGCCTGCCAAAAGGTGTTTGCCTGAATGTCAACATTCCGGATGTTCCGGCTGACAAGATCAGGGGAATTAAACTTTGCCGTCAGGCAGAAGGAACCTGGGAGGAAGATTTCGATGAACGCGAAGATCCGCATGGCGGGAAATACTATTGGATGAAAGGTGTTTATGCGCAGATTGGCAATGGTGAAGATACCGACCAATGGGCTGTTGAACATAATTATGTGGCCGTGGTACCGGTTCATTTTGACCTCACGGCAAATCATGGGATGGAATTACTAAGAAACCGGTTTTAATGCGCTATTATCTGATAGCCGGAGAGGCTTCGGGCGACCTTCATGCATCCAACCTGATCCGTGAGCTCAAAGTACAGGACCCTGATGCGACATTCCGCTGCTGGGGCGGTGACCTCATGGAAAAACAGGGGGCGGAGCTGGTTAAGCATTACCGCGATCTTGCCTTCATGGGTTTCATAGAGGTGGTTTCGCACCTTCCTGCCATCCTGAAAAACTTCAAATCCTGTGAGAAAGACCTGGTGTCATACCATCCGGATGTATTGATCCTGGTTGATTACCCGGGGTTTAACCTGCGCATGGCAAAATTTGCCTCACAACATGGAATCCGGGTGTTTTATTACATTTCACCACAACTCTGGGCATGGCACTCTTCGAGGGTCAACTCCATAAAGAAATGGGTCGATAAAATGTTTGTCATTCTTCCTTTTGAAAAGGAATTCTATGCCCGGTATGATTACCACGTTGATTTCCAGGGGCACCCGTTGCTCGATGTGATCAACGAGGACATGTACCTGCCGGGCCGCAGGGAATTCCTTGATTCCAATGCATTGCCCGACCTTCCATTGATCGCTTTCCTGCCGGGAAGCCGCAGGATGGAAATCGAAAAAATGCTGAAGATCATGATTTCAGTGCGTGACTCATTCCCGGGGTATCAATTTATCATTGCCGGAGCCCCTTCGATTGAGGTGGATTTTTATTCCGGCATTGTTAAAGATACAAATATCCGGGTAGTGGCAAACCAAACCTACCACCTGCTTACCCATGCGGTTGCCGCCCTGGTCACTTCGGGAACAGCTACGCTGGAAACTGCTTTAATGGGAGTTCCCCAGGTTGTTTGTTACCGGGGGAACTTCCTTTCTTACCAGATTGCACGCAGGCTGGTGAATGTGAAATACATTTCACTGGTTAACCTGATCTGTGATAAAATGGTCGTACCTGAGCTGATTCAGCAGGAATTGACCCGTCAAAACATGGTTGATAAACTTCGTTCAGTTGTGGAACCCGGTCCGGTGAGGGATGCCATTAAATCGGGGTACCTTGAGTTGAAGCAACAACTGGGCGGACGTTACGCTTCAAGACGGGTTGCCAGCCTGATGATACAATATTTATTGAAAAAATAAGTTTTTCCGATCAATTCAACCGTTATGAAATACCTGAGGGTTATCCTGTTGTTGCTTTTCCTTTGCTCCTTATGGTCCGGGGCCTATTCACAGAATCCCCCGCAGAAGGGTTCCGGCCAGCAAAAAGTTGTGCGGATCAATCCTGCTAAAATTGATACGAATGATCCGAATAAGAAGGCGCTCAACAAATATTCAAAAGAGAAGATGTTCAATGCGACACCCGCTTCCAGGCCATTAAAACCGGAGGAGGTTCGGGCACAGGGTTTCTTTAACGATGGATCGGCCAAAGGGAAAACCGGTGATTATGAGGGAGCCATCGTGGACTTCACCAAATCCCTGGATCTTTCGAAAAATGCAAATACGTACGCAAAACGAGGATATGCTTACATGATGGTTGGAAACTACGGGGCATCCATAACCGATGAAACCGAAGCGCTCCGCATTCAGAAATCGTATGTCAAAGCGTATTTTATAAGAGGGTTATGCCGCTATGAAACAGGCGATTATAAAGGGTCAAAACAGGATCTTGAAATCTTTGTTGGCAAAGACCGTACCAATGCCATTGCATTTAATTACATGGCAGCC
Organism: uncultured Bacteroidales bacterium; assembly: GCA_903903985.1. Lineage (GTDB taxonomy): Bacteria > Bacteroidota > Bacteroidia > Bacteroidales > FEN-979 > CAIVAT01. Next base: position 5,642 of record CAIVAT010000193.1, on the reverse strand, counting down.
CTTGCCTTTATGAACCAGGATTACAATGGTGCGCTTGAAAACTACAATCAGGTGGTGAAGCTTGATCCCAAATATCCGGATATATACACTAACCGAGGCATGATGCGACATTACAACCAGGATTTCAATGGTGCGATCCAGGATTACGATGAAGCATTAAAACTTGACCCCACCAACCCGACTGCCTATAACAACCGTGGAGCTGCAAAGCTGATGCTGAAAGATTTTCAGGGCGCCCTGGCCGATTTCAGCAAAGCAATCGGCCTCAATGCCAGTTATGCTGATGCCTATGACAACCGCGGGCGGGTAAAACAGGCCCTTGGGGATCATGATGGAGCCTGTGCCGACTGGGAACAGGCTTATGCTTTCGGGCTGGCAGCTTCGAAGGAATTGATTTTGAAATTTTGCAAATAACCGGGATTCCATTGAAAGCGTTTATCCTCATCCCTTTGATGATCATTGCATTCACTTCGATGCATGCACAGAAAACCCCGCAGAAGGAACTGATCGATTCGGGGATTTTAAAGGCGAAATTGGGTGATTTCAAGGAGGCCATCAGGGATTTTGACAAAGCAGTTGCAATCGATTCAAATGAGGCGGAGCCTTATTACAACCGGGGAATTGTCCGCACGGAACTCAAGGACTATTCCGGCGCTATCAGCGATTTCAGCAGGGTGATTCTGATGAAGCCGGCCTATCCGGAACCATATTACAACCGCGGATTGGCCAAAGACTATATGAAGGATTACCTGGGGGCCATCCGTGATTACAACAGCGCCATTTCCCTGAAGGCTGGCTATTACGATGCCTACCACAACAGCGGGCTGGCTAAATTCGATCTGGGCGACTACCAGGAAGCGATCAGGGATTTTACCAGGGCGATCGACTTTAAACCTGATTTTGCGGAGGCCTTTTATAACAGGGCGCTGAGTCTTTTCAACCTGCATGATATGGCCGGGGCAATAATGGACTTTAATGAGGCGATCAAACTGGATACTACCCAGTATGATTATTTTTCCAGCAGGGGCGCGGCCAAAGCGTCAGCCGGGGAATATGAGGGAGCAATCGGTGATTTTTCCATTGCCCTCTCCATCAATCCCGCCGATATCAATTCAAGGATGAACCTTGCCCTGGCCTATTTGTACCTGAAAAAATACCCGGAAGCTGTTGCCGCGTATGACCTTGTGGTAGAGTCGAACCCGGCTGATGCGGAAGCACTGGCAAACAGGGGTGTGGCAAAGCATTACCTGGCCAATGAAACCGGTGCATGCGAAGACTGGAGAATGGCGTCGGATATGGGTTCTGAAAAAGCAAAAAACTATTTGTCGAAATTTTGTGAATGATTTCCGTATTACCTTTTCTTGCTTTTCCGATTAAGCAGGTAGCATATTGGTAATACGTTATGAACTCGTGGAGGCCCTATCCGCTGCTCAGGCTGGTTTTTCCCTTTGTGGCCGGTATTGTTGCCGAAGGATATTTCGGATCATCCGGTGACCGAAGGTGGTTGCTTCCTGCAATGTTATCGGTATTGGTGATTTTACCAATGATTTTGCAGCAGGCTCCAGGCACTTACCGATGGCGGTGGATACCGGGAATTGCGTTCAACTGTTTCTTGTTGATCGCAGGATATGAAATAGCCTCATTGCACCGGCCTGCAAACAAACCTGATTTCCTGGGCAAAAAACCTGATGGCCTGTTCATAGCAACCGTCGCCGAACCCCCGGCGAACAGCAATTCCGGGATCAGGGTAGTTCTCGATGTCCGGCTTCGTATGGAATCCGGTTCCTGGAAAAATGTTTGCGGCAAAGCCATCGGGTACCTGAAAACCAAACCCGGGTCAGCCGTATTGTATTATGGTGATCACCTGTTATTGCGTGCCGGATTCAGCGAAATAAAGGACAACTCCAATCCGCACACTTTTAATTATTCACGTTACCTGAACAATAAAGGTATCTCTCACCAGGTGTTTGCCGGTATGCATGGCTGGCGACTGATCAACCTGGGAGCTTCAGGGATCATCCTCAGGATGGCATTTCAGATTCGCGACAGGTTGCTGAACATCCTTCGTCAAAATCATGTTGAAGGGAAGGAATTTGCAGTGGCCGCCGCGTTATTGCTTGGCTATGTTGACGACTTGGATCCGGAACTCTGCAACGATTATGCTGCAACCGGGGCCATGCACATCCTCTCCGTATCAGGGATGCATGTTGGCATCATCTATATTTTTCTTGAATTTATCCTGGGATTCCTGAACAGAAACCGGTTAGGACGAATGGCAAAGGCTCTCCTTTTACTGGTTTTCATCTGGTTTTATGCCATGATCACCGGACTCTCACCCTGTGTATTGCGTTCCGCGGCAATGCTGAGTTTGCCAATCATCGGGAAATCGCTGAACCGTTCACCGGACATGTACAACATTATTGCTGCTTCCATGCTCTTCATCCTTGCCATGGATCCGTTCCTGATATCGGATGTCGGGTTTCAACTCTCCTACCTGGCGGTTACAGGGATCATCCTGCTGTATAAACCGGTGTACGATTTGTATGTCACCTCATCATGGTTGCCGGATAAAATCTGGTCGATCCTGGCCGTCTCCATCGCAGCCCAGGTTGCAACATTACCAATCACATTGTATACTTTTCACCGGTTTCCCAACTATTTCATGCTGACCAATATTTTTGTCGTCCCATTGTCGAGTCTCATCATTTATACGGGGATCCTGGTTTTATTTTCAGCGACCATTCCTGTCATTTCGATGTTATGTGCAAAAATGCTGATCGCCATGATCTGGGCATTGAACTCAATAATCCATTTAATAGAACAGCTGCCTTGTTCTACCATCAGCGATATTTATATCTCTGCCGGCGAAATGGCACTGCTTTACCTGTTTATTGCTTCGGTTTTTTTATTCCTGACCCTCCGGCGGATTTCATTCCTTTATCTCATCTTGCTATCTGCAATTCTATGGAACCTCCTTATTCTTGAATTTAAAATTCATCGTTTCCAATCCTCCGGGATTGCAGTTTTCAACGACGACCGCACCGCCCTTTACATGTTCAGCGTTCAGGATAAAGCGGTTTTATTTTATGGCGGGGCAGCAAGGGCTGGCACTGAAATGACGGAAAAAAGCAGGGCGATGGCGAGTGCATATATGATTGCCAATGGGATTCTGCACCACCGCGATTTCTGGTTGCTCAAAGGCGATAGGCCGGTTGAAATTGCACATGGCTTTGTTCCTGTATTAAAGTTTGAGAATTTCATACAATTTAGCGGCCACAGGATTGCCATGCTGCGCTCTGCAATACCCAAAGGGTTCAACAAACACCTCGATGTGGATCTGCTGATCGTTTCCGGAAACCCTAAGATCAGCATTGCAGAGGCATTGCGGGTATTTCACCCTGCAGAAATGATCATTGATGGGACCAACTCACGATTCAAAACCCTGCGATGGATGAAAGAGGCCGCCATATCAGGGGTTCATTGTCACGCTGTTACTGAATCCGGCGCTTTTCATAAAGAATTTTAAAAAGATTTTTGCAGTTTGCTAAAAATAGGTTACTTTTGCATCACATTCGAGGATCGGTAGTTCAGCTGGTTAGAATGCCGCCCTGTCACGGCGGAGGTCGCGGGTTCGAGTCCCGTCCGGTCCGCAAAATCACCTAAGGAGGCTTAACGGTCTCCTTTTTTTATTGTCTGATTTGCAGTGTAGTATCAATATTGACAAGGGTTTCAAAGCATGTTATTATTTTATGAGTTCACTAATTAATTTTAAATAATATGCAATATTGCATTATTTCTAATACCAATCTAATACCGAAATAATACCATGAGAAACTACGCTACTTACAAGATTGTTTGGAACCGAAAGGGCCAACTAGGTGCTGCACTGGTACAGATTGAAATCCTTTTACCTGATGGAAAACAAAAATATGTTGGCACAGGATTAAAGGTGACAGCATCAGAGTGGGATGCAAAACAAAGACAGATAACAGGCCCATTTGCTACACGTCTCAATAATCAGATTGCAGAAAAAATTGCAAAGATCAGGGCGCATGAACTTACCCTGATTGAAAAAAACATAAGACTCACTGCAAATGAAGTAAATATAGCTTTGGAGGTAGTAGATGCCGGATCATTTGTGGCCTTCATGCGTGTTCAGGCAGCTGCCAGGAAAAATATTACTAATGGCACCAGGAGCCTGCATTTAAGAGTTGCAGACAGGCTGGAGCAACATGGCATTATACGATTTTCAGATTTAACCTATCTTAATATTGTTTCCTTTGACCAGTTCATTTCAAAGGAATTAAAAGCACAGCCATCCAGGTACAAACATCATCAGGTGGTAAAATGCTACATCAATATGGCAACCAAGGCACAAATCATAGATTACTATTCCAATCCTTATCTTAATTTCAATAGTGTAAAAGGAAAGCATAAGATTAGAACGCGTTTGGACGACAATGAGATTGAAGCATTGATAAAAAAACCAGCATCAGTTACAAGAGATTGTGCGGTTTTCCAACTTTTTACAGGGATAACCCATAAAGATCTTGAACAACTCACCAAAAATAACTTACGTAGAGACGGATCAGATGTTTGGCTCGAAGGTTTGAGAAAAAAGTCCGGTGAGATGTATACCATATACCTTCTGCCTGAAGCTGTGGAGATCATTGACCGGTATGCAGGACATGATAAATTAATACCATGCAGGGATCTGTGGGCATATAACCGAGACCTTAAACTACTGGCTGCAAGGTGTGGTATCTCAAAGGAATTATCAACTTATGTGCTCCGCCATACTGCTGCAACCTGGATGTTGAGAAAGGGAGTCCCTATCACCACAATATCGAGCATCCTTGGTCACAACAAAATTCAAACGACTCTGATATATGCCAAGTTGGAAAAACAAATCATGAAAGAACAGATGATCAGTGCTTTTGCGAAGCCTCCCGAAAACAAGCCTCGTAATTCTGAACAAGTTCAGCCAGAACAATCTTAGGCAGTTTCAGTAGCTTTTTAACCTTTTTTCGGGATCGGGGATTCGTAAGACCAGGCAGTATTTTGGGTTTCTTGGGCATTATTATCTATTTATTCACAAAAGTACATGTATGAATAAGATTGAGAAAATGCTGTTCCTTTCTTTACTGTTCTTGACCTAATTTGTCCTTTTTTGTCTTTAGATGGGGAAATACTAACTTTTCTGCATTTGGTCTACTTGCCTCAAATGCCCAATAGGAAGCAAGATGAGTCGGTGAAATACCCAAGTATTCTGCAAGATGGTACACCGTAATGTGCTTAATCCCGTAATGGTCTTTGATTTCTTTCGCGCGTCTTTGTGCTGTCTTTTGACTGCACTGCATAAATATTTCGAGGTGCTTTGTTGATAGTATCATGCGGATTTTTTAATCACTAAAAAACCCGTTGTACCGACTTACCATTGTTCAGACAAGAACTATGATTGTGTTTCTTAAACACTTACAACGGGCAAATGCCCGTTCTTGTCTGTAAATAAAAAAATGGTAAGTTGTAAGCGGTAATTACAAATGCAGGTTTTCGGTAAATAAGAATGCAAGTAAATCTGCATCGTTAATTTCCGATTTGCAAAGAAACAAAATATTAAAGAACGTTATTTTCAAAGATCG
>CAIVAT010000192.1 GCA_903903985.1 uncultured Bacteroidales bacterium | reverse complement strand
GGAATTGCAGCAGCAGGAAGGCTATTTCTTCTTATGTCTGTTCTTACGCAAGCGTTTTTTCCGCTTGTGCGTTGCCATCTTATGTCTCTTTCTTTTCTTACCACTTGGCATAATAAATCAGCTTAGAAGTTAATTACTTCACTTTTACGTGTGATTTCACTTTATTTACAAAGGTTTTCGCCGGCTTGAAGGAAGGGATGTTGTGGGCGGGAATGATAAGTGTTGTGTTTCTTGAAATGTTTCTCCCTGTCTTTTCAGCTCTTTTCTTGATAATAAAACTTCCGAAACCTCTGAGGTAAACGTTTTGACCTGTGGTCATGGAATTTTTTATGGAGTCCATGAAAGCTTCAACGGTGGCCTGAACGGCAACTTTCTCAATGCCAGTCTTATTAGCAATTTCTGCTACAATTTCTGCTTTTGTCATGTTTAATGGGTGTTAATAGTTATATATTGTTGTTAATGAATGTCTTTTATGCTTATAAAACGGGCTGCAAAGATATACTTTTTTTGAAACACAATGAAATATATTAAAATTTAATTCGGGAAGGGCGGGGTAAATAAAGTGCAAAAGACAAAGTGCAATGTGGCTGGTTAACCCTTGGAGGGTCCGTGACCCTCCAAGGGCCGGGTTAAAATTTAGCAGTGGTTCTTCTTTTGGATATCCATTCATATCATCCTGCTGGATAATTCCCTGTAACTTTGCCGCTTGATCCATCTTCGGTTATGAATTTCACCGCCAAATTACTTTCATGGTATTCGGATAACAAGCGGGAGCTTCCATTCCGTGGCACGAAAGATCCATATCTGATCTGGCTTTCTGAAATTATTTTACAGCAAACCCGCGTGGAGCAAGGAACGCCATATTATGAAAAATTTGTTGCTGCCTACCCAACGGTAAAACATCTTGCAGCAGCTGATGAACACAGTGTATTAAAACTCTGGCAGGGACTCGGTTATTATTCCAGGGCAAGGAATTTGTTGTCAACGGCACGCACGATCGCCAATGATCATGATGGTGTTTTTCCCGGTTCCTACGCCGACCTTGTGAAACTCAAAGGCATCGGCGATTACACTGCGGCTGCAATTGCTTCCATCTGTTTTGGGTTGCCTTATCCGGTTGTGGATGGCAATGTTTTACGTTTTTTTTCAAGGCACTTCGGGATCACTGATTCCATTGATCATCCGGAGACAAAGAGAAAAATCCATGGCCTCCTTCTTGACCGGATCGATCGGGGGAATCCGGGTGATTTTAACCAGGCCATGATGGAGATTGGCGCCACAGTCTGTACACCGGCCAACCCGAAATGTTTCCAATGTGTTTTCGTTAAATCATGCATTGCCTTTAAAAACAAGACAACAGATAAAATTCCTGCACGAAATACAAAAGCCCCGGTGCAAAATCGCTACATCCACTACCTTGTCATGACCGTCAGTGACCAGGGAAAAGAATTTATATTCCTGAACAAAAGGACAGGAAAAGACATTTGGGAAAATTTATATGACTTTCCAAGCCTGGAAAGACCATTAAAAAAAAATGAAAACCAGGTTCCTGAGCATGAATTCCATGCATTGATAAATCCCGTCGTGCCCAAATTCCTGGATGTTTCAGGCCAGTACATCCATTTGCTTACCCACCAAAAAATTCATGCCCGGTTCTACCGGTTCCATTTCGAGAAAAAAACCGACCTGCCATACACCCTTGTTCCCCTTGGGGAAATTTCTGAATATCCGGTCCCGAAGCTCATCGAGCGCTATCTTTCCAGGACTATTCTTAAAACGACGTATTGATCATTTGTTGTATCTTAAGGAGCAGTTTTCAGATGGAGCAGCCTGGGCGGGTTCAGAACCCGCTGCGACATCCCGGGCGATTTTCATACATTTCATTTTTTTCTAACTTTGCAAATGAATTAAATATCTCATGGAAAATCAGCTTTTTGTTCACAATACACTCACACGGAAAAAAGAAATTTTTAAACCCATTAACCCTCCTTTCGTCGGAATTTATGTATGCGGCCCGACCGTTTATGGCGATCCGCACCTTGGCCATGCCCGCCCCGCCATTACTTTCGACCTGGTTTTCAGGTACTTGCTGCATCTCGGGTATAAGGTCAGGTATGTAAGGAACATTACTGATGTAGGACACCTCATTGCCGACCTGGATGAAGGGGAAGATAAAATAGCCATCAGGGCACGGGTGGAGCAGCTGGAGCCCATGGAAATCGCACAATACTATGCCGACCGCTATTTTATATACATGGACGCCCTGAATGTCAGGCGCCCCAGCATCGAGCCCCGGGCCAGCGGCCATATGATTGAGCAGATCCTGATGGTTGAAAAAATCCTGGATGCAGGCTACGCCTATGAAGTAAATGGCTCCGTATACTTCGATGTTGAAAAGTACAGCAGGTCCTTTGATTACGGCAAACTTTCCGGCAGGGTTCTCGACGACCTCATCTCGAATACCCGTTCGCTTGAGGGTCAGGATGAAAAACGGCATGTTTCGGATTTCGCACTTTGGAAAAAAGCCCAGCCCGAACACATCATGCGGTGGCCTTCGCCATGGAGCGATGGGTTCCCGGGATGGCATCTCGAATGTTCGGCCATGAGCACCAAATACCTCGGTGATTATTTCGACATCCATGGGGGAGGAATGGACCTCCTGTTTCCGCATCATGAATCAGAAATCGCCCAATGCCAGGCTGCTATCGGGCATGAATCGGTGAAATACTGGCTGCATAACAACATGGTCACCATCAATGGTCAGAAAATGGGTAAATCGCTCGGGAATTTTATCACCCTTGATGAATTTTTCACCGGGTCCCATTCGGCATTGCTGCAGGCTTACAGTCCCATGACCATCCGGTTTTTTATACTCCAGGCTCATTACCGCAGCACGCTCGACTTCTCAAATGAGGCTTTGCAGGCGGCTGAAAAAGGACTAAAAAAACTGCTGGCCGGATATGAAACACTACAGAAACTGGAACCCAGCACCAGGTCTCACCTTCCTTCACCCCCGGGCCCTCTCCCCGAGGGAGAGGGGAGTATACCGGATTTGAAAGCTGCATGTTATGCTGCCATGAACGATGATTTCAACAGCCCGATGGTGATTGCAAATTTGTTTGAATGCGTCCGCATCATTAATTCCGTTGTGGATAAAAAAGAGATGATCTCCCAGGCAGACCTTGAGTTGATGAAAAATATATTCAATACATTTTTATTCGACATCCTTGGATTGAAGGATGAAAAATCAAACGATCAACCTGAACTGCTGGATGGATTGATGCAGCTGATCCTTGCAATCCGCCAGAAGTCACGCGAAACAAAAGACTGGGGAACATCGGACCAGATCAGGGATGCCCTGCAGAAACTCAGGATCGCCGTGAAGGATGGGAAAGAAGGGTCAGTCTGGAATATCGAATAACGAATATTGAACGTTGAATTTTGAATTTCTTAAAATTAATCCATATGAAATCTATTTATGTATTCGCACTGGCCCTGCTCATGGTGGGGGCTTGCACTTCCAAACAGGAAAAAATGAAAAACGACCTTAACGAGTTTATCCGCAAGCATGACTCCGTGCTGATTCCCCTTTACAAGCAAACAGCGATCGCTTCATGGGAGGCCGCCATTTCAGGGAAACCCGAAGATTTTAAAAAATCGGAGGATCTGAATCTTCAGATGATGGCGCTCTATTCCAACAAAGAGTCATTGAAAAAACTTGAAGAGATCAAGATCTCCGGAATGATCACCGACAGTTTGCAAAACCGCCAGCTGGATGTCCTGTACCGCTCTTTTCTCATGGCCAAGGCCGATACAGGCAAACTGAATTCCATGGTTCGCATGGGCACGCTTATTGAACAGAAATATGGCAATTTCCGCACCGAGGTAGAAGGTAAGAAAATGTCGGATAATGATGTGGAGGAGGTGTTGAGCAGTTCAAAAGATGTAAAATACCAAAAGGAAGTTTGGGAAGCCCAGAAAAAGATCGGGACCGTTGTGGCCGGGGATGTGATCAAGCTGGTTAAACTTCGCAATGAAGTGGCCAAGGACCTCGGATTTAAAAACTATCACGAAATGAGCCTCACCCTCAGCGACCAGGACCCGAAAGAGGTAAGTATGCTGTTCGATGAACTCGACAGCCTGACCAAAAAAGATTTTGCGCAAGTAAAGGGCGATATCGATACCTATTTTGTGAAGTATTACGGCCTTAAAAGTAAAGATGAACTGAACCCATGGAATTACCAGAACCGGTTCTTCCAGCAGGCCCCGAAAATTTACGATGTGGACCTCGATAAATATTATGCGGGCAAGAACCTTGAAACGCTGACCTCTGAATTTTACTCCGGCATCGGGCTACCCATCGACGATATGCTGAAAAAAAGTGACCTGTACGAAAAACCCGGTAAAAACCAGCATGCTTTCTGCACCGATATTGACAATGCCGGGGATGTTCGCGTGCTTTGCAACGTGAAACCTAATCAATACTGGATGAATACCATGCTTCACGAATTCGGGCATGCCGTTTATGATAAAAACATCGATACATCCCTTCCTTTCATCCTCAGGGATCCGGCACACACTTTTACTACGGAAGCCATTGCCATGCTCTTCGGAAGGTTTTCCTCTAATCCGCAGTGGCTGAAAGATATGGCTGGCATCAGCGAGGAAGAGAAGTCAAAGATCGCTGAAACATGTTTTAAAACACTACGCATGGAGCAGCTTGTATTCAGCCGCTGGGCACAGGTGATGTATCACTTTGAAAAGGAAATGTACAGGAACCCCGATCAGAACCTCAATAAACTATGGTGGGATCTCGTGGAGAAGTACCAGATGATGAAACGCCCTGAAGGCAGGAATGAACCCGATTGGGCAACTAAAATTCACATTGCCACCTATCCTTGTTATTACCATAATTACCTGCTGGGAGAACTTCTTGCTTCGCAGTTGTACTATTACATTGTTGGCAAAGTCATCAAATCTGACGACTATAAATTCCAGAGTTTCGCAGGGAAAAAAGAGGTCGGCATTTACCTGAAAGAGAAGATATTTATGCCTGGCAGCCGCTGGTACTGGAATGATATGATTGAAAAGGCTACCGGCGAAAAACTGACTGCGAAATATTATGCAAAGCAGTTTGTGAACTAGGAGCGAAGAAACCGACCCCGTCAGGGTGGTGGACCCCGTCAGGGTGTAATGGTGCCGACAGCAAATATTCGTGCCTGTTCCAATTCTTCGGGATCGGGATGCCCGATCGTGAGCGGTCGCATACCGGCAAATTCCATTAACAACGGATTACCGCTGGCTATGAGTTCCCTGGCAATATCTTCGGAAAGTTCGCCCTGGCAGTGAAAAAGACCAAGGAGTTGGCTTTTTGAACAGGCTGCCCTGCATCTGTTCAACTCTTTTTCAAGCATGGCTTCCTGATTCGGGTCGTCACTCATACAGGGCATGGCATGTGTGACGAACAAAGCAATTTTTTTTCCAGCAGCGTGGCGCGAAATAAACTGACTGGCCCTTGCAGGCGGGCCGAACTGCATGATCGGGAAACCGATAAACATCAGATCATTCTCTTCAGGAGTATGAATTTCATTCATTGGTTTGATCCTCTTCTCACCCGGCAAAGCATCGTAAATGGCTCCTGCAACCTTCCGGGTATTTCCTGTCTTTGAATAATAAATCACCAGGTACTTCATCAATCCGGGTTTTTCCAAGTTCCAAATGTAATTTGAAAATAACAGATAATCAACAATAATTTTTTGTCACCTGTCGTTCTCCCCTTCATTAACGACCTTTGCAAAATCTTTATAACACCCGTTTATGACCAAATCAGAAAAAGCGAACGTATTGTTCTCAAAGGGTTTCAATTGTTCCCAATCAGTTCTTTCAGTGTTTTCTGAAGAGTTTAGCCTTTCAGAGGACGACTGCCTGAAAATTGCATGTGCATTCGGAGGGGGAATGGCTCGCCGTCAACTCACCTGTGGTGCAGTAACCGGCGCTTTAATGGTGTTGGGACTGAATTATGGGATGACCAAAGGGGATGATATTTCCAAAAAGATCACCACCTATCGTAAAACTGCTGAGTTTTTTGACGCTTTTAAAAAACGGAATGGATCCATCAACTGCATGGATCTTTTGCAGGGGCTCGACATGAACAATGCGGCAGATCTGAAGAAAATCCAGGAACTCAACCTGTTTCAAACAATCTGTTGCACCTTCGTAAAAGATGCAGTTGATTTAGTCGAGGAGATGATGAGACAGGATCCTGCTTTGATCCTCCGGTCCGGGACTAATCCGTGACAAGAATTTTCAAACCGGTTTACTTTTCCAACGCTCCAGCCTGGGGATATTGGTTGTAAAAAACCATGCAACAAAGCCTGGAAACCCCATTTCTTTCAGTTTACCCTTCGCCAGCTCCTTCATTTCAGCTGCGGTTATATCGGGCCGGAAAAATTTTCCGTTTTCAAAGCAAAGAGAACAGTACATTGTACTCTTACTCCCGTCGGCATTGGTTCCTCCGCCCTTTTCATCCTTTTTCAGCGGCATTCCGCAGCTCTGACAATTTTTGTATGTTTTTTCCATGGTTCAAAAATTTGCAGATAATAGTTCGGTTAAAAAAAGGTTAGATGCTCACTATCTACCAGTAATACTCTTTAACTTTCAAACATTTGCTCCCATAAGCATTCCCCCGATCATCGGGATCATCCAGACAATCCAGACAAAAATGCTGAAACGGTGAAAAGTCAGGATTCGTTTTTCATCTTTCTTTATCAATACCCGGGTTGCCCAGGTTGCATGAAAAAGCATCAGGAGGATGGCTGTCATGCCGGTAATTCCATGGAAGTTGAATTTTAAAAATGCCCCGCCTACTTCAGCCATGGCAGTTGTACCAATGGCATCACAAACCAGCCCGGACCAGAAAAACCAAAGATGCCCCCATTTCAACTGCCGCCGGATACGCTCGGCCCATACTCCAATAGTATAGAGCACCATGGCAAGATTGATGAACACAATGGCAAAAAGCAATGAATTACTCATCGATTTGTTATAAAAGGTTGTTGGGTTTCACACGTCACACGTCACGTGTCAAGCATCACAATTTTCAGCCTTGCCACCCGATCAATCAACCCCTGCCGGTGCTCTTCATCGGTAGAATTGGGATCTTTCATCTCCCGGAACAGCTGACAGGGAACTTCGGCACAGTCGCCGCAGTCTTTATAGTTTCGTTTGTTTACTGAACAGTCGTACAAAGGGCACACCCTGGATGGCATGTGTTCCAGCGCCCAGAAAGTCTGGCCTTTCACGGCATGGCAGCCTTTGCATTGGTTTCCGAAAAATTCACATTCGGTGCAAATTAGTCCGCAGGCAGATAGTACCATATGGTTTTGTGTTTCGACAAAGATATAAATTCCATAAAAATACATCATCAATTTTTATATTTCATTTCAGAAGAGATTTATTAATATTTTCTTAACTTTATCCTGTAATTTTAAACCCTTACATCATGAAAAAAATCCTTGTTAGCCTGATCGTCCTGCTGTCAGTTTCCGTTTTCGCGCAGAAACCTCATCCGCTTCATAAACCCGGCACTCCCAAAGCGCCAAAAGAACAACCTCCGGTGGCAACCAGCTCCAAAAAAGCTGGCACAAATGATTTTCTGGCTTTGGTAAGGGTATCCAAAGAGTGGGGATTTATTGATGCGTCAGGAGCTTATTATATCACGCCTCAGTTTGAGAATGCAAAACCATTTTCGGGTGGATTTGCCCGGGTCAGGAGTATGGGTGACTGGGGGTACATTGACAATAAAGGAGCTTACGCGATCAACCCTCAGTTCGAAAGAGCAGAAGACTTCAGCGACGGACTTGCCAGGGTCATCAAATTTAAAAAATGGGGATATATTGAGAAAGCAGGGACTTTCGCAATCAATCCGCAGTTCGATGATGCCGAAGATTTTGACGATGGCCTGGCCAGGGTGAGAAAAGGAGTGAAGTGGGGCATCATCGACAAAAAGGGGATGTATGTGGTGAACCCGCAGTTTGCCAGCCTGGAACCCTTTTCCGACGGGCTTGCCCGTGCGCGCACCGGCAAGGAGTGGGGCTATATTGATAAATCGGGGAAATGGGAGATCAATCCCCAGTTTGACGATGCAGAGGATTTTAATGGTGGTCTCGCCCGTGTAAAAAAGGGAACCCAGTGGGGTTATATCGACAAATCAGGCTCCTATGTAATCAATCCGCAATTCGAGGCTGCCGGAAATTTTTCCGACGGATTGGCCTGCGCAAAAATAATGCACCAGTGGGGCTATATCGACAAAAAGGGCACATGGACTGTGAACCCGCAATTCGACCAGGCCGGAGATTTATCCGATGGAATGGCCAGGGTAAAAAAAGGACGGGAATGGGGGTTTATAGAATCGACCGGCACCTATGCCATCAATCCGCAGTTTGATGATGCTGAGGATTTCACCAATGATCTGGCAAAGGTGAAGAAGGGAACTCAGTGGGGGTTCATCAATAAAAAAGGACTCTATGTCATCAACCCGCAATTTGACCATGCCAACGATTTTATGAATGGCTTCGCCGTTGTCAGGAAAGGGACGAAATGGGGGTTTATCAACGGGGCTGGAACCCTTGTGATCAACTGCTCTTTCAGTGATGCAGAAGGTTTTTCAAAATAGGAGTTCACTCCCGGAATAAAGACCTACAGCGATCGCCAGCCTGTTATATCGCTTTTACCAGGAAGTAATTTTTCTTGCCCTTTTGAACGAGGATGTATTTGCCATTCGAAAGCACCTGCTCGTCGACAACAAAGGATTCGTCCACCTTTGTTTTGTTGACCTGCACCCCGCCTTCTTTCAGCATCCTCCTGGCTTCCCCCTTCGAGGAGAAAACCTGCGTCATGTCAGTAAGAAAATCAACGATATTTAACGATTTTGATATTTCGCTTTTCGCTATTTCGCTTTGTGGCACGCCTTCGAATACCGACAGCAGTGTTTCTTCCGGTAATCTCATGAGGGTTTCTGCAGTCCCTTTGCCAAAAAGGATATCAGAAGCTTCCATTGCCGATTGAAGGTCTTCCCTGGAATGAACCCGGATGGTGATATCCCCGGCAAGTGCTTTTTGCAATACCCTCAGGTGGGGAGCTTCATCATGTTGTTTCTGAAGCGATTCAATTTCTTCCTTTGAAAAGAGTGTAAACTTTTTGATATATTCCGAAGCGTCTGAATCACTTGAATTCAACCAGAACTGGTAAAATTGATACGGGGATGTTTTTTTCGGATCCAGCCAGACATTCCCGGATTCGGTTTTCCCGAATTTTCCGCCATCGGCTTTGGTAATGAGCGGGCAGGTGAGTGCATAAGCCTCACCGCCAAGTTTCCGCCGGATCAACTCCGTACCGGTAACAATGTTTCCCCATTGATCGGAACCACCCATCTGGAGCCTGACCTGTTTATGCTCGAACAGCCAGCAATAATCAAAGCCCTGCACCAACTGGTAAGTAAATTCAGTGAAGGAGATCCCTGAGCCCGACTCCATGCGTTTCTTAACTGAATCTTTGGCAACCATGTAGTTGACCGTGATATGCTTACCCACCTCCCGAAGGAAATTCAGAAAAGAGAAGTCCTTCATCCAGTCAAAATTATTGACCATCTCTGCCGAAGTAATGCCACAGTTGAAGTCCAGGAATTTTTCAAGCTGTTTTTGGATGCACCGCTGATTGTGACGCAATACTGTTTCATCAAGCAGGTTTCGTTCCTCGGATTTTCCGGATGGATCACCGATCATGCCGGTAGCACCGCCAACAAGGGCATAAGGTTTATGCCCGGCCCGTTGCAGGTGAACCAGCATCATGATCGATGCCAGGTTTCCGATATGAAGCGAATCGCTTGTGGGGTCGTATCCAATGTAGGCAGATGTCATCTCCTTCGAAAACTGTTCCTCTGTTCCGGGCGACATGTCATGGATCATTCCCCTCCAGCGTAATTCCTCAATAAAATTCATGTTTAAATTTTTTGCAAAAGTATAAAATTTAACGGATTGGCAGACCCTGACGGGGTATCAGACCCTGACGGGGTGAGGTTACCTGTTTCTATAGGCAACAATCATATAAATGAAGAGAGGAATCAGGATCCCGCCAAAAACAACCGGGATAAACCCTATTCCAAGACCTGAACCCTTGTTCAGCGAAACCTGAATGGTTGCATAGCTGATGTAAAAAAACATCCATGTCAACGCGGCTTTCAGATAGCGGATCAGCCTCAGCGCCATGGCATATTGTTTTGGAGCATTTGCCGGTGTAATTTTAACCGTGTAATTGAACTGGTGCGGAATAAGCACGATCACGCTGAACAGGATATAAATGAACATGGCAATAGCGGGAAGAAACCACATGGTTGCCTTTTCAGCGTAATCATCCGGTTTTCCCGCGCCATCGAAATGAGATGGAATGGTTTCTGGGAGCCTTGGGAAATAGTAAATTATGTATCCCATAAAGATCATTAATCCTACGATTGCACATGCTTCAAGCAACCAGTCGATGGGCGTCATTTCCGTCCTGACCATCGGGCGATCCGCTTTGCCGGCCCGGTTCCGTTTAAGCCTTCCACGAAAATTGTTGTTAAAGATCATACTGACTCAGGTTGTTCCGGGGTTTTACCCGGAGGTGATACACTTTTTTTGGGCATGCGACCGGCCTCTTTCAAAGCCCGCTCAATTGCCCATTCCAGCTGGCCATTTACGGAACGGAATTCATCGGCAGCCCATTTCTCCAGCGCCTCATAAATTTCCGGATTGACCCGGAGCATGAATACCTTTTTAACTGCCATAAGCCTCCTACTGGTGCAAAGTTCCGGTATTCACTACCGGGGTTGTATCCTTATCGGAACAAAGAACCACCATCAGGTTGCTGATCATGGTCGCTTTCTTGTCTTCATCCAGTTCGATGATGTGTTTCTTGCTGAGATGATCCAGCGCAAGTTCTACCATGCTGACAGCGCCTTCCACTATTTTCGTGCGTGCCGCAACCACTGCAGTAGCCTGCTGACGGCGCAACATGGCCCCGGCAATTTCTGAAGCATAGGCGAGATAGCTGATCCTTGCCTCCATCACTTCGATACCTGCCATGGCCAGCCGCTCAGAAAGTTCATGTTCCAGCGCCAGGTGAACCTCTTCTCCCCCGGCCCGCAGCGTAATTTCCTTCTGCTCATCGTCGAAATTATCATACGCATAATGTCCCGCCAGTTTGCGGGTTGCCGACTCGCTCTGAATATCCACGAAATGGGCAAAATCATCCACTTCAAAGGCAGCCTTAAAGGTGTCACGAACCCTCCACACAAGCACACAGCCAATCATGATGGGGTTCCCCAGCTTATCATTTACTTTGATCGGTTCGCGGTTCAGATTGCGTGCCCGTAATGAAATTTTCTTTTTAACATAAAAAGGGTTGACCCAGAAGAAACCGTTTGATTTGACGGTTCCTTTGTATTCCCCGAATAAAACCAGCACCATTGATTCATTGGGATTGACAACAATCAGTCCCATGGTGATGAAGAGGGCACAGGCAAAGGATAGGATTGAAAAGACAATCCCGGTGACAGATTCCCTGTAGAATACGATCCCGATTATCCCAAGACCCAATAAAGCAATAAATAGCAGGAGACTCATGTATCCCGAATACGTTGAACTAACTTTTTCTTTTTCCATGGCGATCATAGTTTATGATATCATTTTAATATTAATTTGATTTTGCAATGATACGACATTTTTTCTCTCATGTCAAGCTTTTTTGAAAAAAAATCAGGGTGAGGCTATTTTGTTTCGTTCCCGGTTTTTTACCGCAGACGTTTATTTCAGGAATATAAGGGAATAGGATTGTATTAAATCGAAAAAAAACACAACAAATTCATGTTTTTGTATTATATTAGCTATTCCATCCATCGGGTATATTTTAAGGAAGTTGGTTTACCATCATGAACTTCATTCTGGTAATTCATTATAATCCATGTGCCATGAAAAATATCGTTGGTTTGTTATTGCTATTCCTGATCCAGGTAACGGGAATTTTTGCCCAAGTAGGTGTCAACAATGACAACAGTCCGCCTGATCCGTCAGCAGGGTTAGATGTGAAATTCATCAACAAAGGGTTTTTACCTCCCCGGATAACTTCCCTGCAACGCAACGGGATAGTCTCACCGGCCGCCGGGTTGCTGATTTACAACACTGATTGCAATGACATGCAGTACTACAACGGTTCGGGATGGGTTCCTTTGGGCAATACGGGAATGCTGACCACACCCGGGTCGATCATTGGAAACACGGCCCCATGCAGCAATTCAACAGGCAATGTCTATTCGATTTCCCCCGTTGCAAACGCGACCGGGTATCACTGGGCTGTTCCGCCCGGTGCCATCATCACCGCTGGCCAGGGAACACAGGCCATCACGGTAACTTTTGGTGGCACCAGCGGGGTGATCTGTGTTGCCGCTTACAATGAATGTTACCGCAGCGCGATGAGTTGCGCAGCCATTGCATTGATTCCTTCTCTGCCTTCGAGTGTATCCATTGAGGCATCCGGTAATTATTGTTCCGGGAATTTAGTCACCTTCACCGCCACTCCCGTGAATGGCGGATCAAATCCTGCTTATCAATGGGTGAAGAACAGTTTCTTCATACCCGGAGCAACCAACAGCAGTTATTCCTATGTTCCTGAAAATAATGATGTGATATTATGCATGTTGTTTACCAGTGCAGCATGTGCAACTGTGAGTGGTGCATTTTCCAATCTTATTGTATTGTCAATTATCCCTTCACTTCCGGTCAGTTTAACAATTGCCGCCTCAGCAAATCCAGTATGTTCAGGAAATTCCGTTCTCTTTACCGCCACCCCTTTTAATCCAGGGCCCAATCCTGCTTATCAATGGAAGAAAAACGGAACGGACGTCTCTGGAGCCACCAACACAACGTATTCATATACACCTGCCAACAATGATCTGATCACCTGTGTATTGACCTCCAACGCGCCGTGTGCAACTGAAAATCCGGCAACATCCAATGGCATCACCATGACCGTCAATCCATATGACCCGGTGAGTGTATCAATCACCGCGGCAGCCCATCCACAATGCAGCAATTCCACTTATTCATTTACGGCGAATCCGGCAAACGGAGGCACCAATTCATTGTATCAATGGAGCCGTGACGGAGTAAATGTGACCGGAGCAACCAATGCGTCTTTCAGTACACAAACCCTGGGGACCCTGGCCTGCCAGATGATTTCAAATGCGGTTTGTTACAGCGGGAGCACTACTGTTTCAGGCTCTCTCATTGCAGGTGATTGCGAAGTGGTGTGCTATGGACAACCCATTAACCTGTATTGTACATTGCCGGGTTGTGAAAATGCAGGCGCTACCTTTAGCTGGAGAAATTCAAGCGGCTCATGGACATCCGGCACCCGTGATCCTGTGATCAATTCCGGGGCAACCGGCTACGCATCCGATGTTTTTTATTTGACAGTGAACTATAGTCCGCCGGCAGCTTCCGTCAGCAAGGGGGTGTATTACAAAGAGGTATTGCCCCAGGGTACTTTTTGTTGCGGATCTACGCTCAATATCAGTCACATCGCCGGCTCCGTAGCGCCGGTGAGCAAAACGGTTGCATATGGTACGGTTAAAAACGTTCCCGGTGAAGCGTCAAAATGCTGGATCACCAGCAACCTGGGCGCAAGTCATCAGGCAACCGCAAAAGACGATAATACTGAGGCCTCCGCAGGCTGGTATTGGCAATTCAACCGAAAGCAGGGATACAAGCACGATGGCACAAACCGAACGCCCAATACGGCCTGGATCACCACGATTACTGAGAACCTTGACTGGCAATTTTCAAACGATCCCTGTAACTATGAACTTGGCAATGGCTGGCGAATGCCAACTTTTTCTGAATGGAACAACGTGGATGAAGCCGGACCTTGGACTACCTGGACAGGTCCCTGGATTTCCGGGCTAAAGCTGCATGCAGCAGGTTACCTGTACGACCTTGATGGTCATCTGACAGCACGAGGCCTGTTTGGCAGTTACTGGAGCAGCCAGCAGATTGATAATGCACATGGTTTCTACCTTTATTTCAGCAGCAGCAACAGCCTGACAAGCTATATCTCAAAAGCAGATGGCTTCAGCCTCCGTTGCATCCGTGATTTTTGACAACCGTTGGGTTTTCAGGCAGGTTACCTGATGAGGTTCTTATAATGGAAGTAACGCCCGACGATGTCATCCACGAATCCTTCGGTTTTGTAATCGACCGGATAGGAATCAATGCTGTCTGTTTTTCCAACAGGGTCCTTTTTTGAACGGCGTAAAAGGTAGTAATCGACATTTCCGTTCCACCTGTTTTTGTCTTTGCCGAATTTTTCAGCTTTTTCCCTGGCCGCCATCACTTTCCCGATGCCGACGTTGTAAGAGGCCAAGACAAAATAAATACGCTCAACCGGACTCGTTATTTCATCGGGAAGCTGCCTGTCGAGATATTTCAGGTATTTCACCCCGCCGGCTATTTGTCTTGCAGGTGTAGCCGTGCTGTCGATGCCGAATTTTTCAGCAGTCTCAGGCATCAGCTGCATCAGGCCGCTGGCGCTTCGCGAAGAGACCAGTCCCTGCTGAAAATTTGATTCTTCATAGATCAGGGATGCCACCAGCCTCCAGTCCCACATCACCTGTTTGCTTTGTTCCCGGATGATACCATCAAAGGGCGAAAGTTTGTTCCCGTTTACGGAGAAATAATCGCTCTGCATGAATCGCGCGATGCGCTGGTTGTCGAAATAAGCCAGGTAGGTTTGTTTGAAATCCCTTGAGGCCTTCATTTCCTTCAGCCAGGCATCAACTTCGGTACGAAGGGAATCTGAAGCCAGTCCCATGCCCCATCCATAGGAAAATAGCGGAAAAGCCAGCACCGAGATATCGAGGTTCCGGTAAAAACGGTGATAAACCATGGCCACATTCTCCTGGCAAATGGCAAAGCGGATCAATCCTTCCGATACCTGCCTGATCAGCTGTTCCTCGCTGATGCCGGTTTCCTCTTTCAGGACGGCGTGTTTCCCCGTCTTTTTAATAAAAGCATGGTATTGTGCTTCCATAGCGAAGTTCTGACACACATGAACTGTATCCGGCGGAAAGTCCTTCAGGGTTTTGACGGGCTCGGGTACTTCCTTGCCACTACCCTGCCCATTGCGTTGAACAAGCACGAGCCTTGTTTCGCCAAATGGTTCTGAAAACCTGACAAACTTTTTACCTTCCCTGGATATTGGAAGATTGAGGGCCATCAGATCGGCAGCATTGTTATGCAGGTAGTATTCGAGTTTTGAAATATCGTTGCTGGCAATGATCCTGAGCGGAACACCCAGGTGTTTTGCAAATGATCCAAGCAATGAGAGCTGGTATCCCATGGCTTCACCCTTGTAAATGAAGTAATTAAGAGTGTTTCGATCGGTGAGTGCGATCAGGTATCCTCGTTCGCGTATCCGGTGGAGCGCATCTTTTTTAACCTCCACCCGGTGATACAGGTTCCGGGTAATGAAAAAAGCAATGGCAATTACAGTCAATCCCAGGATAGAAGCTCTCAGGATGATGTATTTTCTGGATGTTTTATTCACTATATCGGGTTAAGCGACTTTTCGGTATCTCCAAATGGCCAGGCTTACGATGAAGACGGCGTAAACGACCAATGACCAGAAATAGCGGCTGATATCCGCAAAACCTGATCCTTTCAGCAACACCATCCGCATGATCCTGATAAAATACATCAGTGGGTTCAGCCTGTCGAGTTTTTGAGCCCAGGGCGGCATGCTTTCAATGGAGGTGAACAAACCGCTCATCAGGATGAACACGACCATGAAAAAGAACGAAACCAGCATGGCTTGCTGTTGTGTATGGGTAATGGTGGAAATCAGCAGGCCGAATGACAAAATTACAAAAAGATAGACAGCCGCCGACAAGAAAATAAATCCGAGGTTACCCTCCATCGGGATATTGAAAAGCAGCTTTCCAACGGAGAGGCCGAATGCAAGTTCAAAAAGCCCGATGATCCAGAAGGGCATCAGTTTGCCGGTAATGAACTGGATTTTCCTGATCGGGGTCACATTGATCTGTTCGATGGTGCCGATCTCCATCTCACGTACAATGTTCATGCCTGAAAGCAGGAGTCCGATGATGGTGACAAGCAGTACCAGAATGCCGGGGACCATGTAGGTCTTGTAGTTCAGTTTTGGATTGAACCAGTAACTGTAATCTGTTTGTATGCTTCTGATACCGGCCATCATTGCCGGGGTTGCGTTCTCTAAAACCACTTCCCGGTTATAATCGAGCAGGATCATGGTCGAATAGGCGTTGGTGAGGCCGGCACTCTGCCCATTGATGGCGTTGATCACAAACTGGACTTTGGCCTGGCCTTCCTTCAGCAGCTTCTTTTCAAATCCGGCAGGAACCTGAAGAATCATGTCAACATTTCCTCTTTTCATCTGGTCTTCAGCCTCCCGGTATGAAAACGATGTTTTTTGAATCCGGTAAAATGGCGACCCCTGGAATTTGCTCACCAGTTTGCGCGAAGTGCTTGAAAGGTCGAGATCAACCACCGAAACACGAATGTGTTTCATTTCATAGGTAGCTGCATTGACGAGGACGATCAACTGCACGATGGGCACGATAAAAATGATCGGCAACATCGATTTGTTGCGGAATACCTGCAGAAACTCTTTCTGGATAATATACAGGATCGTTCTCATCAGGCCAGCCGTACTTTGAATTTTTTTATACTGAGTGCAAGGAAAAGAGCAGTAAATCCAATCAAAATGAGGGTTTCATTCCAAACATATTCAATTCCGTTTCCCTGGAGCATGATGCTTTTAATGATGATGATATAATATTTCGGCGGCATGAGGTGGCACAATACCTGCATGATCCCAGGCATATTTTCGACCGGGAAAATAAACCCGCTGAGCAGGATCGTGGGAAGCATCAATGCCACCAGGGAGATCATCATGGCCACCTGCTGGCTGTTGGTGATGTTTGAGATCAGGATACCAAGCGACAGGGCCATGCAGATATACAGAAAGCTCTCCAGGAGCAGCAGAAAAACACTTCCCAGGAGCGGCATGCCAAACACGAGTTTGCCCAGTACAAGGATGATGCAGGCATCGATGAAGGCTAAAAACACATACGGAAAAACTTTTCCGATGATGATCTGCGACGGCCGCATCGGCGATACCAGCAACAGTTCCATGGTTCCCAACTCTTTTTCCTTTGTGATCGATAAGGAAGTCATCAAAGCGGAGATAAGCATCAGGAGCATGGCCATCAGCCCGGGAACAAACATGTATACGCCTTTCAATTCCCCATTGTACATCATCCGCACTTCAGGGATGATCTGCAAAGGAACTTTCTTTGAATTCATGGAAACCAGGTAGTTGCTGATGATCCCGCTGGCATAGTTCACCAGCATATTGGCTGTATTCGGATCCGAGGCATCGCCGATGATCTGGATATGGGCTTTCCCTGTTTTTTCAAGTTTCCCTGCAAATCCGGGCTCATAAATGAGTGCCAGTTTAACATCGCCCTGTTTAAAAGCAGGTTCAATTTCAGCCACGGAAACCAGATTCCGTTCCAGGACAAAGTATCCCGAGGAAAGAATTTTATCACTGATCTTACGGGTAACCACATCCCTGGAAGGATCGTAGATGACAATTTTTGCATCCTTGATCTCATTGGTAAGCACATAACCGAACAACATCAGCTGAATGGCTGGCATGCCAAAGAGGATGAGCAAAGTGCGGTAATCCCTGAATATATGATAAAACTCCTTGACAACAAATCCCCGGAACCTCCTCATAAAATCTCCTTATTGGTATACCAGAAATAGAAAAACCGTGAAGCAGAGATCAGCAAGGGGACTCCCATGGTGACATAAAAATTATAGAGCCATTCTTTGTTGATCACGTCAAACCTGCGCAACATGATTCCTCCCGTGATCATGATGGCCATCATCAGATAACCCCGGAGGTTGAAAAATGAAAAAGCGCAGGGGTAAGGGATGTTCAGCCCATGGATCCTTTTAATGTGTTTGCGTGAAATTTTTGCAAACAGCAGCACGTAAAAAATCATCCCAAATACGAAACCGCCGCACAGACGCCAGCCAAGATAGTGGCCATGCAAAAGCAGGTAATCCAATCCCCTCCCGGCAAGGATTCCTCCCGCAACAGTCCATGCCAGCCCTGCAATAAAAAGCAGGTTATGCTTGCTTACCGATGGTTTGTATTTTTGTAAGATGTTCATTGAATGTTTTTTTAACCCCACCCCGGCCCTTCCCCCTTGGGGGAGGGTTGCAGGGGAGGGGACTAAGCTCTTGCCAATTTGATAAATACTTCGTTCATCGACGGGGCATCGAATTTCAGTTTGAGGTTTTCAGGGGTATCCAGTGCCGAAATTTTCCCGTCGACCATGATCGATACGCGGTCGCAGTATTCGGCTTCATCCATATAATGTGTGGTTACAAAAACGGTAATTCCATCATGCGCCGCTTCGTAGATCATGTCCCAGAATTGCCGGCGTGTGATCGGGTCCACCCCGCCTGTGGGTTCATCCAGGAACACAATTTTCGGGTTATGCAGGATCGCAACGGAAAAGGCAAGTTTTTGTTTCCACCCCAGCGGGATATCCCTGATCAGTTTATTGCGGGCGTCTTCAAATCCAAGCCGCTGCATCAGGGCATGTGCCCGCGAATTGATCTCCTGTTTCCTTAACCCGTAAATTCCACCGTAAAAGCGGATGTTTTCAAACACGGTAAGATCATCGTAGAGTGAAAACCGCTGGCTCATATACCCGATGTTCTTCTTCACCTGTTCACGCCGGCTGTAAATATCAAAACCTGCCACCGAAACCTCCCCCGAAGTAGGATAGGATAATCCGCAGAGGATTTTAATGGCGGTGGTCTTTCCTGCACCATTGGCACCAAGAAACCCGAATATCTCTCCTTTCTTCACCTCAAAGGTCAGATGATCATTGGCTATAAAGGACCCAAATTTCTTGACCAGGTTCCTGACGGTGATTATATTTACGGGAGTTGGCATGTTTTAAAATTAACCACTTAGGCACTGAGAATACAAAGTATCACTTAGAATCAGATTATTCATCAAACTTTCTTTCAACAACCATGGCTTATTCCCTTAGTGTTCCTTACTGTACTAAGTGCCTAAGTGGTTTTTTCTTTCGCCGGGGTATTCATGAGTTCCATGAAACAATCTTCGATGGTCGCTTCAATCGGCGTTATTGACACCGATTCATGATGGTTTTTCTTCAGAAAATCAGACAGAATTTCTTTTTCGATATTCCGATCATTGAAAGAAACATGCGCCGATTGCCCGAAAGCATACACACTGTGCACTCCCGGGTAGAGCCTGAGTTCACTTAAAAGTTGATAGATGTCTCCGGATTTCACCGAAAAAAGCGACAACGGATAATTCCGGATCACCTCATTTGGGGTACTGATGGTCATGATCCGGCCATTTTGCATCAACGCCACGCGATCGCATTGCCCTGCTTCATCCATGTAAGGTGTGGAGACCAGGATGGTGATCCCGGACTCCTTCAGCCGGTTGAGCATTTGCCAGAATTCAAGCCGCGAAACGGCATCAACCCCCGTGGTGGGCTCATCAAGAAAAAGCACTTCCGGCTTGTGGATCATGGCACAGGACAAAGCAAGTTTCTGTTTCATCCCGCCCGATAATTTCCCGGCTTTCCTGTTTTTGAATGGTTCAATCTGCTGGTAGATATCTTTTACCAGGCTGTAATTTTCACGGATGGTGGTGCCAAAAATGGTAGCAAAGAATTTCAGGTTTTCTTCAACAGTTAGATCCTGGTAGAGTGAAAATTTCCCGGGCATGTAACCGCTGATTCGCCTTATTTTCCTGTAATCCTTCACCACATCAAGCCCCTCCACGTTGCAGATGCCCTTGTCGGCGAGAAGCAGGGTGGTCAGGATGCGAAACAGTGTCGTTTTCCCGGCTCCGTCAGGACCGATGAATCCAAACAGTTCACCCCTGGCAACATCAAAGGAGACATCATCAAGGGCAAGGGTCTCTCCAAATCGTTTGGTCAGACTTTGAACATGGATGGAATTTTCCGGCATAATTTAATTCTGCGGGGGGGATGACTTTGTCCAGTAAGTGTTTCTTCCAAGCAAGGAAACACCAATGTATCCGCGTACTTTCAGCTTGGTCGGACTTTCAAATTCGATGTAACATTTGTATGTCTTTCCGTTTTTCGGATCATAGATGGTTCCGCCCGACCACTCATCCTGTCCATCAAAGGTAAAGTTTTTCATGTTGACCATGCCGATCAGCGGTTTCGCTTTCAGTTTCTCATCCGGGTTCTCCTTATCGGTACGGGGCAATCCGGTTATCTTGTCGTTTGGCTCCCTGAGCCATACGAGTTTTCCGAAATACTTGCCATTTTCTTTATACAGGGTAATTTTCCCGGTAGCCTCCTGGTTCAGCCAGGTTCCGATAATATCGTCGCCTTTGTGGGTTTGGGCTGTGGCAGATAATCCCGACCACAGGGTCATGACGAAAAGCAGTAAAATGGTTGATGCGATTTTTTTCATGATTTTTTGATCTGGTTAATGTGAATTTAATTTAATCTCGCCCGGCATGCCAATCTTCAGGCTGCCATCATTTTGTAGGCGAACCTTTACAGCGTATACAAGGTTTACGCGTTCTTCTTTTGTTTGGATGGTTTTAGGCGTGAATTCCGCGGTTTGAGAAATCCAGCTGACAAGACCTTCCATTTTCGTATTTGTCTTTTCATCTTTATCGATACGCACCTCCACCTTGTCTCCTATTTTAATGTGTGGCAACTGTGCCCCGCTGACATATACGCGAAGTTCCATTTCACGGAGGTCGGCGATCTTGTATAACGGCTTTCCAAAGGTAGTTACTTCATTGCTTTCTGCAAATTTCGTCAGGACAGTTCCTTTCAACGGATTGATAATAAGTGCATTATTTATGGATTCACGCACCTGTGCTATTTGTTGTTCCGCACTTCCGATCTGATCCTCAATGCCCCTGAATTGCGTTTTTAACGAGGCAACCTGTTTGTCGATCAGGTTAAGGTTTGAGTTGATGTCATCCAGTTGTTTCTGTGTTGCTGCACCATCCTTAAGCAAATTAATCACACGGGTTTGCTCAATCAGGATGTTCGCCCGGTTTTGTTCCTGTACTGCAATCTGGGCAGTCAGGTCTTCCCGTCTTGAACCCGTGGCATCTTTCTGGGCAATCCCCTGCATTTTTTTCAGATACAGGTCGGTGGTATCAACAAAGCCGACCAATTCGTTGGAATCAACCAACTGGCCCTCTTCAATATGAAGTTGCATGATCCGTCCATTCGCAAGCGAAGAAACGGTAACCTCCGTTGCTTCAAAAGAACCATACGCATCGGGTTTGTCGTTATTGTCGCTGCAGGATGCGGTCAGCATGGTCAGGATGACCAGGGTTGTTAAAAAATGTTTTTTCATATGAATGATTTATTACCCCACCCCCGACTCCTCCCCAATCAGGGAGGGGTGCCTTGGTGGATATTAAAGCTTTCCTAATGTATAAAGATATGAAAGTTTTGCTTTAATTAGCTGAATATTATGTATTTCCAAATTTAGTTGTGCCTGTGTCTCTTCATTCAGCCGGGAAATATAGTCGCTCGATGTGATCACCCCGTTATCCAGTTGTGACGATGCTGTTTTGGTGATCTTTTTCCGCAATGCAATAATTTGTGCATCCTGAGCAAGTAACTCGGTGAATTTCAACACCTCACTCAGGTCCTTTTGAGCGCTTATCTTCAGGTTTTTATCAAATGTTTCCTGCTGGCTGCGGAGCAAATCGTTCTGAATGGTAAGAATTTGCTTTTCATTTTTATTCTGGTTCCAGTTCCACGGAGTCCAGGTCAGTTTTACGCCGAAAAGCCACCAGGGCATGAAATTGTCGTCAAGCATGTTCAGGCTTGGCCTTCCGTAACCTGCCTGTCCGTATGCAAAAATTTTAGGATTCCATTTCGTGGTGACCATGTTCCGCATCAGGTCAACTTTTGAACGCTGGATGCTGAACAATTCATATTCAAGCCGTTTATCTTCAAAATCCGTACCTGGCAAGGTTACCTTTGGCGTGACAAGTGCCGTAGATTCTGCAACCGGAGAAGAAATCAGTTCCGAAAGCATCTTGTAGCCAGCACTTCGGTCCATGCGGGTTTCAGTTAGTTGTTGGTCGAGCCTTACCAGTTCGGCTTTCAGGATATCCGCATTCATTTCAAGAACAGCGCCATTCCTGATCCCCGACTGAACTTCGGTCAGTTTTACCGTGATGCGGTCCTTGTTGCTGTTCAGCAATGATTCATTTTCCTGCAAAAGGATGATGCTGAAAAAAATCTGGTTGATCCGGTCCTTGAGTTTATACAACTCAATCTCAACGGCTTTCTGATCAGCCTGCAATGTGAATGCCTCGGTTTGCTTTTGATAGTAGGTTACGCGGCCATCATAGATTACCTGGTTGACATCCAGGGTTATTTTATACCAGTCCTTGCTGAGGGTGGGCATGGCAATTTCGGGCAAACCTTTCGGAAGGTCGATGGCAACCTGAGTCACATCTGATTGCAGGGATGCCCCGCCGTTGATATTGAACTGGGGAAGGTAGTTCTTATTCAGGTTCTGAACCTTCAGGGTGTTTGAATTTCCAAGCATTCCCAGTTGCTGACGCAAAGGGTAATTCTTCTCAGCCTGCCGGTAGCAGTAATCCAGGGTGATGGAATCCTGGGTCTGCGCCATGATTGGCAGAAGCAGCAAAAGGATGAATCCGGCAAACCCGGTAAGCGGGATGTTACCTGCTCGTATTTTTCTCATGGCTTGTTAAAGCATTTAGGATGAATTCGGGAACTGATGTTTTCCTTTCCTCAAAGAACCGGAGGAGTTGTTCATTTGAAAAACCAAATATGGTCTGGATCAGCGGTTTGGCAATAACCGGAAAAATGCTGAGTGCCAGTACGTTGATATAAATGTGCATTGGATTTATGTCTATATTCATCTCCTCCTTAACCTGTTTGCGGATCTGATCCATCAAGCGATCGGGGGAGAGTTGGTTTTTTCCCATTATCTTCCTGATCTGGTCCGGTTTTTCATACAATCCATTGAGTATAAACAACGGAAGGTAAGCATTTTGAGAAAGGAAGGTGACATAGTAGTCAATGAAAGTTTCAATTTTGGCTGAAAAAGGAAGTTCTGAGAAGAATATTTCATTCAATCTGGAGATGAGTTTGGAAAAAGCGTCTTCAAAAACGGCCTGAAAAATGTTATCTTTATTACGATAGTAATAATGCACCAGCGATTTGTTCACACCGGCTTCGTCGGCGATCTCCTGCATGCGGGCGCCATCAAATCCTTTGTGGTGAAACACCTTCTTTGCGGCTTCCAGAATGCGTTCTTCCGAAGATAATACTGAGTTTCCCATTCGTTTAACCGGGTGGATTAATCATTTGGTTTAACCAGGTGGTCAAAAGTACTGCAAATTTTTTTATCATTTACAATTTCAACAAATTATTTGGGGATTTTTATTTTTTGCCCTGGTTTTAAACGGCTGTTATTTTTCAGGTTGTTCGCTGTTTTGAGCTGAGACACGGTTACATCGTATTTATCCGCGATTTCCCAAAGGTTATCTCCCGACTGAATCGAATAATAGGAATAGTGCTGTGATGCGGAAGACGGTTTTTTGGATTTCTCCTCCAGTTCCTTCTTAACACTGGCAGCTGTTTCATTTCCGTTTGCGGCAACTTTAATTTTCTGACCGACAAGAATTTTTTCATCGGGAAGATTGTTCCATTTCATTAATTCAGCGGTGGTACAGTGATGTTTCGCTGCAATGCGGCCCAGGTTATCACCACTGATCACTACATAAATAGCCAGGGAGGTTTCTTCAGAATGACCTGATGGTGCGGGGGTTTTGGAAGAAACAGGCTCAGAAATTGCTCCTGAAGCGGTGGTCTTTAATGCAGTGTCTTTGGGTATTGCCTGGGGAACATAGGTGGAAGAGGCACCTCCTTCCTGGGGTTTCCCTTTGGCAGGATTGGTATATACCAGGATTTTTTTATTTGGCCTGATCGAATTTTTCTTCAGCCCGTTGAGCGATTTTAACTCCCCGGTAGTCATATGGAATTTCTTTGCAATGGAAGAGACCGTTTCACCGCTTTTCACGGTGTAAAGTTCTGATTCACGGTAGTTGCTGTAAACCAATTGGGCCATCGCTTCGCTGGCCAAACCCTCTTTTGTCTTGTATGCATACAGTGCGGTTTCATTGTTGATGAAATTCCCGATATACTTTTTCCGTAATCGCAGTTTAAAGGGATTTTCTGGGGAGGCGGGGATTACTTTGTGTTTGAATGAGGGATTTAAAAACACGATTTCATCCATCGGAATGTTGAGCATTTCTGAAATCTGATCGAATGACAAAGGGCTGTGAACGGTGACCGTATCCACCTCGTAATAGAGGATTCCCGGGTCAACCGGATGGATCTTGTGTTCATTCGCGTAGGTTAAAACATAACTCGCCGCAATGAAAGCGGGAACGTACGAAGCAGTTTCCTTTGGCAGGTATTTTTTTATTGCCCAAAAATTCTTGATACCCCCTGAACGGCGAATCGCTTTATTGACATTTCCTGCCCCGGAATTGTAGGCAGCCAGGGCCAGTGACCAGCTTCCATAAATATCATGCAGATCGGTGAGGTGCTCGCATGCTGCAATGGTAGATTTATACGGATCGAACCGGTCGTCAACATAGGTGCTTACCTTTAGCCCGTAACCCTTTCCTGTACCATACATGAACTGCCACAGCCCTTTGGCCCCGGCCGGTGAGTTTGCAATCGGATTGAGCGCAGATTCAATAACAGCAAGATATTTAAGTTCCAGGGGCATGTTGTATTTATCAAGCTGCTCTTCAAAAAGCGGAAAATAAATCTGCGCCAAACCAAGGATGCGGGCAGTCAGTTTGCGTTTCCTGACACCGTACAGTTCGATGAATTTTTTCACCTCCTGGTTATAGACGTATTCAAAAGGCGACTGATCGTTCATCAGCGCAATGCGCTCCATGTATACCGAATCGGGAAAGGTGGGAACATCATTGTCGGAATAGGTGCTCCAGTTCTGATACTGGTTCGCGTTCGGGAATTGCGTGTCTTCGAAAATTTTCAGGTTGGCAAGGCTGTCCAGCATGACGACAACCTGGTCGTCTTCAACAAAATGCCGGTTCCTGATCAAAGAATCGGGCTGGATGGGGTCCTGTGCCTGAAGATAAAATGGAAATAAGAGGAGGGAAAGCAGGGAATACTGGATTTTTTTCAACACCATGAATATAACATTTTATGCGATAATGTTTTATAGTATAACTGCAAAAATAGGGTTTTATTTTAAAAATTTTCCACATGGATGGTGACCTCGGTGTGATCAAAGGCTTTTTTAAGATCTTCTTCGATCTGATCACAAATCTCATGGGCCTCCCTGACCGTTTTTTCCGGATCAAGGTTTAAATGAAAATCGATGTATTTATAATTCCCTGCTTTTCGCGTACGGAGGTCATGAAAACTCATTCCGCCGGTACAGTGGTACTGTATAATTCCTGAAATTTTTGCCACTTCGGAAGCCGGCAAGGCAAGGTCGAGGAGCGGGGCATAGGCCTTGGAAAACAATTCAAATGATTCCTTTAAAATCAGCAGTGCCACAAAGATGGCAATGATGGGGTCAACCAAAGGCATTCCGCTGATCCACATCAGGACCAGGCCGGTAGCCACACCAATAGAGGTGTACACATCCGTCTTCAGGTGCAGTGCATCAGCTTCAAGTGCTACCGAATCGGTTTCTTTCGCAACCTGGTATAACCTTCTGGAAACAAAGATGTTTACAATGGCCGAAACAATCATTACCGCAAAACCGAAACCGATGTGTTCAACCTTTGTCGGATTAATAATCTTATGCACCGCTTCATAAATGATCCAGAAAGCGGCAACAAAGATGAGCAGGGCTTCAACAACCCCGGAGATGTTTTCAAATTTCCCGTGGCCATAAGGGTGCCGCTCATCTGCAGGAGTATCCGAAATCCTTACCGAAAAATAAGCCACGAACGAAGCGAGCAGGTCCATGAACGAATGGATTGCCTCAGAAATAATACTCACCGACCCTGAAAGCAGTCCAACCGTTACTTTCATGAGAATAAGCAGGCTGTTGGACACGATGGAGAGGCGGGCGACACTGACTTTTCTGTTCATTCAATGAAATTTCAGCAAATTTAATGATTTTGAGAGAATTGCGAAAGTGTTACTTTTGCATTCATATGCAAAATAACATGAGATATATATTTACCTTGCTGATCCTGGTTTTCATGATGGCCCATCCGGCTGTCTCACAGGATACTTCCCGGGTGGAACGCCCAGTCCTTCAGCACGAAATGTCGCCTGAAGAATTATTGCACAAGAACGAAATCGGCAGGGGATTTGTCGAAACAGATCCTCCCGTCGCCCCGCTGCGCAATGTTGCTGAGTTTGACCGGATGCAGGGTGCCTTGATCCGTTACCCTTTTGGCATACCCATCACCCTCATCAAAGAGATGGCCACCGATGTCACCCTCACAACGATCGTGGCCTCCACCGCGCAGAAAAACACGGTCATCAGCCAGTACGTTGCCAATGGCGTGGACACCAGCCACTGCAATTTTCTGATCGCTGCAACCGACAGTTATTGGACCAGGGACTATGGCCCCTGGTTTGAATCAGACAGCGCCAGCCAGATCGGGATTGTCGATTTTCCATACAACCGCCCCCGTCCAAACGATGATGAAATTCCCAAAAAGATGGCCGCGATGCTTGGAATCCCCTGGTTTGGTATGAATGTGATTTCAACAGGCGGCGACTATATGACCGATGGATTTGGATTATCCTCCTCTACCGAGCTGGTGTGGGATGAGAACCCAACCCAAACACATGAGCAGATCGCCCAGAAAATGAACGATTACCTTGGCATAACAAATTACCAGGTCGTTCCCGACCCGAATATCTCTTCGACCATTGATCACATCGACTGTTGGGGTAAATTTCTTGCACCCGATAAAATGCTGATCCGGAAAGTCCTGACATCCGATCCTGAATACACCGCGCTTGAATCGGCCGCAGCATACTGGGCTTCACAACCCTGTTCGTATGGATATCATTACAGGATCTACAGGGTGATGACCCCACAGGACCAACCCTATACCAATTCGGTGATCCTGAACAATAAAGTGCTCGTACCCTTTATGAATTCGGCATGGGACGACAGTGCCAAAGCAGTATATGAAGCCGCCATGCCCGGTTATAAGGTCATCGGTTTCATCGGGAATCCATCCACTCCCTGGATCTCGACCGATGCGCTGCATTGCCGGGTGATGGGCATTTCCGATATCGGGCTGCTTCACATCAGGCACATCCCCATCTCGGGAAATCAGCCTTGTGAAACAGATTACACGGTCAGTGCCGACATCATTGCCAGCAGTCAGCAACCCATCATCAGTGATTCGGTGATGGTTCATTACCAGGTCAATGGCGGACCATATCTGGCATCAATGATGATCAATACCACTGCCGGCCATTACACAGGCGTCATTCCGAAACAACCAGCCGGAAGCATCATCAGATATTTTCTTTCTGCTGATGACCTGTCGGGACGCCATGCCACCGCCCCATTCATCGGGCAAGCCGATCCTTTTCAATTCCAGACAATTTATACCAACCTTGCGCCTGTGCCTGATACACTCTGGTTTATCACCTTCGAGGATTGCTATTTGGGAAAAATCACACAATTGAAAAATCTCACCAGCAGTGCGATCAGCCTGAATTATGTTCAGCAGCACGGGGGAAATCCATGGTATGTTGATTCCATGTCGGTAAGCCTGTTGCCACATATCGTGAATCCGGGCGACAGTGTTGCAATACGGGTTAAGATGTATATTCTTGTCAATAGCCCAGCAACACAATTTGTTGTTGACAGCCTGCAGTACACCACCTCTACCGGCAGCCACCGGGTGATCCTGATGATAAACTACCTGTTGTTGTCATCAGCAAATGATCAGAAACAAATGGACAATGGCGGAAACAACTATCCGAATCCCTTCAGCACAGAAACAACCTTTGCGCTGGAAATACAACAGCGGTGTTTGGTTACCGCAGAAATTCTGAATTTGCAGGGATCAACGGTTAAAACACTGGTTAATAAGATATTTGAACCTGGAACTGCCACACTTCGTTGGGACGGAACCGATTCCCGCGGGAACAAGCTTCCTGCTGGAATCTACTTCTACAGGCTCATCATGAATAACAAGACTGAAACGAAGCGATTGATCCTCAATAAAGAGTAGTGACTCAAAGCCCCTCCCTGTTCTGGGTAGGGGTTGGGGTGGGGTCTTTCAACCTCGGTTCCGGGTAGGGGTTTGGGTATTTATCTCTCCGGCCTCATTTGCGGGAAGAACAGCACATCCTGAATGGAGGGTGAATTGGTCATGATCATCGTGAGCCGGTCGATGCCGATCCCCAGTCCGGCGGTGGGGGGCATTCCGAATTCGAGGGCCCGCAGGAAATCTTCATCAAGCACCATTGACTCATCATCGCCGCGCTTTCCCAGTTCAAGCTGCGACTCGAACCGTTCGCGCTGGTCGATGGGATCGTTCAGCTCGGAAAACGAGTTGCAAAGTTCTTTTCCATTGCAAATCGCTTCAAAACGTTCCACAAGTCCGGTTTTGCTTCGATGTTTCTTGGCAAGCGGCGACATTTCAACAGGATAATCGGTAATGAACGTCGGCTGGATCAGAAATGGCTCACATTTTTCGCCAAAGATCTGGTCGATGATCTTTCCTTTGGCCATGGTGCGATCGATGGGCACATTGAGATTCCTGGCGAGATCGCCCAATTCTTCCTCCGATTTGCCATCAATGTCAATCCCCGTGAAATGATGGATGGCTTCATACATGGTAAACCTTTTCCAGGGGCGTTTGAAATCGATCAGGTTTTTACCTACCTGGACCTGTGTGGTTCCATGAAGGTCAATAGCGATCTTCTCCACCATCTCCTCCACCAGGTCCATCATCCATTCATAATCCTTATAGGCAACATAAAGCTCCATCTGTGTGAATTCAGGGTTATGGAACCGGTCCATGCCTTCGTTGCGGAAATCCTTCGAAAATTCGTAAACCCCGTCATATCCGCCCACGATAAGCCGCTTCAGGTATAATTCATTCGCGATCCTTAAATAAAGGGTCATGTCGAGGGTATTGTGAAAAGTTTTGAATGGCCTCGCAGCAGCGCCTCCGTAAAGCGGTTGCAATATCGGAGTTTCCACCTCCAGGTACGATTTCGCATTCAGGTAGCTGCGCATTGAATTCAGCAGGATATTGCGTTTGATAAAAACATCGCGGACCTCTGGGTTCACAATCATATCGACGTAGCGCTGGCGGTATCTTTGTTCCGGATCGGTAAAGGCATCAAAAACCTCATCTTCCTTTTCCTTCACGATGGGCAGCGGGCGCAGCGATTTACTCAACAGCGTAAGCGATTTTACATGGATGGTTATTTCGCCCATCTGGGTAATAAAAACAAAGCCGGTCACCCCGATGATGTCGCCGATATCAAGCAGTTTTTTGAAAACGGTGTTGTACATTGTTTTATCTTCTCCCGGGCAAATATCATCCCGTTTGACATAAAGCTGAATGCGGCCGCTTTCATCCTGGAGTTCAACAAAGGAGGCTGCTCCCATGATGCGCCTGCTCATGAGGCGCCCGGCAATGCTGGCCTGCTGGTAAAGGGTATTGTTTGTTGGGAAGTTCTTCTTTATTCCGGCGGCTTTGACATTGACTTCAAATGTTTCCGGCGGATAGGGGTTTATGCCAAGCCTGATCAGCTCATTCAGTGAATTTCTTCTGATGGTTTCCTGTTCTGTCAATCCTGTTGTCATCTTTACCGATTTTCGGCAAAGATAAGGATTTAGGCCATAACATCATGGAGGATGTGATGTGACTGTATTCCCCTGAACCCCGGAAGATGCAGCTGGTAATAGAGCAGGATCGTTTCAAGCGCCTGGCTGCGGGCTGCGATGCTGGCAGCAGGGACGACGCATGCCTCGTCCCTGTCGCATGATTTTAACCATTCAGACATTAAAAAGCTGTTCGCCGGGTCAAGGTAATGCGGATGGTTTGGTGCTGATGCCTGGAAGTGCCCTTCACGCATATTAAAAAAGGGGAAGGCGTTCGAATGGTTGTTCTGCGGGAAAATCCCAAGATAGTGCATGAGCCGGAGCGCAAAATGGATATGAAACAAGGAAACACTTTCTTCGGTTTCATCAAGCTGCAAACAGGTCTGCCAGAGAAAGGCGAAGAGGTCGGGATTGGGCTCTTCTTCCCGGATGGCTTTGTGAACCAGTTCATTGATAAAAAGTGTCACCGAGGTTTTCCGGATATCAAACAGGATGGTTTTATAAGGATGGGCCAGCCGAACCTCCCTGACTGATTGCAGCGATTGCTTTTCCTTGTGATATACCACCAGGTCGAGCAGCGTCATTGATTGAAAAAGCGCGGGTTTGATTTTCGATCTGGAACTTCTTATTCCTTTGATCAGGTATGACTGAATCCCGAAAAGTTCGGTATAAATTTTAACGATTACACTGGTCTCTGAATACTTTAGGGAATGAAAAACGATTCCTTTGGTTGAATGAAGCATCAGTTGATGATAAGAATCTTGGTAACTACCTTTTCCGACCCGGTGTCATCGGCGGCAAAAACCAGGTAAACACCGCTTTGAGCCTTTTTCCCATCAAAATTTTTCCCATCCCATACGGCTTGTCCACCTTCGGCCCGGGTTGAGTACACCACGGTCCCGTTTATATCGGTTATTCTTACCTGTGCATTGGTTACAAGTCCCTTGACCGCGATGTACCCTTCAAAATCTTCCTTCACGGGATTTGGGAAAGCGTACACATTCTCGTTGGTATCGCCTCCTGGAGTTGCAGATGCACGGAAAGAGATCACCCCTTTGTCGGTCGCGAAAAAAACTTCACCATCCTTGTTCAGGGCGATACAGGTGATGCGGTCGGAAAGCAGCGGACTGTTTTCAGCAGTGAAGTGATAGATCTGCTTGGTTCCATCTTCAGAAAAAAGAAATACACCGCCACGGTCAGTACCGATCCATTTTTGATTGGCCCCATCGACTGCAATGGAGGTGACCGTTTCATTTTCCATCAGATATTGAGTATATGAGCCAACGGTTACCAGTATTCGCTGGGCATCGAAGTTTTGTCCGCTAAAAACCAATTCCGGTGCATAAAATACGGCGATCCCTTTTTCGGTGCCAATCCAGATTTCCCCTTTGTTATCCTCGGCCATTGTATAAACAGTTGTTCCCGGGATAAGGCCACTCCCGGCGGTTGAATTCAGGAGTTTTGACTGGTCATCGGCAGGATTTTCGGGTGTGCCGTTATCATTGAATACCATGATCGAATTCGGATTCATGTTCCCGTAACGCATCTGGATCCATTTTTGACCATTTTTATCAATGAGAATCTGGCCCAGGTCGTTCTCATTCACAATCGGAATGTTAAAACCTGTCCATGTATCTCCCTTTCTCATGGAGAGGCAATTGTTGTTGTGAGAAGTCACCACCCATAGATTGCCCTGGGGATCGTAGGCAACCCCGCCAACCCTGATATCAGCGGTATCGGAGGCAGAATGATTCCGCAGCGTGCTGTTGCCGTAAGTGAACCTCCTGATGACCGAATCATTGTATATTTCAAGCAATCCCGTTCCGTAAGTTCCTGCAAAAACATGTTTTATATCTTTCGGGTCGATGGCCAGGGTGACAATGTCATGTGTGTTATTAATCAAGGGGTTATTGTACCCGGCGAGGTTTTTCCAGTCGGTGTTGGTAAAATGGTAAACCTGTGGCCGGATATAGATCGGAATAAATGAACCATCTCTACCTCCCGGTGCAATATAGAGTTCATTCCCGCTGCTGGCCATGCTGAAGGCCATTGCAGTCAATGGTCCGCTCAGGTTTACATTGTTGACCGAATAGGTGGCCGGATTATAACTTATCAGGCCCGAATAAGTATCACCAACCCAAAACAACCCGTCTTGATCGGCAATGCCCATCTGCGGGAAGGATGACCCGGGAACCGCGGTGAACAGGCCGAGGCTGGTATTGAACACTTTTACGAAATAATTGTACGCAACAACCAGATAGGTGCCATTCGATTCAAGATGCATCACCGGGTTGTATTCTTCCCGTTGCCACCTTTCCCAAACACCGTTGGAGTGGGTATAGATGGTATCGGTTGAAGCCGAGGCGATCTTCTTATTGACAAAAACCCTGCCGGCAAAGAAGGTTATCGTGTTGTAGGTCGCTGATGAATCAATGCCGGGATCCTTATACCACGAAGAAAAATTTGCCAGGTTTGGGTCATTGACCCATGCCTTGTAAATTCCTTTCTCCGTGGCGGCAAAAAGGGTATCATGCTGATCTTTGGTCATGGCCATCACATTCACCTGGCTTCCGTCTTTGCCGATATAGTAAGTGTCGCGTATTTCCTCCTTGCTGATATCCAGTACCACGATTCCAAAGCCGCAGGACAGATAGGCGTCTTTTCCAATAAAATAAATGTCGTTGATTGTTTTATTACCAAGAATCTGTTTTCGCTTGATGTCGGAAATATTGATGATGGTATTGTTCTTGATGAGGTCGATGTTCGCATTGCTGTAGGCGATCACGAGGGTTTTGTATTCCTTGTTGTAATTGATGCTGCTGATTCCGATATCGGATAATCCAGAAATTTTGGTTATTCGTACTACGCTGTTGTCCTCCTTGTCATAATAAAAAACAGCATAGGGAGTGGATGCATAAATCCTGGTACCTGCATCTGTTACAGCATTGACAAGCGTATACGGGAGTTCGTCGCGCCAATCGCCGATGGGAACCTGTTGGGCAAAAGCTCCTGCAAAACCTGAAAAAATCAAAAAGCAACCTAGGATGTAACGAATGAGTTTCATGAATACCGGTTTTCTGAAATGAGCAATGGGAACATTCAATTAACTGATTTTTTCGGGATTTATTGCAGGAAACCGGCTGGTTTTCAAACGATCATTCCGGCTGCCACCGTTTCATTGGTTGCCTCGTCGATCAGGATCAGGCTGCCGGTGATGCGATTGGTGGTGTAGGAATCAAAAAACAATGGTTTGGTTGTGCGTAACCGGACAAGGGCAATATCATTCATCCTGACTGTTTTAATTTCTGTCTGTTCTTTCAACGTGCTGATATTTAGCACGTAATCAACCTCCTGGATGATACAGCGCACATCTTTGGTTGTATGTTTGAGTGCATATTTCCCCTGAATTTGCAAGGGTTTTTGGTTCATCCAGCAAATCCTGGCAACAATGTCACAGCTTTCCCGGGGGATGTCCCCGGCGCCGGT
Source organism: uncultured Bacteroidales bacterium (assembly GCA_903903985.1). Taxonomy (GTDB): domain Bacteria; phylum Bacteroidota; class Bacteroidia; order Bacteroidales; family FEN-979; genus CAIVAT01. Next base: position 13,060 of record CAIVAT010000192.1, on the reverse strand, counting down.
GATGAGATCTCCGCGGCTCAGGTCAATGTCATCCTTGAGTGTCAGTGTTACCGACATCGGAGGATGGGCTTCGGTGAGGGGGCCTGAAAGGGTATCAATCGAAGTAATTTCACTTTCAATTCCGGAAGGGAAAACGACAATTTTATCTCCGGGATGAAAAAAACCACCCGCTACCCTGCCGGCATATCCGCGGTAGTCGTGGAATTCTTCCGATTCGGGCCGGATAACATATTGTACGGGGAAACGCTGATGTATCAGGTCATGGTCCTGGCTGATGGGGATGTTTTCGAGGTGGTGCAACAGGGTTCCGTTTGCGTACCAGGACATGTTGCCGGAGGGTTTCACCACATTGTCTCCTTTGAGGGCACTGATGGGAATAAACCGCATATCCTGCCCGGGAAACACCTGGGTTGCAAAAGCCTGGAAATCATTTTTGATGGCAATAAACACTTCCTCCCGGTAGTCCATCAGGTCCATTTTGTTGATACAGACGATGATATGGGGTATTCCCAGCAGCGCTGCGATGAAAGTATGGCGATGGGTTTGTTCGATGACTCCATTCCGGGCGTCGATCAGCACAATGGCGGCATTGGCAGTGGAGGCGCCGGTAACCATGTTGCGGGTATACTGAATATGTCCAGGCGTATCGGCAATGATAAATTTCCGGTGGGGAGTTGCAAAATAGCGGTAGGCTACATCGATGGTGATTCCCTGTTCCCTTTCGGCGCGCAAACCATCTGTGAACAATGCCAGGTTGATGTGTTCACTGCCTTTTTGAATACTGGCCCGTTTTACCGCATCAAGCTGGTCTTCGAATATCGATTTGCTATCATATAAAAGCCTTCCGATCAAAGTGCTTTTACCATCATCAACACTTCCTGCAGTTGTAAACCGCAGCAGTTCCATATCCAGATAGGCTTTAGAAGAAAATGTACGTTCCATTAAAAATATCCCTCTTTTTTCCGGTCCTCCATGGCTGCTTCAGACCTTTTATCATCGTACCGGCCACCCCGTTCTGTAACGCGTGTGGCGGCAATTTCCTGGATAATATCTTCGACCGTATCGGCAGTTGACAACGTCAATCCGGTACAGGAGATATCGCCTACGGTGCGGCACCGCACCCTTCGGTACTCCACCTTCTCCGAAGGTTTCATCTCCATGAAAGGGGCCGCTGCCAACCAAACGCCATCACGGTAAAACACATCACGCTCATGGGTGAAATAGATGCTCGGCAGTTCGATATCCTCTGCCAGTATGTATTGCCACACATCCATTTCGGTCCAATTGCTGATTGGAAAAACCCTGAAATGCTCACCCATCCGTTTTTTCCCGTTGAACATGTACCACAATTCCGGCCGCTGGTTTTTGGGGTCCCATTGCCCGAATTGGTCCCGGTGGGAAAAAAAGCGCTCCTTGGCCCTTGCCTTTTCCTCATCGCGCCTGGCGCCCCCGATGGCTGCATCGAATTTGTATGTCTCGATGGCATCAAGCAACGTGACTGTTTGCAACACATTGCGGCTGGCATTGATGCCTTTTTCCTCAACGGCTCTTCCTTTATCAATGGAATCCTGCACTGAACCCACAAGCAACCTTGCATCAACCGACCGGGCCAGGGAATCCCTGAATTCAATGGTCTCCGAAAAATTATGCCCGGTATCGATGTGCAGCAATGGAAAAGGGATCTTTGCAGGGTAAAATGCTTTGCGTGAAAGATGAACCAGAACGATGGAATCCTTTCCCCCGGAAAACAGCAGGACAGGACGCTCGAATTGTGCGGCCACTTCCCTCAATACATAGATTGCTTCAGACTCCAGCTCTTTCAGATGAGTCAAATGATATTCACTCATTGTTTTTTTACCTCCTAAGATTTGCCAAATATCCGCTGAAGAAATGACTTGTTTTTATTTGATGCTTCTTTATCATCCGAATAATATCCATACCCGTATCCATAACCATATCCCGATCCATAACCATAGCCATACCCATAGCCATATCCATAACCATATCCATATCCATAGCCGTATGAACTGCGGTTAAGTTTCACATCATTGATTAAAATAGCCAGGTTCGAAATATTCCTCTGCTCCATGTCGTGGATGATCGATCCGAATATCTTTTTATGGGTATAGCCCTGGCGAACCAGGAACAATGTTGCATCAACCTGTTTCATCAGTAGAAATGCATCCGTTACAAGACCCACGGGAGGCGTGTCAATGATGATGTAATCGTAGATTTCTTTCAGGCGGACAAACATCTCCGTGCATCTCTGCGAGGCAATTAACTCTGCCGGGTTGGGAGGTACCGGTCCGGACATGATGATGTCGAGATTGTCAATACCTGAAAACTGGATGATTTCTTCCAGCTTGCTTTTCCCGATCATATAGGAACTGATTCCTACGGTATTCGTCAACCCGAAGTCGGCAAATATTTTGGGTTTCCGCAGGTCGAACCCGATCAGCAGTGTTTTCTTGCCATAAAGGGCAAAAATAGAGGCAAGGTTGATGGAAATATAGGTTTTACCGGCACTGACCATGTCGGCAGTAATCAGCACCGTTTGTTTTTCTTTGCCCTGGAGGAGGTAGTTGATATTGGTCCTTACCGACCGGAATGATTCGGCAATGGTCGATTTCGGAGAATCAATCACAACCACCGTACTTGGTTTATCACTGTGAATGACGTGGCCGACGATGGGAAGTTTTGTGAGTTTTTCAACATCCTCCCGTTCCATGACCTTGTCGTTGAAGTAATCTTTTCCAAAAATATAAATGATGGGTACCAGGATCCCAAGGATCAATGCAATGATATAATTCAGTGTCTTCTTAGGAAATACCGGTGTCAACCCGATCGCTGACGCCTCATCCACCACCTCGTTGTCAGAAAGATTTGCCGCCTGTGAGATCTGGGCTTCGGAGCGTTTTTGCAGGAGATAGGTATAGATGGCATCGGTAAGTTTAAATTTTCGTTCGATTCCAAACAACACACGCTGGGTCTCCGGAAGATTGCTGATGCGTTCGTTGATGACCATCACCCGTTTGTTGATCTCCTGCAGCGCGATATCATTGGAATTGATGGCACTTTTCACATTTTCATACAAAGCATTCTTTGTTGTGGCGATCTGCAAATCGATGGCCATGAGGCTGGGGTTTTTTGCTTTGGAGAACTGTGCCGTTTCAGTGCGTTTCATGTACAGGTTCGTCAGCTGCATGGTCAGGTCGTTCAACACCGTATTGTCAATGCCCATGGAAGCGGGAACAATGAGCTCATCGAATTTCTGGTTCTTTTCGATGTACTCCTTCATGTTTTGAAGGTATTTCGATTTTACCAGCAGGATTGCTTTTTCATCCTGAAGCTGCATCATTTTTTCAAAAACCTGTTTGGCCTCATCATTCAGGTTCATGATCTCCTTGTTGGTTCGGAAGAGCATGAGTGCTTTTTCGGAGGCATTGAGGGAATCGGAAATTCCTCTTAATTCATTATCGATAAACGAAATGGTGCGCGTAGCCACAATGTTTTTCTTTTCCAGTCCCTTGGCCAGGTACTCCTTGGTAAGATTGTTTAAAAAGTCGACCAGTTTGTCAACATTCCCTCCCTTGAGTTTTATTTCAACGATCGAAGCCTCTTTGTTTATCGGTTCAATGCTGAACGATTTGAATTCTGTGACCAGCGCATCGTAATTCTTGAACATGAAAGAAAATGATTTTTTCAGATCTTTCGGATCTTCGAATTTGTCGGTCAGGATTACCCTGAATTTGAAATTTTTTGTCTGGATCTCCTGCCCGAATGAATAGGTCTGGTCAACAATTACGTTCTCCTTCCGGTCTTCGACCATCTTTTTTGTGGAAAAGTTGAAGAACTTTATAGCCTCATCATTGGTTTCAAGTTTGAATTTGTCTTTCGACACCATTTTAAGACTGAAAAACATGTTGACCGGTTGCGGGAATCCAGTATCAAAGATCACCTTGAACGGACTGTCCTTGTACAACTCCTTGGTGACGAAATTATCTTCGATGTAGTAGGAAACTTCAAACCCGATTTTGGCGACAGTACGGTAGGTCAGCGTATAGGATGACAAAATGCCGATTTCATTTTGCAGGTTCTGCATGTTGTTGAACAGTCCCATTCCCAGGAGGTCCTGCGGATTTATTTTATTCTCCGATTTGTCTTTAACGAGCACGGTGGTTTTTACCTCAAAAACCTCCTTTGTATATTTGTTAAATATAAAAGCGATGATGAGCGCAATAAAAATCGTGACGGCAAAGAAATACCAGAACCGGTAAAATTTAAAGAGGATGATTTTATAATCAACGGGTTGCTGCTGGGATAATTCCTGGATATTCTCGTTCACGGAATCTATTTTTTAATATAACTAATCATCAACAATGCTGTGGTAATCGAGGACAGGACCAAGGCCCACGGGAAGGTGGATCCCAATCCCCAGCGTTTGTAACCGATCGGAGAAATGTAAACAATATCGTTCGGCTGCAGATAATAATAGGGTGAGCTGAGTATTCCCGCACTGGTCATATCCAGGTAATGCACCTGTGAACCGCCCTGAACCTGGCGGATCAGCACCACCTTGTTCCGGTTTGCATACTCCGTCATGTCTCCTGCCATCGAAATGGCCTCAAACAGGTTAATATCTTCCTTGTATATGGTAAATTCTCCCGGTTTCATGACTTCTCCGACCAGGGTCACCTTGAAATTCACCAGTTTCACCACCACCGTCGTCTCTTTCAGGTATTCGCCAACCAATTGCTGCAGCATGGTCCGCACCTGATCAACGGTCAACCCTTTGACATATACCTTCCCCACAATCGGAAAATCAATGTTGCCATCAGCCTTTACATCATAACTGTTCAGGTAAACCGAGGCATCGTTGGCATAATCGTTGTATGAATTGGTAATGGATTGCTTATTGAAAAAAAGGTAGGCTTTTTCATCCAGGGCATAAACACGGACATACAGGTTATCTTTGGGCTGAATTTGATAGTATGCATCGCGTTTGTGCGCATGCAGGGTCGTCGTATCGTTTTTCTGTAAGTTTTGAAGATATTTTATTTTTTTCTGCGGAACGCAGGAAGACATCAAAACCGCAAAAAAGAGGGAAGCAAATGCAAGTTTTTTTACCGGCACAAGTAATTGTTTCATATAGGCCTGGAGTTGAGAACGCAAAAGTACATTATTTTTTTTACAACGAAAATTACGGGATGAACCACGTTCCAGGTTGCCTTGATTCAGCTGATTATACCACCTCACCCAGCAATGTGGCAGAGGTCGCACCGGTAATTTTCACCATTACATATTCACCCGGTCCTGATTGAGTTTTCGCAAATACGGCAACCTTGTTTTGTGAATTTCTGCCAAAATACTGATTGTCAGATCTTTTAGATTTCCCCTCCACCAAAACCTCGAATGTTTTTCCAACATCTTCCCGGTTACTGGCAAGCGACAGTTGATGTTGCAGGTCAATAATCTCCCGCAGCCTCCGGTCTTTCACCTCTTCAGGAACATTGTTGGGCAGTGTATCTGCAGCGAGGGTTTGAGGCCGTTCGGAGTATTTGAACATGTAGGCTGCATCATAGCCAACCCAATCCATCAGGGAAAGCGTTTCCTGGTGGTCGGGTTCCGTTTCATTGCAAAATCCGGCAATGATATCTGTAGAGATTGCACATCCCGGAATGATCTGCCTGATCGCACTGATACGTTCCTGGTAATTCTCACGGGTATATTTCCGGTTCATCAGGCTGAGCATATGGTTGCTTCCCGACTGAACCGGGAGATGAATCGCTCTGCAAATATTATGGTTTGCTGCAATGGTCTTCAATAGTGCATCTGAAATGTCTTTCGGGTGTGAGGTGGCAAACCGGATGCGCATCAGCGGGTCAACCCCGGCAACCTTCGCAAGCAGGTCAGAAAAGGTGATGGTATGTTTACCCGTGTTCCACGAATAGGAGTTGACGTTTTGTCCGAGCAGGGTCACTTCACGGTATCCCTTTTCAAAAAGATCGCGTGTTTCACGAACAATGGAGGCAGCATCGCGGCTTCGCTCCTGTCCGCGCGTGGATGGGACCACGCAATACGAGCAATAGTTTTCACATCCGCGCATGATCGAAATAAAGGCAGAAACACCATTTGAATCGAGCCTTACCGGCGTGATATCTGCGTAAGTTTCATCGGCTGACAGGATGGTGTCGATTGCCCGATGGCCTGTTCCAACCTGTTCGAGGAGCTTTGGCAGATGCCGGTAGGCATCGGGGCCGGCAACCAGGTCGAGCAGTTGCCCCTCCTCCATCAAGGCTGTTTTTGTTCGGTCGGCCATGCATCCGAGCAGGCCAATCAGCAGGGAGGGATTTTTTTTTCGCAACGATTTAAAATACTGCAGTCTTTTTCTGACCCTGTCCTCTGCATTTTCACGTATGGAGCAGGTGTTGATGAAAATAACTCCTGCAGTCATCACGTCATCGGTATAACGGTAGCCGTTGTCCTTCAATATTGATGCAACAATTTCACTGTCAGACATATTCATCTGGCATCCGTAAGTCTCAATATATATGTTTTTATTTTTTTCCACGATCGTATATTACCTTTTGACCTGAGGCCGATTAAGCATAAAAATGTGGTGCAAAGGTAAGGATTAACTTAATTGTCTTACTTTTGCACCGGATTTTGAGTACCAAACAGGTTTACCGAATGACAAAGAACTTAGTGATTGTGGAGTCTCCGGCCAAGGCCAAAACCATTGGCGGGTTTCTGGGAAACGATTTTATCGTGAGGTCATGCATGGGGCATGTGGCTGATCTGTCGAAGAAAGATCTTGGCGTTGATATTGAAAACGGGTTTATCCCCAAGTATATCATTTCACCGGAGAAGAAAAAGGTGGTTGCTGAACTCACCAAGCTTGCAAAAGATTCGGAATGGGTTTGGCTTGCGTCTGACGAGGACCGAGAAGGAGAGGCTATTTCGTGGCATCTGATCGAAGCCCTTGGCCTGAACGAAAGCAAGACCAAACGCATCGCTTTCCACGAGATTACCAAATCGGCAATCCAGGAAGCGATCGCGCATCCGCGGAGCATTGATAAACACCTCGTGGATGCACAACAGGCACGCCGGGTCCTTGATCGCCTCGTGGGATTTGAACTTTCTCCGCTGCTGTGGAAAAAGATCAAGCCGTCCCTCTCTGCCGGAAGGGTACAATCTGTTGCCGTGAGGCTGATCGTGGAACGCGAGGAGGAGATAAAAAATTTCCAGAACACCTCTGCCTTTCGCATTGTCGGAGACTTTATCCTGAAAAATGGGAATAAATCCGGTTCAGTGAAGGCGGAACTCAACAAACGGTTTGTCAGCAAAGAGGAAGCGGTCGCATTCCTGCGGAAGTGCATCGATGCGCAATACACCATCGAGGATGTGGATACCAAGCCGGCGAAAAAATCACCGGCTCCCCCTTTTACAACTTCTACCCTGCAGCAGGAAGCTTCCCGGAAACTGGGCTTCTCTGTGGCAAATACCATGCGTGTTGCACAGGAACTTTATGAATCGGGACTGATCACCTATATGCGTACCGACTCGGTCAACCTTTCGGATATGGCCCTGGCCATGTCAAGTACCGAAATTGCCTCTTCCTTCGGGCCCGAATATGTGAAAACACGCAAATTCGCCACCAAAACCAAAGGTGCCCAGGAGGCCCATGAAGCCATTCGCCCCACCTACATGACCAGCCGGACCATTGATGGGGACAAATCGCATAAACGCCTGTATGAACTGATCTGGAAACGTACCATCGCTTCGCAGATGGCAGATGCAGAACTTGAAAAGACCAACGTCACCATCGGGGTTTCCAGGGCAACCGAAAAATTTATCGCCAGGGGAGAGGTGATCCGGTTTGATGGTTTCCTGAAAGTTTATATGGAATCAACCGATGAGGAGGAACAAAATGCCGAAGAAGGCATGTTGCCTCCCATGAGTGCCGGTGAAAAGCTCGATCTGGACGAAATGACAGCCCAGGAAAAATTCACCCAGCAACCATTCAGGTACACCGAGGCCATGCTGGTTAAAAAGCTGGAAGAGCTTGGCATTGGCCGACCTTCCACCTATGCACCCATCATCTCCACCATCCAGAAAAGAGAGTACGTTGTAAAGGAAGACCGTCAGGGGATTCAACGTTCCTACACAATGGTGACTTTGAAAAAGACAGTCATTACCGAACAGGTCATGACGGAGAAAGTCGGTTATGAAAAATCAAAACTCTTCCCCACCGATATCGGCACCCTTGTGAACAGTTTCCTGGTACAGCATTTCAACAACATCCTGGATTACAATTTCACCGCCAGCGTGGAGGAGGAATTCGATGAAATCGCTGAAGGCCGGATGGTTTGGAACCAGATGATCAAAGAATTCTATTTCCCTTTCCACAAACAGATTGAAAGCGCGCTTGAAAACAGCGGAAAGGTTAGCGGGGAAAAACTCCTTGGAAAGGATCCGAAAACCGGCGAAAACATATTTGTGAAAATCGGCAGGTACGGGCCCATGGTACAGATGGGAGATGCTGAAGCGGATACCAAACCGAAGTTCGCCTCCCTGAAAAAAGGCCAGAGCATCGATACCCTCTCTCTGGAAGAGGCCCTGGAACTTTTCAAACTTCCACGCACCCTGGGAGAATTTGAATCTACGGAAGTGGTTGTTTCAATTGGCCGTTTCGGACCCTATATCCGCCACAAGTCGCTCTTTTATTCACTTCCGAAGGATATTGATCCCCTTACGGTGGAACTTGACCGCGCCGGGGAGATCATCCAGGCAAAACGGCAGGCAGACAGTCAGAAAACCCTTGCGGAATTCACCGATAATAAAACCCTGATACAGGTCCTGAACGGCAGATACGGCGCCTATATAACCTGCAACAAGGAAAACTTCAAGATCCCCAAAGGGAAAGATCCCAGGGCATTGACCCTTGAAGATTGCAAGACGATCATTGCAGAAACACAGCCCTCAAAATCGAAATCGAAAAAGAAAAAGTAATGTCGCATGGATATTTCGACTTTTTTTGAACCACTTGACCCGGAAGAATTCCCCTATAGCGGAGAAACAACCGGGCAAATCCGGCTTGGGAATATCATCGGTTTGCATACTGCAGCCGAAGGTTTGCCCGATTATACAACCTGCAACATCGCATTGATCGGTGTAACCGACGACAGGATGGCTATTGGCAATGAAGGTTGCGGCCTGGCGCCGAATGCCATCCGCAAGTACCTTTTCAAGCTGAACGTTGGCCCCTATCCGATCAAAATGGTAGACCTTGGCAACATTAAAAATGGATTTTCTGTTTCCGACACCTATTTTGCGGTGAGTTCGGTGGTGGCTGAAATGATTGAAAACAATGTCGTTCCGGTTATCCTGGGAGGCAGCCAGGATCTTACTTTCGCCAATTACCAGGCCTATCAGAGCCTTGGGCAGATCATCAACATCGTGGCGGTTGATCCGATGTTTGATCTCGGAAAATCGGAAGAGGAACTCAATGCCCGGTCATACCTGAGCTCCATCATCCTGCATCAGCCCAATTATCTTTTCAATTATGCAAACATTGGCTACCAGACCTATTTCATCGATCAGGATGCCTTGAGGCTGATGAAAAATCTTTTCTTTGACACCTATCGCCTGGGGATCGTTCGTGAAACGCTTGAAGATGTTGAACCCATTGTGCGCAATGCCGACATGATGACCTTTGATGTTTCATCCATCCGGAATTCAGATGCGCCGGGCAATGCCAATGCTACGCCCAATGGTTTTTACGGGGAAGAGGCCTGCCAGATTGTGCGATATGCCGGATTGAGCGACAAACTCACCTCCATTGGCTTTTACGAGGTCAACCCGAAATACGATAAAACCGGGCAAACAGCTCACCTGGTTGCACAAATGATCTGGTATTTCATCGATGGCTATTATAACCGTGCCCATGATTTTCCGTTCAGAAACGAAGAAGATTACCTGAAATACCGGGTGAGCATCCGGGAACACAAAGAAGAGATCATTTTTTACAAGAGTAAAAAAACCGACCGTTGGTGGATGGAGATCCCGTTACCTGCCGAGCAGCGCATCAAATATGAAAGGCACTACCTCGTGCCCTGCGCATATAAAGATTACCAGATCGCCTGCGAAAACGATATTCCCGACCGTTGGTGGATGGTGTATCAGAAACTAATGTGACACCTGAAAGTCCCTCTTCCAACCTCCCCCAATGGGGAGGAGTACTCCCTTCCACTTAGAGGGGGGAGGGATGGGGATAGGGGTATTTTGCCGGTACTCTTATCCCAACCTCTCCGGATTGGCCGTCAAAAAGCTCTTCCATCCTGTAAATTTTTTCCCGGTTTCCGGCCTCCCGTTTTGAAAATAATGACAAACCGCTGCAGCGAGACCGTCGGTGGCATCCATTGTTTCAGGATTTTCGGTGATCTGGAGGAGGTGCATCAGCATGGCGGCAACCTGCTCTTTGGAGGCAGCGCCTTTTCCAGTAATGGATTGTTTGATTTTACGCGGGGAATATTCAAAAAAAGGAAGCGACCGCGACAGGGCAGCGGCAATGGCCACACCCTGGGCTCGCCCGAGTTTTAACATGGATTGAACATTCTTCCCGAAAAATGGCGCCTCTATCGACAGTTCATCCGGATGATATTGTTCAATCAGGGAGATCATCCGGTTAAAAATAATTTTCAGCCGCACGGGATGATCCTCGTATTTGCTTAATTTTAGCACGCCCAAAGCAAGCAGACTTATTTTATTCCCGGACACACTGATAACACCATAACCCATGATGGTTGTCCCCGGGTCAATCCCTAAAATAATGCGTTCGCCGGCCATACGTATGATGAATTACATGTCAAAAATACAGAAATTAATGAACCTCCTGATCCAGCTGGCGATTTTTCTGTTGACCTGCCTGTTCATCTATCACCAGGTATTCCGGAAAACCGACCTTTCCGGACTATTGCAAACCCTTGAAGACTACCTGGGAAAAGCCGAGTTCCAGACAGGACTGCTGCTTGTCGTCGTGCTGATGATTGTCAACTGGAGCATCGAAGCGTATAAATGGAAATACCTGATAGGAAAAGTGGAGGATCTCAGCTTTTTAAGTGCTTTTCAGGCGGTATTGACGGGGATCAGCATCAGCTCCTTCATGCCAAACAGGGTGGGCGAATTTTTCGGAAGGGTATTTATCCTGAAAACGGCAAGCAGGATTGAAGGCATCCTGATCACGGTCGTCGGAAGCATGAGCCAGCTGCTCATCACCATTCTCGCGGGTTCAATCGCCCTGCTGATCTTTATCCCGCGATATCTTTCCGAAGCGGTGTTCAGCCATGGATATTTCTTTTACAGCCTGATCACGCTGGTAGCGGCACTGGACATTTTACTGGTTTCCCTCTTTTTCAAAATTTCCTTTCTGAGCACCCTGAAAGAACGGATTTTGCAGAACGGGTTGAAACGGTTGAGGAAGTTTTTCCGGATTTTCGCATTTTTTCACAACCGGGAAATGGCCACGATTGTTCTGCTGAGTTTGGCCCGCTACCTTGTTTTCTCGACTCAGTTTTACCTCCTGGTCCTTTTGTTTGATATACGGATTTCGTATTATAATGCATTGGTGCTGATTGCCCTCATCTATTTGATTATGGCCATCATCCCGACCATTGCACTTACCGAACTGGGCATCAGGGGATCGATTGCATTATATATTTTCGGACTCTATTTTAACCAGTTTTTACCGATGTCCGGTAAGATCAGCGTGGGGGTATTTGCGGCATCGACAATCCTTTGGATCATCAATCTTGGAATACCTGCCCTGATCGGAACCATATTTGTTTTCCGCCTGCAGTTTTTCAGACAAATGAATCAATGATGGGAATCCCCGGAATATTTTGCCTGCTGTTCGTGCCGGTACTGGCAATCTACGGATTGATCATCCTGGCATTTACCGGGGGCCTGTTAAAGCGCAGATCCCGGAATGATCTGTCATCCCGGCAGTTTACAAATTTTGTCTCAGTCATTGTGCCTGTCAGGAATGAGGAAGGCAATATTTTGCGGATCCTGGATGAGATTGGCAGCCAGGACTTCCCGGCAGCCTTCATGGAGGTGATCGTTACCGATGATTATTCCGAAGATGAGACCGTGGCTTTTGTCAACCGGTATACCAGCCGGGATCATCATTTCCCGGTGGTGATCGTCAGGCCCGGTTCTGATGAACAGGGTGTGGGTCACACCGGCAAAAAGAGGGCCATTGAAAGGGCTGTCGAAAAGGCCAGGGGAGAAATTCTGCTGTTCACCGATGCCGATACCAGCCGCGGGCCGGGCTGGATCTCCTCCATGGTGTCCTGTTTCCGGTCACCCGGAATTCAAATGGTGCTGGGCCCGGTTTGTTTCTCAGGCGAACATAACCTGTTGCAGAAGATCCAGTCACTTGAATTCATGGGGTTGATGGGCACAACGGCAGGCAGCGCTGCACTTGGTTTCCCGGTGATGTGCAACGGCGCCAACCTGGCTTACCCTCGCAGCGCATTTTATGAAGCAGGAGGCTTCAGTGGAAACCTCCGGTTTGGTTCAGGAGATGACCAATTCATGATGAGTGCGATCAGGAAAAAGTTCGGGAAAGGTTCGCTGATCTTTAACGATGATCCTTCTTCTATTGTTAGCACCCAGGCCGAAGCAACCCTTTCCGGTTTTTTCAACCAGCGCATCCGCTGGGTTTCAAAGAGCCGGGGTTACCGCGACCCGCTTGTCATAATCGTCGGATTGATCACCTATTTAACTCATTTTATGCTCCTGGCCGGCATGCTGGTTGGATTTTTTTTTCCATCGCTTCTTGCCATTTCCATCTTGTTCTGGCTGGGGAAAATTCTGGTGGATTACCCAATGGTATGGATCATGAGCCGGATTTTCAGAAAAAAAAACCTGGCAGGGTACTATTTTATCGCGCAGGTTTTCCAGCTGGTTTATGTCACTGTTGCCGGACTGTTTGGTTTGTTTCTTACTTACCGGTGGAAAGGCAGAACAGGGTAGTGCAGATTACAAATTTTGCAGC
>CAIVAT010000191.1 GCA_903903985.1 uncultured Bacteroidales bacterium | reverse complement strand
GGTGATAGGTCAGTTCCTCACCGAAATGGACGGCATTGAAGACCTGAAAGGCGTGATTGTGCTGGCCGCCACAAACCGCATCGATTTAATCGACCCAGCCCTATTGAGAAGCGGCCGGTTCGATCTGATATTCGAATTGCCACTGCCTGATCTGAAAACCAGGGAGAAGATATTTGGTATTCATACCCGGAATAAACCCCTTGGGAAAAAAGTAAACCTCAACAAACTTGCGATTAAAACCGACACCATGACAGGGTCAGATATCGAATTCATTTGCCGTAAAGCCGCCATGCTCGCTATCCGCGAATTGATTGACAAAAACAGAGGAAAAACGAATGAGGTTTCCGGTGAAATTTCAATTTTGGAAACCCATTTCGAAGAAGCAATACAATTGGTGTTAAAACAAAATGCCTCGAAGAGGTGACGTCCGACGCGTGACAAGATAACAAGGTAACTAACAAAATAATCACTCATTCACTCAATCACTCATTCACTCAATAATAAAAAGCATGCCAACAAAAGGAATCTACATCTACGGAATTGTGCCAAATTTCTACGGTACGAAGCAATTTCAACTGCTTGAAAATTCAGGGGTTTACGCCATTACTTTTCAGAATATATCTGCCATCGTTTCAGACAGGGAGAGTGTAAACCTCGATTTTTCAGACAGGGAATCCCTTGGATATTTGCTGGTTCATCATCAGGAAACAATTGAAGAACTCCACCGCAAAGGATTCACCATGATCATCCCCATGCGGCTCGGTACCATTGTTAGTTCCATTGATGATGTTCTGAAAATACTGACATGCGGCTTTGATTTAATGATCGATACCCTGAAGAAAATCGAATACCTCACTGAAATTGACCTTGCTGTTACCTGGGCCAATTTTCCCGGCACCCTAAACGAGGTTGCAAACCACCCCGACATCATGGCATTAAAGAATCAATTGCTGCAAAGTGGAACCGCCTTAACACAGGTTGATCAGGTAAAGGTCGGCATGCTGCTGCAAGAAAAACTGGACGAAAAGAACAAATTAATCGAATTAAAAATCCTTGATGCCTTATCAACAATCAGCATTGATATAAAAATTCATGAGGTGATGAACGACCAAATGGTAACCAATTCAGCAGTGTTGATGAAAAGGAATAATGCCACGCAATTTGAACAGGCAATTGAAAAAATGGATGAAGAATACAATGGCGTCCTGAATTTCAAACTGGTAGGACCATTGCCATGTTATAGCTTTTACACCCTTCAGGTAAGTGAGTTGAATCCTGAGTTGGTGGTCAGCGCCAGAAAAGAACTTGGCCTTAATAACAAAACTACCGAAAATGAAATAAAGAAGGCATATCTGGAAAAAGCCAAAATATTTCATCCCGACAATAGTCATGACACAGGTGATGCAGATAACTTCAATACGATACAAAAGGCCTACCATACCCTGCTTGATTATGCAGCGGCAGTAAGGCAATTGTCGAAAGACGAATATATTTTACTTGCAAAAGAAACAGTGATTGAAAATTTGATTCTCGTAAAAATAAAGGAATAATAAAGGAGTATTATGCAGCGCGACGGAAAATACATTTATTGCATCATTGCTTCGGATTATGATGTCAACTTGGGGCCCATCGGAGTTGGAGGACGCGGCGACCTGGTATCCACAATTGGTTTTGATGGGTTGTGCATGGTTGTGAGCGACCATCCGCTCAGCAGGTTTGTTGTCAATCCCGAAAACATGCTTGCGCACCAGAAGGTGATCGAAGAGGTAATGAAGGAATTCAGAAGCATCCTTCCGATCCGCTTTGGCACCATCGCGGCAACTCCCGATGAAATACGCAACCTGCTCAACCGGAGGTACAGCGAGTTTATGGAACTACTGAAGCAGTTTGAAAACAAGGTGGAGCTCAATGTGAGGGGAACCTGGAAAAACATGGGAATGATCTACAAAGAGATCGACAGGGAGCACCTTGAATTGCAAAAAATCAGGGCCGAAATCGAAAAACTGGATGACCAGGCAACAAGAAACCTGAAAATTGCTGAGGCCGGGAAACTGGTCGAGCATGCCCTCATTAAAAAGAAAGAAGAGGAGGCCGGCAAAATTATCGATGCCTTTCGCAAATCGGTGTTCGAATTTAAACACAACAAAAAGAACAGCGATGCCATGTTTATGAATACGGCATTTTTGGTAAACAGCGGCCGCGAGGTGGAATTCGACAATATCATGGCCGACCTTGGAATTAAATACCAGGACCGGAGCGACTTTGTATATACAGCCCCCTTGCCGATCTTTAATTTTATCGACCTGAAAATATTTCCCGAAAAGTGGGAACTATAAATCGTAAATCGTAAATATCGCAGAGTTATATGAGCAACGAATCAGAAATTCCTAAAGAAGGAAAGTACATTTATGGGATTATCAGGCATTCCAGCCCATTAGATTATGGCCCCATCGGAATGGGAAAACGTGCCGACTTGGTTTATGGTATCAATTTCAATGGTATCACCGCCATCGTCAGTAATTCGCCCATTATAATATATGAAGCCCGCAGGGTAAACATGATCGCCCACGAAAAAGTACTGGAAGATGTGATGAAGCAATTTACGGTTCTGCCC
>CAIVAT010000190.1 GCA_903903985.1 uncultured Bacteroidales bacterium | reverse complement strand
TGAGCTTCGAGCTCGTTATCAAATATAAAGGTAAGGCTGTGGGGGCGTTCCGGCAAAAGCCGGAACGCTGATTTTTATGCGGTGTGTGTATGAACCGCAGTTTTTATGTAAGTTTGAATCGGTTTATGCAAATGATATGGTTTTGCGAAATGGATTCAAAAAGATCGAGTTTCTGCTGTTAAGCCCATATTTCCTTGCATTTATTGTTGCATTTGCCCTCATCTGGCTGCTTCCCGATTTCTTCCGTAAATATGAGGTTCAGGTAAGTTCCTCGGGTGCTGTTGAAAGAAACAACTCCTACATTCAGTACGTGGATGTAAACCAGGATGGGTATACCGAGGAGCTGAGCGCATTCAACAACTCGGTAGGCAAGGCCTCCATCAAGATAAAGGATCATTTCCAACGCGTTCTCGGGCATTTGTATTTTGACGGGATCCTGGCGCCACGCGGGCCGCGGTTTTTCTGGGGTGATTATAACGGCAGCGGAAAAAACCCGATTTTCATGTTTGTTCAGCGCAACGACAGCCTTTTTCTCGACGGGGTGGAGTACGGACGCAGGGATACCTTCCTGTTCAGAAACAAATTCATTGCCACCGTCCATGGGAAGGAGGGGGTGTACGATTACCAGATATCAGATTTACATCTCATTGACATGGACATGGATGGAACCCGGGAATTGTTGTTTGATGTGATGGCCGGGTTTCCGTTAATGCCAAGGGCAGTTTTCGTATACAACATTTCCCGGGATACGTTGATCAGCATGAACTGTGATGGTGCCTATATTGGCATCAATGATATTGCCGACCTGGACGGGGACCGTTACCCGGAAATTTTGTGTACGGGCTATGCCATCAACAATTATCCTGCCGGTGCATCTGTTCCCTACCCTGACAGCATGGCCTGGCTGATGATCTTTAATGCCAAACTGAAACTTAATTTCTCACCAACCGGTTTCCCTGGTTATACTTCATCGATCACTCCTGTCGCTTACAGAAATCATGATAAAAACCACATCGCTGCTGTTTACAACAACCATTCTGCAGTTCAAAACAATTGCCTGTATATTTTTGATCCTGCAGGGAATATGCTGAAAAAAAAAAATTTCACAGGAACAGGGCCATTGAAGCAGTATGCCTTGTTTAGCCTTGGAAAAGAACATGACCGTTTATTTTTAACCGGGGAGGATCCCGTTGCTGCGGAGTTGAATGATGCCCTGGATACAGTTCAACTGGTCAGACTGGACGATTTCAGCCTGCAGGGATCGAGGCAGGCAGATGTCGACTCAGATGGAGCAATCGAATTTGTAGTGATTGACAATTACCGTCAGCGGATCACCATTGTGCGGAATGATTTCGCTGATCCCGCGTTTTGTTCAACGCCGTTTCCGGTCAAGGGGAACGGAAATTTTTCGATGATCCTGCGGGGAGAAGAACCTCCGGTGATCTTTATCCAGAGCGGGGACTCGTTTATGACGCTGTCGTATTCAAAAAATCCGTTTCACTATTTCAAGTATGCATCGTATGTGGCGATCTACCTTGTTTTATCGGCATTCATCCTGCTGATCCGAAAACTTCAGCGGATCCAGATCCGGCGGAAACAGGAGGCAGAAAAACAGATCACCGATTTGCGTTTAAAAATTTTCCGCAGCCAGGTGGATCCGCATTTCATCTTCAACGCCATCAATTCGATCGGGACGGCTATTTATAAAGAAAACCGCGATGAGGCCTACCTTTTTCTCAACAAATTCTCACGGCTGATCCGGTTTCAGCTGGAAAACAGCAACCAGATACACCGCAGCCTCCAGGATGAAATTTTGTTTGTCACCAACTATCTTGAGCTTGAGAAATTCCGTTTTAAAGATCAATTCGATTATCACATCCTCATCGACCCGGATGTTGACCAGATGACCGCTGTTCCAAAGATGGTGATCCAGGCTTATGCTGAAAACGCCGTCAAACATGGGTTGCGTCATCTCGAATCTGGCGGGGAATTAACCATATCCGTTGAAAACCATCCCGATTACAACTCCCTGCGGATCACCATCCAGGACAACGGGATCGGCAGGAAAAAAGCAGCGGAAAATGGATCCCCGTCCACCGGCAACGGGATGCAGATCATGGAAAATTTTTATGCGGTGCTGAACCGGCTCAACAAGTCAAAAATCTCATATGAAATTCTTGATTTGGAATATCAGGAAAAAATTCCTGCCGGAACCAAAGTTATTATTCACATTCCAACCGATTTGCACTATGAGAACATCCGTGGCTGAAAAAGTTACCTGCATGATCATTGACGATGAGGATGACGGCCGCCACATGGTTGCCGAATTCCTGAAGGATTATCCCGGATTTGAAATAGTATCGCAATGCAAATCGGCTGATGAGGCTTTGAAGGCGATCCTTCAGCATCAGCCCGGGCTGATCTTTCTCGACATCGAGATGCCCGGCAAATCGGGCTTTGACTTGATCGCCGAACTGAAACAATATGCCCGGCCTCCCCATATCATCTTTGTGACGGCTTTTAACCGGTACGCTGTTCAGGCATTCAAAGCTTCGGCATTTGATTACCTTGTAAAGCCCATCGACAAGGAAGAATTCAGAACGACCATCCTCCGGTACACCACTGAAAAAAGTGATACGGTTTTAGCGGCAAAAATCGACAACCTGCTGGAATGCATCACTCCCGAAAAAAAAATCCGGTTCAACACCCAGAACGGGTTTACCATGGTCGATCCATCCGGGATCATTTACTGTGAAGCCGACTGGAATTACACTGATCTCCATTTCCCCAACAACAAAAAGATCGTTGTTTCCATGAACATCGGCAAAGTCCTAGCGCTGCTCGATCCTCGGAAATTCTGCCGGATCAGCCGGTCCATCCTGATCAATCTCTCATTCCTGGTCTCCGTCGACAGGAAAAAAAGGCAATGTCTCATCAAAACCGAAGACCGGGAGCTGACCTTTCATATTCCCCTCAACCATTTGCGTGAGTTGGAGAACCGGTTGTAAGCTAAGCATTTCCTACAAATAAACGGCCCCTTTATTTCAAAAAAAAGGTCTTCCTGCAACAGGTGTGCCTTTTTGTTTACCTCATGGGATTTTGGATTAATTTTCAGAAAAATGAAGCCCATGAAATCAAAGTTCTTTTACCTTTCCTGCTGGTGTTGCTTTTTTATCCTGGTCAGTTTTCCGGTTTCGGGACAGGTTTCCATCAATGCCGATGGCAGTCCGCCTGACCCTTCCGCCGGGTTGGATGTGAAATTCACCAACAAGGGATTTTTACCGCCCAGGATGACGTTTGAACAGCGGAATGCCATTGAGAATCCTGCTGAAGGACTCATCGTCTATTGCACAAATTGTAATCCGGACGGAACAGGAGGGGTATCCGTATTTCAGGGTGGAAGATGGAAAATGGTGTATCACAATTGTTATCCACCCAACACCCCTGAACCCGGGACTCATATACCTGATGTAAACCAGATTATCTGGAACTGGAGCGCTGTACCCATTGCAAGTGGTTATAAATGGAATACAGATCCTGATTTTATCAGTGCAATTGATGTGGGACCTTCAACATCAAAAACCGAAACAGGACTTACCTGCTGGACAACTTATACCAGATATATCTGGGCATACAACGATTGTGGAGAATCGTATGCAGGCGAAATATCACAAACAACTTCCCAAGTTCCTTTTTCTCCGGCTCCGGCAGAGGGAACACATGTCCCGTCAAGTTGCCAGATCGTTTGGAACTGGACACCTGTCGCGGAAGCGACAGGATATAAATGGAATACTATCGACAATTATAAAACAGCAATAGATCTGGGAGTCGCAAACAACAAAACGGAAACCGGGCTGACGTGCAATACCGCCTACACAAGAAATGCATGGGCATACAACAATTGTGGACATTCCTCTACAGTATTATTATCACAAACCACCTCTTATTGCCCCGTCTTGTCTGAAATAGAAAACTTCAACAATTATCCGGAAACGTCCAGCACATACAATAACGGCACGTTTTTAGGTCAGGATGGATCATCCTGGTCATATTTCCAATGTCGCGGAGATTCAGTAATCATATCACCTTCACCTACCCTTGGGAAAGCACGTACACCATTAGCTGAGGTATCATCGGGAACAATTTCCAACGGTTGTGGAACACTAAGTTTCGATTACAAACAGGTTTTCGCTACGGGTGTTTCCCTAGATGTATTTGTTAATGGAAACCTGGTATACACTGCAACAACGTCTGGTGAACAAAGTATAATTAAAAATTCAGGGCCGATCACAGTGAACACTGTTGGAAATTTCATTCTAGATTTTAAGCAGCAGTCAGTAAATTCGGGACAAGTTTGTATCGACAATATAAGCTATTCGGCATTTAATTCATGTGGTAATCCAATCACCATAAATCACTTGGCGGGTTTTGTGGCTCCAGTTGATAAAACTATAACTTATGGCACGGTTTCCAACATTCCCGGCGAACCAACAAAATGCTGGATTACGAGCAATTTGGGCGCCGATCATCAGGCAACCGCAGTCGATGATAATAGTGAAGCTTCTGCAGGCTGGTATTGGCAATTTAACCTTAAACAGGGGTACAAACATGATGGGACAAACAGGACCCCAAATACCATCTGGATAAATAATATAAATGAAAACCTTAACTGGCAAGCTGCCAACGATCCATGTTGGATAGAACTTGGTGTTGCATGGCGTATCCCAACCTATACTGAGTGGTACAATGTCGACAATATCGGAGGCTGGACCAACTGGAACGACACTTATGGATCTGCATTGAAATTACATGCTGCCGGGTTTCTCAATGGTTATGATGGATCGATTCAACTCCGTGGCTCACAATGCGGAAACTATAGTAGTACACAAGTAAGCTCCACAAACAGCTGGATTCTTTCCTCCAACAATGCTCACAGTAATATGGGGAATGCTTCTTTCAAGTCAGACGGCTGGCCTTTGCGTTGTATCAGAGACTAATAATGACCAGGTTGGTATCAGATCAGATTGTTATAATAGGAATAGGGTTACCTAATAATCAGAATGTTATAATTTTATGAAACGCTTCCTCTTAATCGTAATGGTCGTAACTGGTATCAGTGCGATTGCACAAGTTGGGATTAAAACAGATAACAGTTTCCCCGATCCCTCTGCCGGGCTGGATGTCAGTTTCATCAACAAAGGGTTCCTGCCTCCCCGGATGACCTTTGAGCAGCGCAATGCCATTTTGGATCCATCTGAAGGATTAATGATATATTGCACAAATTGCAATACGGATGGAACAGCAGGAATTTCAGTATATGAAGGCGGAAAATGGAACATGATTTATCTTATATGTTATGAGCCGTATTCGCCATCGTCCGGAAGTCACACTCCATCCGCAAACCAGATCATCTGGAATTGGAATTCAGTACCCATAGCCCTTGGCTATTTTTGGAATACGGTTAATGACATCAATACCTCCAACTATATAGGAACAGTAACTTCAAACATGGAAACAGGGCTTACCTGTTTGACGACCTATAGAAGGTATGTCTGGGCTTTCAATGATTGTGGATTTTCTTACCCATGCGAATTATCAGAAACAACCACTCAATCACCATTTTCTCCGGCTCCAACAGAAGGCACAAATATACCTTCACCAACACAGATCATCTGGAACTGGAATACGGTATTCGGTGCCACGGGATATAAATGGAGCAAAACAAACAACTATTCAACAGCCACCGACATGGGTACGGCGACCACAAACACCGAAACCGGGCTTACCTGCAATACCGCTTATACACGATATGCCTGGGCGTATAGTGCCTGTGGGAACTCCACCGCTGTCACACTTACTCAGTCAACGTCACTGAATCCGCCGGCATCACCCACTGCCGGAACACATGTACCTTCAACTACACGGATCATTTGGAACTGGAATACAGTATCTGGTGCCACTGGATACAAATGGAGCACAACGAACAGCTATTCAACTGCCACCGACATGGGCACGGCTATAATGAAAACTGAAACCGGACTTACTTGCAACACTGCCTATACACGATATGTATGGGCGTACAGTGCCTGCGGGAACTCCACCTCTGTCACACTTACTCAGTCAACATCACTGAATCCGCCAGCATCACCCACTGCAGGAACGCATGTTCCGTCAGCTACCCAGATCATCTGGAACTGGAATATTGTAACTGGCGCCACAGGATATAAATGGAGTACAACAAACAACTATGCAACAGCCACCGACATGAGCACGGCGACTTCGAAAACTGAAACCGGGCTTACATGCAATACTGCTTATACACGATATGCATGGGCATATAGTAATTGTGGCAATTCCACTGCAATTAACATTAATCAAACAACTTCTGCATGCCTTTCAACATGCGGGTCTACCATCACAATTAATCATGTAGCAGGATCCGTATCCCCGGTTACTAAAACGGTCATCTATGGCATTGTTACAAATATACCCGGAGAACTTGCAAAATGCTGGATCACCAGCAACCTGGGCGCCGACCACCAGGGCACCGCTGTAAACGATGCAACGGAAGCCTCTGCCGGCTGGTACTGGCAGTTTAACCGTAAACAAGGTTACAAACATGATGGGACTACCCGCACACCAAATACCACATGGATAACCAGTATCAGCGAATCTTCAAACTGGACAACTGGCAACGACCCATGTACCATTGAACTTGGATCCGGTTGGCGCATTCCCACTTATTCCGAATGGCTCAATGTAGATGCAGGCGGAGCCTGGACAAACTGGAACGGTCCCTGGAATTCCGGTTTAAAATTGCATACAGCAGGTTACCTTTCCGCCGCTGGTTCTTTGATGTCGCGAGGTTCCTACGGATCCCCCTGGAGCAGCACGCAGAATAATGTAAGTAACGGCAATGACCTGCTCTTTTACAATAGTTATTGCGGTTCAGACGCAAGTAATAAGGCGAGTGGTCTTACGCTACGCTGTGTAAAGGATTGATGGTTGCCAGACAAAAATGAACCGATGGCGGGCAAATAATCCGTGTCAACCATATTGTCCATTCGTTAACCTCCGCGGACTTCAGTCCGCGCCTCATTGCAAGCCTGTCCCATGCCAGGCTAACCCCATGCTTCAGCAGACGCTCTTGGGCCCCATGCTGAAGCATGGGGTTGGAGAGGTCTACCGCTGCCATCTTGCATATCGTGGACTAAAGTCCACGGTCAGGTGGATGTGGCGGGTAGATGGTCCTCATTCGTGGACTTTAGTCCGCGTTCCATTGCAAGTCTGTCCCCGCCAGGCATAACTCCATGCTTCAGCATGGGGTGCCGGACCCTCTCATGCACCCTTTCAGGCGGAATAGGGAGTATACCTCATCACCAGACTCCATGCTTGAAAATGGAAGCACCTGATTCGGTAGAATCTCCATGAGCTCCATGCTGAAGCATGGAAGTTTCTGATTCGGCAGCTGCTCCCAGGCCCCATGCTGAAGCATGGGGCTGGAGATGTCTACCGTTGCGAGCATGTTTCGTGGACTAAAGTCCACGGTCAAGTTGATACGTTGGGGAGATGTTCTTCATCCGCGGACTTCAGTCCGCGCCTCTTTTCACGTCTGTCCCGCGCCAGCCTAACCCCATGCTTCAGCATGGGGTGCCTCACCGGATCTTGAACCCCATCTGGCCGCATGGAGTACCGGATCATCACATACACCCTGTCAGGTTGTAAAGGACCATGCCGCCTCGTTAGCTTTGTCGCGTAACTTGATTTGCCGGTCCAAGTCCAAGCCCGGGCTGAAGCATAGAAGGTTTTGATTTGGCAGACGCTCTCAAGCCCCATGATGAATCATGGGGTTGGAGATGTCCACCCTTGCCATATTGCCATATCGTGGACTAAAGTCCACGGTCAAATTGACGCGTTGGTGGCATGTTCCTCAAAATAGGCAGCCACTTCCTGCTGAAATGTTCGTTTCGAGTGATGCCGCTCCTGGTTTAGGATATAATGTTTCACCTTTCGCAAATTTCCTTCACTCACCGAGCAGGCATAATATTCCCTTGCCCAGCTAAATCTTTTCTTTGTCAGCTTGTTTTGATTGGCCCAGCGGGAAAACTCTCCTTTAACCATTTTGATGACACCGGCAATAGATTGGTCAGGGCCAAGCCTGATGAGGCAATGGACATGATCAACCCAGCAATTGACACAGCAGATTTCTATGCCTTTTTCTTCTGCGTTTTCAACGATGTGTTTCAGGGTTTCTGTTTTAAAATCACCAACAAGAAACGGTTGTTTTTTCTTTGTTCCCCAGACTGCATGCACCCAGATTTTAACATATGACATATCCTTTTTTTATGCTTAATCAGGATTTCCCTCAAAAGGTAATACGACAAGACATTTATTGTTAATAAAATGTAAAAACAGTTCTGGCTGCACTTCAGTGCAGCACTGTGTAAATCACGGTAAACAATATCTCAACGCCGGGCTTCAGCCCGGTGAGACAAACATGTCTGGATTAGCCCGATGGGAGCAGAACGACTGGAGTAGCCCGGTGGGTTTCCCAGAATACCCGGTTGAGTATAGGAGCAAGGAAAGACCTTATTAGTTTATGAGGCCCCCTTCATTTTAAACACCATCGCATACAACTTCATCTGCTTCATCATCGCTGAAAGCCCGTTGCTGCGGGTGGGCGACAGGTGTTCCTGCAGGCCAATCTGGTCGATGAATTCCAGTTTGGCGTTGATGATATCCTCCGGGGATTGATCCGACAGCACCCGAATCAGCAGGTTCACAATGCCTTTGGTAATGATGGCATCGCTGTCGCCCGTGAAAATGACCCGGCCATCTTTCATGGCTGCATGAAGCCAAACCTTCGACTGGCATCCGGTGATCAGGTATTGATCTGTTTTAAACTGGTCATCGATGACCGGCAGGGTTTTACCAAGTTCTATCAGGAAGTTGTATTTATCCATCCAGTCATCAAACATAGAGAACTCACTGATGATCTGGGATTCGGCTTCGGGGATGGTCATGGGTGGAGGTTTAGGATGGCAAAGGTAAGGAAAACGGGTGGACGAGCGGACAGCCGGATGCGTTCACTGTTGGATTTGGTCATTGAATTGAATTTTAATTTCAAGTACTTTCATCAGGTTGCTTAGTTGGACAATGATCATATTTGTTTTTTCAAAAAGAGGTTTACAGTCTTCCGGTGATAAGTTTTCAAGGTCAATTGCGATCATTAATAAGGTTTCGAGTTTGGCAAGTCTTCCCAACGATTTCCTCAGAAAATGGTTGAACTCCCTCGTGTTATTTCTTGCAGAACCTTTACTGATGTTTGCCGGTACCGAAACGGCTACCCTCCTGATTTGATCCGTCAATCCATGCATTTCAGTTTTTGGGAAGGCAGAAGTTAGTTTGTAAACTTCCTTTACCATAGTCATACTGCCTTTCCAGACATCGAGATCCTTGTGCGTTTTCATGTTTTTATTGCTTAATCCGAAAAAACCGAAAAGGTAATACCGAAATCTGAAAAAAAATCGCAATTCCCCATTCCGCCAACCCCTTCTATCCCCTGCCTACCTGTCCGCAAATGTTAAATATTCATAAATTATAGTACCATGTATTGCATAGTACTAAAATACATATTATATTTGCCCCATGAACACAGAAAATCAAAATGCCCAGATGCGAAAAGGAGTTCTTGAACTCTGTATCCTGGCGATCATAGCAGAGCAGGACGCATATGCTTCCGACATCATCACGAAGTTGAAAGAAGCCAGACTTATTGTTGTCGAAGGAACCTTGTACCCTTTGCTGACAAGGCTGAAAAACGACGGACTTACCGTATATCGATGGGAGGAGTCCAAATCAGGGCCTCCGCGCAAATATCACCAAATTACCGAACCGGGACGAAAAGCCTTGTCGGTACTAAAAACCGATTGGCAGGACCTGATCGGATCTGTCGAGAAGATTGTTGGAAGGATGGGATGATTTATAAGTGCAAAGTGTAACAGTTTTAAATAGTTTTTTATTTTTCAACAGACAATTTACATGAAAAAAACATTGACAATCAACCTGGGCGGCATTGTGTTTCACATCGATGAAGACGCATATCTCTTCCTGAACCAGTACCTTGAAAATCTGAAAAGACATTTCAGCAAACAGGAAGGATACCAGGATATCCTGAATGACATTGAATCGCGGATCGCTGAGATCCTAAATGAGAAACGCTCTGAAAACAGGCAGGTGATCACCATGGACGATGTGAATGAAGTGATCGCCATCATGGGCCAGCCGGTCGAAATGGACCAGGAACAGGATACAAATAAGGCTGCAAATAAACCCGGCGGAGAAAAAGGGGATAAACGGTTTTTCCGCAATCCCGAAGAAAAAATCATCGCCGGTGTTTGTTCCGGCATTGCCGCCTATTTCCATCTCGACCCGGTATGGGTAAGGCTGTTCTTCCTGGTATTAATCGCTGCAGGTGGCTCGGGAATCCTGTTGTACCTGGTCCTCTGGTTTGTTATCCCCGAAGCTCAAACAACCACTGATAAACTTGAAATGCGTGGGAAGAAAATCAACATCTCCAACATCGAGCATTCATTGCGCAAAGAGGTTTCAGAACTTGGGAACAGGATCGGCAACATGGCCTCCGCATCAGCAACAACCATCAAACGGGCCGGGACAGGATCAGCTTCCGTTTTCGAAACAATCGGGAAAGGCATTATGGATGTCCTTGCTTGTTTCGGGAAAGGACTCGTCATCCTTGCCGGTATCATCCTGGTCCTCGTCGGAATCAGCCTGCTTATCGCACTGCTCGCCTATACCCTTGGATGGACCGGGGGAATATACTCCGACAATGAATTTACCGTCCTCTCCTTTCCATCACTGGCAAAACTTTTAGTGGGATGCAACATACCCGTGCCCTACCTCCAGGTGATCCTCCTGATTGTGCTCGGGATCCCCCTTTTTATGATGTTCTATAACGGACTGAGAATGGTATTCCGGTTCGACCGGATCAAACATCTCGGACTTACCATGTTCAACATCTGGCTTGTGGGGCTGTTCTTCCTGACCTGGTCGGCTTTGCGGGTTTACAGCCTTTATAAGTTCGGGGAGGAGAAGCAAATTGAAATCGCCCTGGAAAAACCGGCATGCGATACCCTTTTTGTGTCGATGTTCCCGGATGATCCTGGCTTGAAATATCTCCGCAATGAGCAATATATATTACTGGGTGAATGGAAAACCGTTATCACCGAAGACAAAGAACTGCTCGTCGTGCCAAAAATCAGGCTGGAAGAAGCCGCCGAC
Organism: uncultured Bacteroidales bacterium; assembly: GCA_903903985.1. Lineage (GTDB taxonomy): Bacteria > Bacteroidota > Bacteroidia > Bacteroidales > FEN-979 > CAIVAT01. Next base: position 101,103 of record CAIVAT010000190.1, on the reverse strand, counting down.
AGCCTTTTCTCCATCTCACAGGTTTCGATGGCCAGGGGGAAATCACGGATTCAAGCCTACCAAAACCTCTCAGGGGCACGTTTTCAGTCTGCCACATCAGGGGACACATTGAAAATCAGCCCGTTTATGAGACTTCCCAGGGAGGAATGCTGGCGTGGCCAGACCGTAAACCTGGTTATCCGTATCCCGAAAGGAAAATTTATCCATTTTGATCCGGAGTTTCAACTACTGAAGCCTTACTGGTATTTCATGATGAATTCCTCTGCGGAATCCACATTCCAGATGACCAATGATGGCATTGAGTTAATTCCAGAACAGGATTATATCAAGGCAAAAGGGGATACAACGACCACAACGAGGATCAGATAGACCTTGGAGAGATTCTTTCTGACAGTCGGGTACTGGAATTATTTCCTAAAACAAGGAAAAAGTTCATGCAGATTCCCGCGGAAAGTGTTCGCTCCATACAATCGAAATCTCTTTGAATTTTTTCGTCTTTTGGTCGTAAAGTCATTCTAAACGAACATCAGGCAAGCATTTCCTTAACCTTAAGAATGGCGGTTACCAGCTGATCAACCTCTTCTGTTGTATTGTAAAACGAAAAAGAGGCACGCACCGTTCCGGGGATCTTCAGATAATCCATCAGCGGCATGGCACAATGATGGCCGGTACGGACCGCTATGCCCATTTTGTCGATGATCATCCCGGCATCGTATGGATGTATGTCGCCCAGGAGAAAGGAGATGAGGCTGGCCTTATGCCTGGAAGTACCAAAAAACTTTATTCCTTCGATTGCCGATAATTTTTCAGTCGCATACCCTAGAAGGTGACCTTCATATGCCGCAATATTTTCCATGCCAAGTTCCTGCAGGTATGCAATTGCAGCCCGCAGCCCCATGACCCCTTCAACATTGGGAGTCCCGGCTTCAAATTTGAAAGGCAGCTCATTAAAGGTTGTATGATCCAGGAATACGTCTTTAATCATCTCGCCACCAAGCTGGTATGGTGGAAGCTCTTCCAGGTAAATCTCTTTGCCATACATTACACCTGTTCCCATCGGTGCATACATTTTATGGCCTGAGAAACAATAGAAATCACAATCAAGATCCTGCACATCAACCGGCAGGTGCGACACTCCCTGTGCCCCGTCGAGCAATACCGGTATTTCATGCTGATGCGCAAGGGAGATGATCTCCTTCACCGGATTGACAGTTCCCAGTACATTTGATACATGGGTTACTGCAATCAGCCGGGTCTTTTCGTTCATCATTGCATTCAATTCGCCCGGATCAAGTTCCCCGCAGTCATTGATTCCCAATATCCGCAGCCTGGCGCCGCGTTCCAGGCACATTTGCTGCCATGGAACGAAGTTGGAGTGGTGCTCCATGATGCTGGTGATGATCTCATCTCCGGGTTTTACATACCGCTTCCCAAAGGAGGAGGCAACCAGGTTCAGCGATTCCGTAGCACCTTTCGTGAAAATGATCTCACATGTGCTTTTTGCATTAATGAACTTCCTGATCTCCTTGCGCGCCTCCTCATAGGCCTCCGTGGCTTTTACACTCAGGTAATGAACCCCGCGATGGATGTTACAGTTGTCGTGCTCATAATACTGCCGGATGGCATCAATGACCTGGCGTGGCTTTTGCGTGGAAGCGGCATTGTCGAAATAGACCAGGGGACGGTTATATATCTGCTGATGGAGGATCGGAAAATCCGCTCTTATTTTTTCAATATTAAAATTCATGTTCGGGGATTAATTTACAAAAGTACTAAAGATACGTGCGATCGAATAAAAAGGCCGAAAACTTTACCGCTTCTAAAATAAATATGTAATTTTGAACAAATATTAAACCGCAATATCTATGAACGTTCCTGCAAATCTCAAGTACACAAAGGATCATGAATGGCTGAAAGTTGAAGGCGGACAGGCCTTTATCGGCATCACCGACCATGCCCAGCATGAATTGGGCGACATTGTTTTTATAGAAGTGGAAACCGTGGGTGAAACCCTTGGAAAACATGAATCCTTTGGCACCATAGAGGCCGTGAAGACCGTTTCAGACATGTTCATGCCTGTTTCCGGAGAGATCCTTGAATTCAATGATGCACTCACCACCAATCCTGAGATCATCAACCAGGACCCATATGATAAAGGATGGGTGATCAGGATCAGTCTTACGGACACAGGTGAAGTGGACGAATTGCTTGACCAGGCACAATACCAGGCGCTGATCGGAGGCTGATCATCGGGTTCGGCGACTCTTCAACCTTGCGAACATTCCTGAAATACAATCTCTGGGCCCTTCTGTGGGGCCTTTTGATTGTTTGTCTCTCCATCCTGCCAGGAAAAGTTTTTCCGAAACTTCCTGTGTTCATGGATCTGCTGCAACCGGATAAACTAATCCATGTTTTTTTGTTCTCCGTTTTTTTCTTCCTTCAATCCCGGGGATTTGCATTGCAGGATTTTTTCCCTTTCCTTAAAAAGCATCCTGTTATTTTTGCATTCCTTTTCGGTTTGACGCTGGGAGCATTTACTGAAATTATCCAGAAATATTTTATCCCGATGCGATCGGGCAGTATTTATGATTTCATTGCCAATGCGTTGGGATGCCTGATCGGATGGGGTGCTTTTTGCCGCTGGCGGAAACGAGACCTCATGGAATCTCACTGATTTCATACTTCCCGTTTGTTGTTTTTTCCTACCTTTGTAAATTATTATATACTTGTTAAACATACGCTTTCCCCGCCCATGAAATTCAAGACCTCATTACTTCTTTTTGTTCTGCTGTCATTTTTCACTGAAGCACAAATCCCGGCAGGTTATTATAACGCAGCGAGCGGACTTTCAGGCGCTCCCTTGAAAACAGCTTTGTACAACATCATCAAGGGCCATACCTCGGTAAGTTACGATTATCTGTGGACGGCGTTTGAAACCACCGACAAGAGAGCGAACGGGAAAGTATGGGATATGTATTCCAGCTGTACGTTTACTTTTGGCACAAATCAATGCGGCAACTATTCGGCTGAATGCGATTGCTTCAACCGCGAGCACTCATGGCCTGCAAGTTGGTTCAATGATGCCACACCCATGTATACCGACCTCTTTCATCTTTTACCCACCGACGGGAAAGTAAATGGGATGAGAAGCAACTATCCGTTTGGCAAAGTGGGCAGTGCCAGCTACACTTCAGGTAATGGTTCCAAGGTAGGGGCCTGTATTTATCCAGGGTATACGGGTACTGTTTTCGAACCTGTGGATGAATACAAAGGGGATTTCGCCAGGAATTATTTTTACATGGCGACAAGGTATGAAAATGTCATCTCTACCTGGCATTCGAATGATCCGAATGCAGAAGCGATCCTTCAGGCCAATTCTTTCCCGGTTTTTGAAACCTGGTTCCTTAACCTGCTGGGCGAATGGAGTACTGCCGACCCGGTAAGCCAGAAAGAAATTGACCGCAACAACGCGGTTTACGCAATACAACATAACCGAAACCCCTTTATTGACCATCCGGAATATGTGTATTCCATCTGGAATGTTGGCGGAGCTCCAACACTGACTGTCACCCCGGCTGCACTGAACGCGTTTTCCTACATTGCCGGTTCGGGACCATCCGTTTCGCAAACATATGTCCTGAAAGGTTCAGCATTAACGCCTTCAGGCGGAAATATTACCGTAAAAGGCACTGCAGATTTCAAAGTCTCTTTAAACAACACCCTGTTCGACGATTCTGTGACAATAGCATATACATTATCTACCCTCGCCAATACAACCATCTATGTACAATTAAAAGCCGGACTTGCTCAGGGTATTTACAGCAATGAACTTGTAGCGAATACAGGCGGTGGTGCAACCCTGGTCAATGTAAGCTGCAGCGGATCTGTTACCACTAATATACTCCCCGAACCTACAAATTACACCTCCGCCTTCTCGGCACAGAACATAGAATTGCAGTGGACTGATGCTCCCGGTCCGATCCTGCCTGATGGCTACCTTGTGCGCATGAGCACCATTGGCTTTGATGCCATTGCAAACCCCATCGACGGCATCCCTTATCCAAACAGTGCTACCGACCAAAACGTTCCATATGGCGTTCAGATTGTTCATTTTATCAACCTGAACAGCAATACAACCTACTATTTTAAACTTTTTGGATATAATGGAAGCGGAAGCGTCATTGATTATAAAACCGATGGGGCTGTTCCCCAGGTGCAGAAAACTACCGGGCCGTAATCATTTTTGAACATCTGCCGGCCTGAAATGGTCGTATACCGTTTTCCCTTTTGCCTTTCCGATCACACCCTGAATTTCTTCAAGTGAAGCCAGTTTAATGTTTTTAACTGACTTGAATTTCCAGAGTAGTTTCTGGTTGATGGTATTTCCAATTCCAGGAATTTCAGTGAGTTGCGGCGACATGGTGGCCTTTTCGCGCCGGCGCCGGTGATGGGTGATCCCAAACCGGTGCGCCTCATCGCGCATTTGCTGGATGACCTTCAGCGTTTCCGATTTTTTATCCAGGTACATCGGCAGGGAGTCGTTGGGATAATAAATCTCCTCCAGTTTCTTGGCGATCCCGATCACGGTCATTTTTCCGGACAGCCCGAGTTTATTCAGGCTTTTCAGTGCAGCGCTCAACTGTCCTTTGCCGCCATCGACAACGATGAGCTGCGGCAAAGGCTTCTTTTCCTCCATGAGTCGTTTATACCTCCGGAAAATGATCTCCTCCATGGACGCAAAATCGTTGGGGCCTTCCACAGTTTTAATGTTGAAATGCCGGTACTCGCTTTTGTCAGGCCTGGTATTCTTAAAACATACCATTGCGGCTACAGGGCTGTCGCCCTGGATGTTGGAGTTGTCGAAACATTCGATATGCGCTGGCAATTCCGTCATCCGGAGATCCTTCATCATGGTATCGAGGATGCGCCTTGACTTATGTTCCGGATCCACCAGCTCTTTTTGTTTTTCCCGTTCCAGTTGGTAGTATTTCACATTGCGTTCCGAAAGTTCCAGCAACTTCTTTTTGTCCCCGATCTTTGGAACGGTGAAATTCAGCCCCGGGATCTCATAATCCATTTTAAATGGCACGATGATTTCCGGTGAAACACTTTCGAACCGTTGCCTGATCTCGGTAATGGCAATGGCGAGCAGCTCCTCGGGGCTTTCATCGAGTTTTTTGATCATCTCGATGGTGTGAACCTGTATGATGGCGCCATTCATCACTTTCATGAAATTGACATAGGCATGAAGCCCGGTACTGACGATGGAAAAAACATCCACGTTATTGATGGTCGGACTGACCACGGTAGATTTGCTCTGGTATTTGTCGAGCAAAGCCAGTTTCTCCTTCACAAAATGTGCTTTTTCAAATTCCTGCGTAGCGGCATAACTCATCATGAGTTCCCTGAGTTGCCTTGCAACCATGGTGATGTTTCCTTTGATGATCTCCTTGATCGCTGCGATCGACTTATCGTAATCCTCAACGGTCTGATGTCCTTCACAGGGACCTTTGCAATTTCCGATATGGTATTCCAGGCAGACTCTGAATTTTCTCGTCCGGATGTTTTTTTCATTCAGGACCAGCGAACAATTGCGCAAAGGGTATAGCTGCCTGCTCAATTCCAGCAGGGTATGCATGAGCCGGACGTTGGCATAAGGGCCGAAATAGGTTGATCCGTCGCGGATTACATGACGGGTCGGGAATATCCGGGGAAATGGTTCGTTTTTAATACAGATCCAGGGAAAGGTTTTATCATCCTTCAGCGCAACATTGTAATGTGGCTGATATTTCTTGATAAGGTTGTTTTCGAGCAGCAGTGCATCCTGCTCCGTCTCTACAACAATGTACCTGATGTCGGCAATCTTGCGTACCAACATCTGTACCTTTCCGCTGATGGAGTTGATCTTTGCAAAGTAGGAACTCACCCGCTTCTTGAGGTTCTTGGCCTTGCCAACATAAATGATCTTGTTCTTCTCATCAAAATACTGGTAAACCCCCGGCTTGTGAGGAAGGTTCTTCACGATGGATTCGAGATGGGAGAAATATTTGTTCAGAGAATTTGCCATGGGGTTTAATTCGCGCCCACCCCCGTCGGGGCTGATTATGAAGTTAGGAAAATCGGATTTCTCGCTAATTTTCGAAAATTAGTAAATTCATTCGAATTGAAAATCAAAAATATGCGAAAATCTGTGAGCATCTGCGTGAAATATTTTTCGGTTAGTACCCTGAGATGAGTAAGCAAAGATAATTCAAATACGGGTTACATCCCGTTATCAAAATCAAACTTAGGCTCTTTATCCTTTTTCCCGCTGGAGCCGAATTTGAATACGAATCCGACATACACCACACGTGCGTCGCGGCGGCGGGTCCAGTCCTGGATTAAAACGGTTGTATTCACCGTGGTTCTGTTTGTCTGTGAGTTGAAAAGATCTGAAATCGTTGCAATCAGCGAGAACCTTTTCTTCCAGAAATCCTGGCGGAATCCAAGGTTTACAACCCAGGTTGGCAACCGGTAGCCCTGGGAAGTAAGAACCTCCGAGCGGTATTGTCCAAAAACCTGAAAAAGGGTAGTTTTAGTGATGTTGAAGGATGCATTTGCCTTTGCGTTCCACGAAAAGGTGGATTTATTGCTGCTGAAGCCGATATTCGAGGCATCAATCGTGCTGTAAAAGCCCGAGGCGCTGAAATTAAGGTTCATGATTTTACCGGCCTGCCAGGTTCCACTGATATCAACTCCGGCCGATTGGTCTTTGGCGAGGTTTTCAATGGTAGTCATGAGGACACTGTCGTTCAAACTGGTGGTAACCCTGGTAAATCCGTTGATCTTGTACCGGTAAAAAAGGGTTGGAATAAATGTAAACTTTTCAGGACGAAAACAGTACCCGAATTCGAGTGAATGAATATCCTCTGGTTCCAGGTTGGGATTGCCGGAATAGATGTTGCGCGGGTCACGATATTCGGGAACAGGGTTCATGTCTTCGCCGTCAGGCCGGTTCACGCGCCTGCTGTAGTTCAACTGCCATTCGTTCTTGCCTGAAGCAAGCGAAAGATGAACCGTTGGATAGAGGGTGAAATAATTGGTTTTCGTGGCAGCGTCGAGGGTAATGAAATTCAAATCAACTGTGGCCTCCTCTGCACGCAATCCGGCCATGACAGTGAATTTCTTCCAGGTGGCGGTTATCGTTCCGTATAAGGCATAAACCGTTTGATTTGATTTGAAATGGTTGCTGGCAGAGGTGTCGTTGTTCCATTTTCCGGATTCGGGATCCAGGTGATCGACCACCTGGTCACGGTCATTGATCTGGACAATTTGCTGATAACCAGACTCAAGACTTGCATTTTCCCACAAAGGACGGGAATAGTCCACCGAACCATCGAACTCCTGGTTCCCATTGTTTCCTAATGTGTGATCCTGCCCCTGGGGATAGGCAGGAAGAGTGTAGTCGTTCGTCCAGTAATCATCCTCCTTTTCCTTTTCCCGCTGGTACTCAAAATCGGCCCGGAGAATGTGTTCATCTTCCCTGTTAAAAACATGTTCATAGAAAGCGGTCACCCCGGCGCTTTGTTCGCCTTCTTTTCCGTTGAGTGTGCGGGTATATCGTTCCTGGGGCTGCTGTTCATTGTCTTTGTATAGATTATCATCCTTATTTGAACGTTTATTTTCACGATAGTTGTAGGTGCCGGAAATTCCCGCAACATCCTTTTTGCCCATACTCCAGTCTGAGCCAATTTGAACCAGATGCGACAGGGAGTGTGAACTGCCTGATGAGTTTTGCTCAAGGGTTGTTGACTCGTTTTTAACCGTGTCGATGGTCTGCGAACTGAGATTGCCACTGCGGAACCGGTAATCCTGCCTGAGACCGTAACTCCCGAAAAGATTCACTTTCCCGGTATTGTAGTTGAGCTGAAGGTTCGTATTGAAGCGGCTGTTGTTGCCGGCATTGGCTCCAAGGATGGTGTTGAAACCGGCTTTCCGTTCCTTTTTCAGGATGATGTTGATGATGCCTCCTGTTCCATCGGGCCGGTATTGGGCAGAAGGATTGGTAATGACTTCTATTTTCTCCACAAGCGATGCGGGCATCTGTTCCAGGTTGGCAGAACCGGTCATCACCGATGGCCTGCCGTTGATCAGAACGGTTACGCTCCCGGATCCGCGGAGACTGATATTGCCATCCATGTCCACCGAGATGGAAGGAATGGTCTGGAGCATGTCGGTCACCGTGCCGGTTTGTGACTGGATATCCTGCTGAACATTGAAAACCTTCCGGTCGATCCGGTTGATCATCATGTTCCGCTCCCCGGTGATCGTTACCTCATTCATGTTGATGGCCGAGGAATTAAGATGCAATTCTCCCAGATCAATCCTGGGATTCTTGCGGCTGAGGACAACTGTCCGGGTCCGTTGTTTTTCATACCCTATAAAGCTGTATTCCAGGTAAAAGGTCCCGTATGGAACACCCTTCATTTTAAAATACCCGTTGCTGTCGGAGATCATGCCTGAAACCATCGTATGGCTGATGGTATCCCGGAGTACGATATTGGCATACTCAACAGGCAGGTTGTTTCTTCCATCGATGATTTTGCCTGAAATCGTTCCGGGATTCCTGATTTGGGCATCAATTATCACTGGAAAGAATGAAAGCAGGAGAAGTGAGAGCAGCGCGCGGAACATCCTATATAGTGAAATGGCGAAAAAGGGAACTGGTAAAAACGGCAAAAGTATATAAAAATAGTTTGTGGCGGATAACCTGCATTTCCGGCATTTGGAAAACGTGGAAATTGATTGTATGTTTGTGATAGGGTAACGATTCGTGATATGCATCGTAGATTTCATTTCATCGTGAAAATCCTGCTCGTGACGTTCATGTATTTGTTGCTCCGCATTGTCACCACCAACGCACAGGAGATGCTTGGTATTGTCAGTGGCAACCATGCCGGTGTGAATGGTTCCCTGGTCAATCCTGCCAACATGGGCTACCAGCGTCAATTCATCAATGTGAACCTGCTGGGAGGCGATTTTTTCCTCAACTCAAACTACCTGTATATCCATAAAAAGGATTACAACTTTCTCCGGTTGTTCAGCGTCAATATCAATGACCCGCAGTACCTGTATGTCTATCAATATCCTGAATTCCAATTTACCGATTCTTTGCATTTTGTGGATTATAAAAAAATTACTTCACTGAAACGGTTATATGCTAATACTCGGATCCTGGGGCCGTCGCTCATGATCCATTACGGGAATCATGCTTTTTCGCTGATTACCGGATTCCGGAACAACGTTTCAGTTGATAAATTGACATACAATACAGCCAATTTCATTTTCAGAGGGATGGATTTTGCCCCCCAGCACAATATAACCTATTCCGAAGGGCCTTACCAGGTAAGTTTCTTGTCCTGGATTGAACTGGGTTTGGGTTATGCATATACATTTCTCAGCGGCCAAAACAGGAACGTTACGGCTGGTGCGACTTTCAAAGGATTGCTTGGTACAGGGGCCGCTTATGGCGCTCTTAATAACACTGCTTATCATGTTCCGAACAGCGACACCATCTATTTTGATGAACTTAATTGCACGTTTGGTTTTGCGCTGCCTACGGATTATGCCGGGGGCAATGCCCTTACCCTTGATCCCCTTATCAAGGGGACAGGATGGAGTGTCGATTTCGGAATCAATTGGCTGCAGAAAACCGGGAGGGCAACCCGGAATGCAGCAAACCGCAAGGAGCGTGACGCGCAGGACGAGGATTATCGTTTCAGGGCCGGGCTTTCAATGATTGACCTTGGAAGGATAACGTTCGACAAGAATGTCCAGGTTCATGAATTCAACAACGTCACCAATGAACAGTGGACCGGACTCAGGAGCTTTCATACCACCAGCATACAGCATTTCATGCGGTCGGCAAGTCACAACCTGCTTGGGGATTCACTGGCCTCCCTCACGAATAAATCTGCATTCTCCGTTTGGCTGCCCACAGCCCTCAGCCTTCAGTTCGATTATAATTTTGGCCACAGTGTTTTTGCCAACATGACCTTTGTCCAGGGGATCAAACTGGGCAATCCCGCCGTGCGTCGGGCAACCATGCTGTCGGTCACCCCCCGCTATGAAACGCCATTGTGGGAAGTAAACCTGCCGTTGTCGCTGGTCGATTTCAGGGACCCGCAAATAGGGTTGTCTTTCCGCATTTATTGCTTCACCATCGGGACGGAAAAGCTTGGCACACTTATCAACCTGACGGATGTACGCGGAGTTGACCTCTATTTTGCCCTTGGATTCAACATCTCACCGGGCAGCAACGACTGGAAATACAAGCATTCAGATTACGGCCCGTGCGATTCGTATGAAAACAGCAACCGTTACCGGATAAAGGCCAATTAATCTTGAACCAGGATGCTCATTTTTTAAGCCCCGGTGATTGGGTTTCCTTGCTATTACCCGGAATCAACCCAAATTGCCTGAAAACCTCCATGGCGATCAGTTTCCGCGCGGATGCAAAATCCTCAACCTGCTTCTGGTCTTTTGGTACAACAAGTGTGGCTACAAAGTACACTTTCCCTTTGGTTTCAAGATATCCGACAAACCATCCGAAGTTGTTGCCATTGCGAATGGCCCACCCGGTTTTGCCACTCAGGGTGTAACCGGGGGTTATTTCATTGACCATGATGGCTTTCATGGCCTGCATCACCGATTTTCTCAGCGGGAGTTTCTCATCGAAAAGGCGCCTGATGAATTCAACCTGCTGCCTTGGCGTAATCCTTGAAGTTCCTTCAAGCCAGAAAAGATCGATGTTTCCGGGGCGGACATCCATACCCGGATAACCAAGTTTTTCCAGGTAGGATTTCATCCGTTCCGGCCCGGTTTTCCTGGCTAGTTCCTGGAAACATGGAACACAGGAAACCCTGAAAGCCTCACGCAGCGGAAGGTCCTGTTCCCATTGAGGGAGTCTTCTTTTTTCTCCCTTCCACCGGAATATATGGTTTGTGTCGATCACACCTGTTTCCAAACCGATGAGCGTATTCGGTATTTTAAATGTGGAAGCCGGGAGATACCCGCTGTCCCAAAGGGCTTGATTGTATCCGAAATACCGATCGTTCGCAGGCTCGAACAAAATAATGGTTCCGGCGAGGTCATATTTGTCGAAGATACTTTTCAGGACAGATGCAGAGTCAGCATCCGGCTTTATGGAGGTTGCCATTCCCTGATGATCAGTGGCCTGTTGCGCTACCAAATGATTCCCGGTTAAAAAGCATGCCAGGAATGAAATCAGAATTATTTTCGTTTTCATTGGCGACAAAATGACCTCATCCTGACCCCCTCCTTAAGGTGAAGGAGTTCTCCCCTTCTCCCCAAGGTAGAAGGGGCCGGGGGTTTAGGGCTTCCCATTAAAACGCAAACCCCAGCCGGTAGGTCGTTGCACTGTTGTAGGGGGATGTCGACCCGTGAAGGACATCGTACAACACCGACATGTTGATGCCGAACCTGCGCCCCAGCCTGATGTTGAGCCCTGCGCCCAGGAACCAGGAATCGACATATCCGCTGCTTACAGTATATGGATTCCAATCGGTGATATACTGGTTGTCAATGCCCTGGTATTCTGTCCATAGGTAGATGAATTTCAACAACTGTGCCCTCACAAAGATCTTTCCGCCCCAACCATTCAGGTTCCTGTCATAATCACGCTGATAACTGAAAATATAAGTCGGACCGGCTCCGATACTCAGGATCTTCGGGAAACGATAAGAAACGAGCAGCGAAACCTCTCCGAAAACCTGATTGGTATTCATCCAGAAACTCGTTCCGAGGTCAAAGTCAATGCGGTCCTTGATTGGTCTGGTATCTTTACGGGCTTTTTTATTTGCAGGTTGTTCCTGCACTTTTACGGCGACAGTCTCTTTTTTAACCGTACTGTCAGCGCTGGCAGGTCCACTTTTTTTGGCAAGGGTATCCGGCCTGGTGGTGTTTTGGGCAAGCAATTCCGCAACCGCAATTAAAAATATAAAAATAAGGTAAAGTGTTCTCTTCATGATTTTTTTTTGTAAAAATAGTTAAATTCATTCATCCGTATGTGTTAAAATCATTGAGCACCCACTGGATATTATTCCCTGTAGCAAGGTAAAAAAATCGAAGGGAGATCAGCGTGGGATCGGCCTGCAATTAAATCCTATTGGTATATCTTTGTGGAAATGCGGTATCCAGCAAGGTTTGTGTACCAATCAGGGAATTGAGTTCCCGCCGACTGGGACCAGGTGGAGAAATGCGAATAACCCTGGATGATCGGAATCCTTTCTAAGGTATAATCGAATTTTACCGGCAGGTTTAAAGCCCAGGGAAGGTTGTTGGAGGTTTTATAATAACGGCCTGTTCCGGGGTTTGAATCGTCGTTGCCTGTGCCAAATAATTCCATATTGGCAAGTGAAGTAGGGGGATGATCGGCAAGATGAATTTCCGATGACCGCTGCATATTTTTTATCAGGAAAGGATTGTAGGGAGGAGACCCGACAATCGATTGTGCAAGGGGTGAGGTGAGGTGAATACTGATCCTGACTGTATCACCGTATCCTTTGGGCACGGTGGGATCTGTGTTATAAAAGCCACTGACACCGCCTCGATGAATCACGTTATTGTAGTTGTCAAAAACAATGATCACAGCTTTTGCCTGATCACGCTCGGTTCCATTTGACGCCACAGAAATATATGAATTCAAAAGGGAAGAACCGGTGGCAGTAGCTATCTGCCCCGGCAGGACTCCGTCAATCTGGAAACCAAATCCATTGTTATATCCGGCACCGGCCGCCCGAACACAGAAAGTGGGTTTTATATCCACTACCTTGTTCTGGGTATTGGTGACAATTTGAAAATGGTAATCAACCACAAGGTCATTCAGATCATAATCTCCTTTGCTCGGCCAAAGATCTTCAAAAGCAAGTGTTCCATAAACAGATCGGGATGGATAGTAGTTGTCAAATGCACGTGTCGGGTCCGACGGATAATTATCAAGATTGTCGGGAATCCCGTCAGCATCGGCATCTGCAGGTGGCGGAGTGCCGCCTATTCCTTCCGGGTTACAGTTCGAAACAGGAATGATATTGGTTGCAGCAGATATTTTTGTGAGTTTGGCACCATTGATAAAGTTTATGCTGCCTCCCATGTTTAAAGTCCCTGAGGGGGTTACCATTTCAATTGATCCGCTCACTTTATTTTGTCCATTTACAGACCCTTGATTGCTGATCTTGATCTCACTTCGGCCTCCTGTCCCCTGCACATCCTTATTCTGATCATAATCATAGGTGGATATCATGGAATTATTTTTAAGTAAAACCGTAGCTCCTGCATTGATTTGAAGGAGCGCGGTTTCCCTTAGGTAAGCGCCATTCAAGACAAGATTGCCATTGTTCAGGATCAGGGCATTGTGCACGATCATTTTACAATTATGATATAAAGTGCCGCCACTGTTCAGGTTGAAATTGCCTAAAACCTCAATGGCTCCATTGTTTGTTATACTGGTATTTAAATTGAAATTACCATTGATGACCAGGGAACCTGTTGTAACGAAAAGCGTCGCAGATGGAGTTACGCTCAGGCCATTCATGACCATCGATCCATAATTCTCTAAAGATCCGTTTGGGGAAAATGGTGAATTGATCACGAAATCACTGCCATAATTTATTATTCTCGGTGTGGTTCCGTTCATGGTCAATCCACCCAGCAAAATGTGTGAGTTGCTGAACAAGGTAAGCCTGGAGCCGTTTCCCATTACCAGGTTGTTATCCATTTGAAAGGTCCCTCCCTGTGTTACCGCAATATTGCATCCGGTTCCCATGTTGTTGATCATTTGGGGATGAAAGGTTCCACATACGTTGATGGATGCCCCGCTTGAACCAAAATTGATGATCCCGGTGAAAGTACCGGTCACGTACCAGGTTCCGTTGTTGATGGTGTAGGTCTGATTCCCTGAAAGGGTTTTTGATGGTGTTGCGCCGCTGCAATCCGGATCAGTTGTTAGGTTCAGGGAGTTTCTAAACAGTGTTTGGGTAAAGAGATAACTGATGTTCTCACTGACACCGACGCTGTCGAGCACTGAAAAACTGCTGCCGTCTTCTGCTTTCAGATAGATGGTTTTCAAGGTAGTGGGTATGCGCAGCGTATATTCAAAGGGGGATCCGTATCCGGCGGCTCCCCTGACCAAAAGGTTTCCCTGCTGATCAGGATATTTATCATAAACGGAAATCCGGCACAGGGATCCGATATTGGCCGTGAGCAATTCAATTCCGATTGTCAGGTTTATCAAACGGCTGGATTCCCAGTTAAAGCCGGCAGGAATTTTCAACTCATCCATGGAGGCCGGATCCTTTTCCGGTGTGGTTGTTTTGCGACAACTGCCTGAGATCATGATCATCAAACCAGCAACGCCAAGCAGAAAGATGGTTTTTTTCATGATCCGTTTTTATAAAGCATTACAAAGTTACTCATAATCCGAAAGAACTGTGAATGATATTAAAATTTTATACATGGCATGGATCTGAAGGATTTAGGAAAAATAAATTTGAGTCCATGGCAAATACTTCTTAAAATTTCCGACCTTTGAAAAAAACATACCATGAAAAAATTGTTTCCTTTTATGCTTATATCGCTGATGGCCGTTCAGATTACCTGTGCCCAGCAGAATGCCGGTCCGTACAGGGTAGTGAAGGAAATTCCTGTTGAAGGCAATGGTGGTTGGGATTACCTGACTGTTGATAAACCAACCCAGCGATTGTTTATCTCTCATGGAACCTGTGTGGAGGTACTGGACCTGAAAACGGAGAAACTCATCGGGCAGATACCCAACACACCCGGTGTTCATGGAATTGTTTGTGTCCCTGCATTAAACAAGGGGTTTATCACGGCAGGACGAATAGATTCTGTCATCGTGTTCGACCTGAAGACTTTGAAAGTGGTTGATAAAATTGCCACCGGGAAAAATCCGGACGCGATTATTTATGATGCTTTCACCAACCGGATCTTCACCTTCAACGGAAGGGGCAACTCGGTCACTGCCATCGATGCAAAAACGAACCTTGTCGCTGGCACATTATCCGTATCCGGCAAACCTGAAGCCGCTGTTTCAAACGGCAGTGGACAAATTTATTGCAACATCGAGGATAAATCGACGATCGTAAAGTTCGATGCAGTAACATTGAAAATAATAGCTGAATGGCCCCTTGAGCCCGGGAAAGAACCGTCAGGAATTGGCCTTGACATTAAAAACAACCGCCTGTTCTCGGCTTGCAGTGAATCGAATCAGATTGTCGTCATGAATGCAACCGACGGGAAGATTATTTCCATATTGCCCATGGGCGAAGGATGCGATGGGCTCATCTTCATTGGCGATGACCGCAACATCCTCGCATCCAATGGGGAAGGAACCCTTACGGTGGTACATCAGGATGGCCCTGACGACTATAAGGTCATCCAGACACTTTCCACCCGGAAGAGCGCACGCACCATCACTTTCGATGAAACAACAAGGCGGATTTACCTGCCATCGGCCGAAGTATCCATGGACAATGGCAAGCGCAAAGTCACCCCTGGCTCTTTCAGGATTTTAGTTGTTTCCAATTAATCCACCTTCATGATCGATTTGAGAAGCGATACGGTTACCCGCCCTTCCCGAGAGATGCTCGAAGCCATGTTATCGGCCCGGGTGGGCGATGATGTTTTTCAGGATGACCCTACGGCAATTGCCCTGGAAGATAAAGCAGCCAGGCTGTTCGGGAAAGAAGCAGCACTGTTTTGCCCTTCAGGGACCATGACCAACCAGATAGCCATCAATGTGTATACCAGACCGGGTGATGAAGTGATATGCCATCGGGATGCTCATGTTTATTATTATGAGGGCGGAGCCATGATGCGAAACTCCGGTGTTTCGGTGTGCCTGCTTGAGGGTGCTCGCGGACATGTCTCCCCGGAGGAAGTGTTCACCCATATCAACAATCCCGAAGATATTCACCGGCCCATAACATCCCTGGTTGAAGTGGAAAACACCATGAATAAACGTGGTGGCACAATTTACAGGTATGAAGACCTCGCTTCAATTTCGGAAATTTGCCAGAATCATGCACTAAAGTTTCACCTGGATGGGGCACGCCTTTTCAATGCACTGGCTGAAACCGGCGAACAACCTGAAAAATACGCGAAACTGTTCGATTCAGTATCGATATGCCTGTCAAAAGGCCTTGGAGCGCCCATTGGTTCATTATTGATCGGCGACAGGACATTTATCAAAAAGGCCCGAAGGGTGCGTAAAGCGTTAGGCGGGGCCATGCGGCAGGTGGGATATCTTGCTGCAGCCGGTATTTATGCACTGGACAACAACATTGACCGGCTGAAACAGGACAATGACCGGGCGCATTGCCTGGGCAAAACACTTGAGACCCTTCCTTTTATTGAATCCGTTATACCCGTTGAGTCCAATATTGTTATTTTCACCCTCAGGAAAAAAGATGGCGCCCGGGGATTCCTTAAAGCGTTAAAAGAAAACGATATACACGCGCTGCCAATCGATCCTCAAACCATCCGATTTGTCACACACCTCGATTTCACCGACTCCATGCTTATAAAAGTGGAATCCATGCTAAAAACGCTATCATTCTGACGACCTCTCCCCCGGCCCCTCCCCTTCAAGGGGAGGGGTGGGGTCATCTGATGCGCATCCCATCCCACCCCTGTGCCGTTATGGGAATGGATTTTCCATCGGGTGTGATCATCACTTTCCCCTCCGAAGGAGCAGTCATGTGTCCGATGATGCTGATCCCGGCTATATCCTTGATTTTCTCATAATCTTCCTGCTTCACGGTGAAAAGCAACTCGTAATCTTCCCCACCGCTCAGGGCGGCAACACTTGGGATGATCTTATATTCTTTGGCAAGTTCGCGGGTATGCTCATCCATGGGGATTTTACCCTCGAAAAGTTTGCATCCAACACCGGATTGTTTGCAGATATGCAGGATTTCCGAAGCCAGGCCGTCGGAAATATCGATCATGGATGTTGGACTGATCCCTGTCCCAATAAACAGATTGCGGATGTCAGTCCGTGCTTCGGGTCTTAGCTGCCGGCCGATCTGGTAATCGAATCCCGTCAGTTCCGGCTGCATGTTCGGGTCGACCTGAAATACCGACTTCTCCCGTTCAAGGACGAGCAAGCCAATATAGGCGCTTCCCAGGTCGCCTGTTACACAAAGCAGATCGCCTGACCTGGCGCCGCTGCGGTAGCAAACCTCCTCCTTTTTTGCCTCCCCGAGGATGGAAACAGAGATCATCAGCCCTTTTATATTGGAACTGGTATCGCCGCCCACCAGGTCGACCTTGTATTTTTCACATGCCATGATGACCCCCGTGTATAGTTCATCGAGCGCTTCTGCCGAAAAACGGCTGGAGACAGCCAGTGAAAATGTCATTTGTTTGGGAATGCCATTCATGGCTGCTATATCAGAGATGTTCACCACGGCAGCCTTGTAGCCGAGGTGTTTCAAAGGCATATAGGTCAGGTCAAAATGGATACCCTCCACCAACAGATCGGTTGAAAAAAGGATGACTTTGTCTCCCGCATCCATTACTGCAGCATCATCTCCAATCCCTTTCAATGTTTCAGGGTGATAATACTTTACATTCTTTGTCAACCGGTCGATCAGGCCAAATTCACCCAGTTCAGCCAGTGAAGTCAGCCCGGTCTTTGCCTCAGCGGTTTTTTTATCTTTTTTTTCGTACATATCAGATTACGATCATAAGTCACTATTCAGTAGCTTGCACTTTGCATACAGAACCTGAACTTTTATTGCGGGCACGGATTGACCTGTTCAGTGATGAGTGTTCCGTTATCCATCACCCTGATTCGCCAGCAATTTCCTCCCGGCGATCTGAGAATGACCCCTTTGGAAGGATCGGTAATATAAACGTCATGATCTGCCACCCTGGTTTCTGCATTCAGTTTCAGCAGGTTTCTGTCAAATTCGCCATATATCAGGGGTGCGATGGTGCTGTCATTAGCAATATATAACTTATTGTTACCCATTTCTTTAGACCCTGCATAATAGCCAAGAAAAACATTTCCTGATCCTGTCTTGTTGTTAAGTCCGGCTCTCCGGCCGATATAAGTATTGCTGCTACCTGTAATATTGGAACCACCGGAGGAGACTCCTAAAAAAGTATTTTCTGTTCCCGAAGTATTATTAAAGCCGGAAGTAGTGCCGATAAAAATATTTTTTTGCCCCATGGTATTTCGCAAACCTGCACAATAACCGATGAAAACGTTATTAACCCCGACCGAATCAAGCATGCCGGTTCCATAACCTATAAATGTATTGCACCAGCCTGTTTTGTTATGTGACCCTGCATCTGCGCCAATATAGGTATTGCACTGGCCTGCAGAGTCCCATCGTCCGGCCCAGGCACCAACGAATACGTTTTCCCAGCCCAGGATGTCATTCTCACCGGCACGGGTCCCGATGAAAGTATTCCGGCTCGCACGGGTCATGCTTCCGGCGCTATGGCCAACAAACGTGTTTTCAATGGTGCGGGCATTGGCGGTATCATTCATCCCGGTGCTGTCGCCGATCATCACATGGAAACCGTTATTGATGAATTCCAGCCGGATGCTGTCAAACCGGAAGTGTTCCTGGGCAACAAGCTGCAATGCACAGCATTGTGCAAAAGCAATGGCAAACAGTAACTTTTTCATAAAACATGAAGGTTAGGTAATCTTCTCAGGGTGGGGCAAACACCTCATCCTGGCAGATACCCACAAAGTTATATAGAAAAACCAGGAAAGCAAGAGAATGTCTGGCTCGGTCACACTCGAAGGGTTCTATTGATTACCTTTGGATGACTTACCGGGCCAATTATTCATACTATCAATATGAATCCTCGATTCT
The DNA here is from genome assembly GCA_903903985.1 of uncultured Bacteroidales bacterium. Classification (GTDB taxonomy): domain Bacteria; phylum Bacteroidota; class Bacteroidia; order Bacteroidales; family FEN-979; genus CAIVAT01. Next base: position 82,192 of record CAIVAT010000190.1, on the reverse strand, counting down.
ATACAAAACAACTTATGCAAAAAAATACAAAATTTAACAATGCCCTCTTTGGAATGTTTTTTTTGGTATTCCTCCCCGGCTGTACAACTTATTATTGTACCACCGCCAGCATGAATAAACAACTTGCAAAGATTGATACCAACAGCATTCATGAAGTTTATGATTTCAGGTTAGGGGCCATTGGCGTTATTTCAGGACGGAGAACATAAAATCGTTTATTTTGACACCATGTTTATGAAGGACAGTTTACTTTACGGCAACAAATCCCACTTCATCAATATTCCGATAAAACCATTTCACCTGGGGATATCGCTAAACTTAAGATCCAGGAATAATATCACGTGCATAGCAATCTGTCATCAACCCGGTATGATTCATTGAGGTTTCCTCCACCGGAATTTTGTGTACATTTAGAACATCTATAAAACAAAGATGGTTAAAAAATCACTGGAGCATTTAAAGATCGATTCCTTAAATGACATGCAGCTGGCTGCCATGGAGGCAGCAAAGAAATCAAAAGACCTTGTGATCCTTTCCCCCACGGGATCAGGGAAAACACTGGCATTCCTTTTGCCAATACTAAAAAGTCTGATCACCGACAAGTACGGTGTACAGGCATTGATACTGGTCCCTTCGCGCGAATTGGCCTTGCAGATTGAACAGGTTTTCAAGCAAATGAATACCGGGTTCAAGGTGAACTGCTTCTATGGAGGACATGCAACCAAAACCGAAAGGAATAACCTGATACAACTCCCTGCTGTTGTCATCGGAACACCGGGCAGAATTTCCTTTCATATCCGGCATGGCCATTTTGATGCCGGAACGATCCACTTCCTGGTCCTTGACGAATTTGACAAATCCCTGGAATTCGGGTTTAAAGAGGATATGTCGTTCATCATTTCCCAAGTGAAAAAGTTACAGAAGCGCATTTTGACTTCAGCAACGCGGATGGAGGAGATTCCCGGGTTTACGGGAATCAAAAATCCCATGGAACTTAATTTTTTAAACAGCCCCTCTCCAACCACGGCAGGGTTAAAATTAAAGTACCTCCGGGCAGAAGATGCCGATAAATTGCAGATCCTGTTTGCCCTGATCTGTAAGTTGCAAAATAAACTAGCGCTGGTTTTCTGCAATCACAGGGAAGCCGTTGAGCGCATCAGTATCCTGTTGTCGGAAAAAGGATTGGCCCATGGCATTTTTCATGGCGGACTGGGGCAGGAGGAGCGGGAGCGTGCGCTGATCAAGTTCAGGAACGGAACCCATCCTGTGCTGGTAACCACCGACCTTGCTTCCCGAGGGCTCGACATTTCCGAAATAGAGGCGATCATACACTACCAGTTGCCCGGTTCGCGTGATATTTTCACCCACAGGAACGGGAGAACTGCCAGGATGAATGCACCCGGAACCTCCTATTTGCTGCTGTCTGCCAGGGATCACCTGCCTCCCTTTATCCATGAAACCCCGGAAACCGAATCATTGCCGGGAAAAATCATCTTACCCGGAAAATCCCGGTGGCGTACCCTGTACATCGCCGCCGGTAAAAAGGAAAAGATCAACAAAATGGACATTGTTGGCATGTTGCTGCAAAAAGGGAAGCTTGAAAAAGAGGACCTGGGACTCATTGAAGTACTCGATCATGCTTCCTTTGCTGCCGTGAACAGTAAAAAAATTGAAAAGGTCGTTGAACTGATCAAAAATGAAAAGGTCAAGAACAAAAAAGTCAGGATGGAGATATCCAATGAATAGGATAATTCAGTGAAACAGCAGCCCCATTAATTGTTATATGCCAATTAATGGGGCTGAATACGATTGAACGACTCCTGATCGGGTTGATTATCTTGTTTTAATCAGTTTGGAGGTTAAAACATTGTCACCGGCAACCACTTTGATAAAATAGATCCCGGCCGGGTTGTCTGACAATGAAAATTCGTGTCCTGTCTCTCCTGAAAGTGTTTCCGACAGGACAATCTCTCCACGCAACCCATAAATTACTACCCTGATCATTTCCGTTTGAAGCTTGCCGGTCAGTTCCATTTTGAATTTCCCGTTTGTGGGATTGGGATAAACCCTGATGTTTGGTTTTTCAACAACGATGGGATTTTCCTCTCCAGCGGTCTCGGCGGTGATCAAAGTCGCAGCTTTTACACCGCAGAAAGGACCACTGGGCGAAATGGTGCCATGCATGTGACTACCCGCCTTGGCCCAGGTGCCCGGTAGGTAATCGATGCTTATCCCGGCTATCAGATTAACATTGCCTCCATTTTCGACAATAAACGTCGTTCCGGTGCCGGCAACCGTGATGGTTTGGGTTGCATCAAAGCAGGTTGATTGTCCATTGATGACCGTTTCATTCTGGACAGCCCTCATTGCCGGAGGGCCGGTGAGAATCAGACAGGTATCCTGGGTGGTTGTTATACCATTCAGCACATGAACCCCCGGTACTGATTTTGAAACATAACCCGCCTTGCTGAATTCTACATTATAGGTTCCGATCGGAATATCCGCAAACTGGTAAAACCCACTTGCGTTGGATGTCGTCGTATTTGCCCCTGCAGTGACCGTAACCCCCTGAAGGATCGCAGCGTCGGTGCAATGTGTCACAACACCCTGGATCGTTCCATACCCAGGCACCCCGGTGAGTGAAATGTCATCGATTTGCCAGGTGCCGATATCCCAGGAATTGCCGTTTACGGCGAAAGCAAACTGGAATGTCGCTGAACCGACATCGGGTGTAGTAATTGACAGTGTCTTTGTTTCAGGTCCCACCAATCCGGTTTGAGCAATTGACCAGACAGAACTCCAGGTATTCCCACCATTGCTTGTGGTCCATATCTCACAGGATGTACCAGGACTATAAGCGTCAATATATTGCTTAAACGACAGGTTAAGAGAGATCTGCCCCGTTGTATTGATAACAGGGGAAGTCATAAAAGACCTGCCGCCGGAGAAATAGGGATTATTGGAGACAAACATGAGTTGCGGAAATTCCCCACCGGCATAGTTGTTTAAATCAACGATCCAGTTTGTTGGCCCTCCGTAATTTTGCACTTGCCAGCACTGTGGTGTGAATCCGATGAACTGGCCGGTGAAATCTTCTGCATAGGGCAGAGAAATTGCCGGACAGGGCAGGAAAAAATTATAAGGACCCGCCCAATTACTTGTTTTTCCTCCTCCGCAATCACCCTGGACATAATAACTGTAGGAATGGCCTATTGTTAACCCTGATAAATGATAAGGATTCGAAGTTGTACCGGTGATCATGGTCCCTGTCCCTTTAGCAAACCCTGCCAGCCCCCATTCGATGTTCCACTTGGTGGCATTGGATGTCCAGGAAAGGTCGGCAGAAGTGGAGGTGATATTGGTTGCATTGAGTACAGTCGGTGTCAGGCAAGTATTACAGGTTAATTTTATCCAGTAACGGTTAAGTGAATCACATGCCACCTGCTCTGCATATTGAGGTGCTACATTTACGAAATAAACTCCTGGTCCATTCAGCCGTGCAACGATCGAAGTACTGTTTCCAGGCCAATTAGTAGTAGAATTATAAAAAATGGCTGTTGAACAAGGCGCGGAAGCGATGCCCATGAAGCAGGAGAATTCTGCATTTCCTGTAAGCGTCACATCGTTGGTCTCCGTAAGCGTGAATGTATACCAGTCGGAATCACGGTGCGTCCTGTGCAACCAGGCAGTACCGCATACAGTTTCACCGCAGCTGATGTTACCGGTTTGAGGGGGTACCATTTCGCATCCGTTGTTGGTGGCAGTGCCGCAAACTTCCCCCTCCGCTGTGGCGCCCGCCGGACAGTTAAAGTAATGGGTGCGGAAAGTCTTCTTAACCCAGGCGCTGGCATCCGAGGAGCTGCAGTAGGTTCGGATATATACATCATATTCTGTACCCGGAGCAAGGTTTGAAAAAGAATAAAAAGGCGTTGAGGTGATGTGGACAGTGTCACCGTATCCTTGCGCAAATCCAGCGGGTCCCCATTCAAGGGTCCATTCGTGATTGGTTGAAACAGTAGATGGAGTCCATGAGAGGTTAGCTGTTGTCGTCGTAAGCGTAGAATTGGTAACGGTCAGGTTGGTTGGAGGGAAACAAGTGTAAATATTCACAAATACCGGTCCGATCAGTACAGATTCCCCATTTTCATATTGGGCAGAGACCTGGTATTCATACGTTCCTTTGGGAAGCGCAAGATCATCAAAGGAGAGGCTAGGAATATTATCGGCGATCTTGCCATAATTGCGGTAAACATTGTATCCGGTCATGGTGGCCATGGGGGCAGAAGGAGCCGTATTTACCAGTTTTGGCAATACATTTGCCGTCATGGCAACTTCAGAGGAGGGTTTTGTGGCAGCAGCCTGATCAAATTGAATGATCCGGGGTTTCACCGATGCCGGTACCGGATTGGGTATGGTGGTTTCCAGAGATGTGCTTTGAACCAAAGGGATCAATTGTTGCGGAGCCAACGGCACCGGGCTTTCGGAAACAAATCCCTGCAGTGTCCAGTTAAAATCCCAGCCCCATGCCTCTTTTACGGAGAACCAGCCATACCCGGCATTAATCATATCACCTTTTCCGGGGAAAACCGGGCCGGGTCCTATTCCAGCGGGGTACCCGTCTACGGTTTCAACGATTTCATAACCAAACCACAATTCCTGGGTGCCATCAATCAGGATTGGCGTGGTAAGTGCCACATCATTCCACCCGCCTACAATCGGATCGGTAACAACCTGAGACAAAAGCAAAGTTGATGCATCGTTTCCTTTCCAGACTTTCAATGTGTATGCTGCGTTTGCATCAGCAGGAACGAAACGGATCTTTTTCAGGTAGGTTCCGTCATACGGTGCAATATCTGCAACCGGCCACCTGGAGGCAACGCTAAAGGTTGCGGGAGCGTTATAACCAAGCCCGCCGTATATGGTTCCCGGATCCCAATGAATATATTGATCTGCAACTGACCCGGGGGCCAGCCAGGTTAAATGAACATTGTTCTGATTTGTACCTGTGACATTTGCCTGCAGGCTAACCGGTGGTGCATAATAGGGGTTCACGCAGAAATCCTGGGTGGTGACATTTCCCTGGGAGATAATTACGGAGGAAACAGTCTGGCTTGCATCATGATAGATGGCCGAAATATCATAGGTTCCAACCGGTAAAATAAAATGGTAATACCCCGAAGCATCAGTAGTGGTGGAGGTAGCGCCGTTTGTGACTGTCGCACCCAAAATTGGAACATTGCAGATTGGCAATTCAGCAACATGCCCTTCAAGGGTCCCGACGGCAGGGTCTATGCTGAATTGCACCTGGGCAATGTCCCAAAAAGGATCGTAATTGGCAACCGGTGGTGATGCGGGATCGGGATTGTTATTGTCATCGTAAGCAATCAATCCGCGCGGTGCGCCTGAATAAAATGAGCCCCATTGAGCTGTACAATCATACCCGGATGCATTTTCATCCACTGCTACCACAACATTGTCTCCTGAATAATAAAAAGGAGTTGGTAAAGTAATTTCAAGCCAATTTCCACCAACGGGAACAGGAATTATTCCCGAGAAGACCTGGGTCATTGAACTGACCGGCACCCAATCCGTTGAGTTTGCAAACTCCGTCTTAGTAGTATTTCCAAGGTAAACAATCCAGTCGTTCCAGTTTGAAAACTGTGAACCGTTTCCTGAATAGAAGAACCTGATCTTGGAGATAAGCCCTGGTGAACCTCCGCCGGAAGTTATTTCACTTCCGAGATAGAGTTGCTGACTGTAGTTGTAATTGTAACAAGAGTAGATTGGAAAAAAATCTGTAGTCGCATCCCCGGATCCGATCTGAACAGTCACGTCGGCAGTGGAACCAAACTCATAAGCGCCCATATCGATTGAAGGACCAAAAACCCTGGGTTTCCCGTCAAGGTCAAACGGTTGAGCATTAAAAATATAGTCGCCCGCATTGATACATGGACTTCCTGCTGATAACCTGAAATTACCCAATACCGGACCGACGAAACTCGGGTCTGACGAAATATTCCCTGCGCCTGCCGGCAAGGGATCGGTACAGCAATAAACATATGAATTCCCGCTATAATTGGAGGGGTTGCCAAGAATGTCGGTATTCCCCCATATGATGCAATTCCGGAACTCCCCGCCTAATATTATTTCACTAACTCCCCCATAATTCAAAGCGGTGTTTCTGGTAATTGTGCATCCGGTAATGAGCGTGCTGTGGTTTGTAGTATCAGCCCAGTCGCATTGAACACCCCCTCCGCCAACCGGTGAATTTGGAGCGCTGTTATTCGTAATCAGACAATTCTCCAGTTTGCCGGAATGGTAAAGGTTCACACCGCCACCGCCACCATTGAAGCCGTTATCATTTGTATTCGTGTTACCGGTAATGATGCAATTGACAATTGTTGCATCCGGGCTGCAATCACCCATAAAGACGCCTCCGCCAAAACTATTTGAAGTATTGTTTTGAATGGTGCAATTCATCACTTTCGCACTTGAAAAAGAACCGTAAAGTGTCAATCCCCCGCCAAAACCAGATGACTGGTTATTTTGAATGATGCAGTGGAGGATTTGAGGTGATGAATCCAATATAAAAATCCCGCCTCCGCCATCTGTCTCTCCGGGCACCCATGGCACCGTGGAATTTCCATGCTGGATTGTAAACCCGATAACCTGACAGGACGAATTTTCATAGTTATTGATGCTTATAACGCGTCCGCTATTGCTTCCGTCAATGATGGTACTTGCAATAAATGCAGCATTACCGGTTGTGAAGTAATTGGAACAGAGGATTATGCTTCTTCCATTCATACTGAGCTGCTCATAATAAGTGCCCGGATCAACCATTACGATATCTCCGTCTGCAGATGCATTGATACCTTCCTGAATCGTGCTGTAGTTTGCAGGGACATGCAGGATCGCACCTATCCCGTTAAAAGGAAGGATAACAATTAAAAAAAGAATTGTTAATACGTGAATTTTTTTCATTGTTGGTTTTTTTGGGAATCAGTTGGTGAATCAACAGATAGGATCAGTATATAATGGAAACAAATTCATGATCAGGTGAATTTTTATGATCGTCTTGTTACTTAATTAACAATTATTAATTTAGATTAATTAAACAAATCTACGATAAAAACTTGACATTTACACAATGTTAACATTTTTTAACACTGGCTTTGGGAAGGGTTAAACAGGAGGAACTATACAAATATAATGACCTTTCTCCAATATTGAAGAAAAATAAAAATCCATCAGCATGGAAGCCCATCTGACGATTACAAAATATGATTGCACAACGCGGAAAATCAATCCCGGGGAGGGATGGCTGGTTATTTCTTAGCTTTCTTTTCTTTTTTTTCCAGCCTTTTCTCCTTCAGCGTTTTTGTCGGCTCTTTCTTGACCTCTTTTTTTTGATCTTGTCCTTTTGACATAACTTTTGGTATTAGGGTTTATGCGGTTGGTCTGTCGTTCTAAAAAGGCATTCCATCATCCCCTGGCATCTCATAGTAGCCGGGAAGCGGCTCCTGTTCAGGTGGAATGGCCTGGCCGGTGCTTTTTTTAACGATCTTCCAGGCTTTGGCTTCGGTATACCACCGGTTGTTGAATTCGCGGCTCTCAAGATCAAAGGACACTTCGGCGTCTTCTCCGTCCGACAGTTTAAACTGATCGATTTTATCTCCCCAGAGTGAAAAACATATTTTCCGGGGTATTTGTGCATTGGTTTCAAGAATGAATTCCTGCTTTTTCCATGTTCCGTTCTTCCCTTCGCCCGATTGAAGCGGCAATATTTTAATGACTTTACCTGTTATTTCCATGGTAATCAATTACTTTATTATTGATGCGGAGAATGAATTTTTCCGAACTAAATTAAAACAATTTGACATACGAAAACCGTTTGTTGAAAATTTCGGGATGACAGTATCTTTTATGTTTTCTGCCTACCTTTGCGAATCAAACTGATCTATGGATTTTCTTGAATTGGTTCAGCACCGGCAAAGTGTTCGCGCCTATGATCCGAACCGGGCCATTGAACCTGAAAAGCTGGAGCGCTGCATTGAAGCAGTACGGCTTTCTCCCTCAGCCTGTAATGCACAGCCATGGAAACTTGTGGTCGTTGATGATCCGGTTTTAAAGGACAAGGTAGCCCAGGCGGCTGCATCCAGGTTGCTGGGTTTTAATCATTTTACGCGCCAGGCTCCCATTCTTGTCGCAGTGGTTCGTGAAGAGGCAAATCTTACATTGAAAATCGGCACCCTGCTTAAAGACAAGCCTTATCCCTTGCTGGATATAGGAATCGCTGTTGCTCATTTCTGTCTCCAGGGCGCCGCCGAGGGTCTTGGCACCTGCATCATGGGTTGGTTTGACGAAACCAAAGTGAAGCAGTTATTGAAAATTCCAAAGAACAAACGCATTGAACTGATTATTGCAATCGGTTATCCGGCAAAGGAACAGATCAGGATTAAAACCAGGAAAACAACTGCTGAAATTTGCTCATTCAATAAATATTAAAGAAAAACCTCTACCAAACCCTGTATCGTTAAAAATTATGAAACGGGCCATTTTTTCTTTACCTATTCTTTTTCTGTTCATGTTTTCTGGTTGCGTGAACCACAATATCAATGCCGCTAAAAAAGAAGGACCTGCCAATGGTTATAGCAGTTGTTTCCCAACTGAAAACGCCTCCGTCCAGATTGAAACTGTCACACGATCGGTAAAGAAAGTTTACAGTGTCTCATCCTATACGACCTACCAGTTCAAACGGGATGCACATATCACCGGTTACCATCTTCAACAGGGGAACTACAAAAAGGCATCCTGGGGTGTGGTTTCCACAAACGAAACGGTATTTGGTTCGGCTACGATCATTGGCAATGCTGATTCCAGGGTTGCGCTGCTCACTTGTGCTCACATCGTTATATCCCCCGATACACTGATCAGTTATTTTGAACCAACGGATGGAGATCCTTCGCGATACATACAAAGCATTTCGATCAAGGAAAAGCAGGAAAACTGGGTGAAAGAAATTTCTTCCTGCGGCACTTTCAGGGTGCTTGCATCCGACGTTTCATCCGATATCGCCATCCTTGGAAAAAATTGTGAAAGCCTGACCGATACGGTGATCCCATTCCCTTATCTGACCGGCCATGCCAGAAATCTGGCTTGGGGGAGCTTTGTGTATGTTTTTGGCTATCCGTTGGGCAGCCAGGCAGTTACAACAGGGATCGTCAGCCTTGCCCCCAAAAGGCCGATGGGCGAATTCTCCATCGATGCCCTGTTAAACAAAGGCTACAGCGGTGGGATCATTCTTGCAATCAGGAGCGGGATGTCGAATTTCGAACTGACAGGGATGGTTAAAACTGTTAATTCAACCAGGGAAGAGTTTCTCAAACCGTCATCCGACCAGCAGCGTTCACCCGATTGGCTGCCCTATACCGGGGAGCTCTTTGTCGGCAGGAGCGACAACATCCAGTATGGTTTGAATGCAGTCGTGCCCATTGAATCGATCATTGGTTTCTATAAAAAAAACCGAGAGGAGCTGATCTCTGCCGGTTACAACCTTGATAACTTTTTCCGGTACGAACAACCCTGAGGGAATTTTGGATTTACAAATTGCGATATAGGAATTGCAGCGTAGTCAAACTCCCGTCTGCTCATCCGTTTGTCTGTTCGTCACTTTTTTTCTAAACAGGCATTCCAATACCTAAATTATTGTATCTTTGTCAGTCAATTTGTCGCAACAGTTGAAGTGGCACGAAAAATGATTAGATTTGTTCTAAATTATTGATTCATGGAATCTGAAGCAAACAATATACTGGAAGAGGTTACCCAAGGGGATTACAAGTACGGGTTTGTTACGGATATTGAAACGGAATATGCACCAGTCGGGCTTTCCGAAGATACCATCCGCTATATCTCCACGAAAAAAAACGAACCCGGGTTCATGCTGGAATTCCGGTTGAAGGCATACCGCCACTGGCTGACCATGGTGCAACCCAAATGGGCCCACCTGAACATCGACCCGATCAATTTCCAGGAAATCATCTTTTATGCCGCACCAAAGAAAAAAAAGGAACTGACAAGTATCGATGAGGTTGACCCTGAATTACTTGCCACTTTCAACAAACTTGGCATCTCCCTTGATGAACAGAAAAAACTGGCCGGTGTGGCCGGTGTGGCTGTCGACGCTGTAATCGATAGTGTTTCGGTGAAGACTACGTTCTCCGAGACCCTTTCAAAGCACGGGATCATTTTTTGTTCCTTCAGCGAAGCGGTGCAAAACCATCCCGAACTGGTGAAGCAATATATGGGTTCGGTGGTTCCATACACAGATAACTATTTCGCAGCACTCAATTCAGCCGTTTTCAGCGACGGGTCTTTCTGTTTCATCCCGAAAGGAGTCCGATGCCCAATGGAACTGTCTACCTACTTCCGTATCAATGCTGCCAACACCGGGCAGTTTGAACGTACGCTCATTGTGGCAGAGGAAGGCGCCTATGTGAGTTATATGGAAGGCTGCACAGCGCCACAACGCGATGAAAACCAGCTTCATGCCGCCATCGTTGAAATCATTGCCATGAAAGATGCCGAAGTCAAATATTCAACGGTGCAAAACTGGTATCCCGGCGATAAAAACGGGCTTGGCGGGATTTACAATTTTGTAACGAAACGGGGCATCTGCAAGGGAAACAATTCAAAGATCAGCTGGACACAGGTTGAAACCGGTTCGTCCATAACCTGGAAATATCCAAGCTGCATCTTATTGGGCGATCATTCGGTAGGGGAATTCTATTCGGTTGCCGTAACAAACAATTATCAGCAGGCCGATACAGGAACAAAAATGATGCACCTGGGGAAAAACACGCGGAGTACCATCATTTCCAAAGGAATTTCAGCCGGAAAGAGCAATAATTCTTACCGCGGACTGGTTAGAATTTCAAAGAATGCCATTAATTCCAGAAATTACAGCCAGTGCGATTCACTGCTGCTGGGCGCCAAATGCGGTGCGCACACCTGGCCTTACATCCAGGTTGACAATAAATCCTCCATCGTGGAGCATGAAGCAACTACTTCTAAAATTTCGGAAGACCAGCTCTTTTATTGCCAGCAACGTGGAATTTCGGCAGAAAGCGCCATCGGACTGATCGTCAACGGTTATGCAAAAGAGGTATTGAAACAGCTTCCGATGGAGTTCGCTATGGAAGCGCAGAAATTGCTGTCAATCAGTTTGGAAGGAAGTGTCGGCTGACCTCACCCCTTCCACTCCTACTCATAAGGGAGAGGGGGACGGGGGAAGAGGCATTATTTTGAAATTTGAATTTATAATATATGTTATTACAAATTAAAAACTTACACGCCGGCATCCACGGCAAGGAAATTCTCAGGGGAGTGAACCTTGATGTAGACAAAGGGGAAATACATGCCATCATGGGGCCGAATGGAACCGGGAAAAGCACTTTGGCATCAGTGATTGCCGGCCGCGAGGTATTTGATGTTACCGCCGGGGAGATTCTTTACAAAGGCAAGGATCTGAAGAAACTCTCCATTGAGGACCGCGCCCGTGAAGGGATCTTTCTTGGCTTCCAGTACCCGGTGGAAATTCCGGGGGTGAGCATCACCAATTTTATGCGTACTGCCGTGAATGAGGTACGTAAGTTCAAAGGACTAGACCCGTTGCCGGGAGGTGAATTCCTCCGTTTGATGGAGGAAAAGAAAAGACTGGTTGAGATTACTTCCAACCTCACAAACCGATCGGTCAACGAAGGATTCTCAGGGGGAGAAAAGAAAAAGAACGAAATTTTTCAAATGGCGATGCTCGAGCCCATGCTCGCCATTCTCGATGAAACTGATTCCGGGCTCGACATCGATGCCTTGCGCATCGTTGCCAATGGCGTGAACAAGCTGCGCCGCCCCGACAATGCCTTCGTCGTGATCACCCATTACCAGCGGCTGCTCGACTATATTGTTCCGGATTTTGTACATGTGTTGTTCGAGGGCAGGATCGTTAAATCTGGCGGGAAGGAACTGGCGCTCGAACTGGAAGAAAAAGGTTATGACTGGATAAAAAAAGAACAAAAGTAGCACATCTCTCCCCCTCTCCCCAAGTGACGGAGAAGGACCGGGAGGTGCAGGTAAAATCATATCAATGCAAACCGAATCTAAAGAACCTGTTACCCAAAAACGGTTTATCGACCTTTTCGAAAAAAACCGTGCATTTCTTTCAGCCAATGACACTCCCGGTCTCAATGTGACCCGGGTAAAGGCCATGGCTTCCTTTGCAAAACTGGGGTTCCCGGATACCAGCATGGAGTCATGGCGGCTGACCAGTTTAGAAGAGAGTTTTGAGCGCGGCTATGATTACCATCTTCAACCGATGGAAGAGGTTGATGTTCAAAAGGTATTCCGATGCAATATTCCACACCTGGATACTGCCGTGATCGGGCAGTTGAATGGCTGGTATGTTTCAAAGGATGTCCCGTTGATGGAACTTGGAAATGGAATCATCATGGGCAGCCTGGCTGAAGCCAGGAAGAAATACCCGCAATTAATTGAAAAGTATTTCGGCACCATTGCCGATGACACCAACGATGGTTTCACCGCGCTGAACACGGCTTTTACCCAGGACGGTGTGTTCATTTACGTGCCCGACAACGTGAAAAGTCCCAAGCCCGTGCAGCTGATCAATGTCATTCACCATGATGAAAATCTTTTCCTGCAGTCACGCAACCTCATCATTGTGGGTTCCAATGCCATGCTTTCCCTGGTACATTGTGACGATTCATACAACCACCAGGCCAGTTTTTCGAATGTTGTCACAGAGGTTCATTTGGGCGAACATGGCGCGATGGATCATTACAAACTTCAGAACCTCAACAACAACAGTACGCTGATCAGTTCGGTATTTTTCAGGATGGCAGCATCGGCCAGCCTCGATTCTCACTACCTCTCCCTGAATGGCGGGCTGCTCCGGAACAACATCAGGGTGCTTTTCAATGGACCAAATGGAAATGCCAGTATTTACGGCCTTTATCTCATGGACCGCAAACAACATGTCGACAACAACTTGTTTATTGACCATGCCTATCCCGGATGTACAAGCAGTGAGACATTCAAGGGAATTCTTGATGAACATGCCCGGGCCATCTTCAACGGCCATGTGCTTGTTCGCCGTGATGCCGCAAAAACCGATGCCCGCCAGAGCAATAAAAACATTTTGCTCACCGATACGGCAAGGGTTAACTCAAAACCTTTCCTGGAAATTTATAATGACGACGTTAAATGCTCCCACGGTTCCACCACCGGGCAACTTGACCAGGAATCAATGTTCTATCTGCGTCAGCGTGGCATTGGGGAGGAAACTGCCCGCATGCTGCTGATGTTTGCTTTTGCCGACGAGATCGTTGCCAGGATTGCCATCCCGCAATTGCGCCAGCGCATTGAAGACATGGTTAAGAAACGGCTTCAGGGTGAACTACAGATCTGTGAACAGTGTGTGCTGCATTGCAGTACCCCGGAACACCCGATAGAGTTTCAGATTGACCTGGGGAAAATCTGAAGAATTTATGATTCACGTTTTTATAGCGAACCATCTTTTTGAAAAACTCATGCCTTTTTTCTTTGCGTGCATTGCGAAAAACCTGCGGTTCTTTGCGGTTAAAACTTAACATTGAGCTCTGAGATCAATGAGTATTTTGAAAGCAGATTCAATAACTGACAGTTTCTGACATGAATTCCCCTGATTCGATTTATAAACAGCGTATAGCGGATTACTCAACCGGGATTGCCCGTTTGAGGAAGCCTCTCCTGTGGATCCCCTGGCTCAGGCTATTGCTCTTCATCCTGACAGGTTTATCCATTTTTTATGCCGTCAGGTTTCCTGGTATTCGTTTTATCGCCGGTTCGGTCTTTTGTTTTTCAGGATACCTGCTCGCAGGATGGTACGACAGCCATTTGAAAAAGGGGATCAAACGGTTTGATTATCTGATTCATATCAATCAACAGGAGCTCGAAATGCTGGATGGCGATTATTCAGGTTTTGACCCGGGCAATGAATTTGTAAACCAAGACCATCCCTATACCCACGACCTGGATATTTTTGGCACAGGTTCATTGTTTCAGTATGTAAACCGGGCATCGACCATTTTCGGCAAGGAGAGGCTTGCTCATTATTTCAGCAGTGCGATCAGTTACAGAGATGAAATTCATGCACGTCAGCAGGCGATCTCAGAACTCTCGGAGAACATTGAGTTCCGGCAGCAGCTCCAGCTTATTTTTGTCGGCCGGGAAACATCACTTGGCGATTTGGCGGCACTTGACGGATGGCTGAAAGGGAATGAAGGCATGCAATGGATGCAGCCGGTGAGATTTTCCTCCTTCATCCTCCCGGCGCTTACGATGGGGCTCATCATCCTGTCTGCAACCGGATCCCTGCCTTACCAGGTTCCGGTAATAATGGTATTGCTGCAATTGATGATTGTTTTTTTGTACGGACGAAAGACCCAATCGGTTCATCAGGCAATTACCTCCCAGGTTGATATTTTGCGAAAATATGCCCTGGCGCTCTCTTTGATCGAAGAGGCTCATTTTAAGGCTGACTACAATATCAAACTGCAAAACAACCTCAGAAACGGAGTGAAGGAGATGCCCGGGCGGGTCATCAGGCGGCTTTCACGGCTATTAAACCTGATGGATTCAAACCTCAACCTCCTGGTATCGGTGATCCTGAACGGGCTCTTCATGTTCAACATTCACATGCTCCTCGCCGTGGAGCGGTGGCGGTCGGCCTATGGCGGCCAGGTTCCGGAATGGTTCAGGGTCCTTGCCGAGCTGGATGCGCTGGCGAGCCTTGGAAACTTTGCTTTCAATAATCCCAGGTACACTTACCCTGAACCGGCCACGGATCGTTTCTGTTTTGTAACTGAAAAAATAGGCCATCCGCTGATTCCCTGGGAGGCCTGTGTAACCAATGATATCGAAATCTTGGGCTGGAACCAGTTCCGCATCATCACCGGGGCCAACATGTCAGGCAAGAGCACCTTCCTGCGTACGGTTGGCGTCAATTTATTGCTGGCCATGATGGGTGCACCGGTTTTTGCTTCCAGGCTGGTCTTTTACCCCATCGAAATCCACAGCAGCATCCGCACGAATGATTCGCTTGCAAAACGGGAATCCTATTTTTACGCAGAACTCCGGCGGTTGAAAGAGATCATCACCGAACTTGAAAGCGGCCGCGAGAAACTGATCCTGCTGGATGAGATCCTGAAGGGGACCAACTCATCGGACAAGCAAACAGGATCGATCGCATTGATCAGGCAACTGATGAAATACAAACTGGCAGGATTGTTTGCCACCCATGATCTTGCCCTGGGAGAACTGATCAACCATTATCCTGATAATATCCAGAACCTCTGTTTTGAGATCCAGATTACCGGCGACCGGATGGAAATCGACTACAAACTTTCACCGGGCGTTTGCCGTAACCTCAACGCCTCTTTCCTGATGAAAAACATGGGGATCATCCTTGAAAATGACCCCCATGTTTGAATAATACAGCCTTTTAATTCTGCGTTGAGGAGGAAATTTGAGCGTTATTTTTTACCAACCAGCTCAGGCTTCCCAAAACCAATTTTTTCAAGCGGTTCCAGTTGTGTTTTTGCATCTCCGGCAATGACATAATACATCTTCGACGGGTCGATGTATTTCTTTGCCAGGGCCTTGAGCTGATCAATGGTCATGTTTTGGACGATCGACTGTTCTGCTTTCACATAATCAACCGGCAATGAATACATGCTGATATCGCTGAGCATTCCGATTTTCGCGCCCAGTGTTTCAAACTGCCGGGCATACCCTTTGATGAGGGAGTTGCGGGTAAAATCGAGGTCTTCTGCCTTGAATTCCGGTCCGTATTTAGCCATCAGGTCTTTGAAAATTTCAACCGATTCTTCCGTCGCCGATGAGCGTACATTTGCACTGGCCATGAAGTTTCCGGCGATAATTCCACCGGAGAAACCGGTGCGGGCTCCATAGGTAAACCCTTTTTCTTCACGCAATACCAGATTTACGTTCCCGTTGAACGATCCTCCCAGTTTGAAATTCATCACTGTGGCAGGGAAATAGTCTTTATCCTTTCTGGCCATTCCCAGGCATCCGATGTTGATAACCGATTGCTTGGCCCCCGGGACATCCACAAAGTAAATTTTTGATTGCTGCAAAGGGGCAGGCAACGCATAGGACGGGAAGGCAACCGCTTTTGCCTTCCATGCTGCTGCAAGCGGTTGCAGGGAGGCAGCCACCTTGTCCCTGGTGATGCTTCCGGCAACCAGGAATGAAGCCACGGATGGTGAAAATGTCGTCTTGTAAAACGCTTTCAGGTCATCAAGTGTAATCGCAGCAATGGATTCCTCGGTTCCCATGCGGTCGGTGGAAAAAATGTGGTCTTTGCCATAGATCAGCTCATTGAACTCATTCCTGGCAAGGGTGGCCGGGTTGGCCTTCTGGCGTTTGATGGAATTAAGCAAACGGGTTTTTGCCATATCGAATTCCGCTTCATCCCATCGTGGCTCCAAAAGAATTTCCGTTGCCAGGGCAAGAACCTGGTCGTAGTTCCTGGTCAATGCATTGGCTGTAAGGGTGATCGAATTATTTGACGCATTCAGATAGATGGAGGCGCCGAGTTTGTCTATTTCTTCTTCCAATGCCAGCGGCGTTTTGTTTTTGGTACCTTCCATCATCAATTCACACACAAAGTTGGCCATGCCGGGTTTTCCAATCGGATCAAGGTAATGTCCTCCTTTCATTTCAATCGAGAACTGAACCAACGGAAGTTCCTGGTGCGTAATACCATATACCTGCAATCCGTCCGACAGTTTGGAGTTCCACACCACAGGCAGGTTCAAGGTCGGATCGGGACCATCGGCCGGCATGACAGAGCGATCGATCTTGGTTGGAGTTTTATTGATTTTTTCGTCCTCTTTGTCTTTTATTTCAACCTGGGTGGCGTCGGTTATACTCTCTTCCTTCACCGCTGCTTTCTCCGATCCTTCAACGATCATGGCCAGCTGGCCTTTCGGAACAAAGCTGGTTACAAGGTAGGGCTTGTCCTTGATGTATTTTCCATACACCCTCAGAATGTCACTCTTGGTAACTGATTTCAATTTTTCAATGTCTGTCTTGTAATAACCGGGATCGCCTTTGTCTTCATTATAGGCAGCGAGCTGGTACGATTTTCCCAGGATGCTGCTGATCCCGTTGTAGAAATCGGTCTCCTGGCTTGCCTTGATGCGTTCTACATCTTCATCCGTAAAACCTTCTTTCTCAAACATGGTAAAGGCTTCAAACACACTTTTTTCAATATCGTTCAGGCTTATACCTTCATTGGCGGTCGCACTGATGACAAATGTTCCGGCTATTTCCTGCGATCCATTATTAGCCCGCTGGCTTGAAGAGAGTTTTTTCTCCTTTTCAAGAACTTTGTAAAGGGGGGCCTTTTTCCCGTGCGACAACAACTGGCCCAGATAATCGAGTGCATATGAATCATCATGGTATGCTTCTACCGTCGGCCAGATCATCCTGATCTGAGAAGCCTTGGCAAAATTATCTTCATGATAAACCTTTTTGGTTTTCTCCAGGGTGACCGGGATCGGTTTTGGATCGGTTACCGGGTTTCCGCGTTTGATTTCACCAAAATATTTTTCAATGAGTTTCTTGGCTGTTTTTACGTCAAAATCACCGGCAAGCACCAGGGTGGCATTGTTGGGAAGATAATATTTGTCGTGAAAAGCCTTAACATCCTCGACAGTGGCATTTTTCAGATCATCCATCTCGCCAATTACAGTCCAGCTGTATGGATGCCCCTTGGGATAAAGGTTTGTGGCGATCACCCAGCTGGTAAACCCGTAAGGCTGATTATCATAGGATTGACGCTTTTCGTTCTGTACTACATTTTGCTGATTTGTGAATGCCTTTTCCGTCACTGTATTGATCATATAACCCATCCTGTCTGACTCCATCCACAGAATTTTTTCCAGTGCATTTTTCGGGAC
This sequence comes from uncultured Bacteroidales bacterium, assembly GCA_903903985.1. Taxonomy (GTDB): domain Bacteria; phylum Bacteroidota; class Bacteroidia; order Bacteroidales; family FEN-979; genus CAIVAT01. The sequence continues at coordinate 64,154 of CAIVAT010000190.1, read as the reverse complement.
GACTTCATAATAAGTCGTGGCATCGTTTCCAGTCCCGCCGTTCAGGGTTCCCCCTGCATTCTGGACGATTTTAAAGAACTGGTCTTCACCAACATTCTCAGAACGCTGGAACATCATGTGTTCAAACAGGTGGGCAAAGCCGGTCCTTCCCTCCACCTCGCGGTTCGATCCCACGTGGAACTCAATCGCAAGGGCAACGATCGGATCCGACCGGTCAATGTGCAAAATTACGTCAAGACCGTTGGAGAGGGTATACTTTTCGAATTCAATGTTTAATTCAGACTTTTGCTGGCTCCTGGCCGGCAGTTGCATCAAAATAATTGCAAAAAACAGTACGATCAATTTTTTCATGGGAGGGGGTTTTGGTTTTGGTGGGGATTAAATTATTGGCCAAGGGTAAATCGCAGGGCAATTCCTCCCTTGGTATTTGAAGTACGATACTGGTTTGAAACATAAGGGGAATTGATCACCTTATCGAAATAAAACCTGAGATTGAAACGGGCGCTCAGGTTGTAATCTGCAGAAAAATTCAGCGTCATTACCTGCTGCCCTACAGAAATCTGGTTTATGTTCTGATCAACGCGACGCAATACGGTCTTGTTCTGGCGGATGGAGAAATCGAGTTTGAGGTTCAGGTCGCTGTTGGTAACGGTTTTCTTACCTCCTCCCAAAACGCCCGACAGGTTGAAACGGATCCCTTTCAAGCGGTAACCCAGTCCAACAATGTACTCACTGCTGGTTACTTCGGTAAGCTGGTTGTTTACAAAACTGAGCGATATGTTGCGTGAACGGCGCATTTCGGCACTGGCGAGCAAACTGTTGATAAAACCCATGTCAATCTTGATCAGCGGATTGAATTGCTCGGTGATTGAAACGATGGAAATTTGTGCAGCAGGAATAAAATTGCCGGCGTTGTCCATGACGGAAGGCATGCCATTTTCCTCGCCGTAAAGGATGTTTGAGTTGAATGAGCCAACACTATATGTGGAGAGGTATGCGTGGGTCAGGGTCAGGGTGCGAAGCCAGGTTTTAAAGATCTTGAGTTTGGCAAGTCCATCATATGTCAGCCGCCAGTTGGGAAGAGGAATCGACGGGAAGGCAGTCAGCTTGATTTTAGCAGGGTCTTTCTTCCCGTATGCAGCAAGGAATGCAGTGGTGAGCACTTCCTGGTTGGTTGGCCCGTACCCTTGCGGGAATCCGGTAGAGTCGTTGATTGTTTTTGAATTTGGATTCAATTCAGCATATCTCTGTGCGATCTGGATCCTGTATTGCTTCATTTTTTCAAAAGTTGGCGATTGGCCGTCACTGTTTTCGCTGACAAAGGAAGTGCCGATCATGATATATGACATGGTAAAACTTCCCTGGTCGAGGGGTGAATAGGACCTGAATTCGCCGGAAGAATTTGCCTTATAATATTCCTGGTGAGATTTCGAATATTGTTTATTTGCAACCACCTCAATGCGCAAATCCCTGACAGGCTCAATACTGACGGTGGCGTTCAGATTTTCGTTAAACTTTTTCAGGTATGGGTTGTTTAAATTGGTATCGGCTGTGATCCAATTGTTTGCAGTTGCAGTCGAGCGGATATCACCCTGTCCGCCAAATACAAAACCGAGCCCGGGGGCATTCATGCTCCAGTCGTTTCCAAGGGCGACAGGCTTTGGTTTGAACCCGGGCAATACCGTTCCATTCCCTTGTGTGTATGTAAGTTTTGCGGTGCGGATCCCCATGAGGAACCGGAGTGTTCCATCAAGGATGATCTTGCCTATATTGGGGCGGTTGGGTTTAAGTTTCAGGCTATCCTGCGCCGGATTTTTTGGTTTCGGAGGTTCCGGTTTGCTGCCACGTGTGCTGGCGGTATTCTGATTGATCTTTTTCAGATAAGGAATTCTGTTGTATAAGGTCACCATGTTCAACCCGCCGTTCAGGGTCATTGTATTCCCGTTTTCAATGGTATTTCCATATTTTGACTGGATGGAAACCGGAGAAGCGGTCCAACGGTAGAGCGCGGTGTAACCCGTTTGAAGGGTTATAAAATCAAGCATCGGGATCTTCCCGATCGGAACATCCCAGGAAACATTAACAGCCTGGTTGTAATTATTTTTTGTTCCCAGGGAGAAAATCTCGCTCCAAACCTGATCGCGGTTGGATCGGTCAATTTGTCCGGGAGGTTCGTTTACAAAAGCCTGGGTGTTGGCAATTAAAGTTATCCTGAGCGATTTCGCAAAATCGTATTTCAGGTCGAACGTACGGTTCCAATCCCACCTCTTGATATAGAAAGTCTCCATGGGAACGATGGCCTGGCTTTTATTCCTGAATTGCCGTTCGTTGAATTCGCGGTTCATATCGGTGCGGAAAGTGAACGATTTTGGAAGGTAATAGAAATTAAAATCCTTAATCAGCGCGAATGCCTTGGTTTTGTTCAGGGCCTTTACCCGTTGGAATGGCTGTATATTCTTTGGCTGGGCAGTATAAGTATATCCGATTCCTCCGGAATACTTTTTTTTGAGATCGTAGGCGACATCGACATCCCTGTGAAACGTTTCAGAGTAGGAATAGCTTGCGTTGAAGTTCTCGATATCGTAAATCTTTGGTTTTTTAGTACCAATACGGTCTTTCCTGACATTCATCAGGTTGAAATTCTTGGTTTGAGAATAACCCTGCGTGATGTTCCGGATGGAATCTTTCTGTTGCTTTGAACTGAAAGCATTGATGACATCTTTGAGGTAAAGGTCCGGATTCAGCGGGTCATATTTCGGACTGATCTGCATCATGGAATAGTCGAAATGCATGGGGATGCGTATGCCGGTTTTGGCAGGGAAAAATTTACCTAATTCAATGTCGGTGTCGAACCCAAAGGTCAATACCGACTCCATGGGACGCTGGGTTTGCTTTTGCTCCAGGGTGCCGAATCCTGAACTGCTGTAGGTCCCGGTCAGCTGAACCCTGCCGAGGTCGGCAAGTTCAGCGGCAACCCTGGCTGTTGCGGCAAATCCTCCGTTTTTATTAAAATCGGTCAGCCGGAGTTCATCCACCCATATTTCCGCACATTTTGCCTGGCCGTCATCATCAGAGCCCTGGGTGCTCTTTTTGGGATTCCGTACCCCGATCATGATGGTCCGCACATCACTGATTGTAGGGGACCCCACTACTGTGATTTTATTTTTCCCGTCAAATTCCGAATAGGGAGTTGAGGATGTGAGATCAAGTCCCTGGTTTCGCATGGCTACCAAACGGTCGTATTTCACCTGTACCAGCCGTTCAAGATCAATGTCAAAAGCGTTGCTTTCAGGCCAGATTGCATCAGGATTGCTTCCAAGCGTACCCCAGGGCGTAAAACTCAAAGGGATTTCATACTCATAATAATTTTCGGTGAAATCAGAACCAATGCGCATGATGATGGTCAGGTCGCCTGTCTTCAGGTTTTGGGATTGAATCGCCTGTTCTGCATGAACGTACATGTTCAACCGTTTGAACTGCCGGAAGTCAAATTCGCAGGTTTTATAGGCTGCACGGGCATCCCCGTCCACCAGGTTGCACACCTTGAACGACATCGATTGTTCATTGAGTTGCTGCATGTTGGTTGAACCCCAGTTGGTTTCCCGTTGGATACCCGGGGGCATGACATACGGGATGGGTTGCTTGCCTCCATTTTCCTCGAGGCTTACGGTAGCAATGTCAAACTGTGTCTGGTTCTGAGTTGCTTCCGGAATATATTCACCGGGAGAAAGCAAGCTGTAATTGTATTTTCGCCATTCACCCCGTGTCAGTTCCAAGGTAGCGAAACGGCAGACAACCGGCCGCTGGAAGTTTTTAAAAAACATGCGCATGAAACGGATGGAGGTGAAATCGTTGATGGTTCCAATGGTTTGATCTGGCGTCCGGATAGGGATTTTAAACTGGTACCAGTTGACATTCCCGCGGGTACCATCAGCCAGGGGAATATCGGTTGCATGATACACATTGGTGATGTAGTTCATCCCTGGTTTCATCTGATCATACCTCAACTGTACGACATACTGGTAATATCGTTCGGCTTCACTCAGGGTGTTGTCCCTGTTGATGTCTTCCATGTTGGGAAGGGTAGTGGCAATGGTCGGATATCTTTCCGGCGACTGCTCTGTTGTCGGACTGTTTCCATCAGGCCCGTTGTATTTCTTGTACCGGTTCAGCACACTCCTGAATGCTGGATTGTTGTCGTAGTCGGTGCCCCTGAAATAATGAAAATCATCAGCGGAAGGGTCGGTGGAAGCATTTTTATAGGCGACAGAGGCTGCACCAAATGTATTCCGGACCCTGGAAACATAGCTTGTGTCAAAAAATGATAATTCATCCGTATCTGATAATCCGTCATATCCCACATCCTGAAAAGGCCGGGAGGCTGCGTTGTTGTCAAATGCATCAACCAATGCCTGCATCCGCGGAACACGGCCCCATATTGTCGTATCAACATCTTTGACAAATGATGAAGTTGGCAACCCGTTTTCAAAACTTTTGCGGCTGTCCCGGAGGATATCTTCAGATACATCACCAAGGTTAAAGTACAATTGTCCGCTGTTCAGGCTGTCATAAATGAACGGGTCCATCATCCAGAATTCGATATACTGGATGTTCGTGGCATCGAAATCAGTTGTTTCCACCTTGCGCATCACACCGCCCCAGCGGGTTTCGGGCGCAGCCAATGATCCGTCAGCATTCAATCCTCTGGAGACGGCCGAAGGGGTTACGTCATAATTGTATGGCCCCCGTTCCGATGGATAATATGCCAGGTTGAGCACGGCCATGTTCACCGGAACGCCATTCAACGGCTGTTTGTTCGGGAAGATCTCCGTTTCCCATACCTGGCGCACATATTGGTTTGACAAATCCTCATTGGAAACATTCGGAGGCAGCAAGCTGTTGTTTTTATTGTAAAACAATGGATCGATAATGTACCATCCAAGGCTGGCCCGGTTGAAACCATACGAAAGTGAAGGGGGTCCTTGCGCCGCTTCGGGGAACATGCGGGAAGTGGTCTGTCCCTGCGGTGTACTTGCCATAAACCACGTTCCGATGTTTTTAAGGTCGATGGTGGATTTAGCGCCCTCAAAATCATCAATATAGGTCGTTCCGGCTTTTCCGATGGCTTTGGAATGGCCAGGGATGAACTGGGCAAATTCAACATCCACTGCGATGGAGGATGGGGCTTTGGTGGTGATCAGCGGCAAAGCATCCACAAACCGGGTGATCAGTCTTGACTGGGTACGATAGGAAAGGTTCATCCCCCAGATCGTATTCGACATGGGTTCATCCCCATAGTTAACCTTTTGCGTCAATGGCTGTTCGTTCAGGTTCAGAACGGTGGCCCCGATAATGAAATCCTTGTTCACTTTATAATCAATGTGCGCGCCCATCAGCCGCTTGGTTTGCACGTTGAACATCTCATTGCTTTCGAGTGAGATATTGATGGGAGTTCCGGAAGCAAGAATTCCTTCATTGATGATGCGTACCCGGCCCAGTGTATAATCTACGGTATAATGAACGTTTTCCTGCAGGAGGATCCCTCCAGCGGTCACTTTTACCGAACCGGGAGGAACATTCAGGGCATTCAGGGAAATCTCAGACCCGGCAGTAGATTTATAAAAGCCATCCAGGACAAATTTATTTTTGTCAGGATATTGTCTTGCCATTGATTTTGTCATCGTGTACAACGAATCGAAGCAGTATTTATCAGCAAGTTCCATCGAAGCTTTCGGATTTGCAGGATCATAAATAGAATCCCGAAGATCCTTGCCGAAAGGTTCAAGCACCGTAAAGAAAACCCTGCCGTTCGATGACTGGATCGTACCTCCCTGGGTTGCTGCCTGATCGATGAAGTCAAACATCCCGTCACCCGGGGGGTTGAATTGCTGGTTGAGGTTGTCGAGGTTCAATACGCGCAACAGCGGGATGCCCTTGATGCGGCCTTCGGTAATGTATGCAGTGGGGACCCCGTTTGCATTGCCCGAATATAAAATATTGATGGTAAAATCGTTGGGTTGAAGTTGATAAGCACCCAGGGCATACACGTTTTTCATCATCAGGTTCCATGTAGGAACTTTCGTATTCAATGATGTGCTCTTCAGCAGCTTAACAACCAGGCTGTTTGGAGAAACAATCCCCTGGTCGGAAAACTCCCCTACCTGATGAACCTCAGGGTCGCCAACTACCTGGTACTGGTAGGCGACAGCCAGGGTTTGGTCTGAATTTAATGCGGTGTTGAGCGAGATGAAACCAAGTTTCGGATTGAAGGAAAATTCCGATGGCAACAATTTACGGGCACTTTCAACTTTTACGGCTTCAACTCCCGGAACCATGTAAAAGGGGGCTCCAACAAGGTAGCTGCTAACCGAATTGATGTTGCGTACCTTGGCTGAATCAGCCGCCGTTGGCATAAGCACCTGGAAGAGGTTGTTCGAATTGTTGGATGGATATTTACCATTGGGGTTGCCTGTGAACAGGCGGGTATTGTATGGCTGGTACTCGCCAAGATCCATGAAGGCCACAATATTGCGGTTTTCTGTCACTGCAGCGCCAACATTGGTCACCCAGACTTCAATTTTAAGGATGTTCACATTGGAGGTGACGACTGGTAACGATTTCGTTCCATCCCGGTATGTATTCCTGAAATTTTGCCCCAGGAAAAAATGTTTGTTCTCTTCATAATCGTCGGCACGGATGGTGAACTTCTGGGTTTGGGAGTTTCCCTGCACCACGATGTTTTTAGTCTCGCTTTTCTGTTGGGAGTATAGGGCTGTTACGGTAACCCGTCCGAACCTCAGTTTGGTTTTGATACCAAACAAACTCTCGGTTCCCCTGATCAGGTTTGTACTGAGCGGCATGTTTACATCCCCGGCCTCAATGAGCTGGATGATGTCGTCTTCCTTGCCCTCGTATTTCAATTTCAGTTTGTTCTCAAAATCAAAAGTGGCTTCGGTGTTGTAGTTGATTTTAAATTCGATCTTATCACCGATTTTGGCGACCACATTCATCTGGATCTTCTCCTGGAAATCGAAATTGGTCTGCCGGCGCTGGCTGGTGCTGAGCATCGGGTCATCGCGGCGGTTCGAAACAATACCGAAGTCGATTTCCGCTGATCCCTGGGGGCGGATATCCACGGTATTATTTCCGAAAATAGTTTCAAATACCTTTCCGGGGATATGAATTTTAGGAATGATCCCCTTTGCATTGTCCATGGCTGCGGCTTCCGAACGCTCATTCCAGTATTTGCTGATCATGGATTGCATATCCTGGTTCTGAAACTCATCGAACGACAGCGTGGTAGGGATCCGGTAAACGGTGGACCCGACTTTATAGGAATAGTAATACTGGTGTGTCAGCGGGTCGTATTCTACCGTTGTTTTTATGTTCGAAGGATTCTTTAGGTAAATCGGATTTTCCTTTCCCGACCCGGGCAGGACTGTTTCATCGCTGAAAGGATAACGAAGGGTAGTGTCACCCCTGTTCAGGCTGTCGGGGTAGAAAAGCAAAACCGACTCCGGGCCTGGAAAACCCATCCTTTCCCGGGAAAAACCCGGGGTACGAATGGTAACCAGGACGGCCAGTAATATGAGAGTGTATAAATTGTGTTTCTTCACTAAGTCCAGCAAGGTCAATAATATTCGGGAACTTTCACGCTATAACACTTTGAGCGCGTGTTTGATCAGCTGTTCCACCGTCAAGCCTGTTCCTTCCGATTCCATGATTTTATTTAAAGCTTTATCAGCAAGCATCTTTGGAAAGCCAAGAATGATCAATCCTGATAACGCTTCTTCCTTCTTTGTATTGTGTAAAAATCCTGTTTTTTCGTACGGAATTAACTCCCGTGAAACCTTGTCTTTCAAATCGATAATGATTCGTTGCGCGGTTTTTGCCCCTATCCCTTTGATCTGTTGAAGCAATATTGCGTTTCCTTCGGCAATGGCCCTTACAACTTCGATGGGTGAAAGTGAAGATAAAATGATGCGGGCAGTGTTCACGCCAACGCCGGATACGCTGATGAGCTGTCGGAAAAGCTCCCGTTCGCCCGTATCGGCAAAACCATATAGGAGCATGTCGTCTTCACGAACCACAAGATGCGCGTACAAGGTGCAATTTTCATCTTCAACAAGCTGTGCATAAGTATGGATGGAAATGTTCAGCAAATAGCCGACCCCATTGACATCAACAACAGCATAGGCAGGGTTTTTCTCTACAAGTTTACCTTTAAAATACTCGTACATGGGCGATGCTCTGTTTGAATCCATCAACCGGTTTTCCCGGAAAGGTTGCAAAGGTAAAAAAATCACCCGAATACAAAAACAGGAACACTCCCGGGAATTTCGTTCTGAATCTATTTAAGGATTATTATACCACAATATTTGTTTTTTTCATTTTCCATATTAACTTTGCCGCCCCTTATTCAATATTTATGTATAACATTACCTATATAAAAACAACCATTTAATCCTTAATAACATGAAAAGTATATTTACACTTATAACACTCTGCATGTTTTCGATCTACTCCCTTTCTGCGCAGGATTTAATTGCAGTCAACCATTTAGCCGGGGGCAGTGAATTTTTCTCAAGACTCGACTCAGCCGTTGCACATTCTGCGAATGGCGATTATATTTACCTTCCGGGAACAACGCTGATGAACATTGGGAACCTCGTCATCGACAAAGGGGTCCATATCATTGGCGCCGGAATCTACCCCGACTCCTGCTATGCCACCGGAACCACCTTTCTCACGGGGAACATCACCATCGTGTCCGGCGCCGATAACGGAAGCCTCCAGGGTTTCATACTTACCGGGACGCTTGCATTTGGCACCAGTCAGGCCAACCAGCATGTTTCCTCCTATTTTGTATCGCGGTGCAACCTGAGCACCCTCTATCTTTCCAACAATGGTACCGACACAACAACCTCAACTTTTCTTTTCCGCGAAAACATCATCCGGGGACATGTTTACGGGGGTCATTCCAATGCAAATTTCAGTAATAATATTTTTGATGGCCAGCTGAACTGTTTTTATGGCGCCACCTTTTTGCACAACGATTTCCTGTGGGGAGGGAATAAAACACTTAATTCATACGTAAAAAATTCAACCTTCTCCAACAACATCTTTAAAGTTTCCTGCGTGGCACATTATGGTCATTACACAATCTACTGCACTGATAACAATTATTACTATAATCTGTTCACCGGGGTTTTGGGCTTTTATGACGACTATTTTGGCGGATGTTTTGCTTACGATAACGGGTTTGGTAATATTTCCGGTAACCACGAAAATGTCCCTGATTCCCAGATCTATACCAGCCAGAGTGGCGACGCTTATAATATTCATGACAATTACCATCTTATCACAGGCAGTCCGGGTATTCATGGTGGCAGCGATGGCACTGACGTTGGAATATACGGTGGTGAGCCTTTCAAAGATGGCATGTTGCCGGTGAACCCGCATATCCAGTTCAAATATGTGGCCGGTTCGACAAGTCCCGGCGGCACCCTCAACATCCACTTCAAGGTTGCTGCCCAGGAAAAGTAAATAACAATGAGAAAAATATTATTCCTCATTTTAGGCCTCCTGGTCATCCCGCTGCAAATTATTGTAGCCCAGGCACCCAAAATCATCGGTTACCAGTATTGGTTCGATGACAATGACGCCGGGAAGATCAGCCAGTCCGTAAGTCCGGCCAGTACGCTTGACTTGAGCACAATGGTGAATGTTCCCGTAATCCCGGTCGGATTTCACCGCTTCAGCATCCGTTTTCAGGATGATTCACTCCGGTTTAGTCCGGTAAGTGCATCCATGTTCTATTATCCGGTATCCACCTTAATAAATGGTTATGAATACTGGTTTAATAATGATTATGCCGGCAAAACTGCGGTCAGCGTAAGCAATACGGCCCTGCTCGACCTGAGTTCTGCCATCGCTGCTGCCCCGTTGAACCCGGGAATGAACACCTTCCACATCAGGTTCAGGGATGTTTCGGGCACCTATAGTTCAACCAGTACATCCAATTTCGTCATTATGCCCGAGATGCTGATTTCGGGTTACGAATATTGGTTCGACAACAATTACGGATCTAAAACCACAGTGAATGTTGCTAATAGCCAAATACTTGATCTCTCTGCAGCGATTACAGCAACATCGCTTTCCCTGGGATTTCACTCATTTCACATCAGGTTTAAAAACAGTACCGGAACATGGTGTTCAGTTCAGTCCGATATATTTTATAAACATGGCACCGGAAATCAGAATAACCTGACATCGTATGAATACTGGTTCGACGACAATCCTGCCGGGAAAAAATCGATACCGCTTGGAAATCAACCCAAAGCCGACCTGGTGGCCACAATCAGCGCTACGGAGCTTCAACCGGGGCTGCACAGGGCGCATGTGCGTTTCCAGAGTGGTGACCTTCCCAGTGTTGTTTCTTCCAGCTATTTTTACAAAAGCGGAACAGCAGACATTGCAGAAAATGCCATTACGGGATACCGGTTCTGGTTCGACAACGATCCGGAAAACATGCGGGTGATTGCACTTGCACAGCCTGCTGGTAATGTAATCCTGCTTGATTCGGTTGAACTTCCTTACCTTCCAATGGGCAAACACCTGATGAACGTGGATTTCAGAGACACGCTTGGCAACTACAGCAGCATTGTCAGCGATTCGGTCGATGTTCAAAACTGCCTTCCCTACGCAGCCAAAGCCATCACCGGAATTACACAGATATGTAAAGGGACAAACGGGGTAGTTTATTCAACCACAGCAATAACCAACGCAACCGGTTATTCATGGAATCTTCCGGCGGGGGCAACCATTGTTTCCGGCGTCAATACCCGTACGATCACCGTCAATTATGCACTCAATGCCGTAACCGGCCTCATATCCGTTTCCGGCACGAACCCATGCGGCAGTGGAACGGATAACTCCCTGCTGGTAACCCTGAACCCGCTGCCTGTTCCCGTTATCACTCCAAACGGCCCGACAACCTTTTGCCAGGGCGGATCAGTTGTCCTTACGGCATCAGGCGGCACGAGCTACCTGTGGTCAAATGCAACAACTACTGCCGCCATCATGGCCAATGCAAGTGGGACTTACGGGGTAACAGTTACCAATGCCAATGGTTGTAAAAACAATACCAGCCAGATAGTGACCGTCAACCCGCTGCCAACTCCTGTAATAACGCCAGGCGGCCCGACTACCTTCTGCCAGGGCGGATCAGTTGTCCTTACGGCATCAGGCGGCACGAGCTACCTGTGGTCCAATGCAGCGACTACTGCTGCCATCACGGCCATTACAAGTGGGACTTACGGAGTAACAGTTACCAATGCCAATGGTTGTAAAAACAATACCAGCCAGATAGTGACAGTCAACCCGCTGCCAACTCCTGTAATAACGCCAGGCGGCCCGACTACCTTCTGCCAGGGTGGATCAGTTGTTCTTACGGCATCAGGCGGCACGAACTACCTGTGGTCCAATGCAACAACCACTGCCGCCATCACGGCCATTGCAAGTGGGACTTACAGAGTAACAGTTACCAATGCCAATGGTTGTAAAAACAATACCAGCCAGATAGTGACAGTCAACCCGCTGCCAACTCCTGTAATAACCCCAGGCGGCCCGACTACTTTCTGCCAGGGTGGATCAGTTGTCCTTACGGCATCAGGCGGAACAAGCTACCTATGGTCCAATGCAGCGACTACTGCCGCCATCACGGCCATTGCAAGTGGATCCTACGGAGTAGCAGTTACCAACGCCAATGGTTGCAGCAATGCTACCAAACGGGTGGTAACGGTCAACCCGTTGCCAACGCCTGTGATAACACCGGGAGGCCCGACAACCTTTTGCCAGGGGGGATCGGTTGTCCTGACGGCATCAGGCGGGACAAGTTATCTTTGGTCAAATGCAGCAACAACTGCTGGTATCTCAGTATCTGCAAGTGGCACATATAGCGTAACTGCCACCAATATCAATGGCTGCAGCACTTCCGCAAGCCGGGTGGTGACGGTTAACCCGCTTCCAACAGCTATAATCACCCCGGATGGGCCTACCACCTTCTGCCAGGGCGGATCCGTTGTCCTTACGGCATCAGGCGGAACAAACTACGTATGGTCCAATGCATTAACCACCGCAGCGATCACGGTAAATGCAGGCGACAATTACAACGTGACTGTTACTGATGCCAATGGATGCTCGAATACTGCGGGCAAAACGGTAACGGTTTTCCCACCACCACCATCAACCCGGAGCCTGCCCGCTACGACCATTGAGGCCGGGCAAACCTTTTGCTCGGATGCAACAGAAACGCTTGTTGTTCCTGGAACGGGAATGACTTTTCAGGTGGAAAATGGAGGATCAGCTGTTCTGATCTCAGGACAAATCATCCGGTTATTACCCAATACAACTGTCATTGGCGATGGATTTCTGCATGCCTATATCTCTCTCGACTGTTTTTACTGTAACGCCGTTCCCCATTCATTGCCGCAGGCATACAAGGAGGATCCGCTTTCCGGCATTACTGAAGTTGAGAAGAATGTTCCTGCCGAAGGAAATTTATTCCGGGTTTACCCGAATCCAACCACTGGGATTTTCACAATGGAGTTAAATAACCAGGCCAGGGCGTCGTGCACTGTTGAAATCTATGGAATGCAAGGCGAAAAACTCTTTCGTGAACAGCTTTATGGCGTCAAAAAGCATGAGTTTTCCCTTCAGGGTAAACCAACCGGGATCTATATTATCCGGGTATTGTCGGAGGGAGTTTCCGGAAGTGCCAGGATCATTAAGTATTAATGAAATGTTGCTTTGTGTTAATGAATTTTCGATGGTGCGATTTACGATTGATGAACAATTCAATCTTTACCTGTATATCGTACCATCGAAAATTCAATTCATCAGATTATAATCCCGAAAGGCTTGCTCAAGTTCCATGAGAGAAATGGGTTTGGACAGTATTTTTTTCTCACGGTCAAGCAAGAACATGGTTGGGGTTGCATAAATATTGAAATCATCGGCCGACTTACCGGCAAAACCCTTCAGATCGGAAACATTGATCCACGAAAGCTTTTGTTCCTTAATAAAAGTCGTCCAGGCTGTTCGGCTGGTATCGATGGAAACCGCCATCACCTCAAACCGTTTCGGTTTCTGTTTGTCATAAAGTTCCTTAAGCCGGGGCATCATTGCCTCGCAATGCGGGCATGTACTGGCATAAAACACCACCAGGGCATATTCCGAACTGATTTCTGACAATTTGACGGGTTTGCCTTTTGCATCGGGAACTTCCAGTTCCGGTGCAATTTTCCCGATGGAGATTTTTTTAAAAGTATCAAGTTTTTTCTGCAGGGCTGATTTTCTTTCCTGGTTTTCGCATGAAGAAGGATCCTGGAAGTTATCAGCAATATAGGTGATCACCTCATCGAAATGGTATTTGTCAAATCCACCTACAATATAATCGAGCCAGAATTTGTAGATGACCGGGTTCACCGAAGCTGCTCCGAGCATCAATGTCACTGCCTTGATGAATTCGGCTTCGAGTTGTTTTTGAGGCAGGCGGTTGTTGCTGTATATCGACAGATACGCGATGGCCTTGTTCACAAAAACCATGCTGCGCAAAAGCGCGGTATCGGAAAAATCGACGTGGTCGAAGTAGTGTTGCTTGAGAAAGGGGATCCGGTCTTCCTTATTCATTCCGGCATGGATGAAAGGGGTTTGGTATACTCTTGCCACGCGAACTGCGAAGGAATTTGGATATAAACTGACCAATGAGTCGAGGTAATGTTGCTGCAATTTCTGAATGTTTTCAAATTCCGCTGCAACCGAGGAATAAAATGCATCCTTTACCGGGTAATAGTCGACAACCGGCATCAGCAATTGCAATTTCGCCTGCATGGTCCGGTCAAGTCTTGAATAGGCCAGGTTGATCTTGTTTTCAAGCGAAGAGATAATCTGGATACTGTCTCCGGGATTTTTCAAGGTGGCAACAAACCTGACATCTTCCTGGTTCCATACGAGATCAACAGAAGCATCTTTTGCCCACTGAACCCGGTACATGCCTGGCAACCGGTTGATGATCGTAAACCGGAAATGGCCCTCCGGGTCAGAGGTTGCCGAATCAATGGCCTTCGTTTTTTCTCCATAGATACTCATCAGGAGAATCATTTTCCCATTATAACCCCGTATGGTACCTTCAATCGTGTTTTGTGCCTGAACCAGGCCGGAAACCGCAAGCAGCGCGATTATCAGTAATCTCTTCATTAAAACTTAATTAGTGAATGAAACCATTGAAAACAGTGAAAACAATGAAAATAATGCTTTGAATTCATTATCGGCATTGTCTGCATTTATTTTCTTCTGACCGCCTTTTTTTCAATGGTTGCAGGTCCAAGGATTTCCTCCAGTTTTTTCATCAGGTCTTCTCCCCGAAGATTCCGGGCGATGATTTTTTGGTCTTTATCAAGGAGCACGTTTGCAGGAATGGAGTTCACCCCATAAAGTTTACCGGCTGCATTGCCCCAACCCTTCAAATCCGAAACATGCGTCCAGGTAAGATTATCATCTTTTGCTGCCTTGATCCATTTATCCCGTTTCGAATCGAATGAACAACCAAGCACTTCAAAGCCTTTTTTGTTATAGGCTTTGTAAGCTTTAACCACGTTAGGGTTTTCGGCACGGCACGGGCTGCACCACGATGCCCAGAAATCAACCAGGAGTAATTTGCCTTTCAACGAAGAGAGGGTAACGGGCTTGCCGGTACTGTCGTTCATGGTAAAATCAGGTGCAATCCGGCCAACAGACACGCTTGTCAGAACATCAACACGATGTTTCAACGCCTGCACATAGGGTGAGGCATTGAGACTGGTGTCAAGGGCTGCCACAATCTCTTCCAGTTCGGGCAGTTCAAATTGCCAGCTGTTGTGCATCACCAGGTAAGGAGATACCACCGTTTTGCTGTGGGCTTTTATAAAACCCTGGAGTTGGTCCTTTGTCTCCTTATCCAACGCGTTGGAGATGGAATCAGTTCGTTCCATACCCAGGGAATCATTGGCCTCCTTTGCTTTTTTCCACTCCTTGTAAGCTTCATCCATCTTTACATTGATGGCTTCGTTGATGGCAAGGTATTGCTGATAAATATCCTGCGTTGATGATCCTTTGATGGTTGATTTCTCAAGGCTGTCGGGAAATATCTGAACATCGATTTTAGCGTTTTCGATGAAAACGGGCACAAGTACCTGCGATTCATTCATGGCGAGGTGCCACATTTCAGGAAGGCCGGTCTTGCCGGTAAAAGTAAATTCTCCTTTTTCAAGTTTGGCGGAATCGACATTGACCCACTTTTCCAAATCGTATTTCTGAAGGAATATCATACCGGTATCGATCCCTTTAACGTTCCCGGTGATTTTAAACTGGTCTTTATTGCTCATGCATGATGCAAGGATGGAACTGATGAACAATATGATGGCGAATTTTTTCATAAACTGATCTCCTGATTTGGTTAATTTGTACAAAAGTAAAGCTTTTTGCAAAACAAAATAAACGCTATTTTTACAGGATAAAACAATTGTCATGAAGCGTTTTTATTCACTCGCAGGTGGTTTCCTGTTTCTGATGATCCTGAATGTTGCAATCGCCCAATCCGGTGCGATCAAACCGATATCATTGAAATTTGACCTGTCGAAGGATCCGGTGCTCTATACAGTCGGGTATGCTCACCTTGATACCGAGTGGAGATGGGATTATGAAACAACCATCAACGAATATCTGAAAAACACCCTCGATGATAATTTTCAGCGGTTTGAAAAATACAAACCTTATGTGTTTACATTCTCCGGCGCCCGCCGTTACAAAATGATGAAAGAATACTATCCTGAAAAATACGAAAAGCTGAAAAAATATATCGCCCAGGAACGATGGTTTGTTGGCGGTTCTTCGGTTGATGAATGCGATGCCAACATCCCTTCCCCGGAATCGGTGATCAGGCAGGTATTATATGGGAATGGATATTTCAGGGCAGAATTCGGCAAGGAGAGTGTCGATTTTTTACTTCCCGACTGTTTTGGTTTTCAAGCACATATTCCATCAGTGCTTGCTCACGCAGGATTAAAAGGGTTTTCGACCCAGAAGCTCTCCTGGGGCTCTGCCTCGGGGATCCCATTCAACATTGGCAACTGGCTCGGCCCGGATGGCAATGGCATCGTTGCAGCCCTGAATGCCACGGATTATGGCGGTGAGATAAAAAAAAGACTTGACACCTCATCATATTGGGTAAACCGTGTTGTGGAAAACGGTAAAAAATATGGAGTTTATGCCGACTACCGCTATTACGGGGTAGGCGATGTAGGCGGAGCGCCACGTGAAGAGGATGTGAAAAACGCCATTGGCAGTATTGGTCAACCTGACGGGAAGATCAGTGTTTATCTCTGTTCATCCGATCAACTGTTTCGCGACCTGAGCCAGGATCAGAAAAAAGCGCTACCCTCCTACTCCGGCGACCTGCTTCTGACTGAACATTCGTCGGGGTCGCTAACTTCTCAGGCCTATATGAAAAGATGGAACCGCAAAAATGAACAGCTCGCCCTGGCCACCGAACCCATAGCAGTCATGGCCGACTGGCTTGGCGGGATCAAGTACCCACAACGATCACTCAACGAAGCCTGGTGGCTTGTTCTAGGAAGCCAAATGCATGATATTCTGCCCGGTACTTCGATTCCAAAGGCATACGAATATGCATGGAATGACGAAATACTCGCCCTGAATAAATTTTCAGCAAGTCTTGAAACTTCAGCAGGAGTCGCGATCCGTGCCATGGATACCCAGGGAAAAGGGAAAACACTGGTAGTATATAACCCGCTGGCAATCAGCCGTAAAGATGTGGTTGAAGCGGAGATCATTTACCCTGAAGGAGTTCCTAAGGGGGTGAAAATAGTCGATGCGCTGAATAATGAATTGCCCGTGCAGATCCTTCAAACATCCAAAGACCGTCTCCGTATCCTGTTTCTCTGTTCTATCCCATCCCTTGGCCTGGCATGTTTTGATATTCAACCGCTCAAGGAATTGCCTGCCGGTAAAACCACCCTATCGGTTTCCGCCAGTGGCCTCGACAATGAATTTTTAAAGGTATCGGTGAATAGTGACGGAGACATTTCGAGCATCATCGATAAAAAACTTGGAAAAGAATTGTTGTCGGCCCCATCCCGGCTCGAATTCCAAAAAGAGCATCCTGCATACTGGCCGGCATGGAATATGGATTGGAATGATCGTAAAAATCCACCCATCGGTTATGTCAGAGGGCCTGCAAAAATAACGGTCGTAGAGAGAGGTCCGGTTCGTGGTACCATCAAAATTGAACGCAACGCCTACAATTCCGTGTTTGTGCAATTTATTCAGCTGACGGCAGGCAAGGAAAACCTGGTTGTGCGCAATACGATCAGCTGGCTATCCAAAGGAATGAGCCTCAAAGCTTCCTTCCCGCTAACTGCCTCCAATGGAACAGCGACGTACAACCTTGGGCTCGGAACCGAAGAACGGGCGAATAACAATGAAAAAAAGTATGAAGTGCCATCCCGGGAATGGTTTGATCTCACAGATAAATCGGGCAACTTCGGCGTGACCATTTTTGAAGACTGTAAATTCGGATCCGACAAGCCAAATGATAAAACGATGCGCCTGACCCTGTTGTATACTCCATCCACCAACTTTTGCCATGACCAGGCATCACAGGATTGGGGAATTCATGAAATCACATACGGGATTTACAGCCACAAGGGTGATTGGCGTGCAGGGCTCTCTGAATGGCAGGCGAGAGGCCTGAATCAACCGTTCAGGGTTTTTCAGGTTTCACAGCATCCCGGATTCCTTGGAAAAAGCTTCAGTTTTGCACAGGCCTCCATTCCGCAGGTTGACATCCGTACGATAAAAAAAGCGGAAACCGGGAAAAATATTGTTATCCGCCTGCAGGAACTCGTTGGCAAGGATTTCCAGAATGTAGAGATCTCCATGGCCTCGAAAATCGTAAAGGCCTGGGAACTGGATGGACAGGAACGTTTGATCGGTGAAGCAACGATAAAAAATGGAAAACTCCTGGTCGATATGAAGAAATTCGCCATCCGGAGTTTTGGGTTGCAATTGGAACCGCCGGTTCAGAAACTTGCCGAGCCAGCCTCCCTGGAATTGCCGCTTCCATATGACCAGGATGTTGTAACCAGTGCCCGAAACAAAAAAAATGGCCGGTTCGATGATAAAAGCATCAGCATCCCTGCCGAACTTTTTCCTGAAACGCTTATAGTTGACGGGGTTCAGTTCAATTTTGGCCCGACAGCGGATGGGAAAAACAATGTGCTGGCATGCAAGGGGCAAAAGATCAGTTTGCCAAAAACCGGGAACTTCAACCATTTGTATATCCTCGCATCTGCCCTTCAGGACACCACGGGCATTTTCAAGGTCGGAAGTTTAAAAGCCACGATTCGCGTTCAGGCATACCGGGGCAACATCGGGCAGTTCGATAACCGCAGCTGGGATAAACTGGGGCGGTTGACCGGTTTGCAAAAAGGATTCATCAAACGGGATGAAGTTGCCTGGTTTGCCACCCACCTTCACCGCGACACGATGGCCCTTCCATATCAATACGCCTATATCTATAAATATATGCTTGATGCCGGCCCAGGCTCCGAGACCCTGCAGCTTCCCGAAAATGAAAGCATCAAAATATTTGCCATTTCATTGTCTGACAATCCGTTCGACCAGGTTGAACCGGCACACCCGTTATACGACGATTTCACAGGCCGTCCGTCTTTAACATTGAATCTCACTAAAAGTTATGTGGACGAGAACATGGCTTCAGTTGCCAAAATAACGGTTTACAGTGACCGAAACCTTTCTCGTCTTCCTGCCAGGCTAACCATGAAAGATTATGCCGATATTCACCAGCCAAATGGAGTCACTTCAACCTACTTTTACAGCGACGCCGATACCACCCTGACGGGGTTGTTGACCCCGTCAGGGTCGATGAACGTTCCCGCCATCAACGATGGCATGTACGACCTGCTGCCCGGGGATTCGCTCAACGACAAATGGTCGGAAAAGGGTGAAGGGCGCATCCTGATGGACCTGCAGAAAGAAATTGAGCTCGACAGCATGCACATTTTCACCGGACAAAGCACCAGCCGCGGAGGGCAATCCTTTTCGTTATGGGGCGCCACCGGGGAAAAGAGCCCTTCAGTAACCGGTGATCCCAGGACATCCGGCTGGAGTTTTGTTGCCATGGCTCCTCCAGAAGACATCTGGGGCAACAGCAAGGCGCTTTATACTGTCGTGCCGCTGCCGGGAAAGTCAAAACAATACCGATACCTGCTCTGGGTAAGCGAAGACACCCCGCACGGGCCATTTTATTTCAGGGAGGTGGATGTGTTCGAAAAACAAAAATAACCGGCATGAACCGATCCTTCAATGCAGTGTTCTTAAGAATTTCAGGCCATCAATGGAAAGAGACAATCCGTTCTGTTTACTGGCAAAAAAACATCGCGATCAATATCATTCTTGGGGTTTTCCTGACTTATTTTCTCCTTAACCTGGTCTTTTTAGGGTTATTCCTGGGAAAGATCCTGGATGCGGCATTTCCCGGTTCCGACCCGGTCGTGGCATTTTCCGGGATCATCCTTTACTATTTCATCGCCGACTTCGTGTTGAGGTTTCTCATGCAGCCTTCACCCGTGATTTCAATGGTGCCCTACCTGCACCTGCCAGTGAAAAGAAATTCAGTATTCCACTTTCTGCTTATCAAATCCGCATTCAGCCTCTTCAATTTTTTCCCGCTGGTCATCCTGCTGCCATTCATGCTTCGAAACATCATTCCAGCCTATGCTGCAGCAACAGGGCTGACATGGTTCCTCACCCTCGTCCTGCTTATATTCACCAGCAACTACATCGCTTTTTTTTTCAGGAAACTCTTTTCCATCAAGCCGGCGATCATCATCCTGGTTGCTGTAGTTGCCGCTTCCCTGGTTTGGGTGGATCTTTCACAAGACCGGCTGATTTCACTTCGTTTCGGGGACGGGCTGATGTATATTGCACAGCACCCGGTCTGGGTCCTGCTTCCGGCCTTTTTCCTTTTTCTCTCCTATAATCTTTCCTGGCAATTCCTCCATCAGCAACGGTATATGGAGGTGAAAGGCAGAAAAGAAAGACTGTATTACCCGGCCGGCAGGAGTCGCAATCTTTTCGAAGTTTTCGGCAGGACCGGAACTCTTGTCACCCTGGAGATCAAGATGATCCTGCGGAACACCCGGCCAAGGACCTACCTGTTCATGAGCTTTTTTTTCTTGTTGTATGGGCTCCTGATTTACCCGAAGCACCCGGTTTCCTCCGGATACGGAATGATGCTCTTCATTGGTTTGTTGCTTACCGGGATCATGATGATTCAATACGGCCAACTCGTTTTTTCATGGGAAAGCAGTTTTTTTGACCGGCTGTGCACGGCAAATTTTTCGACCCGTGCGTACCTCAATGCAAAATTCTGGCTTTTTTTCTCTTTCAACACGATCACCTTTCTAATCACTTTGCCTTATGCGCTGTTTGATTTCAGAATTCTTTTGCTGAATCTTGCTGCATGGCTTTTCAACTGCGGGATCAATATTTTCCTGATCCTTTTCCTGGGAACCTACAACACAAAACGGCTCGACATGAGCAAGGGAGCTTTCTTCAATTATGAAGGTGTAACTGCTGTTCAGTTCATCCTGATATTGCCGGTAATCGGGCTCCCGGTGCTGATTTACTGGGTGATCTCCCTTGCAGGATCTCCTGAGGCAGGCATTATTGCCATCGGGTTGGCAGGACTTGCAGGACTTTTATTTCACGGGCGGCTCATCGATAGGGTTACCCGGCAGTTCCTTGTCAGAAAACAGAAAATTCTCTATGGCTTCAGAAACGGATAAAATATGATCAAAGTAGAAGGTATCAGGAAACAGTACAACACCGTTGTGGCACTTGACATCACGGCCATGGAAATTCTCCCCGGCGAATCATTCGGGCTGATCGGAAACAATGGAGCAGGAAAGACCACTTTTTTTCGCCTGATCCTCGACCTCATTGAACCGACACAGGGGTTGATCTTTTCCAAACAATCTCCGGTATCGCAGTCAGAATCGTGGAAGAATTATACCGGTTCATACCTTGACGAAGGATTCCTGATCGATTATCTCTCCCCGGTTGAATACTTCGATTTCATCGGCTACCTTCATGGAATGGATGCAGAAAGCATTGACCATTTTTTCAATCACCTGGATGGATTTGCCACAGAGGAACTCTGGAAAAACCGGAAACCCATCCGCACGCTTTCGAAAGGAAATAAAAGCAAGGTCGGGATCATGGCAGCCCTGATGGGGAACCCCGAGATCGTCATCCTTGACGAACCATTCGCCCATCTTGATCCGAGTTCCCAGATCAGCCTGAAAAAGCTGTTAAAAAGAATCAGCACCGAACAGCAGGTCACACTCCTGGTTTCCAGTCACGACCTTGCACATGTTACCGAAGTATGCAACCGTATCGTCCTGCTCGAATCAGGCCTGGTAATCAGGGATTTCGCCACAACGCCCGATACCCTGCGCGAACTTGAAGCCTATTTCACCAGGTAAGTCATGGATTTTCTTGATTTTTTTCAGGCGTAATCATGTTTTTATTCTAAATTAGCATTACCTTTACATACCAATTACCAAGCAATGAAAATGACCCTTTCATCCAGGTCAGCAGGGATTATCATGTTGATTATCATATGCCAGGCATTACAGGCACAGCCATGGTCACCCCTCAAACTCAACGAGAAATTCAACTATTCCCTGAACAGCGTTAATTTCATCACCAACACCATCTGGACCGACTCTGTGAAAACCGCAGGGGGCGATTCAGTGTTTTACCTGAACCGTATTGTTACCGGCTGCGACTCCTGCCAGGCCCCTTACAAATGGGCAAACAAACCTGATTTCCTGAAAACAACGATGGTCCGCAAACCAGGTGGGATTTACAACTTCAGGACACCAGGGTCGATGGTGATCAGAACATTAGCCAAAACTGGGGATACCTGGCTGTATGACACTACCCGAAATATCCAGGCCCAATTAGTTTCGGCGGTTGCCGAACCCGTCTTCGGCATCACTGATTCCGTAAAGGAAATCCTGCTGTCTGACGGTTATTCCATACGCCTGTCAAAAAACTTCGGTTTGCTCCGGTTTCCATCTTCAGTATCAGGAAGTTCCCTCTATTCGCTTGAAGGGATTGAAGGGCGGAATGTCGGGCAGTTGGTCCCCCGGTTTAAGGAAATCTATAATTACAACACCGGGGATATCTTCCAGTATCACAACAGATATTTTAGTTATGGTATTCAACAGGGTATCGAGTACCTGACCAAGATTAAAATTATTTCAAAAGACTCAAGTTCAGGGCATTATGCATATAATATCCTGCGGATATCCTGTTCCTGGCCCATTTCCCTCATTGGTTCCCATGGCGATACAACACATTATTATGAATTTGACACCCTGGTTTTTTCCGATTCAATACATCATCCTGCCAATTATTACCCCAATCAAATGATTGAAAACCCATTGAATATTGACAGTCCTAATACCGGTTATTTCCAAACAACGCCGGATGTAAACCAGGTATATACCAAATGGGTCGGGGCGATGAGTCCCGGGGACGATCCTGCTGTTTATATTCATGGCACCTACTGCACGCCTCCGTTGCCCTGGGATGTGCTCGTTCCCGGAGGATTTGTAACCACTTTCCTGAAAGTATTTAAGCCCGGCCTGGGAAATACGTATTATGCGTTTTCGTTTTTCGAAGTGGAGGAATTAGAAGAACTGATCGGGTATATCAAAAACGGTGAGGCGACCGGGATCATCTATCCCGATGATTTCATCCTGGAGGGACTTCACAACAGCATTGCAAATCAGGAATTCATAGTCTATCCCAACCCTGCAGGGGATTTCCTGTTTATAAGAAATTTCATTCCTGTGATGGAAGCTGCTGCAGAGATCAGGAATCTTTCAGGAGTCATTGTAAAAAAGGTTCCTTTTGAATTCCCTATTGATGTATCCGACCTCTCCCCTGGTTATTACTTTATCAGCATAATTACCCGTAAAAATGAAAAAACCTGGAACGGAAACTTCCTTAAAAAATGATCAGGAGATAATCCTTGCCAGGATCCGTCATTTTTGTGCATACCAGGAAAGGTGCAGCCATGAGGTTGACCTGAAGCTGACGCAATGGAAGGTGTCTCCTGAAAGAAGAAATCACATCATGAAGCATTTGCAGGAGGAAGGGTTTATCAACGAAGAACGGTATGCCCGGATTTTTGTACGCAGTAAATTTCACATTAACAAATGGGGACGAGCAAAAATCCGTTATGAACTTAAAACCCGTATCATCCCCGACAAACTGGTCAGCAAGGCCATGGAAGAGATCGGTGAGGATGATTATATGAGAACCATTCGTGAATTGATCCTTAAAAAAAAGTCGGAAATAAATACCGGAAAACATTTGAACATCCGCGAAAAAATCATCACTTTTGTCACAGGCAAAGGATATGAATTTGACCTGATCTCAAAAGTATTAACTGAACTTAAACTCTGACATGGTATCACAAGACCAACTGAAGGACCTTCAGACAAGACTCGACGTCTTGAGGAGGTACCTTTGACATCGATAAAAAACTTTCCCAGATAGCAGAAGAAGAACACCTCTCGCAAGCCCCCGATTTCTGGAACAACCCCAAAGCCGCCGAGCAGGCATTGCGTGCCATTCGTGACAAAAAACTATGGACCGACGCTTATCTTCATGCAGTTTCAAGCCGTGATGATCTGCTGATCATGTGGGATTTTTATATCCAGGGAGAAGGAACCGAAACTGATCTCGAAACGAATTACCGCTACACACTCCACCTTGTCGAAGAACTTGAATTCCGCAATATGCTGAGTGGTGAAGAGGATAAGCTCGGCGCCATTGTACAGATCAATTCAGGGGCAGGAGGCACCGAATCGCAGGACTGGGCGGAGATGCTCATGCGGATGTACATCCGTTATGCCGAGCGAAGCAGGTTTAAAATCACAGAGGTTGATTACCAGGAGGGCGATGTGGCCGGAATCAAATCGGTGACCCTCGAATTTGACGGTGATTATGCCTATGGATATCTCAAGGGTGAAAACGGAGTCCACCGGCTTGTAAGGCTTTCACCTTTCGACTCGAACCATAAACGGCATACCTCGTTTGCATCTGTTTATGCATACCCGATCATCAACGACGATATTGTTATTGATATCAACCCGTCCGACATCAGCTGGGATACCTTTCGGAGCAGCGGCCCGGGAGGGCAGAATGTGAACAAAGTGGAAACTGCGGTCAGGCTCAAACATGAACCCTCCGGTATTGTGATTGAATGCCAGGAAACACGCTCACAGGGCCAGAACCGCGAAAAGGCGCTGAAGTTGCTGAAGTCTCAGTTATACGAAATCGAACTGAGAAAACAACGTGAAAAGATCAGCGTGATCGAAAGCGGAAAGAAAAAAATCGAATGGGGAAGCCAGATCCGGAGTTATGTGCTTCATCCCTATAAAATGGTCAAAGACCTTCGTACAAGTTTTGAAACATCAGACACGCAGGCTGTTCTTGACGGAGATCTCACGGAGTTCATCAAAGCCTACCTGATGGAGTATGGCAACGCTGGATAAGATGTAAGGTGGCGAGCTATCCAGGTAAAGACGTGCCGTTGCGCATCTTAAAAAGATCTAACATGCTGAAGATATATCACAACCCGTCCTGCAAAAAGTCCCGTGCCGGGCTCCAGTATCTGAAAGAATCCGGGAAACCATTCACAGTGGTTGAGTACCTTAAAAATCCAATGACTGAAAAAGAATTGGAAAAAATTCTGGTGAAATTAAACCTCAAACCCTCAGCTCTTTTGCGAACACAGGAAGATTATTACAAACAACATCTGAAGGGCAAAAAATTTGAAGACCATGAACTGGTCAAGATGATCGTTCAGAATCCAAAACTCATGCAGCGCCCTATCATTGAGAGCACCTACAAAGCCGTGTTCGGCGATCCGGTTGAAAATATCGTGCTCCTTTTGAAATAAAACCAGAAGACAAACCATAATAACCTGCATCATGAAAACACGTATCGAAAAAGACACCATGGGCCCCATTGAGGTTGCCATGGACAAGTACTGGGGAGCCCAGACACAACGGTCGCTTACAAATTTTAAAATCGGTGAACCGGGTTCCATGCCCAAAGAGATGATCCGTGGAATGGCGGTCCTGAAAAAAGCCGCAGCCATGGTCAATGCCGACCTGGGCGTTCTTGATGTCCACAAGAAGGATTTGATCGTGATGGCGTGTGATGAAATCCTTGAGGGCAAACTCGATGATCATTTTCCGCTGGTGATCTGGCAAACCGGTTCAGGCACCCAAACCAACATGAACCTCAATGAGGTGATCGCCAACCGGGGCCATGTGCTCAACGGCGGTGAACTTGGCGGCGAAGGCAAAACCGTGATCCATCCCAACGATGATGTGAACAAGTCGCAGTCTTCCAACGATACTTTCCCGGCTGCAATGAGCATTGCAGCGTATCAAATGGTAACGGGGACAACCATTCCCGGGGTGGAACTTTTAAAGGGAACTTTTCTGAAAAAATCTGAAGAATTCAGGGAAATCGTAAAAACAGGACGCACCCACCTGATGGATGCCACCCCGCTTACACTGGGACAGGAATTTTCGGGTTATGTTTCGCAACTTGAACACGGACTGAAGGCGCTGAAAAACACCCTTCCGCACCTTTCAGAACTGGCGCTCGGCGGCACTGCTGTTGGTACCGGATTGAATGCCCCAAAAGGCTACGATGTGCTGGTGGCAAAAAAAATTGCCGAACTGACCGGGTTGCCGTTTGTCACGGCTGAAAATAAATTTGAGTCCTTGTCGGCACATGATGCGATGGTAGAAACCTCCGGAGCACTGAAAACATTGGCGGTGAGCCTGATGCACATTGCTTCCAACATCCGCCTGCTGGCTTCCGGGCCACGTTGCGGCATCGGTGAACTGATGCTCCCCGAAAATGAACCGGGATCAAGCATCATGCCTGGCAAGGTGAACCCGACCCAGCCCGAAGCCATGACCATGGTATGTGCTCAGGTGCTGGGGAATGATGTGGCCATCAACATCGGCGGCATCAGTGGTCATTTCCAATTGAATGTGTTCAAACCCCTGATGATCTCAAACCTGCTGATGTCAGCACGTTTGCTCGGCGACGCCTGTGTATCTTTCAACGACAACTGTGCCGTGGGTATCATGCCCAACATGGCAGCCATCAGCAAGAACCTTGAAAATTCTTTGATGCTGGTAACGGCACTGAATCCCATCATCGGGTATGACAATTCTGCCAAAATTGCAAAAAAAGCACACCAGGAGCATAAAACCCTGCGGCAGGCGGCAATGGAATCGGGATTGATTTCTGAAGAAGATTTCAACCGTGCAGTGGATCCCAGGAAAATGGTGGGTCCGAAATGAACGTGGGACTTGGGACGTGAGGCGTTCGATGCATTGAAGTCGTATCTCTGGTGAATAGAAGTACCAGTTAATTTGAATCATCATGGTGGTTAAGAAAAAAAATAAGAACCCGGCACCACGGCATTTACATTTCAGCCTCATTTTTGTGGTTATTGCAACCATTGTGGCATTCTATCCGTCTGTTGGAAACGATTTTGTGAATTGGGATGATGTTGCTTACCTCATGAACAAGGACATGATTAAAACTGTCAGCATCGACAACCTGATGAAAATATTCTCCTCTTTCTTTTTGGGGAATTATCATCCGCTGACCATCCTGAGTTTTTCTCTCGATTATTCCTTTTTTAAGATGACTGCCCATGGATATCATGTGCATAACCTTATCCTGCACATTATCAATACCGTGATTGTCTATTTTGTCACCTGGCACCTGTTTAATAAAAACAACCTGACAGCCTTCATTGCATCCATCCTCTTCGCGATTCATCCCATGCATGTTGAGTCAGTCGCATGGGTTTCAGAAAGAAAAGATTTATTATATACCATGTATTTCCTGCTGGCGATGCTGTCGTACATCTTCTACGACAAAACCCGGAAAAATAAATATCTTTTCTTTACGCTTGCGTGTTTCTTACTTTCACTGCTTTCAAAAGCACAGGCTGTCACCCTTCCCATCGTTTTGTTATTGATTGATTATTTCCTTGCGCGTAAACCCGATGTTAGGATGTTCCTTGAGAAGATCCCTTTCTTCGCCCTGTCACTTGTATTTGGTATTCTTGCAATTCTTGCCCAGAAGGCGGAAAATTCCATAAACCCGGTCGGAATTTCTGTATTGAACAGCCTGTTCTATGCACAATACAGCATCTGGATATACCTTCTTAAACTGGTGCTGCCAGTCAATCTAACCTGTCTTTACACCTATCCTTTTACCGCGCAAGGCAGTGTTCCTTTCTTTATCTATCTTGCACCGGTCATTGTGATCATTTTGCTCTTCCTCATCGTGAGAACCTGGAAATCTCAGCCGGCAATCTGTTTCGGGCTTCTTTTCTTCCTTGTTGTGATTTCCCCGGTACTGCAGTTTCTTCCTGTCGGACAGGCAATTGTAGCCGAACGTTATTCTTATATTCCTTACATTGGCTTGTTTTTTATACTTGCTATTCTATTTTCACAACTTCGCGAACGGATAAAATCTGCGGGAAACAGAAAGAACCTGAATTATTTCGGGATAGGGATTATTCTATTGCTTTGCATCCTTACATGGAACAGAACAAAAGTTTGGGGCGACAGCGTTTCCCTTTGGACGGATGCGGTGGAGAAAGACCCGAAATGCATGACTGCATATATCAACCGCAGCAATATATACATGAAACACAATAAAAATGATCTGGCAATCCAGGATTGTAACGATGGGCTAAAAATTGACTCAACCAGTTATGATTTATATCTTATCCGGGGTACGACCTACATGAATATGGAAAGGTACGACCTTGCACTGAAAGATTATACGCGTGCCATCCGTATCGACCCCAAAGGCTATGCCGCCTATCGCGACCGGGGCCTTCTTTATGGCCAAATGTCCGATAAACTTGACGTCGGAATTTCTGACTTCAGGTCCAGCCTGAAACTCCTGCCTGCTGATATCGATGGAAATTACAATCTTGCGGTGGCCTATTACAAAAAACGGAACTATGACAGTTCAATGTACTATTGTAAGAAAACACTTGAATTGTCACCCGATTACCCTGGTGCGCATTATGTTTATGCTATAATATCTGCAGCAAAACAGGATTTTGCCAACGCTTATTTACATGGCTCCAGAGCTCAATCGCTTGGGTATAATCTCCAACAGGGGTTAATCGATGGCTGGCGGAAACAAGCGAACATTGTCATTCCTGTTCTGAAATAACAGGCATTCTCAATTGAATATCATATCCTTTTTCAACCCCTTCATCCGGCAGATGAAGGCTTTTCGAATAGTATCATATCCCCGGGTAATATAGAGTGTATCTGCCAGAAGGATCGTATCGTATAGTGTTCCGAACAACTGAACAGGATCTTCGTAATCGTCGCTTAAGGCAATATAATAGGCATCGGTTCCTTGTCTGAGGTTTCCACGAAGGCGATTGATCCAATGATACTTATGAATTCGTTCCAGTGTTCCAAGGGCATATACCGGTTTGTTGATCTTCCTGCCCACATAATAATCCAGGTTGGCCGCAGGAAACCATCTGAACGTAAGGATCGGTGAATTTTTATCCATGCGGGCATGTTCCACATCATTCTTTGCCAGCGGGGCAAACTTCTCTCCCAGTTGATTCCATCCCGTCATATCGTGAGAAACATCGTCAAGCTTCCATTTGCTGAGCGGCACCCATCCGTACCTGATCTGACCAACCGCGGTCACTGCAACGAGCAATAAAAAAAAGAGGGAACTTGTCACCGGCCAGGGAACAACCCGGAGCCTGGAGCCCTGCCGGTTGGGTTCTGAAAGGTAAGCGGCTGCAATGAGGATGAATCCAAGGTAGCCGGGGCCTGTCCAATGCGGAAGGGTGCTGCGGAAAAGTGAAAATGACAGGAAAACCACGACCAGTGGAACACTGATCCATAGTATAATCCGTTTATAATCTGCCCGGATGAATTGCCGGTGGCGCAGAAGGGCGACAAAAGCTGTAAGGATGATCAGCACATTCACCGGATTGTTATAAAAGAACTCACCGGCAATTTCGGTAATAAAATATTGAAGCTGAAGGCCGGATCCGGTAATTCCGACACGGTTTTCATGATAGGTAATGCTGATGAAGTCATTTTCGAAATTCCATAGAATCACCGGGATGCTGAAAAGTAAAAAAATCAGCAGTGCGCCATACGTTTCCTTAGCCCTGAACCATCTTCGGTTATAGAACAACATGTAAAACAAAACGCCCGTAACTAAAAAAACTGAATGATACTTCGACAGGATGGCAAGGCCTGCGGTTGCCCCGGCAAGTAAAAGCAGGATCCTGCTTTTAGGCATCAGGTTGCGGTCGGGAAGTGATTTCAGCAGAAGGAACAGCGTGAGCAACCAGAAAAACACCTGGGGTGTGTCGGGAAGAATGAAGGTTCCGCTGAGAATAAACCCATAGAAGGAGGCTGTGAAGAGCAGGGCTGCATACAAACCTGTGAGCGGGCCTTTGATCTGCCTTCCGATAAGGAACATCAACACGGTACTCAACGTTCCAAGCACTACTGCGGCCAGTCGTATGAAAAATTCACTGTCGAAGGCAAGGTTCAGGGTAAATAACTGTATCACAAGACCTACCATCGGCGGATGATCAAAATGACTGAGCGCCGGAAATTTTGCATAGGTCCAATAATAGACCTCATCATTCCCCAGTTCAATAAAGCCGGCAATGAATCCGCGAATCAACGCTGAACAGATCAGCAGAAAAAACAGAGTCCAGTAAATCTTACGGTTCGACGGCATTTATTCTAATTTGTTGATAAACAATTTTACCCCAGTCACCCCTGTCCACCCCCTCAAAGATAACGTTTCTAAAATAAACTCATGAGCAATTTCAGGTTCAGGAACACAACGATCCCTCCAACGGTTAAAAGCATGGCCCTGGTGGAAGCGGTATTCACATATTTTCCCATGACTTTTTTTGAGGAAGTCAGGTAGATCTGGAGGAATATGGTAAAGGGCAACTGGATGCTGAGCACCATCTGAGAGATGATCAAACCCTGGTATGGATTACTGATAATAAAAACAATGAGCAGGGCGATCACCAGTGAAATCATCACGCCAAGCCGAGAATGGTTGTCGTGAATGTCGTAAGGTTCCCCGAAAAGCCCGGCGAAAATGCTGCCGCCCGCCATGCCGGAGGTGATGGTGGAGGCGACACCGGCAAAGAGCAGTGCGATGCCAAAAACCACTGCAGCATTATTTCCCAGCAAGGGTTTGAGAATACTTTCTGCCTGCTGCAATTCATTTACCGGGAGGCGATTTGTGAAAAATGCCGTCGCTGCTAAAAGGATGATCGCACTGTTGATGGCCCATCCGATCACCATGGAAAAAAGGGTATCGAAAAGTTCGTAGTCCATCTGCCTTTTGATCACCTTTTCATCCTCCAGGTTCCATTGACGGCTTTGAATGATTTCTGAATGAAGAAACAGGTTATGGGGCATCACCACAGCTCCCAGCACACTCATCACGATGATCATCGACCCCTGGGGAATGCTTGGTTTTACCCAACCGATCCCCGCCTGCACCCAATTGATGTCAACAAGTGTCAGTTCATAAAGGAAGGAGAGCCCGATGATGGAGACGAAAGCAATGATGAATTTCTCAATCTTCTGGTAGGAATTGGTGAACAGCATGATGACCACGAAAACGAAGGCCAGGATTGCGCCGGCAGGAACAGGTATTTCGAACAGCATGTTAAGTGCAACAGCGGCTCCAAGTATTTCGGCAAGGGAGGTGGAGATGGAAGCCCCCATGGCTGAAACCAGTACCGTTCGGGATACCCATCGGGGCGTATACATGTTTGCCGCTTCCGACAGGCACAAACCGGTTGCAATACCGAGATGGGCCACATTGTGCTGAAGGATGATCAGCATGATGGTTGAGAGCGTGACCATCCAGAGCAACTCATATCCAAACCCGGAACCTGCGGCAATGTTCGAAGCCCAGTTTCCCGGATCGATGAATCCCACTGTGACAAGCAATCCCGGCCCGATGTATTTCAGGATATCAAGTCCGCCAAAACGCGGTTTGTGGTCACGCCTGCGAAGATCTTTAAGAAAATCTTTAAACACTATTCCTTGTCAAATCCAAACTTCCAGGCGAAAGCGGCCAAAACGGCACCAATGATCGGGGCAATGATGAACAACCAAAGCTGCATCAGCGCTTTACCGCCGGCAAAAAGCGCCGGGCCCAGGCTACGGGCAGGGTTGACCGATGTTCCTGTGACGGGTATGGCAACCAGGTGTATCAGCATCAGGGTGACGCCGATTGCCAAACCGGCCATGGTCCCGTTTCCGAATTTTGAAGTTACGGCCAGGATAACAAAGAGGAACAGGAATGTCATCACGGTTTCAACCGCAAAGGCGCTGACGACGTTGTAACCGCCCAGGTAACCTTCACCCCATCCGTTTGAGCCAAGCGCCCATTCTTTCATCTCAAAACCAGGCTGACCACTTCGGATGAGATAAAGCACCGATGCACCAAGGATGGCGCCAAGACATTGGGCGATGATGTAGCCGATGGCATCTTTTAATTCCATCTTGCCGGCAGTAAAAACCCCGATGGTAACCGCAGGGTTGATGTGGCAACCGGATATGCCACCAATGGCATAGGCCATTGCTACAACAGCGAAACCAAATGCAATTGCAATCCCCAGTACGCCAATCCCGGCTGGTCCCGATGAACTTATACCGGAAATTGAAGCTGCGCCGCAACCAAATAGCACCAGGCTGAAGGTACCGATCAATTCTGCTATATATTTTTTCATAAGCTCTTTTTTTTTGTTTTGTTTTTGGCTAGTAAAAACAGGTAAAAAGCAACTCCGGTCTCGCCGGAGTTGCTTTTCTCATTACAAAAATTGCCTGGATTGCCGAATTATTTCTTCGGAAATTTCAGCAACCCGTATTTCTGCCAATCTGCATAAATTGACTGGGCAATATTAACTGAAGACTGGTCAATATATTGAGGATCAGTTACAGTTATTTCCCCTGTCCATAATGCATCCTTCGAACCGTGAGTATAAAGGCTGGCCTGCAGGTTTATTACGGAAGTCGTTGTCCAGTATCCTCCCGTTGAAACAACGCCACCTCCATAGAAGCCTCCGCCATAATAGCCGCCACCCCAGTAACCACCTCCCCAATAGCCGCCATATCCTCCGGTATAATAGGTTGTAGGAGGAATATAACTTTCAGTTTTATCGGTGCCCTTGTATTTAAAAACCAAGATACCGTCTGCCCCGAGACTGTCGCATATCCGCTTGATATCATCAAGCGGATATTTAATGCTTGGATTCAGAAAATCAAGTGAGCCAATGGATTTGAGCCCTTGTTTTTCGAAATAGGCATCCATTGACTGTTCAAAAGGTTTCATGTATTCCAATTTTTCAAACATTGGCATAAGGACTACATTCGAAATCTGTGATTTATTGTCCGGGTTCTTCCAACTGGTCAGGGTGACCGGGGAACCACATGAGGTGAGCATAAAGACAGCAAGGGCTGCCAAAAGACCAAAATAAAGTTTTCCTGTTTTCATAGATTCTTTTTTTTGAGGGTAAAGATAAAACATTTTCAACAGGAAAATAAATTTATTGCTTGATGATCTTTCCTGTTCCCGTATGTTTCCCGGTAATTACACGGATGAAATAAACTCCGCAGGGTTTCCCCTCCAGGGTGAAATCATATTTCCTCTCTCCTGAGCCCGTTGCGGTCATTAACCGTTCTCCATAAAGGCCATATAGTTCGACACGGAGTTCCGCCGTTCCTTCAACTCCCCTGAGTTCCAGTGAAAATCCGCCATTGGTCGGATTCGGGTAGATCGTGAAGAAGGATCTTCCACTGGCCGGGTAATCTCCTGCTTCTTCTGACGGAGCCGTGACCTTGCTGGCAGACTTTGCACCACACCAGGGTCCGGCCGAAGCGATGAGCCCGCTCATGTATCCTCCCGGTTCAACTTGTGTGCCCGGATGATAATAGATCCCCTGACCTGCTATCATGATGGCCCTGCCGCCATTCTCCACAATGAATGTTTCGCTTCCGCCCGCTACCGCAATGGTTTGGATGGCGTCGTAACATTCCGTTTGTCCGCTGCCTACAATCCCTGTTACAAAAACCGATGCGGGAACACCCGTAACCGTCATGACCACCGTGTTCGATGTGGCAGGATTGCCCGAAGCACACGCCGCGCTTGAGGTAAGCATACAACTTACCGCATCTCCGTTAACCGGTATATAGGAATAGACCGGATTATTCGTTCCGGTATTCAGTCCATTGACCCTCCACTGGTAAAATGGCGTGGATCCTCCGTTGACCGGCACAGTGGTGAAGGTGACCAGCGTGCCCGGCTCTACCGGGTTGGCCGATGCAACTACGGAGACACTTACCGGTTGCGGTGCATCGATGCTGATATAGACATAATTGTACATCCAGTTGGTGCATGGGGTCACTGTGCTTTCGGCAAGAACCATGTAGTAACCCGATGCAGTTTGCATACCGAACGAAACCGGATAGCCGGTTCCAGCTACAGGAGCGCTGGCCGGTATGAAATTGACAAAAAGCCAGTAATTGACCCCTGTTTGTGTGCCACTCAGGCCTACCAAAACCCCAGGTCCGCCTGCACAATAGCTTCCGCCTCCCGTCACTGAAAAAACGATCGGAAGTGCGTTTACCTTGGCAATTACCGGTTTAATGTCATAATAGCCCATTGCTGTTGTGGCCTTGATGTAATAGGTTCCATTGCCCGCCCTGGAGGGTGTTGACATGGAAAGGGTGGCTGCTACGTCGGTCCAATAGGTGAGCGTGGCACCGCATAACATGCTGCCGGCGGTAACGGCCGCGGCGGTCAGGTCAACCCGGCTGGGTGAACATACCGGGGCCGGGTTCGTGATGACCAGGAGCGGGGTGGGATTCACGGCCACGACCTGGCTCAGGGTCCCGGCACATCCGTTGGCATCTGCAACCGTAACGGTATAAGTGCCTGCTGCCAATCCGGTAATGTCCTCACTCACCGCCCCATTACTCCATAAGAAGGAATAGGGTAAAACTCCACCGGTCACAGTTAAATCGATCGAACCATCAGCCAGGCCGGCACAGCCATCCATGTGAACCGTGGTGGATAATGCCACAGCCGCTGGTTCGGTTATAACAAATGAGGTTGTAGCAGCACATCCATTTCCGTCAGTGACTTCCACCGCATAATTGCCAGCGATCAAACTTGCCGGAGATGAATAATGATGAGGTGACGGATAACATATAAAATATTCGTCACAACCATAAGGGCAAATATTGGGGCCACATGGGTCAAGGGACCATATTCCATATGTAGGATCATAAGGGACTGTACCTCCGCTTGGGGTCAAAGTGACTGTTGACGTTCCTCCATAACATGCAACATTCGTCATAGAAACCCCAACGGATAATGCCGGAGGTCCGGAAATTGAAAAAGCCGCATATGCTAAACAACCATTTCCATCCGTAACTGTGATGGCATAAGTGGCTGTGCCCACTCCGTTGAGATCTTGTGTAGTGGCCCCGTTGCTCCATCGATAGGTATATGGCAATGTTCCGCCGCTAACTTCAATATCGATTGCACCGGTGGCTCTACCGTAACATAAAACAGGAGTAATCACGGCGCTTGGCGAAACGACAAGGGCATCGGGTTCAGTCACCGTCCAGCTTCCAATACTTGTGGAGAAGTTTGCATCGGTTATGGTAACTGTATAGGTCCCTGCTGATAAGCCTGTGATGTCGTGCGTTGTCGCTCCATCACTCCAATGATAGGTATAGGGAGGTATTCCGCCGGTAACTGAAATATAAACACCACCGGTCTCTGATAATTTGCATCTAAGGTTAATAACCGAACCAGTGGGGTTTAATGGTGTTGGAGGCGGTTCATCATTTGGAAGGAAATCACCATCCTCTGCATCTTTTCCGCCAGCTCCGGCAGTTCCCTTTGTTCCGTCCGTAGCTTTCCCTCGGCCATCTCCACTTCCATCACAGCAACCAGTGGCAGCTTTAAAATGAACAGGATTGCAATTAAGGTCACATATTGTGTAATTATACGGATCATATGACTCGTGGTCACCACATAAAATTGAGAGGCAGGCATCGGGATTTAAATTATTCAGCGGAGGATCCTGTGCCATATCGCAATGATAAATACAAGCGGGATTATTGTTATAATCACTGCACGTTATTGTCAAGCCGCCCAACGAAGTTTGGGCGATGCACCGGCTAAGCAAGGTGGTCCCTGCTTTTTTATCGTAGTATTTAATATCAGGAGAACCCGCATCAGGGACATAACATTCAGCCCCAAGCATGTATTCCCACACATCATCACATGCACAGAAGCGTTCATCGCAAGGACAGCTACCATTGCAGCTTAATGCTGCATTGGCCGAATGACCTCCTCCGTAGTTAGGACCAGTGCTTTTACCCAAACCACCTTTCGTATTCACCGTTGCTGTACCGTTCAGGATAAATTTGGTATAGTAAACTATGCCACCTGCCCCGCCACTGGCTCCCCTGCCACCAATGCCGCCCGGGCCGCCACTTCCTGCACCGGCTCCCTTATTGGCATTAGGCGCACCTCCTGCCCCACCTTGCCCCCCATATCCTCCATTTGCTCCATCAACTCCACCCGCATCGATTTTACCGTTGTTGCCAAACGTCATGTTCTGTGCTTTGAATATGACGATCCCTCCACCACGGCCGCCATTGCCGCCCGTTACACCCGGCGCACCATCGGAGCCATCATTGCCCTTAACTCCTCCACAGCAGGGAGCATCACCGCCTGAACCACCGCCTCCGCCGCCACCCTGTCCTCCGGTACCACTCCAACCACCTCCACCCATTAGAATCAGTCTGTTGGTACCAAGCAAGTTACTCTCATTGGTAGCACTGACCCCTAGAGCATATAAAGTACAAGGTGCTGAAGGAGCACCGGCGACTGATATATTATCAGGTTCACCAACAGAATAAGGTCCACCTCCATTGCCTGCAAGGCCAATACCCTTTCCGCCTTTCCCATCACCTGCTGATGCACCTGGGGCAGGGCCACCATCTCCATGAAGACCTCCGGCTCCGCCACCTCCAACAGTTGCCAACCCTTTGTCAAACCCTTTTTCTGATGCACTGATTGTTCCATCTATGCTCAAGTTTTCCTTGACCAGAAATGCAACCACACCTCCTGTAAAACCATCCCATGGAGCGCATGTCAATGAAGAACCATTAGGTATTGACAAAGAAAGATATTGGGGGACCAGGATTATCTGTGCATGCGTATACACATTGCTGGAATTGGTTGCATTAACCAATTCTACAGTAGTTCCATTAATGGATTTTATCGCGTTGAATTCCCAATTTCCGGTACCTGAACAACTTTTCATCCCGATAATCAAAACGATTTTATCGTTTAAAGCAGATGTCCACGAACCTTCTATGTGAGTGATTGTAACAAATGTTACAGATGAAGTGATCGGGGGATCAATAAATGCACGAAAAGCATCTACCTGAAAATCTCCAGGCCATAAGGGTACATTCAGTTCTGTTCCATTGCCATAATAAGGCCATACCTGAGCCTGGGTTGGAACATTAACAATACATAAGAGAACTGCAGATGCAAGAACCCATTTTATCATTGATAGTACGAAATTTACCATTTCCCTTGTCATACTAGATTCTTTTTTCATAAGGATTCCTCCAATATTTAAATTGTTTATAAGATCCTTTTAGTATAATTATTGCTTGATGATCTTTCCTGTTCCCGTATGGTTCCCCGTTATTACACGGATGAAATAAACTCCGCAGGGTTTCCCCTCCAGGGTGAAATCATATTTCCTCTTCCCTGTACCCGTTGCGGTCATCAACCGTTCTCCATAAAGGCCATATAGTTCGACACGGAGTTCCGCCGTTTCTTCAACTCCCCTGAGTTCCAGTGAAAATCCGCCATTGGTCGGATTCGGATAAATTGTGAAGAAGGATCTTCCGCTGGCCGGGTAATCTCCTGCTTCTCCTGACGGAGCCGTGACCATACTGGCAGACTTTGCCCCACACCAGGGTCCGCCCGAAGTGATGAGCCCGTTCATGTATCCTCCCGGTTCTACCAGTGTTCCCGGATGATAATAGATCCCCTGACCCGCTATCATGATGGCCCTGCCGCCATTCTCCACAATGAATGTTTCGCCTCCGCCCGCTACCGTGATGGTTTGGATGGCGTCGTAACATTCCGTTTGTCCGCTGCCTGCAATCCCTGTGACAAAAACGGATGCAGGAATACCCGTAACCGTCATGACCACCGTGTTCGATGTGGCAGGATTGCCCGAAGCACATGCCACATTGGAGGTAAGGACACAACTTACCGCATCCCCGTCAACCGGTGTATAGGAATAGACAGGATTATTCGTTCCGACATTCAGGCCATTGACCCTCCACTGGTAACCCGGCGAGGAACCTCCGTTGACCGGAACGGCTGTGAAGGTGACCAGCGTGCCCGGCGCTACCGGGTTGGCCG
This sequence comes from uncultured Bacteroidales bacterium, assembly GCA_903903985.1. Classification (GTDB taxonomy): domain Bacteria; phylum Bacteroidota; class Bacteroidia; order Bacteroidales; family FEN-979; genus CAIVAT01. Next base: position 26,372 of record CAIVAT010000190.1, on the reverse strand, counting down.
ATGGCACAACAGTTACACTTACCGGTTGTTCCGGATCGATGCTGATATAGATATAATTGTACATCCAGTTGGTGCATGGGGTTACTGTGCTTTCGGCAAGAACCATGTAGTACCCCGATGCGGTTTGCATGCCGAAAGAAACCGGATAGCCGGTTCCTGCCACAGGAGCGCCTGCCGGAATGAAATTGACAAAAAGCCAGTAATTGACTCCTGTTTGTGTGCCACTCAGGCCTACCAAAACCCCGGTTCCGCCTGCACAATAGCTGCCGCCTCCCGTCACTGAAAAAACGATTGGAAGTGCGTTTACCGTGGCAATTACCGGTTTAATGTCATAATAGCCCGTTGCTGTTGTGGCCTTGATGTAATAGGTTCCATTGCCCGCCCTGGAGGGTGTTGACATGGAAATGGTGGCGGCTGCATCGGTCCAATAGGTGAGCGTAGCGCCGCACAACAGGCTGCCGGCGGTAACGGCTGCTGCGGTCAGGTCAACCCGGTTGGGTGAACATACCGGGGCCGGGTTCGTGATGACCAGGAGCGGGGAGGGATTCTCTGCAACGACCTGACTCAGGGTCCCGGCACATCCGTTGGCATCTGTAACCGTAACGGTATAAGTGCCTGCTGTCAATCCGGTAATATCTTCACTCACAGCCCCGTTACTCCATAAGAAGGAATAGGGTAAAACTCCACCGGTCACAGATAAATCGATCGAACCATCAGCCAGGCCGGCACAGCCTGCCATTTGAACGGTGGAGGATAATGCCACAGCCGGTGGTTCGGTGACAACCCAGGAACCAGTTGCCGTTGCATCATTGGCATCAGTCACCGTTACCGTATATTGGCCGGCATAAAGTCCAACAATCCTGACAGAAGTGCCAAAATTACTCCAGGCATAATGATAGGGTAATAATCCTCCGAAAACGTAAATTTCAATAGCTCCGGTGGGCACCCCGTTACAAGTAAGATTAGTAACATATGCCGGGCCTACGACCACATCCGGCGGATTATAAATATTGCCGAAATTTTTGTCCCCGATGGATCCATTTACGACATCGACCATATAAACAGCCGGATTAAGAGGACACTTCTGCTCCCAGAGTGGTTTTACAACTTCCGACACCTCATACTTCCCGGGTTTGAGATTTTCAAAGGAATAATTACCGCCGTTGTCCGTGTGGGTCGATCTTGTTACCAAACCATCAGTCAGAACAATCTCCCATTTTTCCAGCTTGGGTTCAACAAGGTCGTAGGAACAATTTTGTATCAACTCCTGCCATTTATATCCCAGGATCCTCCCGGAATACTTGCATTTGCCATTTTCATCCGAATTGAAGATATCAAAGACCTCCTGCGGAGAAAGCACGCGCGTAAAAATTTCAATTTCATCAAGTTGTACAACAGATCCGCTCGGGATCATTCCTCCAATCTTCAGGTCTGTATTGTTTGAAAGCCATTGATTGTTGTAAAGTGTGGGATTTCCACCTGCGCAAACATTGCCGTTGATATAAAAAACAATTCCGGCGGGATCACTCCGTGAAACAGTCACAGCCACATGATTCCATTGTTGCGGGAGAAGAGTCTCCGTGCACGCATAATCGGTATGACTGGTCTGATTCCCCATGGTCAGGCCTAATCTGCCGTCCTGCACATAGAATGAATATCCTAAATTATTGTTTTCCAGCTTATTTAATATGAACAACTTGTACGGGCCGGATGTGGGTGGCTGGTAATTGATCCATGCATCGATGCTGAAATCAGCTGTTCCGATGTCAAGCTCATTATCATGCTTTACCAGCACATATTGCGTTTGGCTGGTAAATTTCAGCGCTCCTGAAACTTTGCCCGGAACATGCTCCGGAACAGGAGTCCCATAACCAGTTCCTTTGTTGGCAGCCTGTACGATGTTTTTGGCTTCTGTCCCTGAGGCTTCATCCAAAGGCCACCAGTTGCTCATGCCGATCGGTGCATTGACACATTCCTGGTTCCCGAAGTTGATATTCGTTACCGTTTCAGACGAATGAAGGACAATGTCATAATACCTTGGGTTTGACGGGCAGGATTGCGTGTAATATTTCTGTGAAACTTCAGAAACACGGTAATTTCCCGGGCATAGTCCGTTAAAGCAATAGTTGCCATCCTCGTCTGTCGTGGTGACTGCCGTTGCATCACCTGAAAGGTGGATGATCCAATCTTTCTTTTTCACATCATCGCCACTGTATATCCCATTTTTATCCTTGTCAATAAACTTGAACCCGCATATCTTTCCCGGCGGGTCGGTCAGGACTGCAATGGTTTTGGTTTTCGCGCAACCATGGCCATCGGTTACAATGACGGAGTAATTCCCTGCCGTCAATCCGAAAATATCCCTGGTTTGGAATCCATTGCTCCACTGGAACAAATAGGGCATGGAACCACCGGTCACGGTCAGGATGATGGCGCCGTCGGACCTTCCCGCGCAGCTGACATTAATAACATGGGGAATGATTGTGAGGGCAGGGGGTTCAGTAATGGTATAAGCAGCCATGGCATTTGTTCCATAGGCATCCGTAACCGTAACAGTATAATTACCTGCACCGAGTGAATTGATTGTTCCGGAAGTGGCTCCATTGCTCCACATATAGGAATATTCCGGCACACCTCCTGCAACAACAACCTGGATACTGCCTGTGGGCTCCCCATTGCAAAAGAGATGTTCAAGAATACCATGAAGAATAAGCGGGGGCTTGCATTTGCCCCTGATATCTGAATTGAAAATATCAATGATCTCGTGCTGGTCGAGTACACGTGTAAAGGTTTCTACTTCATCAAGATATTCCCATCCTGATGGGAAGTCGGTTCCGCCGATCTGCAAATTGTCATCGTTGGAAATGGTTATCCCGTAGAACGGATTTGGATTTCCACCTAAATATTCAAATCCATTGTAGTAGAATTTAATGCCCCCCGTTGAATTAAGATCCCGTTTTACGGTCACAGCAACATGGGCCCATTGTCCCAATGGCAGGGTGATCGAGGAAAGATATCTTCTGACAATACTCCCATCGCCTATTTTCAACGCCAGCTCCCCCGCATCCACGTAAAAACAATACCCTCGTTTGCCTCCCACTTGTTCATGCAGTTTATCAAGTATGGTCGCATTTGCTGTGAATGTTGAAGATTTGTACCCGACAAAGTAGATCCATGCATCAAAGGTAAAATCCCCTGTGCCGAAATCAACCTCCGCATCATCCGACACTGTAACATATTGATTGATATTGCCAAACTGAATGGCTCCAAGCACTTTCCCATTGGCATTCTGGAGAGGAGAATTAACATAATTCCCAACATTATTATTTGTACCGGCAATATCGTCGGCAGTGGTGCCTGTTTTTTCATCAAAGGGCCACCAGTTATTCATGTCGGGCGGAGCCTCCACGCAATAACGGTTGCCGAAATTGATGTCACCGGCTTCCTGTGCATCAGCGAGGTCAATGCTGTAATTTCCATGCGAAGCAGGCCACGATTGTGTCCAGGATGGCTTTTCAACTTCATTCACAACATAATTTCCGGCATACAGGTCTTCAAAACAATAGTCGCCATTCGGACCTGTCGTGGTCTTTTTCGATGCAGTACCGGAGAGTTCGATGGTCCACCCCGCGAGTTTCGGTTCTCCCCAGTCATAAGCGCCATTGCCATTGACATCGTTGAATTTAAATCCGCAGATCTTGCCGGTAGGTTTGTGCTTGCCGCAGTCGGCTGAATGATACATATCCGTTATCTCATCTTCTCCAAGCACCCTGTCGAAAATTTCAATCTCATCAAGGTATCCGAAGAAATAAAAATCATAGGGAGGCAGGTACATGTCATATCCCTTTGCGATATGCAAGTCGATCGTATTGGTCAGGTCGCCCTGGTGCGGTCTGGGGTCTTCCGTGCCATAAAGGATTCCATCTATGTAGAATTTGATCCCGGCATCAATATCCCTGTTTACTGTTACCGCAACATGATACCAATCACCATGAATATGAAACGGATGGCTGGACGAGCGGTAAATCGCAGGAAACGGGGAGGTTCCATCGGCAATTTCCAGTGCCAGGCCGTTAAGATTGTCAAGATAGAATGAATACCCATATGGAATGCCACCGACATAGGCCATTTTATCTACGATAATGTATTTGACTTTATGATCGTCACCATGAAAATCAGTCGGCTGCACCCATGCATCAATGCTGAAATCTTTCCCCGACATAAAGTTGAGTTCAGGATCATTTTTCACGACCAGGTAGTCAGTAATCCTGGTCGGGAAATTAAACGAAATACAACCGGCAACTTTCCCCGGTAAATTGCCCGGAGTGCCGACGTAGGTGGCCACGTTATTGGTCCCCATGATATCTTTGGCAGTCGTGCTGCCATTCTGTTCGTCGAAAGGCCACCAGGCCCGCATGCCCGAAGGCGGATCAACGCCATAACAGTAATTTCCAAAACTGATACCGATTACATTATTCCCTTCAGGAAGCGGAACAAAATAAACACCAAGCCCGGTTGAACCAGGACGTGATTGCCTCCAACCCGGCTTCTGAACTTCGCTAACCACGTATAAACCGGGCCAGAGTTGGTCGAAGCAATAGTTCCCGTTTGCATCGGTCGTGGTCGTCGCACTTGACGGGCCAGAAAGTTCGATGGTCCATCCTTCCAGGAATGGTTCACCCGAGGTGTACTCCCCGTCTTTGTTCTGATCGTCGAATTTAAACCCGCAGATACTCCCGGTAGGCTTGTGCTTGCCGCAGATCCCGGCATTTTTTATATTTTCAATTTCAGTTGGGTCGAGCGCCCTTTCAAACAATTCAATCTCATCCAGTTTGCCGTAGAAAACATACCCTAAAGTTTGGGATGCCCCGATAAATAAGTTTTGTGTATTGTCAACGTTGAAATTTATATTGGGAGGACTTGCAGTGCCTTGTGGCAGGCCATCAATGTAGAACTTGATCCCATCAACGGGATTATTTTTGTCAACCGTTACAGCAACATGATGCCAATGGTTGCCGTCAATTTCGAACTGTGACGGGTTTGAAGAATAATTATATGATGTCAATCCATCTGACAGATCCAGTTTTAAATAGCTATTGTAATATATATAAAAGCAGTAACCCTTGGGTGTACCCATGTTCGTGGTCCTTTTATCCAGGATCATGTCCATATCATTCTGGTCGTCCGTCAGGTTGACCCATGCGTCAATAGTAAAGTTTCCGCTACCGAAATTGATCTCACCGTGATCCTTCACTTCCAGGTATTCCTGCGTTGCCCAATGATCCCAGCGGTTCAGCTGAATGCATCCGGCCACCATGCCTGCCGGTTCCTGGATGGGGTTACCGACGTAATTAGCCGAATTATTATACTGCATCACATCTTTTGCTGAAGTACCGGTTGATTCATCAAAAGGCCACCAGGCTTTCATACCCGGAGGAGATTCAATCCCGTAGCAATTGCCAAAACTGAGTGATATCGATAAACCTGGGTCAAGTGTAACGGTATGGGAATGTATTGGAGAGGGAAATGTTTGTTTCCATCCAACCTGCTGATTTTCAGTAACCGTATAAGTACCTGCAGGGAGGCCTGTAAATTCATAATAGCCACTGGCATTGGTTGTACAAGGAGGTACTATAGGCGGAATCAGGTTTATAATCCAGCCGGACAGTCCATTTTCACCATCATTGCTATCCCAGTCCCCATCTCCATTCAAATCATTGAACTTATATCCGCTTATCGTCGAACTGCATGGATAATAGTTCTGCAATAAGGTAGGGAGCCCAAAACGGCAGTATGCCGGTGAGTTTATTTTAACGGCTTGTTCGGTAAAGGTTGCAGGATACGTATCAGGATTATCGATTCTGCTGACATAATCCCCTGCTATGGCTCCCGCGGTAAGCGTTCGTGCAACATAAATTGCATTGTCAGGTCCGAGTTGGAGCTGACCAAATATCCAGTTGTCCCCGCTGTTATGGATAATTGCTATTTCATTGGGTACTGCGGCAATGGCGGCCTCACTTGCAAAGTGCCGCTCATAAAATGTACCGCCGGAACAGACGGATGTTACCGGATAAGGGAAAGAGAACGTGTTTAAATTCACCTGGTATATCCGGCGATGGTTATAGTTGCAATCACAATAATCAGAGCCGCTGATAAATAAATATTGATCATTTGGGGAAAATTCCACCCCATAAATTGTGCAGTCGCTGCAATCATCCTGGAAATTCGGATAACCGCCAATATAAAGCGGGAACTGGATGCGCCTTGGATTTGTAACATGACCGGTAGCAGGATCAAAGTCTAAAAGTTCAACCCTCCTGGTCGCATTGATGGTAAGGGCGAGGTGCAAACCATCATGGGAAAACTTCATCTGACCCTGCGTATTTGCATTCCCGTATGGAGAAAGCTGATGACAGGTTCCTATCGATGAAATTATTGGTGGTGCGATTCCGAACTGATCAACCCTGTAAGCATAAAAACTACAGCCATTGGTGGCATCATCTGTTGAAAAATCATGGGTGATAACCCAGAAAAAATCCCCGGGATAAATGAAGGCAGTCAGTTTTTCAGTCATTCTCAGGCTTTTGGGGGTTAATAAAATATTTTTTTGTGAATTATTCACTGTCGGGGTTGACAAGCAATTATGTATCATGGTATAATTCAGGCCGAAGGCGTCATTGCCTCCGCACATCGTAAAAAGATAAAATTCATTATAATTGGTGTTTGGCTCGGGAACAGCAATGGCTGATTGTGTTGAAGTCGGACTTCCTTTTAAGCCATTTGCACCGGTAATGTCAACACCGAAGTTATCCTTGACAAAGTTGTTATTCTTATCCCAGACTGAAATGCCATCGGAGTAAAAAAGCAGGCTGCATTGGTTATCATATGCCATGGTGCAGCCTTCTCCGGTATCCATTTGCTGGCCATTATTGATATAGACCGGGACAGCACCCGAAAAATCAATTCCGGCCTTGTTGCCAAAATACCATACCAGTTGTGCCTGCATGAGGATGTGAAGGAACAGCATTCCAAACACCAGTAAAATCTTTTTCATAATATTATGTTTTATATGTGAATAACATTTAATCTGAAATTACCTGTAGGGTCCTATTGTATCCTGAAGAGGCTTCTGAAAATGCCCGTTTGGAAAAGCAACACCCTTTTTTATGTTTTTAGCCTTGTGACTGCGTGATTTAATATTATAGTTGTTGCGGATAACATTACCATGTTATTTTTACGGGATGAACAAAGTGGTTTTTGTAAGAATCCTTGCAGCCGAAAGATTAGAAAAACAGGAGAAAGCCGGCAAGGATAAAAGGAATCCAAGAAACAATTTCAACTCAATTTCCGGGGCATCCACTCAAAGAGTTTTAACAATAGATGTTACCGTTGATGCAAAAAAAATAAGCCTGCTGACTAATCTGGAAGTAAAAAAAGACTTCCATAAAAACAGGTTAAATCCGGTTCATGAGATCGACAAGGAAAAGAGATGCAGTCTTACAGGCAGTTGACCCGATCGCATCCTGATTGGAGGATGTTAGGATACGGCAGAGATTAAACCTGCATTACGTCAGTAATATATGATAAATCTGAAAACTTTTAAGAACGGTCAGATTTTTTATGTTTGTTTAGAGACAAAAGGAAAGATTCTATTTATCGTAAAATAAATGATGCAAGACATGCAATTAAGAATGACAAATATAAGGTTTTTTTTACTCTTTGTCAAGTGATTCTTTTACGTGGCTTTTCCCACGGAAGGATAATTTCACTTTCATTTTGTCAACCATGAAATACACGACAGGAACCACGATCAGGGTCAGGAAAAGTGAACTGGTAAGACCTCCGATGAGGGCCCATGCCATTCCGTTCTTCCATTCCGATCCGGCGCCCGAGGCCAGTGCAATGGGCATCATCCCGAAGATCATCGAGAAGGTGGTCATCAGGATGGGGCGCATGCGTACCTTGCCTGCGAGGATGAGGGCATCGAAAGTGGGATGGCCCGCAGCTTTCGACTGGTTGGTGAAATCGACCAGAAGAATCGCGTTCTTACCGACCAGTCCAACCAGCATAATGATGCCAAGGATGGAGAAAATGGTGAGTGACTGCATGGTCAGTCCGAGTGCCAGCAATGCGCCGATGATGGCCAGCGGAATGGAAAAAAGCACAACGAACGGATATATGTAAGAATCGTACAATGCAACCATGATCAGGTAAACGAAAAGGATCGAAGCGAGAAAAGCGACACCCATGCTTCCAAAGGCCTCGGCCTGGTACTTCATATCCCCCTCTGGGATGATCGAGATCTCTTTGGGAAGTTTCATATTGTTTACCTCTTTCATGACATCCTCCCCTACCGAACCCACCGGGCGGCCGATCACCTGGCATTGAACGGTAACCGACGGGACCCGGTTGTAACGCTGCAATACGGTCGTTCCGCTCGATGGCCTGATCACTGCAAACTGGTTCAGTAATATACTCTGTCCTTTATCGTTGACAAACGAGAGCGCGGAGATGTCGTTGATGCTGTTGCGGTCGAACTGGTCCATCACTACGTTGATGTCATATTCATTGTCGCCGTCGCGGAACTTTGCATCGTTGTTCCCGCTGAAGGCATTTTGCAGGGTCATTCCCACGATGGCTGTCGACAGGCCAAGGGACGCCATTTTCTCTTTATCAATCCGCACATCCACTTCAGGATTTCCGGCCTCCACAGAAAGTTTCACCTCATAGGTTCCCGGAACTTTTTTCATTCCTGCCATCACCTTTTCCGACCATAAGGTGAGCGTGTCGAGGTTGGGGCCGCCCATAACGACCTGGATGGGGTCCATATCCGAAGTTCCCATCAGCGACACAATGGTTGACCTCACTTTGGTTCCAGGTAACCGGTTCATGAGGTCCTTTTTCATGTTGATGGCAAAAATTTCGGAAGTGATGTTCCGACGCTCCTTTTCAACCATTTTCACATGGATCTCCGATTTATAAGCGCTTCCGCCAGCCTCAAAGAAACTGGTGGAACTGCCAACCGACGTAAACACACTCACCACCTCCGGCTGTTTCAGCAGGTACTTTTCGGCCTCGATGGTAAGCTGGTTGGTCTGTTCAATGCTGGCATTCTTGGGCAATTCGATCTGGATGATGATCTCGCCCCGGTCGCCCAGGCTCAAAAACTCGCTGCCGATAAACCCTCCGATCACCAGGGATAATGAGGCAAAAAACAGGATCGTGGTTCCTGCAATAACAATCAGTTTATGATGCAACGACCATGCAATTATCCTAGAATAACCTTCGGTAAAGGAATTCAGTCCGCTCTCGAAACCAGCGATGAAGCGATCCATCAGGCTGCCCTTCCTGAAATGGGTGTGTTTTGCCATGCGGGAAGCAAGCAGGGGAGTAATGGTAAACGAAACAAAGAGACTCAGCAAGGTGGCAAACACCACAACGAGTGTAAACTGCCGCAAAAGCCCGGATACCATGCTGGAAATTACTGCGATCGGAAGAAATACCACCACATCAACAAGGGTGATCGACAAAGCAGTCATACCAATCTCATTTCGCCCGTCGATGGAGGCTCTCCGGCGCTCCTTGCCCATTTCCATGTGCCGGTATATATTTTCAAGGACCACGATAGAATCATCAACCAGGATCCCGATCACCAGCGACATGGCGATGAGCGAGATGATATTGAGCGAAAAATCAAGCAGGTACATCGCCGTAAAGGTCGATATCAGGGAGGCAGGAATGGCCACCATCACGATAAAGGAGTTGCGCAGACTGTGAAGAAATACCAGCATGACCATTGCAACCAGGCATATGGCAAGTAGCAGGTCTTTCATCACGGCATTGGCAGAAATCAAAGTAAATTCGGAGGTATCATTGGCGATGGCAAACCTGATCTGCTGTGGCTTATAGACCTCTTCAATATGGGAAATCGCTTCACGCACCTTTTTTGAAATCTCTACTTCATTCCCGTCTGGTTGCTTGAAAATGAGCAATCCCAGGGAAGTCTCCCCGTTGAAGCGGTTGATGCTGGTCACCTCCTTCTTCGCATCCTGAATCTCGGCGATGTCTTGAAGTCTGACAGGGCTTCCGTCGTTTATATTGCTGATAACCAGATTTTTCAGATCTTCCAGGGCAATGAATTTTCCCGAAAGACGAATGATCACCTCCTGGCTCTGATCTTTGATCTTCCCGGTAGGGAATTCCATGTTGGCCGACTGGATGGCCTGGGTTACCTGCAGGATGGAAAGATGATGGGCATTGAGTTTTTCATTGTCAACATTGATGCGGATCTCACGTTCTTCGCCCCCTACAAGATCAACCTGGGAAATACCATTCACGGTGGAGATCATCGGTTTGATCTTATTTTTCACCAGATCGTACAATTCCGTAGCGGGTAGTTTTGAAGTAATTCCGAGCCGCATGATGGGAATATCATCCATGCTGAAATTGCTGATGATCGGTTTGCGTACATCTTTCGGTAAAAGGTACTCGATGTTGGCTACCTTGCGTGTTGCATTTTCAAGTGCCTTGTCCATGTCGGCATCAGTTTTGAAAATAATCACCACAACGGCGTTTCCTTCTGATGATGTGCTTTGTATATTGTCAATGTCCTCCAGGGAGGAGATGGCATCCTCTATTTTTTTGGTAACCGAGTTCTCCACCTCTGCGGGGGAAGCACCGGGATAGGGTGCTACAATAACGAGAACCGGTTGGGAATACCTGGGGAACAGTTCATAGTTCAGCGAGAAATAGCTCACGACACCCAGAAAGGTCAGTACCGCGAAAATTACCACGATAAGTGTGGGGCGTTTAATTGCGAGTTCGGTAATGGTCATGGCCTGGCGATTTATTTATTATTTACGACCCTTACGGGGGTATTGTCATCCAGATTGATCTGCCCGGAGGTTACCACAAACTCACCCTCTTTTAACCCTGCAAGTACCTCAACCTCATGGTCATTGGCCGACCCGATGCGTATGGCACGCAAAACCGACCGGTTATGCTCCACAACATAAACTTTTGGGGTCTTGATGCTGCCGACAATGGAACTTCTCGGGATCAGCAACGCTTCATGAACAGCGTCTGATCCAAAATCTGCAATACCGAACATGCCTGCCTTCAACGGGTGGGCCGGGTCGTTCACCATTTCGATCTCGATGGGAAATCGCCGCGAATCATCGGCCTTCACTCCCACTGCAATGATGGTCCCTGTATATTGTATACCCGGAAAAAGCGTGGAGTTGATTTGAACCTGCTGGCCTTTGTGCACCTGAACGACTTCTGATTCAGCTACATTGGCAATGAACTTCAGCCGGCTCACATCCACGATATCCACCACCGGTGAGCCGGGCATCAACAAAGAGCCTTTTTCAACGGCACGACGGGTAATTGTTCCCTGGATGGGCGCTTTGATGGTGGCATAGTCGAGCTGCTTTTTAAGGGTGGTCACCTCTGTTTCAGCCCTTTTAAGTCCCAACTTCACATCTTCCACCTGCTGGCCCGAAATGGCATCGGCTTTTAAAAGGCCCTCATACTTTTTAAGATCTGCACGGGCTTTATCAAGGGAAGCGTTGGCGAGCGCCAGCTGGCTTCTCACCAATTCATCGTCCAGCATGGCGATCACCTGGCCGGTTTGAACAAAATCACCGGTATTGACAAGCAGTTCTACCACTTTACCCTGCCCTTCCGACATCAGAATCAGTTCGTGTACCGGCCAGAAGGAGCCATTTACCTCAAACCCTCCACTCATGGTTGACTTTTTCAACTCTTTGACATAAACAGGGGTCGTTTCAAGGTTTCCCTCCATCTTCGATTTTTCATCAATCTTCTGTTTATTAAGCAGCAATATGGCTGCGCAACCACCGACAAGGCCAATGATAATGAGGCTGATGATCAGGACTTTTTTCATACTTTGGTATTGTGCTTGTTATTTATTCTTTCTTACCCGGCGATGAATACCTGCATTCATCAACATGTTATTTATTCCAGGATTTCCAAAAGTCGCCCGTTTGCCTTCAGGTAGTTCAACTCCGAAATTTTCATTTGAACCAGCGCATAAGTATGGTTTGCCTGCGCATCGCTCAGTGCAGTTTCAGCCGTAAGGAGGTCGGTTAACGGGATAACCCCTTTTTGGTACTGTTCCTGTGAAATGTTGTAAACGCGTTCGGCAAGCCCCATGTTATCACGCTGCCGTTTTTCTGCATCGATGCTGTTGAGCAGTTTCCGGGCTGCATCTTCTGAATTGATCCGGATGAGTTTTCGTGCATCCTCTTCATTGACCCTGAGTTTTTCCAGTTCCACCCTGGTCTGGCTAACCTGGTAATGACGCTGCAGCCCGCTGAAAACAGGCAAAGAAAGTCGCAGCCCTACAAGGCTCGTGTTAAACCAGTCGGTACTTTTGCCAAAAAGGTACATGGTATTGCTTTGGTTGAGATAATTCACGCTGCCGATGAGGGTCAGGTTTGGATAATATCCCGACTGGTCCAATTTTATATTGGTATTGACAAGCTCCTTTTGTTTTTCGATCATCCGGATGTCTATGTGATTGTTCAGGTCGCCTTCAGAACCCGGGATGCGGGTGGAGGTGGTCACCGAATCATCCAGGGAGATTACCCTTGCCTGATCAATCCCCATGAAATACTTCTGCATGGCGAGTTCCTGCTGGTAAAGTACTTTGAGCCGGTCAATGTCGGTGATCATATTGAGTTTTTGCACAACGATGCGGTCAAGGTCCACTTTTTTAATGATGCCGCTCTCCCACTGGCTTTGTGCAATCTTTTCAGCCTTTTCGATTTTTTCCAGGTTGGCACGCATGTTCCTGATCTGCTGCATGGTGATTTGCGCCAGGTAATATGACTGTGCAACATCATACACCACTTCAATCTCAGTCTTTTCAGTTGCCAGGTCATTTTGCTGCATCATTTGTCTGGCCATTTTCAAGGCAATCAGCCACGATTGGTTGTACAGCATCTGGCTTGCATCCAGGGCACCTGATATATTGAAATTCGTCCCGAACTGTACCGGGATCATTTCACCCGGCCTGCCGAAAAATTCACCGGGAATCAGTGATGTTGGTAAATGGAGGAAATCATCCCAGGATCCCGAAAAATTAACATGCGGTAACCCTCCCCCCACCGTTTCTTTGTAACCATCGTTCAACCTTGTTTGCTCGAGCATCGAAATTTTAAGCCTGGGGCTGTTGGCCACTGAAAGCCTCAAACAGGCTTTCAGACTGAAAACCTCCCAGGCAGAATCCCGCTCAGCAGGCGGGATGGTGGCCTCCTGACCGGTTGCCCTGATACTCCATGCAGAAAATGAAAACAGCAGAACAATAAACAAAAGAATGGGTTTCATGAATGAATTAATTTCAGAATTTGGATTTTCGATTTTGGATTTTCAGAACTTCCCGAATTGAAGGGACGCTGTGGCTGTAAAATTATTAATAAAACCTGAACTTGTATTAATCATGTCCGAATCAGGAGTGTAACGATGATGGATTCTGTTTCCGAAATACATGAATTTCAGAATGTTAATTCTATCCCTGACACCCTGCCCTTCGAAAAAAAACACATCCTGGTCAATGCATTGGTGATCACCATCTCCTTCATTACCACCCCGGTCTTCAGTTTCGCCTGTTGAAATATTTGACATCTGTCCTCCACCGGTCATCACCGGGAAGGGATCATGTACAATCGATATTTCTTCATTCAACGTGTTCGCCGTTTCATTCCCGGCAAATAGCGCGGTTGTGGCCAGTGCGAAAAGGATTGCGAGGTTGATTTTTTTCATAGCCCGATGACCTGCCTGTTATTAACCTGGCAAGACGATGTAAAAATAAATTATCACCGTTTTTAACGAAAATTAAAGTCGATGAATGGCGGAATAGTGGCGATGAAGACAGTGAAGGGATGGATATGAGGGGAAACAGGGCATTTTTTATTTTATCCGTTTACATATACATTTGCAAACACTTTGCCGGCGGGTTTAACCCGGCAATAAAATATGTAACATGGGTAAAACAAAAGTTCCGGCGGGATCACGGTACCTCAGCAAGGGGTTTCCGCTGCTTTGGTTCGCCATTGCGGCATTTGTACTTTATGGACAATCCATCAACTACAGTTATACCTATCTTGATGACCAAACCCTGGTCCTGGGAAATCTGGATCAGTTAAAGTCGGCATCATCTCTGTCAAGGGCATTCAGTGAAGATGTGTTTCATTCACCCTCCGGACATGGTTTCTATTACAGGCCGATGCTTACATTGTCCTTTATGGCTGACGCCATGATCGGCAAAGGGAGCTTCGCGATGTTCCATTTTTCGAACATCCTCTATCATGTGCTGGCAACCTTCCTTCTTTTCCTTTTTTTTGTAGCACTCGGGTATGACCGGATCCGGTCATTTTTGTTCGGGCTGCTCTTTTTGGTCCATCCGATGGTTACGCAGGTTGTGGCATGGGTTCCGGGTCGCAATGATGCCATTTTAGCCATCTTTATCCTCGGGTCATTCATATTCTGGTTGAAATTCCTGAAAAGCGGAAGAAACCTGCATTTGCTGCTGCACCTTCTGTTTTACACCCTGGCACTATTCACAAAGGAAAACGCAATCGTGCTCCCGTTGCTGATCCTGATTTTCAGTGCTGCAATCCAGCGCAACCCATTGAAGAAGTTTGCCATACCGGGTGCAGGCTGGGTGATCCTTACGCTCTTGTGGGCCATGCTCCGGTATAAGGCTCTTGGTGGATCAAACGAGGCAACTTTTTCAGTTCAGATGCTGTCCATGGTTAAAAATTTGCCAGCGGTGCTCCCCTTTCTCGGTAAAATTGTGTTCCCTTTCAACCTGGCAGTATTTCCGATCCTGGCCGACATGAAGGTGTCTTCCATCCTTGGGGTTGTTGTTACAGGACTGCTCGCAATGATCATAGGGTTCACCAGGCCAAAGGCCTGGTTTTGGTATTTCTTTGGTATCATTTGGTTCCTGGCATTCCTGGTACCTTCGTTTGTATCGGTCAACAATCAGATCCCATATTTCTCAGAACATAGAAGTTATCTTTCCATGATCGGGATTTTTATCATTGTAATGGAATGTTATCCGGTGAAAAACGCTGCGTTTTCCAGGTTGCTGCCTGTCTCGGCAATTGTTGGAATTACGGTTCTGTTCAGCCTCCTGACATTTATCCATACCCGGTATTTCAGGGACAACTTCTCCTTCTGGCAGAATGCCGTTGACACATCGCCAACCCATGCCTTCAACTACAACAACCTGGGGGCCATGTATTTCATGGGCGACAACCTGGAAAAGGCTGAGCCTTTATTCCGGAAAGCACTGCAGATCAATCCATACGAACCCATGGCCAACAGCAATGCCGGGCTGGTATGTATGCGTACCGGCCGGACTGAAGAGGCTGAAAAATATTACCTCGAAGAAATTCGCATCAACCCCGCATACGATCATGCACACTACAATCTCGGATTGCTTTATTTTAACAATTCCCGGTATGAAGAGGGAATCCGTCAGTGGGAACAGACCCTGAACATCAATCCACGTTATAATGATGCGTACCAGGCGCTTTTTTTTGCTTATGAGAAACTGGGACGCCGGCAGGATTACGACCGTATTGCGTTAAAGGCCAGAGAGAATGGCATAAACCCTTAATGGGAACCCCAAAAGATGTCGTACCCGAACCGGATGATCGTTCCTGCAACAACCAGCAGAAAAAAAATACGAATAAACCGGTTCCCTTTTAAAATGGCCAGCCGGGCGCCCAGCAAAGATCCGAGGAAATTACAGGCAGCCATCGGAATGGCATAATGGTAGAGGATTTGCCCGCTCCCGGCAAAGAAGAGGATGGATCCTGTGTTGGTGGCTACGTTGACAAATTTGGCATGGGCGCTCGCCTTTAAAAAATCAAATCCAAGGATGGTGATAAAAAACAAGACCAGGAAACTTCCTGCGCCAGGGCCGATAAAACCATCATAGAACCCGAGGACCAATGCGAACAGGGTGCCATAAATAAACTCCTTCTGCGGGGTTTTCCGCGCAGCGGTCGCTGTTCCGAAGTCCTTTTTCGTGTAAGTGTAAATGGCAACGATGATGAGTACGCCGAAGATGACCGGTTTCATGAAAGAGTTACTGACCATGGAAACTGTTTTAGATCCGGCATAGGCTGCAATCAATGCCACCAGGCAAAGCGTCAGCAGCAGTTTCCACTCCAGCTTTACCTTTCTGGCATATTGCAGCGCGGCAGAAGAGGTTCCGGATAAGGAAGGGATCTTGGTTGTACCCAGCAGGGTTGCAACATGGTAGTGCGGAAGTGCGATCAGAACGGCAGGGGTTTGAATCAACCCGCCGCCGCCCACGATGGCATCAATGAAACCCGCGGCGAGTGCGGCAATACACAGCATGATCATTTCCGATGAAATCATGGATTTGGCAGCGAATTAGCAATCGCCAAAATTAGCATAAATTATTGCCTGGAAAATCTTTAGATGAACCAACCTTCGCGGTTACCTTTCTCTGAATTCAACCAGGTTATATTCTATTTCCCCGATATCAAATCTTCCATAAACGAAGGGGCCTTCAGGCGTTTGCCAGATGGCTTCGCCATAAGAAGGCACTTTCCTGCCATTCGAATCCTTCCAGGCATTGACGGGTGTCGACCAGGGATAATTCAGAAAAGTTTTCCCGTCGGATGAGAGAAACCGGTCCATGGATATAAAGTTGGTCAGGGCCCCGGTCTCATCGAAGCAAAGGGTGGCGCCAATGGTGTTTTTCCCGTTGGTGAATTCAGCTTCCACTGCCAAACCGTTGATTTCTTTCCAGGCAATATTTTTATCAATCAGCGTGGCGGGAGCCAGCAGGCACATGTCATTGAACATCGTAACGGTTTCTCCCTGGTCCATCTGTTCACCCCGGGCATCCGCAACGGTGAACAGGTTGGCGATCCTGATCTCCATGGTGGCATGGCTGCCTGTGTAAAGATGCAAACCATCGAACGGAATACCAAACATCTTCGACCTGATGTAAAACAACCTGGCAAGATCATCAAAGAAATTGTATTGCTGTGAATGGATCTTCATCCAGTTTCCGCCGGGTTTCTGTTTCATGCTCCCGCTGAAAACAGCCCTGAGATTATGAATTTTCGGTTTGCCGACCGCCCCGGTAAAATGAATGTACTTTTGCACCGGTGACGGAAGATGACGGAGGTCATTCCCGGTAAGGGCAGAAAGATCGCAAACAACTGATAACCGCTGCCATACCCCGGCTTTATACCTCCTGAAATAACCCGAAAATATGCAGCTCATATCAGGATCTCCCCCACCAGGTACAATTGGGCTTCACCTCCGATAAATACCCGGGGCCCGGCATTCCGGCAATCAAGTGATCCGCCTCGTTTTGAGATTTGCCGCGCAGTCAGGATGCTTTTTCCAAGTTTCTCCGACCAGTAAGGAGTGAGGGTGGTGTGCGCCGATCCGGTCACCGGGTCCTCATTCACGCCGGACTGCGGCCCGAAGAAACGGGACACAAAATCAACATGATTGCCGGGCGCGGTAACGATCAAACCCCTGGCATCCATTTTTTCGATGGCCACAAAATCAGGCCGAATGTTGTGCACATCTTCTTCTGAAGCAAGAACGGCCATGTAATCTGTTTTGCCCCTGAACACTTCCAGCGGGTTTAATCCAATGCCTTGGGTGATTTCGGGCAGATTTTCGCACTTAACAATCACATCTGCCGGAAAATTCAGAAACAGTTTTTTGCCCTCCCTGCTAACTTTCAATTCTCCGCTGCGGGGCGATTGTAAAATGATCTCCTCGCCGTCAAAGCCGGTTTGGTGGAATATCACATAGGCCGACGCCAGCGTCGCATGCCCGCATAAATCCACCTCAAGGGTCGGCGTAAACCACCTGATCTCGAACTGATCACCAGTTCTGACGACAAAGGCTGTTTCAGCAAGATTATTTTCCGCTGCAATCAACTGCATGAGCGCATCCTCCAGCCATTGATCCAGCAGGCATACGGCGGCAGGGTTGCCACCGAACAGTTGGCTGGTGAAGGCATCAACCTGGTAAATTTTAATTGTTTTCATAATTATTTTGTGAAGGGGTCAATTTTCAGGTTGCGACAACAGTAGCAACTTCATCCATTCCATGCATGATGAGGCCATATGCACCGATCATCAGCAGCAGGTGAAGCCGTTCATCGTTTTCAAGGACGACCACCTCTGCAAATTTCTTAAAGCCGCTTTTAATCGAGTATTCGATCAGTATCCGATCCTTTTTCAGCCAAATCCATTTGGAGCTCCAGAAACTTTTTTTGACCAGGATGTAAGTTTCACCTTCAGGACCGGTGAAATTCAGCAATCCCTTTTTTCTGCCCGAAAACGGGATCTGCATCAGGTCGTGGTCAGAGGATTTCAACCGGACGGTAATACAGGGTTTCCAGAAACCCATTCGCTTGAAAGTCCATGATTCGGCAAACAATTCAGCTTCGGCAAGCGTTCCGAAGGACTTTGGGAAACCAATACGACCCACAACCTTATCTCCGGTTCTCAACTCATATAATTCCTGTGAAAGCTTTGGCTTGCTGATCAATATCATTGTTCCGGTTTGTAATTCTTTTTCCATCGTTGCTTGTTTATTCGGTTAACAATTCGTTTGTTGCGGATTTCCCCATCCGAAATGACTCATGTTGGAGGGCATCAGCGTAAGGACAACAATCACAACACTCAACAGTCCGAAAAAGGTATGGAGGATATCATCCTCGATCCAGATAATCTCTGCAAGGATCCATATAACCAGCATGATCCCCGTATACAGGGAGTATGTCGATGCCCAATGGATGCCCGGGTACATGTTCAGAACTCCGGCCCTGTTCCATTCCGGACTGCGTAAAAGTGCGAAAGCCAGGATTCCCGGCAATAGGCCAAGAAACAACAAAAAAATAAGACCCGGGACCAGGAAATCATGGAAAGGTGATCCTTCAAGAATACTCACCGGCATCTTCATGATTTCGCCTGATGGTGAACTGACAAGTGACAGTCCGCCAAACAGTCCGCCCAGCGATTGGAATACAAGTATCAAGGCAAGCAGATACAGTGTAAAGGGTTTTTTATTCATGGAATGGTTGGATTATTATTTTCGTTTTATCCAGGCATTTTCGTTGTTACTTTCGTGCTGTTTTGATCCGGGTCCATTGCAAAAACTCAGGCCTACATTCCCCTTCCGCCCGTGAGAACCCCATAAAGCCGGGGCCACACCCTTCTCAACAGCGCCCCGGTGCCTACTGCAAATGAAATGATGATGAGCGGCAGGAAAACAAAACTCAGTAACCGGTAATGGGGTATCTGTTTAACTACGGCAAACAGGGCTTCAATGGCATAGGCCACCAGCGGGGCATGGACGGCATAGATGATGAACGCAAAAGCGGAAAGCCACACAAACCATGTGCGCTGCATAAACCAGGAAACCATCCTGTTGCATCCGTACCAGGCTGCAATAAGCCCGCTCAGGATAACGAGTTTGTGAAGCATTGCCAGCACAGGGAAAATGCCATTACCCAAAACCGGCTGGCCCATGAATGCAATGACTGTTTTACCTGCAGCCAGCAGGATAAATGCAGCGCCCCACCAAACCGGATTCAACCATTTACGTGGGGAATCAATATTGAAATTTGATTTTTGTATCCAGACTCCCAGGGAGAAAAACAGCAGTCCTTCACCCTCAACCAGGATAAATCCCATCGTGCCAAACCACATGAGAAATGCGACACCGAAAAATATCCATTTCGCAATACGATGGGTCACGCACCACCTGATCGCCGGATAAGCAATGTTGTAAATGAGCAAAACCCTGATGAACCACAGCTGATAGGGGACAGGAATGAGGATCCACCTGCCCAGCATTTCATACCATCGATAATCATGCAGCAAGGCCCTCGAATCGTCGATCCTGACAATGTTTGAATTGGAAACAATATCCCTGGTATATGGAAATATTTCTAGGAAATAAGTGAACGCAAAACCCAGGGCGCTCCATATCAGGTAGGGAAGCAACAGCGTTCGCAACCGTTTTTTCGTACGCTGGCCATACGGCCTTGCATCATGGAGCGCATACAGAAACCCCGAGATGATGAACAGCATCGGAATGCGAAACCGGAAAATTCCATTGGCTAAAAAATATTCGGTGAAGGTGGTCACATTCAGCTGTTCAAAGGGCACTGTCCATGGCTGCATGTACCTTATCTGCAAGTTATAGCCATGCACAAAAACCAGCAGGAACATCGATAAAAATGACCAGAACTTGAATTTCCGGCTGTTGAAGTCAGAAACATTTTGGCTGAGTTTGGCAAGGTCCATGGGATGTTATATGAATAATCGTCATTAAAACAAGCAACCGGTATGGTCCTGCTAAAATATGAAAAGAATTTTTCCCGGCACGGTTATTTTCGTGTCACATTTTAATTTTACGTCAGTCATTTGTCAGTGAAAGTTCCTAACTTTACCCTTTGAACCGTTCAAACCATGAACGTCTGTATGAAAAAATCCTTCATCCTGGTTCTTTTTTTTGTTGTTACAAGTTTGGCAATCAGGGCTCAGCAATTTCACTTCACCAATTACCCCATTGAAAAAGGGCTGTCACAGAGCGTTGTGAATTGCGTATTCCAGGATTCCAGGGGATATATCTGGGCCGGAACCCAGAATGGACTGAACCGTTTCAACGGCTACAACTTTGAAATTTATGCTTACAACCCCTCCGACTCAGGTTCGCTTTCCAACAGCTGGATCTATTCCATAGATGAGGATTCACAGGGAAACCTGTGGATCGGCACAAAAGGAGGACTTAACCAGTGGCTAAGCAGGGAAAAAAGGTTCAGGCGGATAAAATATGCCACCGGGTACCCGAACGACGTTACCGATTACGTTTATGATGCCCGTGTTGCCCGGAACGGATCGATCCTCATCAATACCCCACCTGTGCTGACCATTTATCGTCCCGCCGGGAATTCTTACCGCCATTACACCAGCTTCCTGGGCTATGACGGATCGGTTAAGGACAACAGGATTCCCCTGCTCGAAGACCGGGAGGGATTGATCTGGATCGGATCAACGAGGGGATTGGCTTGTTTTAATCCCCTTCGGGAAACCTTCAGCTACTTTGTGCATCAGCCTGGTGATCCCGCTTCAATCAGCGACAATACTATCACTGCGCTATACGAGGATGAAAAAGGTTTCATCTGGATCGGAACTACCTCAGGACTGAACCGTTACGATAAAAAAAACCGTTCACTAAAAAAGTTTTACCAGGATGCGGGCGATCATCAGTCGCTGAGCAACAACTTTATCCGTGCGATTACCGGAGATTCTTCGGGGTATCTCTGGATCGGCACCGAAGGCGGCGGACTTAACCGTGCCACCCTGTCGCCGGAGGGAAAGTTAACGATGGAAAATTTCACCAGCGAATATCCCGGCCTCGGGCATAATATCATCCTCTCGCTGATGGTCGACAAGTCGAAGAATCTCTGGATCGGAACCCTCCAGGGACTCAGTAAAACCGACCTGAAACCACCCAGGTTTCATCTCTATCGCAGGGACAACACGCCTGGTTCAACTGATTTACTGGGCAACGTGATCGCCTCTGTATACAAGGATGACAAAGGTTATATCTGGGTTGGCAATTGGGGACAGGGCCTCAATAAAATAAACCGTAAAACCGGGCAGGTCGATCATTTCTCAACACGGTTGTGGGCCGAGTGGCACATCCCGAATGATTTTGTCCATGTGATTTTTGCAGATGTCTGGAATAACATCTGGATTGGCACCCGCGATGGCATCTGCGTTTACGACAGGTTGCAAAACAGGTTCACCCGCTTCAGCGAATTCTTCAGGAATGACAAGCTTCCCGATTTTCGCGGGGTCAGGATCTACAGCATCATCCGGGGAAGGGATAACAGTTACTGGATCGGTACACAGGACGGGCTCTATCGCATCAACCTTAACCCATCATCAACGGAGGTTTTCAAAGAGGAGACCACCGGCGATCACTGCATCAGCGGGAACCTGGTCTATTCATTGCTGGAAGACCGCGACGGACTCATCTGGATCGCCACACTCAGCGGGCTGGACGTATATGATCCCCTGAAAAAAAAGATGAAGCATTACCGGAAGAACAACTCTCCCAACTCACTTTGCGATAATTTTGTCATCAGCCTGTGCGAAGACGATCATGGTGATATCTGGATCGGAACCGGTTCCTATATCAACAGGTTTGTGAAGCATGATTCATCGTTCATCTATTATGCCCAGGAGAAAGGGCTGCCCAACAACCGCATTTTCGAGATCCTCCAGGATGACCGGAAGAATCTCTGGGTTGCCACAGGTGGTGGCCTTTGCCGGTTGGACACCCTTGAGGGTCAATTCAGGACCTACACGGTGGAAGAGGGATTGCAAAGCATGGAATTCAACCTGCGGGCCTGTTGTAAAAGCAGCGATGGCGAACTCTTTTTCGGAGGGATGAACGGGCTGAACTCCTTCTATCCTGATTCACTTCGCGACAATCCTTTTATCCCTGAAATCGTCTTCACCTCCTTCTATAAAACGAGCCAGTCTGAAAAAGAATACGTAGAAGTGGAACATGCCAGCGAAGTGGTATTGAACTACAACGACCACACCTTTACCATCGAATTTGCAGCACTGGAATTTACCAATCCTGAAAAAAACAGGTATGCCTACATGCTGGAAGGGGTTTCGGGCAACTGGATCGAAACAGGTAACCGGCGGTTTGTTCCGTTCTCAAATCTTCCTCCCGGCGAATATATTTTCAGGGTGAGGGGTTC
Source organism: uncultured Bacteroidales bacterium (assembly GCA_903903985.1). Taxonomy (GTDB): domain Bacteria; phylum Bacteroidota; class Bacteroidia; order Bacteroidales; family FEN-979; genus CAIVAT01. The sequence continues at coordinate 3,541 of CAIVAT010000190.1, read as the reverse complement.
AAACAACGACGGCGTCTGGAATCTGACGGGCCCCAGCCTGAAGATCATTATCAGACCTCCCTGGTGGCGAAGTTCATGGGCATGGGGGGCTTACCTCTTCTTCCTGGCAATTGCGATCATGCTTTACGTCAGGATGCGCGAAAGAAAACTCGTTCGTGAAAAAGATCTGCTTGAGCAAAAAGTTCATCTCCGGACGGTGCAGATCGAAGAGCAGAACACCCAAATCCTTGAAAAAAATGATGAACTTAATGCACTGAACAGTGCACTCTCGGCGCTGAATGCCACCCGCGACCGATTCTTCAACATCATTGCCCACGATCTCCGGAATCCATTCAACACCATCCTGGGATTGTCGGAGATGGCACTTGAGAACACCTGTGCAGGGGAACAGGAAAAGGCCCGGAAGTCGGTTGCCGATATTCGCGATACTGCAAAACACACATTCGATTTATTACAGAACCTGCTGTTATGGGCGAGGTCACAAACCGGTGTACTTGATTTTTTGCCGGTTTCGTTCAACCTGTCTGAACGAATCCTGGAAAACATTGACCTTGTAAAAAGTCAGGCAGAGAAAAAAAATATTGAACTCTATTACAAAGAAGAAGTCCCGATCATGGTGACCGGCGACACGCGGATGATCGATACTGTTATACGCAACCTCCTCACCAATGCCATCAAGTTCACCCGGCAGGAGGGGAAAGTGACTGTTTTGACCCTGGAAGCAGGGGATCATATTGACGTATCGGTTCAGGATACCGGGATAGGGATCGCCGAAGAGAACATTTCCAGGATTTTCCTCCTCGACAATAAATATACGCGAAAGGGGACAGAGAAAGAACGCGGTTCAGGCCTCGGGCTCATTCTTTGCCGCGAGTTCGTGGAAAAACACAACGGAACAATCACCGTGGAAAGCGATCCTGGCAAAGGAAGTAAATTTACCTTTACACTTCCCAGATAACAGCGGTATTATTTCCCGTCAGCCGCCTGTTGTGGCGGTTATCCCGTATTCCATGAAAATCAAGATATTCCTTGCCAGAACGTCTTTATCAGGAACATCCATTGGTTTAAAATCTTCCTCCTTTCCCAATTTCTGATACTTGTTTTGAGCAGCCGGGTGATACGGCAGCAAATGAACCTCTTTCTTTTCACCCGCCAGACCCGCAATAAATCCGGCAGTTTGCCGGATGTTCTGTTCACTGTCATTGATTCCGCCGATCAGGGGAATCCTGATAAGGATTTTCGCTCCTTTTTCAGCCAGGGCTTCGAGGTTTGAAAGGATCTTTTCATTCCTCACCCCTGTCCATTGCTCATGTTTGAAGGGATCAATGATCTTCAGGTCATATAAAAAAAGCTCTGTTCGCTGCGCGACTTCCATCAACGTTGCGGTGCTTGCATATCCTGCCGTATCCACTGCACGGTGGATGCCTCTTTTCCCGCATTCATCAAGCAATTCGATCAGCATCTTCGACTGAACAAGCGGTTCCCCCCCGGAGAAGGTAACCCCACCACCCGATTGATCAAAAAAAACCCGCTCCTTTTCAATAACCTGCATGATTTCTGCTGCCGACATCTGCTTGCCCGACATTTCAATGGCCTTGGTGGGGCATGTTTCCGCACACCTGCCGCACATCGTACAACGTTCCGGGTCGGTACTGATACCAAAAGAGTGAAGTGTAATGGCATTCTCAGGACAAGTTGCCACGCAGGTTCCGCATTTGATGCATTTTGCAGGAGCAAACATTTTTTCGGTCTTCGCTAAAATACTCTCCGGATTGTGGCACCAGGCACAATGAAGATTGCAGCCTTTAAAAAAGATCACCACCCGGATGCCGGGGCCATCGTTGATGGCGTATCGCTTGATATCGAAAATGAGACCCTGACGGGGTGGGGGACCCTGACGGGGTGGGGAACCATCAAAACGCATTATTCTCAGTCCTTTCTATAATCTCCTGTTGCAAATCAGCGTTCATATCGTTGAAATAATCGCTGTAGCCGGCCATCCTGACAAGCAGATCCTTGTAATCTTCGGGGCACGCCTGTGCTGCCAGCAGTGTGGCCGTATCCACGATATTGAACTGCATGTGGTGGCCACCAAGGGTAAAATAGCTCCTGATCAGTCGCCCCAGTTTCCTGATGTCCTCCTCTTTTCGTAAAAGGCTCGGCAAAAACCGCTGATTAAGAAGGGTCCCTCCGGATTTGGCCTGGTCGAGCTTTGCAAGGGATTTTATCACGGCTGAGGGCCCGCGGGTGTCGGCACCATGAGAGGGAGAGGTTCCGTCGGAGATCGATTTACCGGCCAAACGGCCGTTTGGGGTCGCCCCCATTACTTTTCCAAAGTAAACATGGCATGTCGTCGAAAGCATGTTCAGGTGATATTTACCCCCGGGCTTGATATTGGGCTTCCCATCGATGGTATCTACCAGGTCATTGTACACTTTAACAGCGATGTCATCTGCAAAGTCATCATCATTGCCAAAAAACGGGGTCCGGTTCATGATCGTCTGGCGCAGGACCTCTTCCCCGCTGAAATTATTCGATACAGCATTCAGTAACCGGTCAAGGGTATAGGTTTTTTCTTCGAAAACATGTTTTTTAAGCGCTGCAAAACTATCGGTTACGGTACCCAGTCCGCAGCATTGAATATAGTTCGTATTGTAGCGCGGGCCTCCGTCGTAGTAATCCCGGCCCCTGGCAATGCAATCTTCAATAACCACCGAAAGAAAGGGAGCCGGGGCATATTTTGCAAACATGCGGTCGATGTAATTGCTGACCCTCATTTTTTGGTCGACGATAAAACGCAATTGCTTCAAAAATGCTTCATACATCGCTTCGAAGCAATCAAAACACCGTGGATCACCCGTGTCGGTCCCGGCAACTTTCCCGGTAACCGGGTCAACTCCCCTGTTGAGGGTTATTTCAAGAATTTTGGGAACATTCAGGTAACCGGTGAGGAGATACGCCTCCCTGCCGAACGCGCCAACCTCGATGCATCCGCTGCAACCGCCTTCGCGCGCATCCTGAAGCGATTTTCCCTGGCGGAGCAATTCAAGGATATAAATATCCGTATTGAATACGGATGGATATCCATGACCCTGCCTGATGACACGTGTAGCGGCTAAAAGAAACTGATCCGGTGTTTTTGCACTGATATGCACAGAATTGCCAGGCTGAAGCATGTGCAATTCTTCAATTACTTCGAGGATGAGGTAGGATACTTCGCTGGTTCCATCGCTGCCATCGCTCTTCACCCCGCCAAGATTGATGTTTGTGAAATCGTTGTAAGTTCCGCTTTCCCGCGCCGTGATGCCCACTTTAGGCGGAGCTGGATGATTGTTCACCTTGATCCAGAAACAGGAAATCAGTTCTTTTGCCTCTTCCCGTGTCAGTGTTCCTGCTGCAAGGTCATTCCTGTAAAAAGGGGTCAGATGCTGGTCAAAATGGCCGGGGTTCATCGCATCCCATCCATTCAACTCCGTGATGGTGCCCAGGTGCACAAACCAGTACATCTGGATGGCTTCCCAAAAGTTTCGTGGTGCATGCG
>CAIVAT010000189.1 GCA_903903985.1 uncultured Bacteroidales bacterium | reverse complement strand
GTTACCTTGTTACCTTGTTACCTTGTTACCTTGTTACCTTGTTACTCTGTTACCCTGTTACCCTGTTACTTTAATTATTGAACCATCAAACTTATGAAAAAAGAAACTTACATTTACGGTATCCGGCCAACGATTGAGGCCATCAAGGCGGGAAAGGAACTGGAGAAGATTTTTCTTCAAAACGGACTGAGAGGAGAAGGGTTTCACGACCTGTTCAACCTGATCAGGGAACTGGAAATTCCTTACCAGTTTGTACCGGTGGAAAAACTCAACCGATTGTCGCGCCAGAACCATCAGGGTGTAATATCTTACGTTTCAGAAATAACCTACCAGCTCATCGAAGACCTCGTCCCCTTCGTTTTTGAACAGGGTCGCATCCCGCTTTTTCTCATTCTCGACCGGGTGACCGATGTGCGCAATGTCGGTTCCATTGCCCGCACTGCCGAATGTGCCGGGGTTGACGGGCTGATCATCCCTGCCCGCGGGTCGGCGCAGATCAACTCCGATGCGATTAAAACTTCTGCCGGCGCCTTGTACAAACTTCCGGTCGTCAGGGCGCAGAACGTCAAAGAGACCATACAGTTCCTGAAAAACAGCGGATTGACCATCGTGGCAGCGACCGAAAAGTCTGACAAAGACTATTCCGCAGCAGATCTGAACAAACCAATGGCCCTGATCATGGGCTCCGAAGGCGAAGGGATTTCAGAGGAATACCTCAAACTTACCGACGAGGTCGTGCGCATCCCGCTCCTCGGGGAGATCGAGTCACTCAATGTCTCCGTCGCCACCGGGGTTATCCTTTTCGAAGCGTTGCGCCAGCGCAATCTTAAATAGTCCGCCGGATGAAATACCTCTATAAATACACCCCGGAGTTCATCCTGCTGGTATATGTATTGATTTTCCTTGGGTTCAAAGCCCCGGAGAAAAACTGGGACAGGGTGATCAACAGCGATGGAAAGGGTTACTACGCTTATCTTCCCGCGATTTTCATCTACCATGACCTGCAGTTCAGATTCGTTGAACAGTACGAGGCCCAATATTATCCTGCAAACCGGTCTGTGTTCAAGGAATTCAGGAATGATTCAGGAACAGGGAAAGTGAATAAATATTTCCCAGGGATGGCGATTCTCTGGCTCCCTTTTTTCCTGTTCGGCCACCTTCTCGCATGGCTGGAAGTCTTCCCGATGGACGGATACTCGCTCCCCTACCAGTATTCCATTGCTTTATCGGCACTGATCTTTCTTTGGCTTGGCGCACGCTGGTTGCAAAAACTGCTGAAACAATTTGGCTCCGGCGACCGCATGGCAGCTTTTATCACCGTGGTCATTGCCCTTGGCACCAACCTGATCTTTTTCACGGTCGTTGAGCCCTCCATGAGCCATGTCTATTCCTTCGCACTCATCACCGGTTTCGCTTATACCAGCTTCAGATTGTTTCACCAGTACCAGCCCAAATGGTTCATCAGATCCTTGCTGCTGATCACCCTGATCTTCCTGATACGGCCAACGAACCTGGTTGTTGTTCTGCTGATTCCGTTTATTGCCGGAGACCGCGAAACATTTTCAGCGGTTTTCAGAAAAGTAATTTCCGACAGGGGCACACTTGTGCGCGGGTTGATCCAGGCTTCGGTTTTACTTGCAGTGCCGGTCGTTTTATGGTACCTGCAAACAGGAAAACCATTTGTTTATACTTATGGCGATGAAAAGCTGAACCTTCTTCATCCGCATTTTTTCAATATTCTTTTCAGTTTTAACCGTGGCTGGTTTATTTATACACCCGTGGCACTTGTTTCCATCATCGGACTTGCCGGGATATATCGCCAAAGCAGGTACAGATTTTATTGGCTGGCCGGCTTTTTGCTGCTTTTCATATACATCGCATCCTCCTGGTGGGTTTGGTACTATGCGTCAAAATGCGGACAGCGGGTATTCATCGATATCTATGTTGTGGTTGCACTTCTGTTGCTGTTTCTCTACAATTACCTGCACACAGTTGGCAGAAAACGTCTTTTTTCTGCAATCCTTGTTTTACTGGTTTCATTGAACCTGGTGCAATTTTATCAACATGCAAAATGGATATTTCCTCCTTATCCGATCACCTTTGACATTTATAAAAGCTCCTTTTTGAGTTTCACCCAGAAAGCCAGGGCATTCATTCCTGCTGAAAGCATTGCCGGCATGGTTACACGTTCAACCGATATGGAAACCGATAAAGCCGGTCATTGGATGAACCCCGGAACCCGCAACGACACGATATTTCATAAAGGGCATTGGTCATCGAAGACAGATAAAAGGAATCCTTACAGCATGGGTTTGGAAGATACCCTCAGCCACTTATACAACACAAACAACAGGATGATCCTGGTCAAAGCATGGGTATTGGCTCCGAGAGAGGCCACCGAAGCCACCCTTGTTGTTGATTATCAGTCAAATGGAAAGAGCCTGAGTTACAATCAGTTTATCCTGGAAAAATTTGTTCCTTCTGATGAATGGACGCCGGTTGAGGTGGCCTTTTACGTCCCGTTGGGTTTGCCACCTAATGGGGCGGTGAAGGTCTATTTCTTCAATCCTTCCCCACTTTATACGTTCTATGTTGACGACCTCACCATTGATTTTATCTCCCTGAAGGATGAACCAGATTTCCGGAAAATTGAAGGGGTGCTGATGGCTGAAAAAATTCAAGAATAAATGCAGACAATGCATCATTCAACAATCATGTATATCCTCAAGATCCAGGGCACCGATAAAATCCCGGATTACGTCCAGATAAGGGATGAGAATTTTTCTCTCATCGCCTATTTCAAAATTTCCAATCCAAAGACTGCTTTAACGCGGTGCAACCTGATTCACAAAATGGAGGAGATCTTAACCATCGCCAATGGGCTGAATTACGGGCAAATTCAGAAACTGGAGCTGTCGCTGTAAATATAAACCCGGATGTTTCTCCCCTTCCCGCTGATGAGAAGGGGTCAGGGGGTTGAGTTATTTAAATAATTGGTTACTTTTGTCAAAACCGAACCAAGCAACATGACCGGCAATCGCATCATCGAACTCGATAAAATTTCTGTTTACCATCATGAAAATCTCATCCTGGCCAATGTCACACTGCTCATCAGCAAAGGAGAGTTTCTCTACCTCATCGGTAAAACGGGCAGCGGAAAAAGCAGCCTGCTTAAAACCATTTATGCGGAATTGCCGGTACTGACAGGATCAGCGATGGTGACCGGGTTTGACTTGCTCAAGCTGAGGCGGAAAGATATCCCGTTCCTGCGACGGAAACTTGGTATTGTATTCCAGGATTTCCAGTTGCTCATGGACCGTCCGGTCAATGAAAATATTTTGTTCGTGATGCGAGCAACCGGTTGGAAGGACAAGCGGGCCATGCAGAAAAGGTTGCTTGAAGTGCTGGCAAAAGTCAACCTGGGAAATAAAGGCGCCAAAATGCCTCACCAGCTTTCAGGTGGGGAGCAACAGCGTGTAGCCATTGCCCGTGCCCTGATCAACGACCCGGAGGTGATTTTAGCCGATGAACCTACCGGCAACCTCGACCCGGAAAGTTCCGAGGGAATCATCAGCCTGCTGATGGATATTTCAAAGACAGGAAGTGCTGTGGTGATGGCAACGCATAATTATACGTTTTTCGACAAATACCCGGCCCGTACGCTGCTGTGCGAAAATGGAAGAGTTTTACCGTATTAAGCGCCCAACGTGGCAACCATCACGGCCTTAATGGTATGAAGGCGGTTCTCGGCTTCGTCAAAAACAATGGATGCGGGTGATTCAAAAACCTCCTCCGTAACCTCAAGTCCGTTCAATCCGTATTTTCTGAAGATGTCCAATCCCACTTCCGTGTCTTTGTTGTGGAATGCCGGCAGGCAGTGCATGAATTTCACCCCGGGGTTGCCGCTTTTGGCCATCAGGGCAGCATTGACCTGGTACGGCAGCATTTCTTTGATCCGTTCGTCCCAGAGTTCCTTTGCCTCACCCATGGAGAGCCACACATCGGTATAAACAAAATCCACACCTTTCAATCCTTCCTCCACACTTTCGGTCAGGGTGATCTTTGCACCGGTTTCTTTGGCAATTGCCTTGCAGGTGTCGACCAGCTCCTGCTCCGGCCAGTATTTCTTCGGGGCGCAGGCACGGAAATCCATCCCCATTTTCGAGGCGCCGACCATGAGGGAGTTGCCCATGTTGTTCCTGGCATCACCGCAATACACAAAAGCAACCTGGTTTAACGGTTTATCGGAGTGCTCGATCATGGTTAAAAAATCGGCCAGGATCTGGGTAGGGTGGAATTCATTGGTCAGTCCGTTCCATACGGGTACACCGGCGTATTTGCCAAGCTCTTCCACGATGGATTGTCCGAAACCACGGTATTCAATGCCATCGTACATCCGGCCGAGTACACGTGCGGTGTCTTTCATGGTCTCTTTCTTGCCGATGTGCGAGCCTTCAGGCCCGAGATAGGTAACGCGGGCTCCCTGGTCAAGAGCCGCAACTTCAAAAGCACAGCGGGTGCGGGTAGATGCCTTTTCGAAGATCAGGGCAATATTTTTTCCCTTCATACGCGGTTGTTCAGTACCGGCATACTTGGCTTTTTTAAGGTCCAGGGACAAATCCAGCAGGAATTTTATTTCCTGGGGAGTAAAATCAAGTAATTTTAAGAAATTCCTGTTGCGGAGGTTGAAAGACATAGGAAAAGATTTACGATTTACGATTTTGGATTTATGGTTCTTAGTCGAATTACAACTAAAATTATTGACTATATAATCAGATGCAAAATTAAAGATTTCCCCGAAGCCTGCAAATACCAGGATACATTAAAATTCAATCCTGCATTGTTTGCATTGCCTGCAATGATCAATTATTCAGGCAGTATCCCTGTCATCTGTACATCCCTTCCCGAAGGCCGCTGGAAAGCCTTAAGCCCGAATTCAGGTAAAACAGAAAGAATGTGCTCGAACAACCGGGCCTGGAAATCCTCAAATTCAGCCCAGTTCGGCGGGATATAGAATGCGTACAACTCAAGTGGGAGACCGTTTTCAGTGGGTTGCAACGTCCGCACCATCAACGATGCATCCTGATTCAGGTTGGGGATGCTTCTGAGGTAGCCGAGGATGTAAGATCTGAAAAGTCCCAGGTTTGTAGCATGCTCAACAGCAGCGCTTTGTTCATCCACCAAAATTTTTTTCGCCTTTAGTTGATCCAGCATGCTGCCATCCATAAAGCGGATCGTTCCGACGTCAATCAGCACAGACCGCTTCATGCGCCGTCCGCCAGCGTCCCCCATGCTGCGCCAGTTCTGGAAAGAGTCTGAAATAAGCGTGTATGTAGGAATGCAACTCACCGAGTTGTCAAAATTTCTCACTTTTACGGTTACCAGTGATACATCAATTACGGTTCCGTCGGTATAGAATTTCGGCATGGTGATCCAATCGCCGATCTGCAGCATTTTGTTGCTCGATAGCTGCACTCCTGCCACAAATCCCAGGATGCTGTCCTTGAAAATCAGCATGATCACCGCCGACATGGCACCCAGGCCGGCCAGCAAAGTGATGGGTGATTGACCGATCAGTACGGAGATCATGGCAATCCCTCCGACCAGGTAGGTGATGATCTTCCCGATTTGAACATACCCCTTGATCGGCTTGGAATCGGAAATATCAAGATCCCCGTATATGTGATAAACCGCATTCAAAAAAGAGACGATGACCAGCAAAATGACGAAGGTCATATACAGGTGCAGTCCAAGTTCAATGAACCTGATGGCATCAGGATATTTTGAAATACTCGGCGCAAGTGAAACCTGGAGCACCAGGGCGGGTAATAAAAGGGCCAGGCGGGTAAATACCTTGTTTTCATATAAATGATCATCCCATTTGCTGACCGATTTTTTAACCAGCCTTTTCAGGAACTGGTTGATGATAACCTTGGCAATGTAATAAACAATGATGGAGGTGATCAGAATAATGATAAGAGATGAAAAATCAGCAAGATAGCCTGCAAATTTATCAGAAAACCCCCACTCGGTGAGGGTCGATTTAAACCCGGTGTTCAGGTTGTGGGCGGTTATTTGGGGCATAATAAAAGATTTTCGATGTGCGATTTTTGATTTTCGATTTACCTCGTACGTCTCACGTCCTACGGCACAACCACCTTCAGCGACGCCGGGTTTATCTTCATAGTCAGTTCCTTTCCCATTATTTTCGGGTCACCGTCAAGATGAACGTTTTTGCCCTTCTTTCTTTTCAGGATCACCTCTTTGGCATGGATGATTTCCACATACTTTGTCTGATCAAACTTCTTCATGAAAAGCAACGGGCCAAGAAAAAAGGTTTTCCAGAAGGGCACCTTTCCAACGATGCAAACATCGATATATCCATCGGAAACGCTGGCAGACGGATCGATGGAAGTATTGTTGCCAAACTGGCTTGAATTGGCGAAACTGATCAGCAGTGCCCGGCGTTTGATCACCTTACCGTCGATGATCAGTGTGTATTGCTTGGGTTCATATTGTTTATAGGAATTGGTGGTGATACGCAGATACGTGGAAAAACCGCGTTTTCCCGCAAGTGCGAATTTTTTGGCCACCGCCGCATCAAAGCCAACCCCGGCAACATTCACAAACAATTGATCATTCATGGTTGCCGTATCAATTTTCAGAATGCGTCCCATGTTGATCACATCAATGGCACGTTTCAGGTTCATCGGAATTTTCAGGTGACGGGCAAGCCCGTTTCCCGAACCTGCAGGCACGATGGCCAGGATCGTTTCTGAATCAACAAGTCCGGCAGCGGTCTCATTCACGGTGCCATCCCCACCAACTGCCACAACAATCTCCACCCCGTCGGCGGCGGCCTTGCGGCTGATATCTGTTGCGTGACCCGGGGCATTGGTATAAGCAATTGAAATATTGAACCGGTCTTTATCCAACCGCGCCTCAATCAACCGTTCGACTGCTTTTTGCCTCCCGATCCCTGAAATGGGATTCACAATAAAAAGAATTCGCTTTTGTAATTCGTCACTCGCCATTCGTCCATTGTCAATTGTCCATTGTCCATTGTCCATTGTCCATTGTCAATTGTCCATTCTCAATCGTCAATCGTCATCCTGTTCTCGATCAACCTGTTGTTGTACTGTTGAATGTAAGCCCCGATAAACCGCTCCATACCCGCCTGTACCTCTTTTTCCTTTCCGGCCAGGTTGTGAGTCTGTTCCGGATCATTGGCCATGTTAAACAGGGCCGTACACTTTGATCCGTCATATTCCATGTAATAACCATCCTTCATCAGTCCATAAAGGCCACTGATATAATGAATTGAAAAATGGTCAATGATGGAGGTGCTGTCGAAAAGATCGGTACCAAATGCCAGGTAGCTTTTATCAAAACCGAGATAGTTCATCACAGTAGGCATCACATCGGTTTGCTGGGCAATGACGGTCCTTTTGCCCTTCAAATCGGTGCCCGGTTTGAAAAAGAGCAACGGGATCGCATATTGACCCACATCGCTCTGGTAGTAAGGATAATACCCTTCTGAGGTATGATCGGCAGTAATCACGAAAAGGGTGTTCCTGTACCAGGGCATATGTTTCGCCGTGTGGAAAAATTCCCCCAATGAATAATCTGCATACATCACGCTTTGCTGGATGGGCAGTTTCCCGGTCCTGAAAATATTGACATACTTCGCCGGAACATGATAGGGATGATGCGATGAAAGTGAAAAAAAAGCAGCTGCAAAGGGCTGTTTGAATACATTGAGGGTTTTGGCGGCAAACTGAAAAAACTCCTCATCCCTGATTCCCCATTTCCCGTCATAGTCCTTCTCGTTGTTGTATTCGTTGCGGCCAAAATAACGGTCGAAGCCTACCAGCCTGGAATAGGAATCAAATCCCATCGTACCATTGGTGCCACCATGAAAAAATGCGGTGGTATATCCTTTTGTCTTTAGCAGTCCGGCAATGCTTGTGTATTTTCCCGCAGCGTAGTTTGACTGGATAAACGATTCGTTCATCAGCGACGGAATCCCGGAAAGTATCGCCGGAATCCCCTGGATGGAGGTCTTTCCATTGGCAAACGCATCGAAATACATCCCGTTCCTGATCAGTGAATCAAGAAACGGAGTAAATCCTTGATAGTGGCCATTTTCCAATGATTTGTTGAGTGACCCGATGTGCTCCCGGGAAACGCTCTCCAGGATGATGATCATCACGTTGTAATCTCTAAAACCCGTGGATTTGGCCTGATGCAGAGGAGAATATATTTTGGCAAGGTCATGCTCTTTCTTATAAACCGTGATGGGTTTTAACCGCTCCTTGTTGATCGATTTGGCAATTGAAAATGGCGTGTTTAAAACGAGCGGCATGTTTTTAGCCGAAGTGTAATTCCCGGCTGTTACGAGCCCGATGGGACGCAATTGCAGCCCGCCGCGGATGCCAATGACAGACAGGACCATCACTGCCACAAAAACAATGGCATTGAGCACAAAAAACTGGATACCGGACCCTTTTTTACCGGCACTTCCCGCGCTCACCACAAAGCGCGATCCGAAGTAAATTAAGATTGCAACAAACAGCACCCATACCACAGCAACATACCAGAAATCGTGTAAAAACTGCGGGATCAGTTTATCAAAATCACCCCCGACTCCCACATAGTTGAAAATATCGGCTGTAAGCCGCTTCAGTGTGAACCTGAAATAAATGGTATCCCCGAAGTTGGTAAATAGTGCGAAGGCATTGATAACATAGAAATATGCATTGGAAAAACCCTGATAAATCCTGTTATACCTGAACTTAAAAGGCAGCGTATTCATTATAATAAAAGGTGCATTGATGATGAGCAGGGCCGAAAGATCAAAGCGGATGCCGATCACGCAGAGGCGCATGGCCTCCATGAATCCGAGGTTCGAGAAATACCCGAGGTTGAATGCGTAAAAAAGAACGCGCGAAAAAAAGAGGAGCAACAACACCAATAGCAATTTCAGCAACATAACCAGGATGATGTTGCCCTGAAACCGCAACCTTCCTTTTCGGGAGCCTGAACTTCTGCCGCTTCGTGGACTTTTCCCGGATCCTGATGTTGATCGCTTGCCTGAGTTTCTCCGCATCGGTGAGTTGTATAAAAAGTACTGCAAAATTAAGGCAATCGGGGGATTATTTAGAATAAGTTTTAAAAAATTCATACCAATCCTGAACCCGCCGGTCGGTAAGCCTGCATGCCTCAACGACGATTTTCCCTGCAGCCACCGAATCTTCGAGCGCATCATGGTGTTTGAATTCAATGCCAAGATGGTTGGCGACATTGGCCAGGTTGTAACCGCTTTTGAAAACTGGCTCCACGCATGGCGCACAATCCGCGAAGAATCGAGCCACCGGATATCGATCGGTTTCAGGTTAAACCGGGCATAAGCTTTACTGAATGCATGAAAATCGAACGGGGTGTGATGTATCACGATATGATCGGAGAGCATCCTCCGAAGCAATGGATAGACCTCGCCGAATGATGGCGCGCCCTGCACCTCATCCTCGGTGATGCCGTGAATGCGAATGTTGCTCCAGTGAAAGAAACTCTGCGGATCTATGAGTGATTCCCAGGTATCGGCCAATTCCCCGTTTACAAACAATCCGATCCCGATCTGGCAGATGCTGGACGAGTCGTAGTTGGCAGTTTCCACATCGAGTGAATAAAATTTCATTGCATAGTGTACAGAGCAGCAAAATTAGCAAATTGTATTACTTATGGTTAAAATCCGGATGAAGACTAAAAACGCAGCCTGCATAAACGTACATACCTGAAAATTTTCTAATTTTGGCTGTTTTTCCAATAACACAAAAGAACTGAAATAAATGGGAGCAACTGCTACAACCGGTAACAAAGGCAAAGGAGTACGTTCCGACTGCTTTATTACACTTGAACTTACTGATCTGGGAGGAATTCAGCTACAGGTTGAATCAAAAGTCGCCGTGATGTACGGTGACACCATCCGAAAGGAAGCGCTCGAAATCCTGGATTTCTTCGGAATTAAAAATGCCCGCCTGACGATTGAAGATTCAGGTGCCTTGTCACTGGTGCTTGCTGCACGAATTGAGGCGGCCATTAAAAAACTCATTGCCTCTGAGAAGAATTGGTTGCCTGCCTTGCAGGAAGAGAACCGGTACGCCACAGCCAAAGAGAGGAACCGTTTTTCCAGGCTTTACCTGCCGGGCAACTCACCGAGCCTGATGATCAATGCAGGCATCCACAAGCCCGATGGCATCATCCTCGACCTCGAGGACGCCGTGGCCCCTGATAAAAAGGATGAAGCGCGTTTCCTGGTGCGCAATGCCCTCTGCGGCATCGATTTCTATGGCGCCGAACGGATGGTTCGGATCAACCAGGGCGAACGGGGCATTGAAGACCTTGACTATCTTATCCCATACAATGTCAACCTCATCCTTTTACCAAAATGCGAACTCCCGGATCAGGTCCACGCTGTAAATAAAAAGATCCGGGAAATTGTCAGTCGTCATTCGTTATCCGTAAATCCCATATGGATCATGCCAATCATCGAAAGCGCCCTGGGCGTGATCAATGCCTATGACATTGCCAGCTGCTCCGGTAACATTGTTGCCCTGGCCATCGGCCTCGAAGATTATACAGCCGACCTGGGAACAAAGCGCACTGCCGAAGGCACCGAATCTTTCTTTGCCCGCAGCATGGTGGTCAATGCTGCACGCGCCGCCGGAATCCAGCCCATCGACTCCGTTTTTTCCGATGTGGGCGATATGGAGGGCCTCCGCCAGAACGTACTGCGTTCCAAAGCACTAGGGTTTGACGGGATGGGATGCATCCATCCCCGCCAGATCGTTGTGATCCATGAAACCTTTGCTCCTACACCCGACGAAATCGAAAAAGCTAAAAAAATCGTTTCTGCATTCCACAAAGCGCAGGAACAAGGACTCGGGGTGGTCGCCCTTGGCACAAAAATGATCGATCCGCCGGTGGTGAAAAGAGCGCTCAACACCATCAATCTCGCCCTGAAAATGAATAAACTCGCTGAAAACTGGAGGGAATCATATGAACAAATTTGACAAACTTGTCACCAATGCTGCCGGCCGGATCGTACCGACCGTGATCAACGGTAAACCGGCAGTGCCTTACATGGGCGTTGGGAAATATAAACCGGAAGGCTTCCGGGCTGCACCGAAAATTGCCAGTTGTGCCGATTTCCCTTCCGACGGGAATAAAACCGTTCCCAGCCTGAAGGATGCACTTCTCAAGGCCGGCTTGCGCGACGGGATCACCATCTCCACCCATCATCATTTTCGCAATGGAGACCTTGTAGCCACGCAAATTTTTGACATCGCCCACGAACTGGGGATCAGGGACCTGGTGTGGTATCCATCCGCTTCCTTTCCCTGCCACGAGCCCATGACCAGGTATCTTGAAGATGGCACCATCAACCGCATCGAAGGAAGCATGAATGGCGCGCTGGGAAGGTTCACCTCCGAAGGAAAGATGAAAGGACTAGGCGTGTTGCGTTCCCATGGCGGCCGTTACCAGGCCGTACAGGATGGGGAGGTGCACATTGACATCGCCGTGATCGCCGCTCCTACCGCCGACCAATTCGGCGATGCCAATGGGGTGAATGGAACGGCGGCATGCGGCCCGCTTGGGTTTGCTCTCGCCGATTCACAATATGCGGATAAAGTGATCGTGGTGACCGATAATCTCGTGCCCTTCCCTTGCCTGCCCTGGCAGATCAACGGTAATTATGTGGATTACGTAGTGGTAATGGATAAAATCGGGATCCCGGAAAAGATCGTAAGCGGAACAACAGAGATCACCAAAAGCCCCGACCGGCTGCTGCTGGCTGAATGGTCTGCCAGATTCTGCGATGAAGCCGGACTGATCTATGACGGATTCTCCTTCCAGGCCGGAGCAGGTGGTACCGCGCTTTCCATTGGGATTTATTTTTCGGAAATACTCCGCGCACGCAAATGGAAAGCCAGGTTTGCCCGTGGTGGCAGCAATAAATACCTGGTTCAGATGCTTGAAGAGGGTCTTGTAGAATATATTCTCGATGGCCAGACCTTTGACCTCGACGGTGTTCGCTCCATGCGCGACAATCCGCACCATACCTGGACAAGCCCGTTCACGAGCTACAACTATCACGGCAAGGGAAATTTTTCGTCCATGGTGGACATTGTCATCCTCGGCGCTACCGAAGTGGATGTGAATTTCAATGCCAACGTGGTCACCCATTCCGACGGGTACCTCCTGCATGGCATCGGCGGATGGCAGAACACGCTATTTGGAAAATGTGTGATCCTGCCCATTCCCCTTTTCCGCGACCGGATGCCGGTCGTCCGCGACCGGGTTACAACCATTTGCGGACCCGGCGAACTGATCGACGTGATTGTTACAGAACGTGGTATCGCCATCAACCCGCTCCGTACCGACCTGATCGAAAAAATGAAACATTCATCGCTGCCAATCAGGACCATTGAGGATCTCAAAGCCGAAGCCGAGAAAATCTGCGGTGTGCCGGCCAAACCAAAATTAACCGATGAGGTGGTGGCCGTAGTGAAATGGGTGGATGGAACGGTGCTGGATTCAATTTGGCGGGTTGATTTATAGAATTTCCGGATTGACTTTTTTTTTCTTTACCTCAATCGTCACAGCAGACCACATGAATGACTTTTTGGTAATTTTGCAAAATGCCCGGTTACCATCGTCTTTTATCCTTCTTTGAAAATAATTGTAAATCCCATGACCCTCCACCAAATTCTCCTAAAGCACTGGGGTTTTTCCTCTTTCCGCCCTTTGCAGGAAGAGATCATCCAATCGGTGCTGGATGGGAAAGACACCCTGGCCCTCCTGCCAACCGGCGGAGGAAAATCGCTTTGTTTCCAGGTTCCGGCGCTCGCCCTTGATGGTATTTGCCTGGTCATCTCCCCGCTCATCGCACTGATGAAAGACCAGGTTGATAACCTGAAGAAACGGGGAATCCCCGCTGAAGCTCTCCACTCGGGCATGCATGCCGATGAGATCGGTATTGTCCTTGATAATTGCCGCTTTGGAAATATCAAACTCCTTTATGTTTCACCTGAACGGCTCAGGTCGGAAAAAATGGTTGAAGCGCTGAAACGGATGAACGTCAATCTCATTGCAGTTGATGAGGCACATTGCATTTCACAGTGGGGGTATGATTTCCGGCCGCCTTACCTCCAGATCGCCGCGATCAGGCAACTGATGCCAGGCACCCCGGTGATGGCGCTTACGGCCACAGCAACGCCGAAAGTTGTCAAGGATATTCAACGCAGGCTGGAGTTCAGGAAAGAGAATGTCTTCCAGAAAAGTTTTGAACGCAAGAACCTGACATACCTCGTTTTGAAGGAAGAGGATAAACTTAAACGCCTGGTTAAAATTCTCAGCAAAGTGAAGGGTCCGGGGATCGTCTATGTGCGTAACCGCCGACACACCAAAGAAATTGCAGAGTACCTTCAGAAAAACAATATCAATGCCGGCTTCTATCATGCAGGTCTTGACCATAAAACACGCATCCTGAGGCAAACCGAATGGATCCGTGAAGAAAAACGGATCATTGTTTCGACCAATGCATTTGGAATGGGAATCGATAAACCGAATGTCAGGGTGGTGATTCATCTTGACCTGCCCGACAGCATCGAGGCCTATTTCCAGGAAGCAGGCCGCGGCGGACGGGATGAAAAGAGGGCGTATGCAGTATTGCTATACGAAAGAGCCGATGTGATTGATTCACGGCACAACCTGGCCCTCTCGTTCCCCGAATTGCAAACAATCCGTGATGTTTACCAGGCCCTTGGAAACTATTTCCAGTTACCGGTCGGGATGGGGAAAGACCTTCCGTTCGATTTCGACCTTGCTGACTTTGCCGAACATTATAATTTCCAGCCTGTCATCGTCTTTAACTGCCTTAAATTCCTTGAAAAAGAAGGATTCGTCATGCTGACCGAAGGGCTTCACAACCCGTCAAAGGTATTTATCAAAGCCGGGAAAGAGGAACTTTACAGGTTCCAGGTTGAACATGAACCCTACGATCATTTTATTAAAACCATGTTGCGTTCGTACAGCGGGATTCTTTCCGGGTTCATCACCTTCAATGAAAAGGAACTGGCCCGGAGAACCAACCTAAGCGTGGAAACAACCTTAAAAAGCCTGAAACACCTGGAAAAGTTAAAAATTCTTGACTATATTCCGCAAACAGATAAACCCCAGGTCATTTACCTCCAGGAACGGCTTGACACCCGCGATCTGACTATTTCACCGGACAATTACAAGGACAGGCTAAACGATGCGGAAAAAAGGCTGGAAAAAATGATCGGGTATGCCGAATCAACCAGCAAATGCCGAAGCCAGGCCCTGCTGGCCTATTTTGGGGAATGTCAAACAAAACGATGCGGAAAATGCGATGTTTGTATTGAACGCAACAAGGTCAGTCTGAATGAAATGGAATTCGACAACATCATCGGGATGATTAAACCCCTGCTTAAATCAAAACCCTCAACCCTCGAAGAACTCATTGCCGCAGCGGATCCGGTGAGCGAAGACAAGGTGATCCGGGCCATCCAGTGGCTGGCTGACAATGAGAAGATCACGGTTGACCGGGCACGGAGATACAGGTGGGAGTAATGTAAATCGAAAATTATCTATGCTCAACCTCACGTACGACGATCTTCCACTCTGGTCTGCTCCTTTCGGGCTGATGCTGCTCGATACCGTCAGGATGCAAACACACATCAATGTGCTTGATATCGGCAGTGGCAGCGGATTTCCCATGCTTGAACTGTCGGAGCGGATGGGTAAAACCTGCATGGTCTACGGGCTTGATCCTTCAGCGGATGCAATTCAGATGATCACCCAAAAAAAAGACCTCAGGGGAATTGAATTTGCAAAGATCGTAAAAGGTGTTGCAGAAGAAATTCCCTTTCCCGATGAATATTTCGGGCTGATCGTTTCAAACAACGGGCTGAACAACGTCCGGGATCAGGCAGCATCACTTGCAGAGTGCTATCGCGTTGCTGATAAGCCGGCACAGATGGTGCTGACCATGAATCTGCCCCATACGATGATAGAATTTTACGAAGTTTTTGAGGACACGCTTCGCGAAAAAGGAATGAATGAAGCGATCGGGAGGATGCATGAGCACATTGACCTGAAGCGCAAGCCGGTGGAATTTCTGAAAGAACTCATCATCAGCGCAGGCTTTAACATCAACTCCATCCAGGTGGATGGATTCAAAATGAAATATACCGATGGATCTGCTTTCCTGAACCATTCATTCATTCGCAAGGCCTTCCTGGAAAACTGGAAGGCAATTGTACCCGATGAGATGGCTGGCTCCTTATTTGCCACCATTGAAGAAAAGTTAAACCAGATCGCAGTGGAGCGTGGAGAACTGATCGTGTCCGTTCCTTTTGTTTGCTTTGATTGCATCAAATCGTAAATCGTAAATTATAATGTCTGTTCTTCCCCGAACCTTCTTCACCCGTTCCGATGTTGTTCAAATTGCCCGTGAATTGCTTGGCAAACAACTTTTTACCCGGATGGGCGGCATCATTACCTCGGGAATAATTTGTGAAACTGAAGCTTATGCGGGAACCACCGACAAAGCGTCGCATGCCTACGGAGGAAGGCGAACCAAACGTACCGAAGTCATGTATGCACCCGGAGGCACAGCGTATGTATACCTTTGTTATGGCATCCATTCGCTTTTTAACATTGTGACCAATATGGAAGGGGTTCCTCATGCGGTATTGGTCCGGGGGATCATTCCTGGTCAAGGGACGGAAACAATGCTGCAACGCGCCCGCAAAGCAAAGATCTCAGGGGATTTGGGAACAGGCCCTGGAAAAGTATCAGCGTTACTGGGAATCCACTATTCCCATTCGGGTCTTGACCTGGTTGATGTCCACGGCAATCCCGATGATCCTGCTATCTGGACCGAAGACACAGAAATTACGGTACATCCCGGGAACATCCTTTCCGGACCCAGGGTTGGGGTGAATTACGCCGGTGAGGATGCATTGCTCCCGTATCGTTTCAGGATTTCCGGGATATAAAAAAACCCGGAAAAACCGGGTTTTGAAAACAGAATGTAAAACTATTACTTGACTTTCTTGCTAAGAGCAGCGCCAGCCTTGAACTTTACAACTTTCTTAGCAGCAATTTTGATCTCTTTTCCGTTCTGAGGGTTCCTTCCCTTGCGGGCAGCCCTTTTGGTCACGGAGAATGAGCCGAAATCAACTAAAGCAACTCTTTCACCCTTGCTGAGCGCCTTTTTTGTATTGTCAATAAAAGCTTCAAGAGCGCGCTTTGCTTCAGCTTTGTTAATTTTTGCATCAATGGCAATTGCTTCGATTAATTGAGCCTTGTTCATTTTTCTGAGGTTTTAAGTAATACATGATTAATAATCCTTACAAATATAAGGCATCTGGAAAAAAAGTCAAGTGTTTTTCCTTTAAAACTACCGAAAATGTTGATAAAATAGAATTATTGTTAATATCTCCGGCCCTAAAACTATTAAATACCACGGGTTTCAGGAAATAATTTATAAAAACCACGCAGGAAATTCCCGCTATCCATGACTTTTCGCCCGGCCAGCTGAACCTCGGTCAACCGGATAAAACCATTTTTCGCCTTCATTTTAAGGCAGGATTTCCCATCTGTGAAAATTTCTCCGTGTAATCCGTCCACATTTATCTGTTCAGGAATCGCCCGGAAAATTTTCAAGGGTTGGGTCAACCCATCGGCAAAAGTCAATTCGGTAAAGGCCCCGGGATGGGGACTGAGTCCGCGGATAAAATTGAAGATCGTCAAAACATCCTGGTTCCAGTCAATACGGCAATGTTCCTTGAAGATCTTTGGGGCTGGCCTGATCCTGTCAATGTTGGCCATCAGGGAATCCTGATTCGTTTCACCGATGTTGCCTGAAACGATTGCCCTGACGGTCTTCAGTACCAGATCGGAACCGGTTTTCATCAGCCGGTCATGGAGTTCGCCCGCTGTTTCATCCGGCCCGATTGGAACATGTTCCGACAAAAGAATTTTCCCGGCATCGATCGTTTCATTTAAAAAGAAGGTGGTGACACCGGTTTCATTTTCACCGTTGATGATCGCCCACTGAATGGGGGCGGCACCACGGTATTGAGGTAACAGCGAGGCATGCAGGTTAAAAGTTCCCAATGGCGGCAACTCCCATACCTGTTTTGGCATCATCCGGAAAGCAATGACAATCTGAAGATCTGGCCTGAATGAACGGAGTTGCTCCAGGAATTGGGGATCCTTCATGTTTGCCGGCTGCATCAGGGGAATTCCATGAAGCAGTGCAAACTCTTTTACGGGGGAATGTTTTTCTTTCAGCCCCCTCCCTGCAGGTTTGTCGGAGGAGGTGACCACAGCAACAATTGAATAATGATTGGCAATCAGTTGCCCGAGTGAGGCGACGGCAAAATCAGGGGTGCCAAAAAAAATGATCCTGGGAAAAGCAGGCATGAAAAAAAATTATTTCTTCAGCCGTCCCTCAGCATAGGAGATGTATTTATCGATTTCCCTGCCTTCGGTTGAGCGTGGAAAGTCCTCCTTGATCCGTTTGTAAATACTGAGGGCTTTTTCGATATTTCCAAGTTCTTCATAGGCCATGGCCGACTTCATCAGGAACAGCGGGGAGGTGAATTCGTTTTTCTTCATTTCCGCAGCATCCATATACAAGTCGGCTGCTTTCTGAACCTGTTTCAACTCCATGTTTGCGTCGCCCATAGCGCCTTTGGCCATCGGGCCAACCAGCTGATCCTTTGCACTGAATTTGTCTAACTGCTCGAGTGCCTGGTCAAACTGGCCAAGTTTCAGGTAACAGATGCCGGCATAATAATGCGCCAGGTTGGCAGATTTGGTCATCCCGAATTCATCAATAATTGCCAGAAAACCAAGGAACTGACCGTCACCGTTCAGCGCTTTTTTCAACGAATCCTGCTCGAAATATTTTTCTGCCATGAACATCTGGCTCTGGGCATCCTTCTCTTTCGGGGCGAGGTAAAACCGTTTGAACCCGAAAAACCCGAGCACTATGACGATAATGACGCCAACCACGATCAGGATGATCTGCTGATATTTCTCAATAAACTGTTCGGTTTTGCTGAATGCTTCTTCAACAGCAACGATACGTTCTTCTGTCTTGTCAATCTTTTTGTCTTGCTTGCTTGCCATGTTAACTGAAATTTGGAGGTGCAAAATTACATTTTTTCCTGAACTACAGGTATGGTAGCCCATTTTTTTTACATTTGCATGGTTCTAAAAAGCAGGAGTATGCACCCGGCCGATGCACTGAACCACGCTGATACCAAAGATCTGATTGCTTTCCTGAAGCAATTTGTCACCGAGGAACGATTTCAAAAATTCCAGGAAACCATTCGTTTCCGTACCCGCCACATCACCATTGCACTCGAGGATATCTTTCAATCGCACAATGCCAGTGCAGTTTTACGAACCTGTGATTGCTTTGGCATTCAGGATGTTCACATCATTGAGAACCGCAACAAATACGAGGTAAACCCGGATGTCGCTCTTGGTGCCTCAAAATGGTTGACACTGATGAAATACAATGGAACAGGGAACAATACCGTTGCCTGCCTTACGCATTTGAAAAAACAGGGTTACCGGCTTGTTGCCACAACACCGCACAAAAATGGGTTTATCCCGGAAACGCTTCCACTCGACCATAAAACCGCACTCATCTTCGGAACTGAACTTGCCGGCCTGACCTCAGCAGCCCAGGATCTGGCAGATGACTGCATCAGGATTCCCATGGTTGGTTTCACCGAAAGCCTGAACATCAGTGTATCCGCGGCCATCCTTATCCAGAACCTTACCAACCGGATGAGGGCATCCTCCTTTCCATGGCAGCTCACCGAACAGGAAAAGGATCAGATCATGCTTGTGTGGCTGAAACAATCAATCAAAAAATCGGAAATGATCATCAAGGGATTTCAATCCTCCATAAATCGTTAATCGTAAATCGTAAATTATTTCATACCTTTGCCGATTGTCAGAAATTATTAATTCAATATACTATGGGAAAAGGAGATAAAAAAACGAAACGTGGTAAAATCATCATTGGATCTGCAGGAGTCAGAAGAACACGCAAAAAGAAGAAGAACATTGCACCCGTCGCTGCAAAAACAGAACCGAAGCCCAAAAAGGAAGTTGAAGAACTTGTGATGCCCCCGGTGAAACCTGCACCGAAAAAAACGGCTAAAAAAGTTGAAGAACCTGTTGTTGAAGCTGAAGAAAAGCCCAAAGCTGCAAAGGCAAAGAAAAAAGCCACGGAACCCGAAGGCGAGGCTGCTTCAGCAGAGCCGGTTCAGGAATAACATTTTTATGCGATAATTTTACTGATAACGTCCGGATCGGCATCTGCTTATCCGGACGATGTTGTTTATAATGAACCTTCCGGCCAACTATTTCCCTGGGTTATCGGCCGGGCAAACAGAACAGTTTGCCCGCATGGAAATCCTTTACCATGAATGGAATTCCATGATCAATGTGGTCTCCCGAAAGGATATCGGTCAACTCACGACCCACCACATTATTCATTCCCTGGCTATTGCCAAAGTCGTTGAATTCAAACCGGGAACAAGCATCATGGATGCCGGGACAGGAGGCGGTTTCCCTGGAATTCCCCTCGCAGTGATGTTTCCTGAAGTTTATTTTACCCTGGTTGACTCCGTTGGGAAAAAAATAAAAGTGATCGATGCCATTGCCAAAGAACTCGGCCTCCTCAATATAACCGCTGTGAATGCCCGGTTTGAAACATTCGGGGGTTCCTTCGATTTTGTTACCGGCCGTGCGGTTTCCAGGATTCCCCTCTTCTTTTCAATGGTGAGAAATTGTGTGAAACCGAAGGGGTTCAACAACCTTCCCAATGGAATCCTGTACCTCACAGGCGGGGAAGTTGAACCGGAATTGAAAGAGATTAAATCAAAATCGACAACCTGGCCACTTGCAGGGTTTTTCACTGAAGACTATTTTTCCACTAAAAAATTAATCCACCTTCATAACTTTTTATAAGCTTTACGCCTTATTATCAAGTGGTTATGCCGTCAATGCCAAATAAGGTCAATTAGTCCTTGTCCATGTCGGCGGATTTTCTTTATTTAGCCTGCTCAATTCATATAATCTTAACCATTTAAATCAGGAATTATGGCTGAACACAAAAAGTTCATTCCTTTTGTCTCTGCAGAGACAAACATGAAAGAGTTTACTGTTCGGGCGCTGATCATTGGCCTTTTCTTTGCCGTCATACTGGGCGCCGCCAATGCTTACCTCGGACTTAAAGCAGGCATGACCATCGCCGCAACATATCCCGCTGCCGTGCTTGGAATGGCAATCCTGCGCTTGATGAAGGGTTCCATCCTTGAGGAAAATTTCACCCGTACCGTGGGTTCAATTGGCGAATCGGTAGCAGCCGGCGCCATTTTCACCCTGCCTGCATTTTTCGTTTCAGGCATCTGGTCCGAGTTTTTCACCATGGGTCACTATATTACCTCTTCGCTCATTCTCATTGCAGGGGGTGTGTTGGGAATCATGTTCGTGGCACTGCTTCGCCGCGTGATGGTCGAAGATGCTGAACTCCCATTCCCCGAATCGGTTGCGGCCGCTGAAATTCACAAGGCAGGCCAGGGTGGTTCCGGTGGCTCGAAATTCCTCTTCTGGTCCATGGCACTTGGCGGATTGATCAAAATTCTCGGGGAACTCCGTTTGTTCCAGTATCTGTGGGAAAAATTCATCATTTTCGGCAAGCAAACCATCTCCGGTACCGTTTTCACCGGCCAGGGTGGAATGTTGCTGAGTTCTCCGGGAGTCAGCCCCGCCTATATGGGCGTGGGTTACATCATCGGCCCGAAACTGGGCGCACTGAACTTCAGCGGAGGAATTCTCGCCTGGGGCCTGATGGCTCCGATGATCATGTATTTCCTCCTTCCCGGCATCAACTTCCAGGATTGGGCCGCCTTCCTGATGACCAAAGACCCAACCATGACCCTCGATGCGGCCATGGCAAAAGTAACCGACCCTTCCTATGAAATCAACCAGATCTGGAAATACATCATCCGCCCCATCGCCATCGGCGGAATGCTGGTGAGCGCTGCTTTCACCCTCTTTAAAATGAGAAAAAGCCTTACAACAGGGATTGCACGATCGGTGAAAGATGTCAAAAAAGCTGCATCAGGAATTGAACACAACGTTCCAAGAAATGAAAAGGACATCAATTTCGGTTGGATCATGACCGGCATTGCTGCAGTGGCTGTGCTTACCTTCTGTATCACCTACTTTATTTTCCAGACAAATGTCCTCATAGCGGTCGTTGCTTCCACAGTGATGATCATCCTGGCATTCTTCTTTGCTTCGGTCTCCGGTTACCTGGTCGGGATCATGGGATCTTCCAACAACCCGATCAGCGGACTTACACTTACCGCGTTGGTTGTGACCGCGCTCATCCTTGTTGCCCTCGGGGTGCAGGGTGATGCCGGTGTTGCCACCGTTTTAGGCGTTGCTGCAATCGTTTGCGTTTCTGCCGCCGTTGCCGGAGAAATGCTCCAGGACCTAAAAGCAGGTCACATCCTGGGAGGGACACCATGGCGCATGCAGATTGGTGACATCCTCGGGGTGATCCTCGCCGGGGCGGTCATGTTTGTTGTTCTGGCATTTCTGAACGACGGTGACATCGCCAGCGGCAAAAATCTTGGTTACCAGGGCGGTTTCGGCAGTAAAAATCTTTCAGCTCCCCAGGCCAGCCTGATGGCCATCCTGTCACGTGGCATTGTCCAGGGGCAAATGGCATGGCCGCTCATCATCGCAGGAATGCTCATGGGTGTCGCATTTATCCTCATGCAGGTTCGCAGCCCGATGCTTGTGAGTGTGGGCATGTACCTTCCGATCGAAACCACTTTTGCCATTTTCGTTGGCGGACTGATCAAAGGAGCCGTTGATATGTATTCGGAAAAAAGGAGACACAATGATGCGCAAAAGGTGCGGGTCGAAAATACCGGGGTACTTTTAGCATCCGGTCTGATTGCCGGGGAAGCCCTCATGGGACTGCTCATCGCGATTTTCGCGGTGTTCAATATCTTCCTGTACAATTATTTCAGCTTTTTCAAAACCCCTACCTTCTATATCAGTTTTATCATCCTGGCGATTATCGCTTATGTGCTGATCCAGATACCTTTGAAAAATGCAGGAAAACCTGATGACCCTGCTCCTCCTGCTTCGGGAATGTAAATGACCCCAACCCCCTGACCCCCTTCCCAAAAAAGGGAAGGGGAATAAGTCCCTCCCTGTATGGGGAGGGATTTAGGGTGGGGTATCTAACCATACCCTCTCATGAATTTCTTCAAACGCCGAAGCATTTTAAAAAAAGCCAATTTCCTTGACCTCCGGCCTGTCAGGGTACACGGGCATGAAGTGCGCGATGACGGGGGCATCACCATCCTGATGCCCCGTTTTAAAAGTAAGGTCAATGCAGCCCTTTTCCAGCCAAATTCGAAAGGAAAATTTATTTTCATCAGGCTTGACAGGTTTGGCGGCCACACCTGGCTGCTGATCGATGGGTACTCCTCCGTGGCACAAATCTGTTCAACATTGAAACAGCAATTTCCTGAAGAACTTCAGCCCGTTGAAGAAACGGAAGTCAGGGTAACTCAATTTCTCTCCCTGTTATACCAGCAGCGGTATATCACTTTCCGTGAAATTCAGGATAAATCGGACCAGCATACCAAATAATTTCGTAATTTTGACGTTAGTCATCAAGTCCTTTCAGAAGGTGGCTTGCAATTACACTTAACCCTTATACCATAATATATTAAAGAAATCTGATCATGAGCAACGAAATCTTACAACTCAATCCCAAGGCGCTGTGGAAAAATTTCTACAGCCTGACCCAGATACCAAGGCCTTCCAAAAAAGAAGATCAAATCAGGGAATTTATCTACAATTTCGGCAAAAACTTAGGGCTGGAGACGATCCAGGATGAGGTTGGAAATGTAATCATTCGCAAACCCGCCACCCCGGGAATGGAAAACCGAAAAGGAGTCATTCTGCAGGGACACCTCGACATGGTTCCCCAAAAGAACAGTGACAAAAAGCATGATTTCGAGAAAGATCCCATTGAAACGATCATTGACGGGGAGTGGGTGCGTGCCAACGGAACGACGCTGGGCGCCGACAACGGGATGGGTGTTGCCGCAGCCATGGCCGTTCTTGAATCAAAAGATATGCAGCATGGCCCCATTGAAGCGTTGTTCACCTCTGATGAGGAGACAGGCATGACCGGCGCTACCGGGCTGAAACCCGGGGTTCTTAAAGGCGACATCCTGGTCAATATGGATTCGGAAGACGAAGGTGAACTTTACATCGGTTGTGCCGGTGGTACCAATGGCAATATCACCTTTACCTATGACGAACAACCATTGACTGGTGATTTTACGGGTTACAAAATCAATGTCACCGGGCTGAAAGGCGGCCACAGTGGCGTGGATATCCATCTCGGACGCGGCAATGCAAACAAGATCATGAACAGGATACTGTACCATGGTTTTAAAAAGCATGGCCTCCAGGTCGCATCCATTGATGGCGGCAGCCTCCGCAATGCCATCCCGCGTGAATCATTCGCGCAGGTGGCCATTCCCTCAGGCAATGTCAAAGGCTTCCTCGAATGCCTCACCAAACTGACCGGAAAAATTAAAAATGAACTTTCTGCCGTCGAGCCTACGCTGAAGATCGAAGCCGTTGCATCTGAAACTCCTGGAAAAGTCATCAATCCGGGCATTCTGCTCAGTTGCATGAATGCCATCTACGCCTGTCCGAATGGCGTCATGCGCATGAGCAATGAAATGACCGGCCTGGTTGAAACATCCAACAACCTGGCCATCGTCAAGGCCGAAAAAGGAACCATTCAAATCATGAACCTCCTGCGCAGTTCTGTCGATTCTGCCAAAGATGAACTGCAACTGATGATCCAGTGTGTGTTTGATCTCGCCGGCGCCCAATCGGTGTTCGATGGCAGTTACCCCGGATGGAAACCAAACCCCGCCTCGCCAATCCTCAAAACGATGCAGGATGTTTACAACAGGAAGTATGGCAACATTCCGGAAATCAAAGCCATCCATGCCGGCCTCGAATGCGGGATCCTGGGTGGCGCCTATCCCGGCTGGGATATGATCTCCTTCGGACCGACGATCCGCTTCCCCCATTCCCCCGACGAAAAAGTCAACATTGCCACCGTTCAGAAATTCTACGACTTCCTGATCGAAACCCTGAAGAATATTCCTGTAAAATAATTTTGGTTATATTCTTTTATTTCTTACTTTTGCAGTCCCAAAATAATGAACGATGACAAAGAGAACATACCAGCCTTCGAACAGGAAAAGAAAAAACAAACATGGTTTTCGTGAGCGGATGGCTACAGCCAACGGACGTAAAGTATTGGCTGCCAGAAGGGCAAAAGGAAGAAAAAAACTGACTGTTTCCGACGAAAAATTGGACAAGGAATAATAATTCTTTACTTGATTGACAGGATCAATCCGAATTTTACGCAATTTTGTTAAAAAAGAAGATAACATCAGTTTATCTTCTTTTTTTATTTTTATCAGTTACCCGACTTCATAAGCATTTCCCATGAAAAATTTTAATTTCAAGAAGCTTTTGCCATACCTGGCTGCCATTTTGATCTTCCTGGTCATTACCATGATCTATTTCAGCCCGTTGCTCGAAGGCAAAAAGATCCTTCAGAGCGATATCGTGAATTTCCAGGGCATGTCGAAAGAGATCGTTGATTTCAGGGCGAACACAGGACAGGAACCATTGTGGACCAATTCCATGTTCGGCGGGATGCCTGCCTACCAGATCTCGGTGAACTATACCGCCAACCTGATCGGGTATCTCGACAAATTACTGACCCTGGGGCTGCCTCATCCAGCCAACCTGGTTTTCCTCTATTTCCTGGGGTTCTTCATCCTGCTGCTCGTCATGGGGGTCGATCCATGGCTGGCGATTGCAGGAGCGACCGCCTTTGCTTTCTCATCCTACTTTTTCATCATCATCGATGCCGGGCATAATTCAAAAGCCCATGCCATCGGCTACATGGCACCCGTTATGGCGGGCATCATCCTTACCATGAACCGGAAATACCTGTGGGGCGGCCTCATGACCGCCATTTTCCTGTCGCTGGAAGTGAAGGCAAACCATCCGCAGATCACCTACTATCTTTCCATGACCGCCTTGCTGTTCGGCTTGTTCCAATTCATCCAATCAGCCCGAACAAAGGAACTTGCTCCATTTTTCAAATCAGTTGGCATCCTCCTGGTCGCCCTCGTATTCGCGGTACTCACCAACATCACCAGTCTCTGGGCCACCTGGGAATACGGGAATTACACGATCCGCGGGAAATCTGAACTTACTACCAACAAAGGCAACAGAACCTCAGGCCTTGACAAGGATTATGCGACGCAGTGGAGCTATGGCATTGGCGAAACCATGACTTTGCTCATCCCCGATTTTTATGGCGGCTCTTCCAGTGCCAGGATCAGCGGAAATTCAAAAATTGCAGCGGCCATGAAGGCCAATGACGTCCCTGATGCTTCCATCAGCCAGTTTATCAGCCAGCCGATGCCTTTTCTTTACTGGGGCGACCAGCCCTTTACCTCCGGTCCGGTATATGTCGGGGCCATCATCATGTTCCTTTTCCTGCTCGGGCTCATCATCGTGAAAGGCCCGGTCAAATGGTGGCTGCTTGCCGCAACCCTCCTTTCCATTATCCTGGCCTGGGGCCACAACCTGATGCCGGTCACCGACTTTTTCCTGAGTTACCTTCCCGGGTACAATAAATTCCGCGCTGTTTCCATGATCCTGGTGATCGCAGAATTCACCATCCCGTTGCTGGGAATACTCGCACTGAAAGAAATATGCGACCGGAAACAGGATCAGAAACATCTCTTCAGGGGACTCCAGGTTGCATTCATCATTACCGGTGGAATAACCCTCTTTTTCGCCCTGGTCCCCGGGTTGTTCCTAAATTTTTCCGGTTCCGGCGACCGGTATATGCAACAGCAATACCAGCTTCCCGACTGGCTCATGCAGGGCATCCTTGATGAGCGCCAGCGCCTCCTCCGGCTCGACGCCATCCGTTCATTTGTTTTTATCCTGCTCGCCGGTGGCCTCACCTGGGCGCTGCTTTTCAATAAAATAAAGAAGGAATATGCCTACATCGCCCTTACCATCCTGATCCTGGCAGATATGTTCGCCGTGAACAAACGCTATCTCACCAATGACAGCTTTACTTCCAAATCGCGCGTGGAAAACCCGTTTGAGCCATCGCAAGCCGACACGCAGATCCTTCGGGACAAAGACCCGGATTTCAGGGTACTGAACCTGACATCCAACACATTCAATGATGCAGGCACCTCATACTACCACAAATCCCTCGGCGGTTATCATGGGGCAAAACTCCGCCGTTACCAGGAACTCATTGACCATGGAATTCAAAAAGACATTCAAACTTTTGCAAAAAGTATGAGCACCGACAGCACGCCAGTACTTAACATGCTTAATACCAGGTACTTCATAATTCCGAATAATGACAAGCAGCCTGTTGCGTACCCCAATCCCGGAGCCATGGGCAACGCATGGTTCGTGTCGTCTGTGCAAATGGTCGACAACGCCGATGCTGAAATCAAAGCCATGGGGAATTTTAAGCCTGGTTCCTTAGCCATTGTGGATAAATCGTTTGCCGAAAACCTCAAATCGTTTGTGCCGGGCAAGGATTCATCCGCCTTCATTGCCCTGGATAAATATGCGGCGAACGAGCTGGTATATCATTACAAGACCAGGAACAACGGCCTGGCTGTTTTCTCTGAGATTTATTACCCAAAAGGCTGGAATGCATACATTGACGACCAGGTTGCCCCGCATTTCCGCGCCGATTATGTATTGCGTGCCATGGTGCTGCCGGCCGGCGAGCATAAAGTTCGGTTCAAATTTGAACCCAAAGTGTTTTTCGTCGGAGAAAAAATTTCATTGATCAGCTCGGTCATCCTCATCGTACTGGTTTTGGTGATGGCAACCCTTGAAATTTTGAAAGCCAGGAAAACACAGGCATGAAAAAAGCCCTGATCATCAGCTATTACTGGCCGCCAAGCGGCGGGGCCGGTGTGCAACGATGGTTGAAATTTGCAAAATACCTGCGCGGTTTTGGCTGGGAACCGGTAATTTATTGCCCGGAAAATCCCGAGTACCCCGAAACCGACCTTTCCCTGTTCAAAGATATCCCCGACAGTCTTGAGGTGTTGAAATACCCCATCTGGGAACCGTATATTTTCTATAAAAAGCTCCTTGGCCAGAAAAAGGATGACAAGATCAATGCAGCATTCCTTTCGGAAAAAAAGAAAAATAAATTCCTGGAGGGCTTATCCGTTTGGATCCGTGGCAACCTCTTCATCCCCGACGCACGAACATTCTGGATAAAGCCTTCGGTGAAATTCCTGAGGAAATACCTGCAGCACCATCCCATGGATGTGATCATTTCCACAGGCCCGCCGCACAGCACGCACATGATCGCAATGCAGCTTGCAATGCAATCGGGGATACCGTGGCTTGCCGATTTCCGCGATCCGTGGACAAACATCGATTTTTATAAAGACCTCAGGCTGACGTCGTGGGCTGATAAAAAACACCATCGGCTCGAACGGAAGGTTCTTCGCACTGCAAACGCTGTTTCAGTGATCAGCCGGACCATGGCAGATGATTTTAGCAGGATTTTTAACCGCCGGTACGAGGTGATAACCAATGGGTTTGACAGTGCCGACACCGAAAGTCCTGAACCGGAACCTGATTCGAAGTTCTCGATCGCCCACATCGGAACGCTTGCCAGTTCGCGAAACCCGGAGACATTGTGGAAAGCTTTGGAGGAACTTGTTTCCATACACAACGACCTGGCGAAAGACCTTGAAATAAAGCTGGTCGGGAGCGTTGACCTCACGGTAACCTCCGCAATTGATGATCACGGATTAAGCCGGTTTGTAAAGAAAGTTAGTTATCTGCCTCATGACGAAGTGGTGGCCTGCCAGCGGAAATCACAGGTCCTGCTGCTGATCATCAATAACACACCAAACTCGAAAATGATCCTTACCGGGAAATTCTTCGAATACCTGGCAGCAAGGCGTCCCATTTTATGTCTTGGCCCTGAAGATGGCGATGCCGCCCGCATCCTGGGGGAAACACATTCAGGGCTCCTCGCGGGTTTTGGCGATCTTGAAAAAATGAAATCGCACATCCTTCATTTTTATGAAGCATATAAAAAAGGGACCCTGGTGATCAGGAGCAGGGAAATAGAACAATATTCAAGGAAAGCCCTGACACAAAAGCTGGCGCTCGTTCTGGATGGAATCACAGCAAAATAAAATCAGTCAGCTTTCTCATCTTTCTGCTGATATTTCACTACTGCTTTCTTTTTCCAGTATCCCATCCTGTAATAACTGTAATACAGGATCACCCCCGACAGCCACCCGATTGGGATTGACCACCAAATCCCGTGGACCCCAATCGAGGGATTCTTTGCAAGCAGCCAGGCCACCGGGATCCGGATGATCCACAGGGAGAAAAGGCTGATAAACATGGGGATCAGGGTATCACCGGCACCACGAAGTACCCCGTTGATTACAAACATCACCGAAAACAGGATGTAAAAAGAACCGATCACCCGCAGGTAATACCCGCCCATTTCGATCACCGCCTCGTCATTGGTGAACATCCGCATCAACAACCTGCCGAACAGTACAGTAATGAGGGAAATGAACAGGGAGAAAATCGTTGTCATGATCAGGGTTGCCCGCAAACCTGCTTTCACACGATCGGGACGATTGGCCCCCATGTTTTGTCCGACGAAAGTCGACAGGGCCACGGCAAAACTCATTGCGGGCATGGCGGCAAAACTATCGATCCTTCCTGCCGCGCTGTAAGCCGCATTTGCATCGACACCAAATTGGTTGACAATCCAGTAGAGGGCAACCATTCCCGCTGCAACAAAGGTTTGCTGGAACCCGGTAGGCAGTCCTATTTTAATGCTTTTAATGAAAATTTCATGGTCAAAGGTCAAATTCCTGAAGGAGAATTTAACCACCTTGTGGTACCGGTTCAGGTAAATGATTTGCGAAATAAAAGCAACAGCTTCGGATATGACGGTTGCAATGGCCACCCCGGCAACGCCCCAATGAAGGACAGGAACGAAGATCAGGTCAAGCACAATGTTCAACCCGACCGAACCGATTAAAAAGTAGAGCGGGGTTTTCGAATCCCCCAGCCCGCGCAAAATCGCGCTTGTTCCGTTATAGCCGAAAAGAAACACCAGTCCTGAAAGGAAAATATTCAAAAACATTGATGCATCCGGAATAATGGCTGGATCAAGGTCGATGACCCTGAAAATAAGGCCACTCATCATGATCCCTCCCAGGCTGACGACCAGGGATGTGAAAAACATGAATATGTACAAGGTGTTGATCGCCTTTTTTACATTGTCAAGTTGTTTTGCTCCGAAAAACTGTGAAACAACAATGGTGAAACCCATGGTCACCCCGATGATGAACGAAACAAGAAGGAAAATGATTGGCCCCGATGTTCCAACCGCTGCCAGGGCTGCTTTTCCAATATATTTCCCGACGACAACACTGTCGACAATATTGTACATCTGCTGAAAAACATTGCCAAGCAACATGGGAATGGCAAACTTCAGGATCAACTTTCCTTCATTGCCATAGCTGAGATCCTTCATGGGTGCAAAGGTAGACACAATTCATGGATATTGCTTATCTTTGCCGGGACAACAGTTCGTTCTGTCGCTGGTGAAGCTGCAGCATGCTGCAGCTTTACGGGAGGAAAGTCGGGACAACACAGAGCACCATGCTTCCTAACGGGAAGGATCCCGGGATATAAAGGCCCGGGAGACAGACAGTGCCACAGAAAACAACTACCCGGATACCGGGAAAAGGTGAAAACGCGGTGTAAAAGACCACGGTCCTGCCGGGTAACCGGCAGGAGGGGTAAACCTCATGGGTTGAAAGACCAAGTATACCGGCTGTTAAGGGCTGCTCGCCCGATGCCGGAGGGTAGGTCGCTAAAGCCTGTCGGCGACGGCAGGCTCAGATAAATGACAGAATTAAACAAAATCCTGCTTACAGAACTGTTGTCTTTTTTCGTAAACTGTTATCATGAAGATTGTTACCATTGTCGGCGCCCGCCCGCAATTCGTCAAGGCAGCCACCGTTTCCAGGATCATCCGGGCGAACCCTGCCGTTCACGAAATCCTGCTGCACACCGGACAACATTATGATGAGAACATGTCGGATGTCTTTTTCCGGGAACTCAGTATTCCATTGCCCGATTACAATCTCGACGTCGGGTCGGGCAGCCATGCCGTTCAAACCGGGATGATGCTGAAAGGGATCGAGGAGGTCCTCCTGAAAGAAAAGCCCGACTGGACCCTGGTATACGGTGACACGAACTCAACCCTGGCAGGCGCCCTTGCCGCTGCCAAACTGCACATTCCCGTCGCACATATAGAAGCAGGCCTGCGGAGCTTTAACCGTGCCATGCCTGAGGAGGTCAACCGCATTGTAACCGACCGCATTTCCGATCTCCTCTTCGCCCCGACTCAAACAGCCGTTACCAACCTCACCCGCGAAGGTCTTGCAGATATCACCTGCTTCTCCGGTGACGTAATGTATGATTCAGTATTGTTCTACAAAGAGTGGATCCTGAGGGACCCGGGAAAATACATGACTGCCGGTGTACCTGGAAAATACCTGCTGGCAACCATTCACCGTGCTGAAAACACGGATAATCCCGAAAATCTGAAAAATATTTTCCTGGCTTTTTCAAAACTGGGCCAGGAAATTGTATTGCCCCTTCACCCCCGTACAAGGAAAATCCTCCAATCATCCATTTCCGTGCCAGTCAATGTACACATCATTGACCCGGTCGGGTACCTCCAGATGATGAAACTGACCATGGATGCTTCCAGGGTCCTTACCGATTCAGGCGGCTTGCAGAAAGAGGCTTATTTCCTCGGCAAACAATGTATTACGCTACGTACAGAAACCGAATGGATTGAAACCCTTCACGACCGGTGGAACATCATCACAGGCTGCGACCCTGAACTGATTGAAAGGGCGGTAGGCGGCGCCCTGCCTGTTGCCATGCAGCAACCTGGGTTCGGCAATGGAAAATCGGCCGGGATCATCCTTGAAAAACTGCTCGGAATTTAAGCTGATTCCGCTTCGGTTTGCAATGGTCGGTGACCTTACCGGATTGTTAATAAAATCCTTGTTTTTACTGCTGTTTTCTTGCATTCCGGTAACTGAATTTTTTGTACCTTTGTATTGAAGTGGATTTTTTATAAATACTTGATTATGACAGATATAGAAAAAGAAATTGCCAGCCAGAGTTACACGGCTGATAACATCCAGGTGCTGGAGGGTTTGGAAGCAGTGCGCAAACGCCCTGCGATGTATATTGGGGACATAAATGTAAAGGGTCTTCATCATCTTGTTTACGAGGTGGTCGACAATTCAATTGACGAGGCGTTGGCTGGTTATTGCAACCGCATTGAGGTTACCATTCTCCCTGATAACTCCATAAGGGTCATTGACAATGGACGTGGAATACCGACCGATTACCATGAAAAAGAGAAGCGCTCGGCACTAGAAGTAGTCATGACCGTGCTTCATGCCGGAGGCAAATTTGATAAAGACAGTTACAAAGTTTCCGGTGGTTTGCATGGTGTTGGCGTTTCCGTTGTAAACGCCCTTTCGTCGTTGCTGAAAGTCGTTGTTAAGAGGGGAGGAAAAATCTACCAGCAGGAATATGCTTTCGGTAAACCCCTGTATCCTGTTAAAACGATTGGCGATACCGAACATAATGGAACTGAAACAACCTTCAAATCAGACAATTCCATTTTTATTGTGGAAAAATTCGATTTCGAGATCCTCTCTTCCCGGTTGCGTGAGCTGGCCTATCTGAACAAAGGAATTACCCTCTCCATCACCGATGAGCGCGAAATGGATGAAAAGGGAAACTTTATATCCAGTACCTTTTTCTCAAAAGACGGGCTGAGCGATTTTATCAATTACCTGGATGCCAATCGTGAAAAACTGATCCCGGAGCCCATTTGCATGGAAGGTGAAAAGAACAACATTCCGCTTGAAATCGCCATGCAGTACAATACCTCCTTTACCGAAAATATCCATGCATATGTGAACAATATCAATACACATGAAGGGGGAACGCACCTTGCAGGTTTCCGTAGGGCGCTCACACGCACCCTGAAGAGTTATGCCGATAAAACCGGGATGCTTGCAAAACTGAAATTCGACATCAATGGCGATGACTTCCGCGAAGGGCTTACCGCCATTATTTCTGTCAAGGTCCAGGAACCCCAGTTCGAAGGACAGACCAAAACAAAACTCGGCAACAATGAAGTCATGGGCGTCGTCGACCAGCTGGCCAGTGAAATGCTCTCCAACTATCTCGAAGAACACCCCAAGGAAGCACGAACCATCGTCAACAAGGTAATCCTTGCCGCCACGGCCCGTCATGCAGCCAGGAAAGCCAGGGAACTTGTTCAGCGAAAAAATGTACTGACAGGTTCCGGTTTGCCCGGAAAATTATCCGACTGTTCAGAGAACGACCCGGCACAATGTGAAATTTATCTCGTCGAGGGCGACTCTGCCGGTGGAACAGCAAAGCAGGGCCGCGACAGGCGGTTCCAGGCGATCCTGCCGCTTCGGGGCAAGATCCTCAATGTTGAAAAGGCCATGCAATACAAAATTTTCGACAGCGAGGAAATAAAAAACATCTTTACCGCTCTGGGGGTAACCATTGGCACCGCTGAAGACAGCAAGGCACTAAACCTCGAAAAGCTGCGTTATCATAAAATAGTCATCATGACCGATGCCGATGTGGATGGAAGCCACATCGCAACGCTGATCCTTACATTCTTTTTTCGCTATATGAAAGAATTAATCGAAAACGGACATGTTTATATTGCGACTCCACCACTCTATCTGATTAAAAAAGGAACGACCCAGCGATATTGCTGGACGGAAGAAGAACGCCAGCAGATCGTTGCCGAATTAAGCAACGGGAAAGAAACAGGTGTCCACATCCAGCGATATAAAGGTCTCGGTGAAATGAACGCGGAACAGCTCTGGAGCACAACCATGAACCCTGAATTCCGTACCCTCAGGCAGGTAGCCATTGAAAACGGAACGGAAGCTGACCGCATCTTCTCCATGCTGATGGGCGATGACGTGCCTCCCAGAAGAGAATTCATCGAAAAAAATGCAAAATACGCGAACATCGATGTATAACTGTTGACATAATTATATTCAGCATGACCCGAAAAAAGTCCATTTATCTGATCGCTTCCCTTTTATTACTGGTGATCATTGGTTATTTTTTCTTCAGAAAAAATAATAAGAATGAACAGATTACTGCCGTGGTTCAAAAGGGAAATTTCCCCATTGAAGTAACTACAACCGGTGAACTTAACGCAAAAAGTTCCGACAAAATCAAGGGCCCGCAGGAACTGGGCCAGATTTTCCGGATCTGGAATGTTAAAATCCAGGACATTATCGCCGATGGCACTGTGGTGGACTCAGGCCAGTACGTCGCACAGCTCGACCCTTCTGAAACGACAAATAAAATAAAAGATGAGGAATTGAACCAGGAAAAACTGGAAACCTCGCTCACAAAAACCCGCCTGGATACTTCACTGGATCTGCGGGCCCTCCGCGATGAACTGATCAACCTGAAATACAATCTCGAAGAGAAAAAAATCATCCTCGACCAGTCGAAGTACGAACCGCCCGCCACCATCCGGCAGGTGGAAATGGAACTGGAGAAATCGCAGCGAACCCTTGATCAGACTGAAAAAAACTACAAACTGCGTTACCAGAAAGCCGTTGCAAACATGCAGGAAGTAACCACCTCTTTCAACCAGGGCCAGCGAAAACTGGAACAAATGCACGATGTGTTAAAGCGCATGACCATCTTCGCCCCGAAATCAGGAATGGTGATCTATAAACGCAATTACGACGGCAGCAAAATGGGGATCAACGCGATGATGAATACCTGGGACAATGTCGTTGCCGAACTACCCGATCTCTCCGCGATGATCTCCAAAACATATATCAATGAAATCGATATCAGTAAGATAAAAGTCGGCCAGAAGGTGCAGATCGGCATTGATGCTTTTCCTGAAAAAAAATTCACCGGAACAGTAACTGAAGTTGCCAATATCGGCGAACAGCTGCAAAACTCCAATGCCAAGGTTTACGAAGTCAAGATCGTCATCAAAGAATTCGATTCCATTCTCAGGCCTGCAATGACTACAAAAAATAAAATCCTTACGGATATCGTCAATAATGTGCTTTTTATTCCCATTGAGGCTGTTTTCAACAATGACTCGGTAACATTCGTTTATAAAAAGGATGGAGGGTCGGCGGTCAAACAGCAAGTGGTGGTTGGTCAATCCAATGAAAATGAAATAATTATCAAGGCCGGGCTCCAGGAAAAGGATGTGGTGTTGCTTGTCCCGCCCGAAAAATCCGATAAACTGGCCATTGACTTGCTTCCAAAAGCAATCATCGAAAAATACAAAGAAAAACCAGCCCCGGTCAAACCGGTTAAACCATCCGGAAAAGATTCCGGCAAAGCACAGCAAGCTCCAACCGGCATGTTAAAAAAATGACCTCCCCGTGCATCATTTTGCAAATCATAAACCGTAAATCGTAATTACTGTTAGCATGCTGGAACGCTATAAATACATCTTTAACATCGCGCTTGAGGCCGTATTCCTGAATAAATTCAGGTCGATTCTTACGACCCTGGGCATTATCTTTGGGGTTGCAGCAGTCATCACCATGATGGCCATTGGCAATGGTGCCAAAAAAGAGATCCTCGACCAGATGAAACTGGTGGGAGTCAACAACATTCTTATTGCACCGAAATCGGACAAGCATAAAAGCAACTCCGCCAAATCAGAGGACCAGAGCACGCAAACAGGGGATAAGAAAGAGGATAAGAATAAAGGAAAATTTTCACCGGGGCTCAGCCTGAAGGATGCTGAAGCCATCAGGATCATCATTCCTACTGTTTCCAGGGTAAGTCCCGAAGTGATTTACGAAACGGATATCATCAAGGATGGAGTTACCAAATCGGCCAAAACCGCGGGAATCACACCCGATTTTTTTCATGTTTTCGCCCTCGAACTTCAGGAAGGCGAGATGTTCAACGACGACCAGTTGAAAGATGGAAAACCCGTGTGCATCATCGGCCCGGTGATTAAATCCAAATTTTTTCCCGCGGAAAATGCGGTCGGGAAAGATATTAAATGCGGCCCGATCTGGTTGCGGATCATTGGTGTCCTGAAAAAACGCGAGGTCAGCCAGGCGAGTATTGACAACCTCGGCATTTCTGATTACAACAATACCATTTACGCCCCCATCCAGACTTTGCTTCGCCGGTTTAAAGACCGCTCGATGATCACCACCGCCTCCCTGCATGGTGGTGTCGACCAGATTGATGAAAATTCATTCATGGTCACTTCGTCAAGCCAGGAGGGCGACAATGTCAAAGACCAGATTGACAAGATCGTGGTACAGGTAAAGGAGAGCACCCAGATCGGCCCGACCGTTGAAATCCTGAAAAAAATGATGATGCGCCGGCACGCCGGTGCCGATGATGTGGATATCATCGTACCTGAATTGTTATTGAAGCAGGAGCAGCGCACCAAAGATATCTTTAACATTGTGCTGGGCGCCATTGCCAGTATTTCATTGCTTGTTGGCGGCATCGGCATCATGAACATCATGCTGGCTTCCGTGATGGAACGAATCAAGGAAATCGGCATCCGCCAGGCCATCGGGGCGACCAAACGCGACATTGTCCTCCAGTTCCTGATGGAAGCCACACTGCTCAGCCTGAGCGGAGGGCTCATCGGCATCATCCTCGGACTCGCCCTTTCCAAAATAATCATGGAACTTACCGACATACTCACCATCGTTTCTCCACTGTCCGTGATCATCTCCTTCGGCGTTTCAGCCTCTGTAGGGATTATTTTCGGATATATGCCGTCCCAGCGTGCTGCCGCGCAGGATCCTG
Organism: uncultured Bacteroidales bacterium; assembly: GCA_903903985.1. Lineage (GTDB taxonomy): Bacteria > Bacteroidota > Bacteroidia > Bacteroidales > FEN-979 > CAIVAT01. The sequence goes on along the minus strand of CAIVAT010000189.1, from coordinate 16,737 downwards.
TCGAATCTTTAAGACATGAATGACATGAATTTAAAATCAATGATCAGGCAATCGGTCTGCCTTGTAATCCTGTTATTTATTGGCATGCATCTTCATGTTTCGGGGCAAACAAAAATCAGGCAACTTACACTGAATGAGGCCATTGATATTGCCAAAACACAATCTCCCGATGCATTGAATGCCAAGCAGACCTTTACAAACAGTTACTGGGAATTCAGGTCATTCCGTGCTTCGAACCTGCCTGCTCTTTCAATGACTGCCACCTTGCCGGATGTAAATCAATCCATCACCTCCCAGAGTGTAGACGGGGTGCAATCGTATGCCAGTTATAAATATATCAGTGCCCAGGCGAACCTGGCACTTACCCAGAAAATCGGGATCACAGGGGGAACCATCTCCCTGAACTCCTATTTAAGCGGGGTCCACAATGTCAATGCACCCAATCCATATCCCTTCCTGAGTTACCCGGTCAATATTGAATTGAACCAGCCCATATTCAGATATAATCCATATCGCTGGGACCGGAAAATTCAACCGTTGAAATTTTCACAGGCAAAACGGAAATACATCGAAGACATCGAGCAGATCTCGATCACGGCGACAACCTACTTCTTTACACTGCTTCAGGCCCAGGTGGAAAAGAAGATCGCATTGACCAACCGGTCGAATTACGACACACTCTACCAGATTGCAAAAGGCAGATACCAGTTGGGGAAGATCGCGGAAAATGACCTTTTGCAGTTGGAATTGAATTTCCTCGAATCCAGCGCAGATGTCGAAAACGCGGAACTTGCACTGGATAATGCCCAGTTTCAGTTTAAATCATACCTCCGGCTGCAGGACAGTACCCGTGTCGTTTTATCTCCTCCGGGAAACATTCAGTTTTTCAAGATCGATCCGGTGAAAGCAGTTGACCTGGCCAATGAAAATTCTTCAAAATCACTGGATTTTAAAAAACGGTTGCTGGAAGCTGCCAGTGCCGTAAATTTCGCAAAACTGGATGGCCGGTTTGATGCGAACATCCATGCCCTGGTCGGACTGCAGCAATCGGGGCCGACTATCCCGGATGCCTATGTCAACCCTGCTGATCAACGCCAGGTTTCATTGGGGCTCACCATTCCGATCGTCGATTGGGGCGTCGCCCATGGCAAAATAAAAATGGCCGAGTCGCAGGAAGACATTGTTAAAACCTCTGTTGAACAGGAGACCATTGATTTCCAGAGAAGTGTTTACCTGAAAGTGATCCAGTTTAACATGCAGCAAAACCAGCTGAGGATTGCCGCAAAAGCAGATACCGTGGCCCGGAAAAGTTATGAAGTCACCAAAGACCGTTATTTGATCGGGAAAATCAACAACATCCTCGACCTGAACAACGCACAGATAAAAACGGACAACTCCGAAAAGAACTATTATTATTCCTTGCTGACATTCTGGAAAAGCTACTACGAAATCAGGAAATTGACCCTGTTTGATTTTCAAAATGGCGAACCGATCAGGTTCGAACTCCGTGATTACAGATAGAAGAATTTTCAAATCTATTAAAACTGCTTCTAAATAATATTTATCTTTGCAGCAAAGAAACAACAAACCTTAAACCTTTATTTATGTCAGTATTAGTTGGAAAAAAAGCTCCTTTATTTGAAGCAGAAGCCGTGATCAATGGCGGTGAATTTGTTGACAAGTTCTCCCTTAACCAGTATATCGGCAAGAAACACGTGGTGTTCTTCTTCTATCCCCTCGATTTTACCTTTGTTTGTCCTACGGAAATTATCGCCTTCCAGGATAAATTATCGGAATTCGAAGCAAGAAATGTTGCTGTTGTCGGATGCAGTGTCGACTCGAAATTTTCTCATTGGGCCTGGCTGAACACCGAACTGAAAAATGGCGGCATCAAAGGTGTGAAATTCCCCATCGTTTCAGACCTTTCCAAAACCATTTCAGCAAACTATGATGTGCTTGCCGGCGAATATGTGTATACCGAAGAAGGCATCATGGAATTCGAAGGTGGCCCCGTTGCTTTCCGTGGACTGTTCCTGATCGACAAACAGGGCATCGTCCGCCACCAGGTTGTAAACGACCTTCCGCTTGGCAGAAGCGTGGATGAAGCGCTCCGCATGGTGGATGCCCTCCAGTTTTTTGAAGAAAACGGCGAAGTATGCCCGGCCAACTGGCACAAAGGAGATGCAGGGATGAAAGCCACTGCCGAAGGGGTTGCCGATTACCTGAGCAAGCACTGATCTGCCATTGACTTTTAAAAGAAGCTGTCTCAGAAACCTGGGATGGCTTTTTTTTGCTTATTCCGCCTGTTTGGCCTCGTTCCAGTAAACATCCATTTCGGCAAGGGTCATTTCATGCAACGGCTTGTTTATTCCCCGTGCGCCCTCCTCAAGGTGTTTAAACCTTTTCATGAATTTCCGGTTGGTGCGCTCAAGTGCGTCTTCAGGGTTGACATCGATAAAACGGGCATAGTTTACGATTGCAAAAATAAGATCGCCAAGTTCATCTTCTTTCCTTTTATGCGCTGCCCCGGTTTCAACCATTTCTTTGAGTTCGTTCAGCTCCTCAAGCACCTTTTCCCATACCTGTTCCGGCTTTTCCCAGTCAAAGCCCACCCCGCTTGCCTTCTCCTGGATCCTGTATGCCTTTACCATGGCCGGAAGTCCGGCAGGAACACCCGAAAGTACAGATTTATTGCCCTTTTCGAGTAATTTGATCCGCTCCCAGTTGTCATGGACTTCCTTTGCATCTTTAACAACCACATCGCCAAATATATGAGGATGCCGGTGGATCAGCTTGGCAGTGATATTTTCAAGGACGTCCTTGATATCGAACAGGTTTGTTTCCGAAGCAATTTTTGAATAAAAAACAAGGTGAAGCATCAGGTCGCCAAGTTCCTTCTTTACCGACTCCATGTCCTTCTGCAGGATAGATTCGGAAAGTTCATAGGTCTCCTCTATGGTAAGGTAACGAAGCGATTCAATGGTCTGTTTTTTATCCCATGGACAGCTGGCCCTGAGTTCATCCATAATCTCCAGTAGTCGCCGGAAAGCGGCAATTTTTTCTTCCATCACAATTATTTTAAGCAAAAATAAGCATTTCACCCTTGTTGCGTTAATATTATTCAGATTTGTCAATGATTGTACCGTCAAATGGACAATTCATGATAAATTTGCCGCACGCTAACGGTCAGAAAGTTTTTGAAGATAAAGTTGACATATCACACCTCTCCTTTTCGTTTTACGGGCATCCTGCTTGTGCTTTTCCTGATTTCCATCAAAGGGCTTCCTCAATATGAACATAAACTGCTTTCATCCAATATCATCATTGAAGGGAAAGTTCACTACGGGTTCATTTATGCGCAACACCTTGAAATGGAACTATTTAACGCACACTTCCCCTCATTTGAATTAACGGTTGAAAAGCTGACCTTTGGCAAACACCGGTGGGAACGCGAATACAACTATCCGCTGATCGGCTTAACCATGCTGTACACTGGTTTGGGCAAGAACCCGGCCCTGGGCTCCGCATTCGCGCTGATGCCCTGCATCAATTTCCCGCTTTTTAAAAATAACCGACTGACCGGCGGCTTCCGGTTTGCTCTCGGGCTTGGCTATCTGACAAAACATTTTGACCGCCTGGAAAATTATAAAAACCTCGCCATCGGATCGCATCTCAATGCCGCCGTCAACCTGATGCTCGAGGCAAGATACCGGGTCAGTTCCTTTCTGACCTTCACTGCAGGGATCAGCCTGCAACATTTTTCAAACGGGTCGCTAAAACTTCCGAATTTCGGATTGAACGTTCCCATGATCAACTTTGGAGTTGCAATCCGGCCCTTAAAACCAAATCAAAACATTGGTGACCGGTTTTTCGCACCCACGGAAGCATACGCTGCGGTTATTCATAAAACCCTGGAATTCAATATCGGCGGCCTGGTTGGGTATAAAAACATGCAGGCCGTTTATGGTCAGAATTTTTTGGTGTTTCATCTTTTCGAGAACACCTTTTTCAGGATCAGCAATAAAAGCAAGGCAGGGTTTGGACTCGATTTCTCCTACGACCTTTCCCAGATCAAGGTTCTTGAAAAGAATGGGAATCCTGTTGATAACAATATAAAAATTATCCGTCCCGGGATAAATGGCGCCTATCAACTGGTCATCTCCAGGGTCGGGGTTATTATCAATCTCGGCTATTACCTGGGCGGCGCGGAAACAAGCAACGGGCCATTTTATGAAAAGTTTGCCTTCCAGTACAATTTTTCAAAAGACCTCTTTGCAACGGTGATGCTTAAAGTACACTGGGGCCGTGCCGATTACATCGGGTGGGGCCTCGGGTATAAATTCGATGTGAAGTATGGGAGGAAGATCATCAGGTAATATGCGGCGTTGACATAAAAAATATTTCACGCAGATTCTCACAGATTTTATGCGCGGATTTTCGCATATTGTTGATTTTCAGATAGATCAATAAGCCCGGGCAAAAATCACCCGTTGGGCAGATGGTTTCCCCGAGTAGATGCACTTTCCTTCCTCCGCAGGGTTGTCAAGCGGAATAACCCTGATGGTGGCCTTCGTTTCCTCCTTGATCTTCTCCTCAGTTTCACCAGTGCCGTCCCAGTGGGCAGAGATAAAACCTCCTTTATCATCCAGCACCTTTTTGAACTCATCCCAGGTGTCGACCCTGAAAGTATTGTTTTCACGGAACGAGAACGCCCGGTCATACAGGTTCTTCTGGATCTGATCCAGCAAATGAACAATTTTATTTTCGATGTCGATGATCTGGAGCACCTCCTTCTCGAGGGTGTCCCTGCGGGCAACTTCAACAGTTCCCTGTTCCACATCCCTCGGGCCAATGGTAATACGCAGCGGCACCCCTTTGAATTCGTATTCTGTGAATTTCCACCCCGGCTTGTGCGTTTCCCTGTTGTCGTATTTTACGCTGATGCCTTTGTCTTCCAGTGATTTTTTCATCGGAAGCACAATCGCGGAAATCTGTGCCAGTTGTTCTTCTGTTTTAAACACCGGGACAATGGCCACCTGTATCGGGGCCAGTTTCGGAGGAAGGACCAATCCGTGGTCATCAGAATGCGACATGATCAGGGCTCCCATCAACCGGGTGGAGACTCCCCATGAAGTTGCCCAGACATAATCCAGCTGATTTTCCCGGTTCAGGTATTTCACATCAAAAGCCTTCGCGAAATTCTGTCCAAGGAAATGGGAAGTTCCCGCCTGAAGCGCCTTTCCGTCCTGCATCAATGCTTCAATTGCATAGGTTTCAATGGCGCCTGCAAACCGCTCGGCCGGTGATTTTGTTCCTTTGATGACCGGTATGGCCATCCAGTTCTCCGCAAAGTCGGCATAGATATTCAGCATCGTTTCGGCCTCGGTCACTGCCTCCTCGCGGGTTGCATGGGCAGTGTGCCCTTCCTGCCAGAGGAATTCAGTCGTCCGTAAAAACAAGCGGGTCCGCATTTCCCAGCGAACAACGTTGGCCCACTGATTGATCAGGATCGGAAGGTCGCGATAAGATTTGATCCAATTTTTATAGGTATCCCAGATGATGGTTTCAGAAGTTGGCCGTACGATCAGTTCCTCCTCCAGTTTCGCATCTTCATCAACGATGATGCCCTTGCCATCGGGTGAATTCTTCAGCCGGTAATGTGTAACAACGGCACATTCCTTGGCAAACCCTTCCACATGGCTTGCCTCCTTGCTGAAAAAGGATTTTGGTATGAAAATAGGGAAGTATGCATTCGAATGGCCCGTATCCTTGAATTTTTTATCGAGAACCGCCTGGATTCTTTCCCAGATGGCATATCCGTAAGGTTTGATGACCATGCAACCACGCACGGCTGAATTTTCAGCCAAATCGGCCTTGATAACCAGATCGTTGTACCACTGTGAGTAATTTTCTGCCCGTGAAGGAAAATCTTTAGCCATTTTAAAGTTTGGTATGAGATTTGTTAATTAACTGTCGTATCTATTAAAGGCAAAAATACGAAAATTATCCCGATCCCATAGGTACAATCAATATACGAGCAGTTTAAAAGAAAACCTCTTATGAAAACTTCAGCCTGGATTATCGCTTTCATCGCCCTGACAATCAGCGCATGTACTTCTCAGAAACATGCCACCTCCTATGTAAATGATGACGTTTACAATTCATCCACACAAACCAGCCAAACACCATCGGCCCCGGCACCAGCCACAACCCAGGGAGTTCAGGTAATTACCTCTCCTGACAAAGCCAAAACCCAAAAGCCTGCTTCTTCAACGCTGGAAGAGGATTACAACGATTATTCCTATTCAACCCGGATCAACCGCTTCAGCAATAAAGATACCACGGTAGGATATTTCGACAATTCACTTTCCGGGTCTTCTGCCGGTGTGAACCAGGGCAGCAATGACCCTGATGTAAATGTATACCTGGGCTATGGTTCCGGATATGGTGGCTATTACGCTCCTTCATTTTCTTTTGGCATGGGATATCCTTACGGCGGATGGGATTATGGTTGGGGTTACCCCTATTACGGAGGATACTATGGTTACGGATGGGGTTACCCCTATTACGGCTGGTACGACCCCTGGTACAGCCCTTGTTGTTATTGCTACGGATACAATGATTATTACCAACCCTATTACTCCTATGATAATTATTATGGATCCAGGAGATCCTTGTACCCTTCTGACGGAGGCGCCGGAACCCCAAGCGCAAGAAACACAATGGCCAATGACAACAATCCATCAAACCGCAGCGTAGCGCCTGCAACTGTTGCCGGTTACACCAGGACTACTGCTCCCACATCAGTAACGGGCTCACCGTCAACACGAACCACACAGCCAACGGTGCGGGGTGTTCCCGCCAGCCAGGAAAAGTACAGGTACGCGCGTCCGGCCAATCAAAACACAACCGTGACCCCGAGAACTACCGGACAGAGATCAGGCCAGGTTCAGAGTCAGACCACCCGCCAGCAAACGGCTCCAAGGTATGCACGGCCGGAGAATGTGAATCCTGCCGAACGTTCGGGAGCAGCACAAAGCTATTCCTCCCCGGTTTACAGGCAGCCAAAATCGAGCCAGGAATACCTGGCTCCACGGTCACAGCACGTTGGGAATACAGGTGCAACGAATCAAAATTCAGCAGTGAGATCCGGTTCATCAAACACCGGTACACGTCAGCAGGCAACACCTGGCAGCAGCAGGACTTACACCAGTCCCACCCGTTCGGGTTCGTCCGGTTATTCATCTCCAAGAACAAACTCAAACACTTCCTCACCAACCCGGTCCAGCAGCAGCGGATCATACAATGCCCCGACCCGGTCGAGCGGCAGCGGATCCTATTCCGCACCTTCAAATTCCAGTAGCAGTGGCAGCTATTCTGCACCATCACGCTCGGGCGGAAGCAGCGGAGGTTCATCCGGTAGCAGCGGCAGCAGCGGCGGCGGTGGAAGACGCAAATAACCCTTTACTCATAAAAAACTCTGATTACCATGAAAAAGACATTCATAGTCATCCTGTTGTATACCCTGGCCTTCACAACGATCTATGCCCAAACGGCTGCAGACGCACTGCGTTATTCACGTGTCTTTTACAGCGGCACAGCGAGGTTTAACGGGTTAAGCGGCGCCTTTGGCGCAGTTGGCGCTGATTTTTCAACGTTTGCAACAAATCCTGCAGGCATTGGATTATACAAGGCATCGGAATCGTCATTTACCCTTGCTCCGACGATCGGGTATTCTTCGACACAGTACAATGGAACCACTGCCACCGATAACCGCGTCAACCTTGGGGTGGGAAATTTCGGGGCTGTTTTCAGCATCAGCCCCTATGATAAAAATAAACCCGGTGCGCTCAAAAATGTCAGTATCGGTTTTGGCTTTAACCGCCAGAACGATTTCAACAACCGGGTGGTCATCAGCGGGGTGAATGCACGAAACTCCATGATGCAAAGTTACGCCAACACGCTGAATGCAGAAAACACGCCCCCGGAATATGTCCAGGATGATTTTCCTTTTGACATTGGGCTGGCCTACGGCACCAATCTTGTTTATCACGATTCTGCGACAAATAAATATTACTGTGATGCTGCCTATGGAGGAGTTCTGCAGAATAAATATATCGATACCTACGGCTCCATGAATGAACTTGATTTTTCCATTGGCGCCAATTTTAATGATAAATTTTATGCCGGGATGACCTTCGGAGTGCCTTCCATCAACTATTACGAAAACAGCACCTACACCGAAACGCGCACGAAAGATACCATTCCCAACTTTATTTCCCTGAACTATCAGTATGATCTCCATACCCGTGGAACCGGGATCAATCTGAAAGTGGGTTTTATTTATAAGCCGGCAGACTGGGTAAGGTTCGGGGTGAGTATCCATACCCCTACCTGGTACCCCAGCATGAGGGATCAATGGTCGAGCAGCATGCAGTCAACATTCACAACCCCATCATGGAATGCCACGCAATACTCTCCTGTCGGAAACTACGATTACCAGTTAACCACCCCATTCCGGGCGATGGGGAGTCTTGCTTTCATCATAGGACAATATGGACTGGTCAGCGCCGATTATGAATACGTGAACTATTCCCAGGCACGTTTTAGCTCATCCTCCGATAGTTATACCAATGTAAACAACGATATCAAGGCAAATTACAAATCCTGGGGGAATATCCGCATCGGAACGGAATGGAGGGTGTACAACTTCCGGGTCAGGGGCGGTTTCGGATATTTCAGCAATCCATATACTACTTCGGCCGGTAACAGCGAACGATTCCAGGTATCAGGCGGATTCGGATACCGTGGAAAACATTTCTTTACCGATGTAACCTATGTCTGGTCAAAGATGAACCAGGATTATTACCTGTACGACGCCAGCATGGTCAACCCTGCGGTGATCAGCTACTATACCAATACGGTTTCTACAACAGTCGGGGTTAGATTTTAGGCTGCACTTTTTTCAGCCTGTTCAAGCCAGCCTTTGCCTTTTGGTGAAGGCTGGTTTTGTATTCCCGGGGTTTGATTGACAAACAGAGATGATAGGCGCTGTCGGCCCTGGCATAAGCGCCTTTGTTTTCATAGATCAATCCCATCTGGCAAGCCGCGCCTGCGGCAAAATAGTAAGGTTCATTTTTACCACGGGCAATCGTTTGGTTGTAGTTATCAAGCGCTTTTACAAGGTACCCGGTCTCATGGTATATCCTTCCAAGGCGGTAGGTGTACTCGATGAAATCACGTTTTGATTTAACGATCGTTTTAACGGAGTTGTTCAGCAGCTCCCTGAGCGCCAGGTCGTAAGACCCACCATCAAACAACAGCCTGGACCTCAGCAAAATGATGTTTGGCACGGTTCCGGTCGTTGCTTCATATTCCGCCTGCTTGTCTTCATCCACCAGCGACGAACCCAGTTTTAGAACCTGGGATGTCTTTTGATAAAAGCCGGCAGAGTCCCCCTTTAACAGTGCGATCCAGGCGAGTTTCTGACTGGCAGAACGAATGTAATTCATGCCCCTGAAACCGGCGATAAACCTTTCAAAGTAAACAGCGGCCGAATAGTCCAGGTTGTTAAGCCGTGCCATGCCTTCAAGGTAATCGAGATAGCAAAACGGAAAAGTTTGTGAAAGCACCCGGCGTTCCTGCAATACGGCCAGGGCATCGTTGCTGAAACCGTTTTTCAACAGGATGGATGCCCTGGCAAAGATCAGCAACGGGCTTTTCAATGAAGACTCTCCATCCGGCTGGGTTTTCAACAGATCAAGCAAGGGTAATGCATCCCGTTTGTCTTTTTGCAGGTTCAGTGCCAGGAATGCAAGAAAAAAAGCGGCCTCGGGCTTATACATCCTGATCATTTTATCGGTGCCATGATAGCCGGCGACCTCTTTGATTTCGCTCAGCCCATCGTCTATTGATCCTTCGAAGCCAATCAGGTTGCTGATCCATTTGTAATTGTCGGGAACAAGTCCTGCCATGACATGCACCACCCCCATTCCCAGTTTATTGATCAGGAAAGACGGATACCTGGCTTCATTGGCGGAAAAAAATGCATAGGCCCTGTGAATTTCAAAGGCGGCCGAGGAATAATCCCCGAATTTTAGTTTTGCCAAAGCCCACTGGAGGTGAAGTTCTCCAAGACAAAAATTGTAATAAGGAGTATCATCCTTGCCCTGTTCAAGGACTTTAATTCTTTTGCTTCTATTGGTTTTTAACCGGTCGTAAACACCCCGTTCTTCCCCGATGACCAGCGTTAAAAAATCAATGTAATTTTCAAGGTATACCGGGATCAGGTTGCCCGGCCCGGCCTTTTTTTCAATGGCGATGAGGGTGCGTGCCTCAGAAAACCGGAGTGAAAGGATTGCTTCATATGCATGCTGGCAGTTCGGATTGTAATCATACTGTGAAAATGCCCCGGGCATAAAAAGCAGAAAGGCACCAGCGATCAGGATGAGCCTGGTCCATGGTGCCTTCCATGATGTCATTCTGATGACCATCAATGCATTTCGTTCACGATGCCATCATCAACCAGGATCCGGCCGCAATATTCGCAAACAATGATTTTCTTATGCATCCTGATATCCAGCTGGTGTTGCGGTGGTATCTTGTTAAAGCAGCCGCCACACGCGTCGCGTTCGATCTGAACCACCGCGAGACCGTTCCGGGCATTTTTCCTGATCCGGGAGTAGGCGGTGAGCAACCGTTCTTCGATAAATTGCTTGTTTTCTTCGGAGGTCTTGAGCAAATCGCTCTCTTCCTTTTCAGTTTCCGCTATGATATCTTCCAGTTCATTGCGCTTGATCTCCAGGTCATTTTCACGGTCCTGCAGCAACTTCTGGTAGTTTTCTATCTCTTCTTTTTTTAAATCGAGACTCAGCTGAAACTCTTTGGCCCTTTTTTCAGACAATTGAATTTCCAGGTTCTGGTATTCGATCTCCTTGGTCAGGGAGTCGTATTCCCGGTTGTTCCTGACATTCATCTGCTGGTCTTCGTACTTTTTAATCAGCGCCAGCGCGTCTTTCACGGAGGTTCTCTTTTCAATGATCGATTTTTCCATGACCAGCGTTTCCTGGATCTGGTTGTCGACGCGGGTTTCGAGCCCGGCAATTTCATCTTCCAGGTCCTGGACTTCCAAAGGCAGCTCACCACGGATGATCCGGATTTTATCAACCTGTGAATCAACCTGTTGAAGGCTGTAAAGTGCAACTAACTTTTTTTCAATGGTAATTTCGCTTTTGTCATCACCACCTTCATGTTTGGCTTTGGTAGTAACCTTTACAACCGCTTTTTCTTCAATCGACTCTTCACTTTTTACTGCATCTGCGCTTGCCGGTGCATCTCCTTTGACAACAGGTTTCTTTGCTAATTTTGATGGCTTGGAGGTAGCGATTGGCTTGCTTGTTGGTTTTGCCATAAACTCTTTTTTAAAAATAATGAACAGGATTGGTATTTACTTCTGAAATAAGGAATGCAAAATTAGGAAATTTTTCAATAAGCGCAGCATGAAGCCATTCTTTTACCCCCTGTTCGCTTTCATAGTGCCCAATATCAGCGAGTAACAGCTTGTTTTCCATTCCAAAGAAATCATGGTATTTCAAATCGGCGGTGAGGTAAACATCCGCTTTGGCGCTGATTGCCTCCCGGATAAGAAAACTTCCTGAGCCTGTGCATAATGCAACTGATTTCACCGGTCGTTTAAGAAGTTGCGAATGCCTGATCACGGGAATATCAAGGTTTTTCCTGACCAGTTCCAGGAACTTGTTTTCATCAAGCGGTTCCTCCAGTTCACCGATGAGACCGGCTCCGGCATGGATGAGTTTGTTGTCGAGCGGGTAAATATCATACGCCACCTCTTCGTAAGGATGCACAGCAATCATGGCACTGATAATCCTGTGTTCAAGGTACCTTGGAAAAATAACTTCGACACGTATTTCCTTTTCAACATGAACGGTATTGGCCTCACCAACATACGGATTAGCCTTTTCCGATGCCCTGAAGGTTCCCTCGCCATTGACATTATAGCTGCAGCAATCGTAATTGCCGATATGTCCGGCACCTGCAACAAACATCGCCTGCCTCACCGTTCCGGCATGGTCGACCGGGCAAAAAACGGCAAGTTTCAACAACATCCCTGTTTTAGGGCTTAAGATACGATACCTGGAAATTCCCAGCCGGGAAAGCACAAAGGCATTCAGCCCGTTGAGTGTATTGTCCAGGTTGGTATGGATTGCGTAGACGGCTATGTCGTTTTTGATGGCCATGGTAATGACCGCCGTTTCGGGCTGACCCGGTGTAATTTTTTTCAGTCCCCTGAAAATAAAAGGGTGATGTGAAATAACCAGGTTACACTGGCGATCAATGGCTTCGGCCATCACCTCTTCGGTAAGGTCAAGGCACAACAGCGCCTTCAGGAATTCATGATCCGGGTTACCCAAAAGCAATCCGCAGTTGTCATACTCTTCCTGCAATGACAGCGGGCAAAGCGATTCAAGGTGATTGGTGATTTCAGCAATTTTCATTTGCCGGGGTTGAGTTTTAAAAGCCAAAGATACACATAAAACACCCTCGAAGGTCTGTGAGACCGCTCGAAGAGTTTAATAGGCTTAACAAAGTGTATTACCTTTTCATACCAAAGACGATTAAGCAGAAACACTTCGATTAGTCGAAAACCCTCGAAGCGTAATATGCAATCTCAAGATATGAAAAAAACTCCATTAGAACCTGGGAACTAATACCATATATGCAATCATGCCAATGGGCGTGAAAACTTTTTTACGATAGGGCTGATTACTAAAAGTTTCTTTCAGGCTATATGAAATACATAGTTCCTATTGCTGATCCTTTCGCTTATTGCCTTATGCCAAATCATTTTCATTTTTTTGTCCAGATAAAGTCAGAATTAACTCTTCGAGGGTCTCCGATGTCTCGGGCAATCAGTTACCAGTTCTCGCATTTTTTCAACAGTTATGCCCAATCATACAATAATAAATATCATCGCATGGGTAGTATTTTTAAAGTAATTTCCAGCGAAAGCCGGTTAATACTGAAAAATACTTTATCCGGCTGATTCAATACATTCATTCAAACCCCGTAAATGATCGGCTTGTAGGGAAAACACAGGATTGGGAATTTTCCTCGTATGGGATTATTTTGTCCGATTCAATTACATTTGTCGATCGAAAAGTGGTTTTTGATTATTTTGGTGATAGAGATAACTTTATTTTTATACACGCTAATCCATAGAACCCTTCGAGGGTCTTTGACCCTCGAAGGGTTCTATGGCAAATCAACCCCCGTGGAAGCATTATAAATCTTATACCACTGCTCCATATCCATGTCAATATGCAAGGCTTCCGCTGCGATTTTCAACCGGTCAATCCGGCCGGTGCCCACAATGGGGATGATCGAAGCGGGATGTTTCAGCAACCACGAAAGAATAACCTTGTCAATTGAATCAGCATTCAACTCAGCGGCTACTTCAGAAAGAGCATGAGCGATTCTCCTTCCTTTTTCATCCTGCGGATTCATCAGCCGGCCGCCGGCCAAGGGCGACCATGCCATCGGTTTTACTTTTTCTTTCAGGAAAAAATCGATGTTGCCGTTTTCAAAATGCTCCAGGCAATAGGGAGACAACTCCACCTGATTGGTCACCAGCTTTTCATCGGTATAAGCACTCAGCATTCCAAATTGCAACGGGTTGAAATTGGAAACGCCGAAATGCAGCACCTTCCCTTCCTTTTTCAGATGTGAAAACGCTTTCGCCACCTCTTCAGGATTAAAAAACGGGGCAGGCCGGTGTAACAGGAGCAGGTCGATGTAGTTTGTCCTGAAGTTTGTTAAGGAATTATCCACCGAAGAGAGAATGTGATCGAAGCTGTAATCATAACACTTCAGCTTACGGCCTGGAAACCTGGCTGATACCAGTTTAATGCCGCATTTGGTAATGATCCGGATATCCCTGCGCAGACCGGGTTTCAGGCTGATCGCATCGCCGAACATTTTTTCGCACCGGTAATCACCGTAGATATCTGCATGATCAAAGGCTGTTATCCCCTGTTCCATGGCTTGTTCGGTCAATTTCAGTAATTCCTGACCCGACAGGTTCCATTCGGCCAGTCTCCAATGTCCATGGACGATTCGTGATAATTCAAGATCCTTTGCAAGGGTTGTTGTATTCATACTGCTGGTTTTTTGATTGCCGGCAAAAGTAAGGTCAAAAAAATTCTTCTTATCAATCCTGTTCATAACATGTTTAAAAGTTTACCGCTTCCCGGTACTTTCACGAGGCAAATTTTGCAAAATTTGGCAAGCATAACCTTAGCAAGCTTGGGAGCATGAAAACATCTGTGATATTTGTGGTTGATAAAAATCCGATTCACCGGAATCTGGTCAGGTATCATCTTGAAATCAACAAGTGTGCACAGGTTCAAACTTTTCCATCAGGAGAAGAGTGTTTGTATCGCTTGCAAAAAAACATCCGACCCGATTTTTTAATCACCAGTTTTTTCACAGGCGATCGCAGCGGGTTCGATTTTTTACAATCCGTCCTGGAAATCGCTCCTTCCACCCGGGTTGTCTTCTTTGACACTTTTGAAGATCCTCAGCTAGCGGGAAAGCTCCTGGAAGCAGGCGCCTGCGATTATGTAGTCAAGACCAGGAATCCGGATGCCGGGATTTCCGGGCTCCTTAAGAATGTCCGTTACCTTGCCAGGGAAAAAACCCTGGCGGGTGATAATTTTTCCTAATTTAGGAGAATCATTTATGACACGGATCCTGCAGGTTATCTTATTTCCTGTTTCCTTATGCTATGGACTGGCCATGCAGGTGAGAAATATGATGTTCGACCTGCATCTGCTGCCTTCCCGGACATTTGACAAGCCAATCATCTCGGTCGGAAACCTTTCATACGGCGGAACCGGGAAAACACCCCATATCGAATACCTCATCAGGCTCCTTTCCCCTGCGAACTTCATTGCCACCCTGAGCCGGGGTTACGGGCGCCAGAGCAGTGGTTATATCCTTGCCTCCAAACGCTCGAACGTCAAGTATATCGGGGACGAGCCTTTGCAGTTCCTGAAAAAATTCGAAGAGGTCAAGGTTGCAGTTGATGAAAAACGCAGCCGCGGTATCCAGAAATTACTTGAAAAATACCCCTCCCTGGATATCATCATGCTCGATGATGCTTTTCAGCACCGGTATGTAAAACCGGGATTATCCATCCTGCTGACCGATTATCACCGCATGTATTCGGAAGACATGCTCCTGCCATCGGGCACCTTGCGTGAATTCCGCGGCGGAGCTGCAAGGGCCGACATCATCATCGTTACGAAAACTCCAAAGATCTTCTCCCCCATCACCCGCAGAAGAATCATTGAAGAGTTAAAACCCGGGAGCCGCCAGCATATCTATTTCTCCTATGTCAAATACGTGGAGCCGGTACAGGTCTTTGACACCCTAGACCTTGTTTTTCCTGCCAAAGTGACCAACATCCTGCTTTTCACAGGCATCGCAAATGATTATCCCCTGCGGGAACACCTGGAACGGATGTGCAGCGACCTGGTCGTTATGAAATTTGCTGATCATCACCCTTATACCCTCAAAGACGTTGAAGAAATAACCAGGAAATTCCATGACCTGCCCACCCAGAAGAAAATCATGGTAACAACGGAAAAGGACGTAATGCGGCTGAAAACTCCCGAACTTAGCGTATATTTGAAAAATTTACCGTTATTTTGCGTTCCCATGGAAATTGATTTTCATGGCACCGATAAAGAAAATTTTGATAACGAGATTTTACGCTATGTTGAAAAAAATAAAAGAAACCGTTGAATACCTTGAAAGCAGGATTTCACTGAAACCGGAAGTCGGTATTATCCTTGGCACCGGGTTGGGTGGATTGGTCCAGGAAATTGATATCCAGCAAACCCTCCCCTATGAATTTATTCCCAATTTCCCGGTTTCCACTGTGGCCGGCCATCAAGGGCAACTGATCTTCGGCACCATGGGCGGAAAAAACATTGTGGCCATGCAGGGACGGTTTCACTATTATGAAGGTTATACCATGCAGGAACTCACCTTCCCCGTGATGGTCATGAAGTTCTTAGGTATCAACCTGCTTGTGCTTTCAAATGCCAGCGGCGGGGTGAATCCCGGTTTTGAAGTCGGCGACATCATGGTGATCACCGATCACATCAACCTCATGAAAGACAACCCGCTGATCGGAAAAAATGACGATGAGGTCGGCACCCGTTTCCCGGATATGGGAAATGCCTATGACTCTACCCTGGTCGAAAAAGCCCTTGGAATTGCAAAGAAGCATGGCATCAAACTGCAGCAGGGCGTGTATGCTGCCGTTTCGGGCCCCACCTATGAAACACCGGCAGAATATCGCTATATACGCACCATCGGGGCCGATTGCGTGGGCATGTCGACCGTTCCCGAAGTCATCGCAGCGCGCCATATGGGGTTGAAGTGTTTCGCGGTTTCGGTCATCTCCGACCTCGGCGTGCCCGGAAAGATCGTTGAAATAACCCACAAACATGTCATCGATGCGGCAAGCGCCGTGGAGCCTGTCATAACACGGATCATCAGGGAGATGATCGCCGGGTAACCATCCTCCTGACTTCGACACTTTTTTCTACCCCAAAACATAACTATTAGATATACAGCGAGATGATGTTGTAGGGGTGTGCTATTTGGGTGTCCCGGGGTGTTTTTTTTTACCTTTAGGGCATGTTTATC
>CAIVAT010000188.1 GCA_903903985.1 uncultured Bacteroidales bacterium | reverse complement strand
AAGGGATGGTCAGATTTGACGGTAACAGCTTTTTCCTGATGAATAAATCAAACATCCCGGGTTTGACCGTGAATTTTGTCAGTACACTTTTAGGAGGCCGCGATACAAGCCTGTGGATCGGAACCGAAGGCGACGGCCTGATCAGGTACAAGAACAACAGGTTTATTAAGTACAACAAATCGAATGGATTATCAGATAACCGCATATTCACCTTGTGTGAGGATTCAGATGGTGGATTGTGGGTCGGAACATCGGGAGGTGGTCTGAATTATTTGAAAAATAAAAATATAATTAAGTATGATAGCACAAATGGATTGGCCTCCAATTATATACGTTCGATTGTGCCAGATGCCAGGGGTAGAATCTGGGTTGGCACTCAAAAAGGACTTTCAGTCATCGATCATGGTCAGGTAAGAAGTTATTACCGCAAAGATGGCCTTTCGGATGGCTTCATTGAAACACTTGCATTTGATAAATATCAGAACCTGTGGATTGGAACCAAGAGTGGCGGGCTGAATGTGTTTAAACATGATAAGTTTTTTGTATATTCCATGAAAGACGGGCTGACCAACAATGCGGTCACATCGTTATGCTTCGATAAAGATGGGATGCTATGGATCGGCACAAATGGAGGTGGAATTACACGGATGGCAGATGGGAAATTCTATCCATTTACCACCAAAGATGGTCTTTCGAGCGACCTGATTGCTACGCTGTTTGAAGACAGGGAAGGGAATATATGGGCGGGATCTTCAGGCGTCGGAATCGATCGGATTAAAAAGAAAAATATTCAAACCCTTTCGGTTAAGGAAGGTCTGTCGGGGGAAGTTATTCTCCCGGTGTTTGAAGACCATGCGGGTGTTCTTTGGCTTGGCATTGCCGGTAAGGGTTTGAACCGATTGGAAAAAGGAAAGGTGCAAGCCTTTGCAGAAAAAGACGGACTGCCTGATCATTTGGTGCTCAGTATCGGGGAAGACCAGGATTATACCCTTTGGATTGGTACAGCCGGCGGCGGGCTCACCAGCTATAAAGATAGAAAATTCACTACCTATACCACTGCCGACGGATTGTCGAACAATGTGGTTACTGCAGTATATTGCGACAGATCGGGTACCCTCTGGGTTGGAACCACTGGCGGCGGGATCAATCGGTTTAAAGATGGCAAATTCACCGCTTACACCAGCAGGGAAGGACTGTCGGATGATATCGTCAGCTGTATTATTGAAGATAGAAAAGGCGATCTATGGGTTGGCACCAATGGTGGCCTGAATTGTATCAGCGACAATAAGATTACCGTGGTTAATCAGGAAAGAGGTTTATCCGATGACTATATCCTATCGGTGTATGAAGACAAAGAGGGAAATTTGTGGGTAGGAACTGCCTCCAATGGATTTAACCTGATCAGAGACGGAAAGATCACCCAATTTACCACGAAGGATGGGCTAATCAATGAAGTAGTGCTTAAGATTCTTGAAGATGAATTCGGGTATTTCTGGATAAGTTGCAACAAAGGAATATACAGAATCAAAAAGCAGGATTTGTTGGATTTTGCCGATCTGAAAAGTAAATCGTTGAAACCTGTTTCGTATGGAAAAACCGACGGCATGGAGACCATCGAATGCAATGGGGGTGTTTCGCCCGCGGGCATCAAAACGAGGGATGGTAAACTCTTGTTTTCTACCATGAAAGGGGTGGCCATCATTGACCCTGACATGATGAAAGCGGTTTCCTCTGGTTTCTCTCCCATTTTTATTGAAGAATTTCTGGTTGATGGCCAACTGGTAAAACTATCCTCTCCTTTGTCCATCCCGTCATACTCCAAAAGACTTGAATTCCGGTTTGCAGCGCTGAATTATACAAGTCCTGAGAAGATCAAATACCGGTGCATGCTGGTAGGTTTTGACAAAGACTGGATTGATTGTGGCACCAATAGAATTGCTTACTACACAAATATCCCCGGGGGTACTTATGTGTTTAAAGTGATGGCAGGGAATGAAAGCGATCAATGGGATGAGAAGACGGCTGCTGAGCTGAAATTCCGCCTGACACCTCCTTTTTACCGTTCCTTCCTGTTTTATCTGATCTTAGTGGTTTTCTTCCTGCTGTTAATATTTTTTGCGACATATTACTTCATTGAAAGGTTTCAACGTAACCGGCTGAAACTGCTCGTTGAAGAGCGCACCCATGAACTGCATCTGGAAGTGATCGCTCAAAAACAAACCCAGGAAGTTTTGCAAAAGATGAATGAAGAATTGTTATTGGCCAAAGAACGAGTTGAATCCGGTGACCGCCTGAAAATGGCTTTCCTCGAACTGGAAGCTTTTTCCTACTCCATTTCTCATGATTTGAAAGCCCCTTTAAGGCATATCAATGGGTTTATAGGTCTTTTCATGGAAAATAAATCAACAGAACTTACCGCAGAGGAAAATGAATATCTGAAAAAAGTTACCGATTCAGCCACCGAAATGGGAAAACTGATTGATGCATTGCTCTCTTTCTCAAGGCTTAATCAGGCTGAGTTGCGGAAAACCAGAATCCACTCATCCGCCATGGTTCAAAAGATCATCAAATTTTTCGAGCCGGAGATACAAAACAGAGAATTAATATTCAGGGTAGAATCCCTTCCTGATATAGAAGGCGATGAAGATTTGATACATCAGGTATGGACCAACCTGATATCGAATGCCATCAAATATACCGGGAAAAAGCCTGAAGCGGTGATTGAAATAGGCAGCATCTCCAACGACACTGAAACGACATTTTTTGTAAAAGATAACGGAGCAGGCTTTGATATGAAGTATGCTGAAAAATTATTCGGGGTTTTCCAGCGGCTTCACAAATCCCGTGATTTTGAAGGAGTCGGGATTGGATTAGCCAACGTCAACCGAATCGTGATGCGCCACGGCGGACATTGTCGTGCTGAAGGCGAACCTGACAATGGAGCAACGTTCTTTTTTAGTATACCTGGGATGTCCTGGTAATATTTGAGAACGTAGCAAAATATTATTTGGTAGTCGCAAATATTTTGAATCACTGCTTAGAGCACATCCAATTCCTTGGTTTTTGAGTTATCTTTACGCAACATTTCGTTTTGAAACGCATCATACTGCCATCGATCGTTTCAAATAAGAATAACAATCAGAAACATGAAAAACCTGAAAATCGCAACACAAATCCTCCTTGGCTTTGCAGCCATGCTGTTTTTCGTTATTGTGCTGGGGGTAATCTCCTATATGCAATCCGATCAACTCAATCTGCAAACGGAAACCATGTATAACCACCCTCTTAAGGTGAGGCATGCAATCGGTGCGTTGCGCGCCAATATTCTTTCTATACGTGTCGACGTGAAAGACATTTTTCTTTCTACCGATGAAAAGGAAATTGCCTTTGACCTGAACCAGATGGAAATCAGTAAAACCAGCGCCTTTGAGCAGATTGACATACTATATAGCCAGTACCTTGGCCCCCGCGCCGATATCGACTCGGTAAAGCAGTCCTTCGTAAAATGGAACTCAATTCTCCAGGAAACCATCCGGATGTTGAATGCCGGGAAAAAACAGGAGGCCTCCAACCGTACAAAAAGTTTTGGCCTGAGCGGAATTCAGGCAGAGGCAATACTCGTGGCAGTTCAAAAAATTGACGATTTTGCTAAAAATAAAAGCGATGAATTATACACAACTTCCCAGGAATTGAACGATTCGCTGAACAGGCAGTTGATTCTGCTGGTTGCTGCCATCGTCTTGCTCTCGCTTACTATCAGCTATATCCTGCTGCGCAATATCCGTAAGCCGCTGGCCATACTGACCGGTGCCACCAACCGCTTTCATGAGGGCGACATGGCTGCCCGCAGTTCATTCGAATCAAAAAATGAATTTGGCATGTTGTCCGTTTCATTCAATACGCTCGCGGAGAGCATTCAGCGCAATACGGAGTTAAGCGAAAAAGCCTCAAATCTTTCCGGGGTGATGCTGAGCGAAGACGATGCCCGGAAATTCTTTCTTACAACGCTTACGACGTTATCAGAATATACCGGTTCCCAAATGGCGGCTGTTTATCTTTTAAGCGAAGACAAAAAAAGTTACGACCATTTCGAATCCATCGGCATAAACGATAATGCCCGCCAATCGTTTGCCGCCCTGAACTTCGAAGGCGAATTTGGCGTTGTGCTTTCCTCGCGCAAAGTTCAGCACATTAAAACCATACCGGAAGATACGCGGTTTGTTTTTCAAACGGTAAGCGGCAGGTTTATTCCGCACGAAATTATCACCATTCCCATTCTTGCCGGTAACGAAGTGCTGGCTGTTATTTCCCTTGCCAGTGTAAACAGATATGAAAAACAGTCCATTCAATTGATTAACAACATTCTTGATACAGTCAGCGCCCGTGTGGAAGGGATATTGGCCTACCGTAGGATGAAAGAATTACTGGAAAAACTTGCGCATCAGAACAGCGAACTGGAAGCCCAGAAAACCGAACTGTCATCGCAATCGGCTGAGCTTACCGAACAAAACACCGAACTGGTGATCCAGAAAAACCAGTTGAACGAGGCCAGCCGGCTCAAAACAAACTTCCTCTCAAACATGAGCCATGAGTTGCGCACTCCGCTTAATTCGGTGATCGCCCTGTCGGGCGTGCTCAACTGGCGGCTCGCTAAAATGATTCCCGATGAGGAATACAGTTACCTTGAAGTGATTGAATGCAACGGGAAACATCTGCTGAATCTGATCAACGATATTCTCGATATATCACGCATCGAAGCCGGACATGAAGACATTCAGATCACTCAATTTAATGCCGGCAACCTGCTTGCCGACCTGGTCAGCATGATCGAACCTCAGGCAAAACAGAAAAACATTGAACTGCTGTATCACAAAGCAGAGACAAACCTTTCATTGACCAGCGATGCCAATAAATGCAATCATATTTTGCAGAACCTCATTGGCAATGCCGTTAAATTTACCGAAGAAGGAAAAGTAGAGGTAACAGCCCTGCAAAGCGATACTCACATCGTGATAACGGTGACCGACACCGGAATTGGCATTTCAGAAGACCATCTGCCGCATATTTTTAGCGAGTTCCGCCAGGCCGACAGCAGCTCATCCCGTAGGTTTGGCGGTACCGGACTGGGACTTACCATTGCCAAAAAGTACGCCAACCTGCTGGGGGGAACAATTGCTGTTAAAAGTGTTCTTGGAAAAGGATCAGAATTTACACTGACGCTTCCCATGGTTTATGCGCCGGAGAACAGAATTCCGGAAACCAATGCCGTAAACGGTTTCAGGTACACCGAACGACAATCTCCGATGAAAGCCATTTCCGGTGCATCCGAAAAAACCATCTTGCTGGTTGAAGACAGCGAACCGGCCATCATCCAGATAAAAGATTTCCTCGAAGAGAGCGGGTATCATATTCTTGTGGCACGCGATGGCGGCGAAGCGCTGGGGATTATCGCCCA
Organism: uncultured Bacteroidales bacterium; assembly: GCA_903903985.1. Taxonomy (GTDB): domain Bacteria; phylum Bacteroidota; class Bacteroidia; order Bacteroidales; family FEN-979; genus CAIVAT01. The sequence continues at coordinate 6,804 of CAIVAT010000188.1, read as the reverse complement.
TACTATTCCCGACGCCATGATTCTCGACCTGATGATGCCCGGCATCGATGGATTTCAGGTGCTGAAAACCGTTCGTGAAGCTGAACGTACATCGCATATTCCGGTGCTGATCCTCACGGCAAAACAAATCACCAAAGATGAACTCCGGTTTTTAAAACAAAACAACGTGCATCAGCTTATCCAGAAAGGCGATGTGAATCGCGGTGAACTGCTGAACGCGGTGGCAACGATGGTGTTTCCTGAAACGGTTGAAACAGCAAACCCTAAGCGGGTATTGCAATCCTTCAAAGGCAAGCCGGTTGTATTGGCTGTTGAGGACAATCCCGACAACATGATTACCGTTAAAGCGCTTCTTGGGGATGATTTTACTGTGATTGATGCTACGGATGGCTTGAAAGGACTGGAAATGGCCAGAAAACACAAGCCCAACCTCATTCTGATGGATATCAAACTTCCCTTTATGGATGGCATAGAGGCATTCAAAGCAATCCGCAATGACGGCAGATTGCAGCATATCCCGGTTATTGCCTTAACTGCAAGCACCATGATCCAGGACCGGGAAACCATTCTGGCGTATGGTTTTGATGCCTATATTATCAAACCCATCGATGAGAAAATATTTTACAAAACCATAAACGAGGTGCTCTATGGAAAGTAGGAACATCAAAATCCTGGCCATTGACGACAACCAGGATAACCTGACCAGCATAAAGGCATTGATTAAGGATGCGTTTCCTCAAGCAGTTACCCTTATGGCGCTGAACGGAACAAAAGGATTTGAATTGGCAGCGGCTGAAGACCCCGATGTTATCCTGCTCGACATCGTCATGCCCGGTATGGATGGTTTTGAAGTATGTAAAAAACTGAAAGCCGATAATAAGCTCTGCGATATCCCTGTGGTTTTTGTTACCGCCATTAAAGGCGACAAGGAGAACCGCATCCGTGCACTGGAAGCCGGGGCAGAAGCTTTTCTTGCAAAGCCCGTCGAAATAACCGAGCTGACCGCCCAGGTGCGTGCCATGGCGAAAATTAAACATGCCAACATCGCAAAACGTGACGAAAAAGATCGCCTGACCTCATTGGTCGAAGAGCAGACACAGGAGCTGAAAAAAAAGCACATTGCTACACTGAAGCTGCTGGAAGATTTGAAGCTGGAAAACGAAATCCGCAAGAATAGTGAGGCGGCATTAAGTGAAAACGAAGAAAGATATCGCACATTGCTGCTGCATCTCGAAGCCGGCATTGTGGTTCATTCACCGGATACTTCTATTGTAATGAATAATCCCAGGGCATCAGAATTGTTGGGGTTAAGCAACGATCAGATGAAAGGAAAAGCGGCCATCGACCCGGCATGGAAATTTGTTAATGAAAAGAATTCTCCCTTGGTTTTTGAAGATTATCCGGTAAACAGGATTTTAACCACAAAGAAACCGATTCTAAATAAAATCATGGGGATTCACCAACCGAATACAAACGACATTGTTTGGGTAACCGTCAATGGTTATCCGGTAATGAATAATAAGGGAGAAATAGCTGAAATAGTCATCAGTTTTATTGATATTACCAAGCGTAAAAAGGCAGAAGAAGCTTTGATCAAAAGCAGGGAGGTGATGAAAAGTATGGAGAAAGCGGCCCAGATTGGCGGCTGGGAATTCGATGTGGCAACAATGAGTCAAACCTGGACTGACGAAGTATTCCGTATACTTGAAATAGACCTGACAAATGGAGCCCCCGACGTACCCGAAGGAATTGGCTTCATAGCACAGGAGTTCCAACCCATGGCAATGCTTGGCATACAACGCGCCATTGAACATGGCGAGCCTTACAACCAGGAATGGGAAGTTATTACAACAAAAGGCAATAAACGCTGGGTAAATGCGATTGCAACACCGTTCCTGGAAAATGGGAAAACAAAATCTGTCGCCGGTTCTTTTCAGGATATAACCAAGCGTAAGAAAGCCGAAGATGCACTGATCAGGAGTGAAAAAGAATTAAAAAACGTGCAGCAAATTACCCATGTCGGCAGTTGGTATCTGGATGTGGCAACGAATCAGGTTGTATGGACGGAAGAACTATACAAAATGTATGGGTTTGATCCGGCACTTCCTCCACCACCCTATTCCGAACATCAAAAGTTGTTTACCCCTGAAAGTTGGGCGATGTTGTCTTCCTCTTTAGCTAAAACAAGAGAAACCGGAATTCCTTATGAACTTGAGCTTAAAACAGTCAGGAAAGATGGCAGCAATGGATGGATATGGGTACGGGGAGAGACTGTGCTAAATGAAGGTAAAACTGTTGGGCTTTGGGGTGCGGCCCAGGACATTACCGAGCACAAACGGTTGGGAGAATTACTGAGTAAGCAAAACAGTATGTTTACCTCGCTTCTAGAGAACCTGCGGATTGGGGTCTACATGATTGAAGTGCCCTCTGGTAAGCCTCTGTTGGCAAATGAGGCATCATTCAACATACTTGGAAGAGGAATTTTGCCTGAAGCGAACTCCAACACTATTGCAAGAACCTATGATCTATACCTTAGGGGCTCGAATATTCCTTACTCAAACGATGATTTGCCTCTTGTTGTAGCAATGCGTGGGGTGTCGAAATATGTGGACGATATGGATGTTGTCAAACCCGATGGTACGAGAACGGCCCTGGAGGTATTCGGCTCGCCTGTGCGGGATGAAAAAGGGAATATTTGGGCAAGTCTTGTGAGTTTTCAGGACATCACAGCGCGAAAATCAGCCGAAAATGAAATCCGCTTACTGAATGAAACCCTGGAACAACGTGTTGCTGATAGGACCAACCAACTTGCCGCCATCAACAAGGAACTCACATTTCGTTTGAATGAATTAGAACAGTTTTCTTATGTTTCCAACCATGATCTTCGGGAGCCGTTGCACACACTTTCTCAATTTTCACAGCTTTTCACTGAGAAATATACAGGCAAACTTGACGAAGAGGGCGAAAAATACATAGAATTTATCAGCAAGTCGGCAGTGAGAATGAAAATGTTGGTAAAGGATTTATTTGATTATTCAATGTTGGGGAAAGAGAGTATAAAGACCATCGTTGATTGCAATAAAGTTGTCGAAGCAGTTCTGAGTGATTTAGATGATTCGATACAAAAAAATAATGCAAGAATAACTGTTCAGAAACTTCCCATGCTCAAAGGTTATGAAACAGAATTGAAACTGCTGTTCCAAAACCTGGTTGGAAATGCGGTCAAATACCAAAAGCCGGACATGGTTCCAGAAATAAATATTTCTGCCGAAATCCACGAAAAAGATTGGCTCTTTTCCATAAAGGACAATGGCATCGGCATTGATGAAAAATACAAAGACAAGATTTTCATCATCTTCCAGCGATTGCATAACCGAAATGACTACGAGGGAACCGGTATCGGCCTGGCGCATTGTAAGAAAATAGTGGAAATGCATGGGGGTAAGATTTGGGTGGAAACAACGCCCGGTGCAGGAAGTGTTTTTATGTTTACAATTCCAAAATAATAGCCGTTCATGAAGAAAAAATTGAAAAGTGTATTGCTTGTGGACGACAATGATTCAGATAATTTTATCCACAAAAGAGTTATTGAAAGTGGCTGTTTTCTTTACAAGCCATTGACATTGGGAATGCTCGTTGAAATCATGCAAAAGCACTTTCAGGAATATCTGTAAAGCGATGCCATTTTTCTTCCCTTTCCCTTTTTTGTATAATTTTACGCACTCCATATTTCTATTGCGCAAATAAATGAGCTTTTTCAGAAGGAACGAAATATGGTTACCAAGCATATCAGCAATATTTTTTCAGAAGGAGAATTGTACGAACAAAGCAATGTGCATAATTTGCACATTCGTAGTAACGGCCAACCAGTCAATTCTATAACCTCGATGTGATGATTTTGGCGGTTATCGGGTAAAGTCGCAATAATGGCCTGTTGGAAGAAAAAGCCAACGCGGAAAATAAAACTGTAAGGAGAGCCTCGGGAAACTGGGGCTTTTCTTGTTCCAATTGTGGGCCCAAAAAAAACGATATAAGGATTTGTATGTCTGTTTGCATGATTATTTTTGAAATATTCATGCACTTTTGATTTTTGTTCGTATCTTTGCATTGGATTTTATGAAACTATTAAGGCAACATATCAAACCAGGTGAAGTTTATCGCCGTTCCGACCTAGAGTATTATTCTACTGCGGTGGATCGCAATTTGAGCCGATTAACTAAAGATGGTACGCTAAGGAAGCTGGGCCAGGGGCTTTACTATGCACCGAAAAAATCAAAATTCGGCGTGGTTCCGCCCAACGACCATGACCTTGTAGAACGCTTCCTCAAAGACACATCCTTTTTACTTGTTTCACCCAATGCTTACAATTCCCTTGGGCTTGGATTAACCCAGTTATATAATACCACCTGGGTATATAACCACAAACGTCATGGGGAATTCTTGTTGAATGGAAAAAACCTGCTGTTTAAATTGAAATCCGCATTCCCTGCAACACTTAGCAAAGAATTTCTGGTTATTGATTTATTGAACAACCGTGATGAATTAGCAGAGGATCAAGAGCAGATAGTAAAAAACTTTCTGAAAAATGTTGACCGCTTCGAAGCCCTTGAATTGGTAAAGATGGCACAACAGTATGGATCCGGTACAACAAAAAAGTTAGTGAAATCAGTTTTACGTAAAACCCAATTGATTCATGTCTGATTTTCTCCATAACGATACCGAATTCAAGGAACTTATAGCCATTGTTTCCGGGAAACTTGGCATTGATACTGCACTGGTAGAAAAGGACTATTGGATCATGCACTCATTATACGGATTGCAACAACAGGGAATAGAATTTGAGTTAAAAGGCGGCACATCTCTCTCAAAAGGGTATGGGTTAATCCAGCGATTTTCCGAGGATATTGACATTCATATCAGCACGAATTTCGGATTCAACATAGAAGGGAAAGAAGATAAAACAGAAATAAAAGAAGCACGCAAAGCATTCTATGATAAACTGGCGGGTGAAATATCGATTGACGGAATTGTAAAAGTTGAAAGAGATCATGAATTTGATGATCCCGAAAAATATAGAAGCGGAGGCATCAGGCTTTATTATAATTCCTACACCCCGGCATTAGAAGGATTGAAGGAGGGCATTCTCCTGGAAGCAGGATTTGACACAGTTGCGCCCAACCAGCCTATTGATATTTCATCCTGGGTATTGGATTATGTAAAATCATCGGAAGGATCATTTGATTATATAGATAATACTGCCAAAGCGGTATTTTGTTATCATCCGGGATACACATTGGTGGAAAAGCTTCAGACCATTGTCAATAAATTCCGAAAGGAATCAGGGAACATGGAGAAACCTAAGAATTTTTTGCGTCAGTATTATGATGTTTACTGTTTGCTCAAATACTCAGACGTTCAGAAATTCATAGGCACCCCGGAATATAAAGCCCATAAAGCAGCACGCTTTCGTGGTGCCGATAAGGAAATCCCATTAACTGAGCATCCTGCATTACTCTTACCGGATAAAAAGCTACGCAGCACATTTGAGAACCAATACAAGAGATCGTCAAAGCTCTATTACAAAGATCAACCGGATTTTGAGGTGGTTTTGGCAGGTATTCATGAGTATATTCACTTATTATAAAAAGAGCAAATAAAAAGAAGAGGCTGACCCCGAGGTGCAGCCTCTTCTTTTTATTGCTGCGTGTTCCTAAAGAAAATACTGTCCTTTATTATTCATCCCCGCAATTGTACTCTTGCTCTCATGAATTCAACTTTTATAAGGTTGTGGGATGTCCTGGAGATCATGGACTCTTTTGATGGCCAGGGAAAGCCTGCCAGGTTCCAATTGAAATTTGTAACGGCAAACCGGTTGGAAAAAACCGGTGGCGAGATCATTGAGCTGAAAGATGCTTGCAAATGCTCGGTAAGAACAACAAAGGGTAAGGAAGTTTTTGCATCAAAGAAGAACTTTCCTGCCAATGACCAGGTTTCCAAAGATCCCAACCATTGGGTCAATTCAACCAGGAATATCCTTTTACCCAACGGACAGAAGCGAAAATTGCATATCCGGCTGATCATCGAATTCAATAATAAGAAAGTCTGCTATTGATGAAACAAAAGATCGTTTACGAAAACGGAATCGCATTCTTACCGGGAGCCAAAGCCGTGGCCACATCTTATAAAAAAACAGAGGATGCAGCCACCGAGAAGGTCGTGATCCCAAAGGATTACAGTTCCTGGCCTTGGTCCCCCTGGGGTGATGACAATTTGTTTCCTCAGAATGTACTAACTGACCTGGAAAAGAATTCGATTGCACTCCGGGCATTGGAAAAACGAAAGACCGTCCATTATGGCCGTGGTATTCTGGCTTATCGGGATAAAGGCAATGATAACCTGGGAGCGCCAATCCGTGAGCTGGTCACTGATCCGGAGATTGTCGAGTTTCTTCGCATCAACCGGTTGAATTTTCAATGGATTGACCTGATCGGCAGCCTGGAAATATTTGCAAACGGATGGGTGGAATTCATCCTGAACAAGGGAAAAGATAAGATCAACAAGGTTTTCGTGAAAGACCCGGCCTATTGCCGCAATGCAAAGATGGACAGTGACCATCCATCACGGATTCCTTACCTTTTCTTTTCTGCCCAGAGGGATCTTTCTCCGAATGAAGCCGACGGGTCATTGGTTAAAATTCCGATGTATGATCCGGCAAATTATGACGGGAACCGATACAGGGATCCGCAGTTTGCCTACCCGGTTTTTTACCGGTCGTTCAATAAATCCTATTACCATCTTTCGGTT
>CAIVAT010000187.1 GCA_903903985.1 uncultured Bacteroidales bacterium | reverse complement strand
GGTAACAGGGTAACAAGGTATGCTGTAATGCTCGACACGCGATATTTTGTTATTTTACAGGTCGAAACCGATGTCGCCGCGGAAATTTTTTCCGTCAAAGTTGATTTTGTGAATGTTTTCATAAGATTGAGCGAGTGCATCATCCATGGTTTCCCCCAGCGATGTAACTGCAATCACTCGTCCGCCGTCTGACAAAACCTGGCCCGTTGAAGTGTTCAGGATGGTCCCGGCGTGGAAGACCATGCTCCCTTTTACCTGTTCTTCTCCTGAAATTACTTTCCCTTTATCATAAATACCCGGGTAGCCTTTTGAAACAACCATTACGGTAGCTGCGAATCGTGGGTCGACAGTGATGGTTTCAAGATGCAAGGATTGACTGGCAACAGACCCTAGTAGTTGAACCAGATCATTGTTGAGCCTTGGAATTACAGATTCGGTTTCAGGGTCACCCAACCTGCAGTTGTATTCGATCACGAATGGGTCCCCGCTCACATTGATCAATCCGAAAAAAATAAATCCGCTGTACGCTATGTTATCTGCCAGGAGTCCTTTCATGGTCGGCCGGATGATGCGTTCCTCCACTTTTTTCATGAAGGCTGCATCGGCGAAAGGAACAGGGGAAACGGAGCCCATTCCACCGGTATTGGGACCGGTATCGCCTGTTCCGATTTTCTTATAATCCTTGGCCTCGGGGAGTATCTTATAACTCTTACCGTCGGTAAGCACGAAGACAGAAAGTTCAATCCCCCGAAGAAATTCTTCGATCAGCACTTTTTGTGATGCCGCTCCAAACATGGAATCCTTCAGCATCCGGGTGAATTCATCTGCAGCGTTTTCCAGGGTTTCGCATATGATAACTCCCTTGCCGGCTGCCAACCCATCGGCCTTCAACACGTAGGGCGGCTCAAGCGTTTGCAGGAAGTTCAGGCCAGAAACAATGGCTGACTTGTCGAAAGTCTGGTAACGGGCAGTAGGGATTCCATGCCTGAACATGAATTTTTTAGCAAAATCCTTGCTGCCTTCAAGCATGGCTGCTTGTTTTACCGGGCCGATCACCTGAACATGCCGGATTTCCGGATCAGCGAGGAAAAAATCGTGAATGCCGAGCACCAATGGATCCTCGGGGCCAACCACCACCATGTCGATGTGATGTTCCTTTACTGCTTGTTTGATCCCTGGAAAATCTGTTGCCGACAAAGGCAGGTTGGTTCCTGCCGACCTGGTACCAGCATTTCCAGGGGCGATATAGAGTTCGGTAAGCAGCGGGCTTTGTATGAGTTTCCATGCCAGCGCATGTTCCCGGCCCCCTGAACCAAGCAGAAGGATGTTCATAAAATCAGGATTTAGCAGCTTTTTCGATGGATTCCCACAAACGGTCGGCAGTTTGTTGCCAGGAGAACATGTTCATACGACGGCGTCCACGGATGATGAGCTCCTCGCGGATGCTCATATACTGGTATGCCTTGTATAATGCTTCGGCAATTGATTCGGGATCGAATGGATCAACAAGCAGCGAAGCATCACCTGCCACCTCAGGCATGGAAGTGACGTTTGAGGTAATTACCGGCACGCCACACCGGAATGCCTCGACAATCGGAATTCCAAATCCCTCAAAATAAGATACATAGGTGAGCGCAAGCGCCGAGCCAAGCACGCCAGCCAGTTCATTGACATCGAGACGCCCTGTGAAAATCACATCATTGGAATAGATCATCCGGTTAAAGGCAACGTCGATATCATGGGTCCACCATTTCTTTGCCCCCACAATGAGTAACTTTATATCGGAAGGATTCGATTTTTTAAAAAGGTCGAAAGCACGGAAAAGATTTACCAGGTTTTTACGCGGATGCAATGAACCGATGAAAATAAAATAGGGAAGCCCGCTGCTGAATTCATTCCGGATGTTTTGTTTTTCCAGTTGGGTGAGTGGATGATACGCATCGTTCGCTCCATCATATACCACATCTATTTTATCGGGGGATACTTTATACTGCTTCACAATATCAGATTTTGAAAATTCAGATACTGTTGCAATCCGGACCGCTTTTGCAGCATATTTTGGGAAATACTTACGATAGAAACGACGCGTCCAGTAAGGGATATCCTGTGGATAGTGTTCGAAATTCAGATCGTGAAAAACGGCCATGGACCTGACAGGAGTTTTTAACGACAGGAATCCATCGGGCGACAAAAACAGGTCGGGTTTGATCCGTTCGAATAACTTCGGGATGGCTATCTCGAACCAGGTATAATAAAGCACCGGATGCCGTGCATGCGGGTATTGAATGATGGGTGTGATGTTGTCGGAAAAGATGAATTCCGGATCATATTCACGGTCAAAAATGAAATAGAAGTGATGTTCAGGGTGTTGCGTAGTAATCCGTTTCAGTGCTTCATACGTAAACCAACCGATCCCTTCGAGCCTGTTCTGGATAAGTAGCCGGGTGTTGACTGCAATGTTCATTAATTTTCTTAACTTTGTAGCAAATATCTGAATTTTTTTTGAGTTATAATGAAAAGTTACCGCGCCTGGCAACTTTTATTTCTGGTTCATGCAGCGGAAATTCCTGACAAACCTGGGGTTACTCCTTTTATTAAATCTTCTCATAAAACCTATATGGATTTTTGGGATTGACCTAACCGTGCAGCGAATTGTTGGGGTAGGGGACTATGGTTTCTATTTTGTGATCCTGAATTTTTCTTTTCTTTTCAACATCATTCTTGACCTTGGGATCACCAATTACAACAACAGGAACATTGCCCAACATAACCACCTTTTAAACAAACATTTTTCAGGCATCCTGGTCCTCAAGTTGTTACTTGGACTTACCTATGTGGTCATTGCATTTGTAGTCGCCATGATTTTGCGTTACAATGCCGACCAGTTCAGGCTTTTAGGATGGCTGGCCTTTAACCAGTTCCTGTTATCTTTTATTCTTTACCTGCGTTCGAATATTTCCGGGTTCATGATGTTTAAAACCGACAGCATGCTTTCGGTATTGGACCGGTTGCTGATGATCTTTTTTTGCGGAGTCTTACTTTGGGGACATGTTACGACAACGCCCTTCCGGATTGAGTGGTTTGTCTATTCTCAAACCACGGCCTATTCAATCACGGCAGCAATTGCATTTCTCATTGTTGTTAAAAAAGCCCATTTCCGCAAACTTAACTGGAGCTGGCCTTTTTTTTTAATGATTATCAAACAGAGCATGCCTTTTGCGTTGCTGGTTTTGCTGATGACGTTTTATAACAGGCTTGATCCGGTGATGCTGGAGCGAATGCTTCCCGAAAAAACAGGGAATGAACAAGTTGGCATATATGCCTCCGGGTTCAGGCTGCTTGATGCTGCAAATATGATCGCATATCTTTTTGGGGTGCTCCTTATTCCGATCTTCTCAAAAATGATCAAAAAACGGCAACCCATCGAGCACATGCTGAAGTTGTCATTTACCCTCATCATCACCCTGGCAATTATCGTTGGATTCGGCCTGTTTTTTTACAGTTATGAATTGATGGATCTGTTGTACGATACACATATACAGGCATCCACAAGCGTTTTCCGCCTGCTGATCCCCGGGTTCATAGCCGTATCAACAACCTATATTTTCGGCACCCTGCTCACGGCAAACGGGAATCTTAAGCAACTCAACCTTATTGCGGCTTTGGGATTAATCATCAATTTAATTCTTAATTATTTGCTGATTCCACACCTGTTGGCATCAGGATCGGCTGTTTCGAGCCTCGTTACTCAATTTGCCATGGCAATTCTTCAGGTGATGATGGTTCAGCGGATATTCAAGTTCAAAGTCAATTACCGTTACCTGCTGACACTTCTGGTTTTTTTAGTTGGTGTGATTGGATTCAATGTCCTTTCAAGGTTATTTTCCATCCATTTGAACTTTCTGCCGGCTGATAAGGCATGGCTCGGCAATTTCGCGCTGATGCTCGTATCTTCGGTAGCCCTGGCTTTTATTTTACGCCTGTGGAGCTTAGGATCGCTGTTGAAAATTTTGCGTGAAGACCGCTGATTATTAACCTTTCCGTGAAACTTACTGTTTTGCATTCCGTATAACTTCATACCTTTGACAACAATTTTGAAAAGTTTTCTATGGCCAATGAAATGAAAAACGAAGAAGATTTCGATTCCTCTAACCTTGTTATTTTTCTCTACAAGTGGCGAAAACCCCTTTCCATTGTGATGGCTATTGCCCTGGTGGGTTCATGGTTTTTCTCCTCTCCGTGGTTTATTACTCCGAAATTCAAATCGACTGTAATCATGTTTCCTGCGAGCAGCAGTTCGATATCGAAATCACTGCTCAACGAACAATCGGTAAAAGGCCAGGACATTACAGCTTTTGGAGAGGATGACCAGGCGGAACAACTTCTGCAGATTCTGAATTCAAACAAGATCCGCGATCGTGTCATGCGAAAGTTTGAGCTGATGAAACATTATGATATCGACAGTGCATCGGATGTAAAATATTCAAATCTGTTTAAAGAATACGACAACAATATTACTTTCAGGCGAACGGAGTTCATGGCGGTTCAGATTTCGGTATATGATAAAGATCCCCAGATGGCGGCAGATATTGCGAATACCATTGCTTCTTTGCTTGACTCTGCCAAAAATGACATGATGCGCCAGCGTTCGGTAAAGGGGTTTCAGGTTGTGGAGGCAAGTTACAAATCAATGAAAGCCGAAAAGGATAAAATCGTGGATTCCCTGATCACGCTGGGCGGTCTTGGTGTGAACGATGTTGAATACCAGTCGCAGGTACTCAATCAACAGTTTGCCATTACCATTATGAACGGCAATAAATCGGCACAGGCAGCTTTGCAGAAGAAATTGGATATTTTGGGAAAATACGGAGGCATTTACATGTCACTAAAAAATGCGCTTGAATTTAAAACAGAACAGCTCAGCTTGCTGGAAACCAAGTATAAACAAGCAAAAGTAGATGCCGAAGAAAACCTGCCACAAAAGTTTATTGTAAGTGACGCTTATAAAGCAGAACGCAAATCCTACCCGATCCGGTGGCTTGTCATCATGGTTTCAACAGTTGCTGCGCTATTTATGTCGATCATCGTGATCATGATCATGGAAAAAATTTCTGCATACAACTCGCACAAAAAGTTTCAGCTCGGACAATCATAAAATAAAATCCAGATTATGGACAATTTTTTCAACAGTAAGAACATTATTGATATTGTGCTAAAATGGAAGATTCAGCTTGTGGTGGTGGTGGTGGTTGCCGTCCTTCTTTCAGTTCTCTTTTCCAGCCCGATCTTTATCAAACCGCTTTATAAATCGAACTGCCTGCTGTATCCATCCAATATTTCTCCATATTCCGATGAAAGTGAAACGGAACAGAGTGTTGAAATTTTCCAATCGAGAGACATTCGCGATTCCCTGGTAAAGAAATTCAACCTGGCCAAGCATTGGCGGATTGATTCCGCTTACGTCCACTTTGAAAGCACCCTGGTTTGGGAATACAGCCAAAGGGTCCGCATCAACAAAACGCCTTTTGAAGCAGTCGAAATCGAAATTCTTGATGAAGATCCCATCATGGCCCGCGACCTCATCAATGCCATGCTTGATGCCTATAATAAAAAGATTAAAGCCATGCATAAGGAGAAATTCGGAGAGGTGGTCTCGAATTATAATTACATCATGGGGGTCAAAAAAGTCTATATAGATTCATTGAAAGCCCGTGCCGAAGAGTTGGGTGTGAAATATGGAATTCTCGAATACCAGGCGCAAACACGTGAAGTAATGCGCGCTTACCTGGGTACGGGTGGCGGTTCGGTGCGATCGGCAGAAGCAAAGGCAATGAAGAAAAACCTGGAGGAAAACGGTGGTGAGATCATGTTGTTGTCTGAAATGATGCGTGCTGAATCGGGTACTTTCAGTGCCATGAAATTGGATGCCGACCGCGCCCTGCTTGATTACAACCGTAATTACTCTTATGTAAATGTCCTCAGCAAGCCATTTGTTGCAGATAAAAAAGCCTATCCGATCCGTTGGCTTATCGTCGTTTTCAGCACCCTGGCCGCTTTGTTCATGGCCATCCTGATCATCGGTTTGATTGAAAGCGGTAAATTCCGTGGCTTGTCAACAAGAGGCAATGAAGGATAAAATTTCGGAAATACGCAGTTATTTTACCGGTAGCAATCAGCGGATCACCATGCTGTATGTGCTGAGTGTCTTATTCATTGGGCTCAATTGCTACCTGGTTTTTCGTGAAATATACTGGTTGTTTTTTCTTCCGCTCTTCCTGGTGGTCCTGTATCTTTATTTTTATTCCCTCGATAAAGTTCTTCTGCTTATTACTGCGTTGACACCGGTTGCCATCAATATTACGCAGTTTGAATTCAATGTTGGCGTTTCACTGCCAACGGAGCCTATGATGCTGGGCGTTCTGCTGATTTTCGTGGTCAGGCTGTTTTACGACAGCCAGGTTGATAAAAAGGTGTGGACTCATCCCATCACGATCATCATCGGGTTGCAGCTGATGTGGATGCTCATTACAAGCATTACCAGCGACATGCCTTTGGTGTCCTTTAAACACCTGCTTGCACGCCTTTGGTTTGTCGTTCCCTTTTACATCCTTGGGATCCATCTTTTTCGGAAACGGTCAAATATTAATCTGTTTGTATGGTTTTATACCATCCCTTTCATCGGGGTCATTGCCTATACCACATACAATCACTCCCTGTGGGGATTTGATGAACAGGCAGGGCATTGGGTGATGGAACCGTTTTACAATGACCATACGGCTTACGGTGTAACACTGGCCTTGTATATTCCGATGTTTTTCGGGTTTGTCTTTAGCAACGTATATTCGAAAACAACAAGGTTTTTCTCGTTTTTAGTGCTGGCCATTCTGCTAACCGCCCTGGTGCTTTCATACAGCCGTGCAGCCTGGCTTAGTCTTGCATTCGTTGTGGGCGTTTTGTTAATTGTGCTTTTCAGGATCAGGTTCAAATGGATCCTTTTCGTTACCGTCATCTTTGGTATTCTGTTTTACGTTTTTTCTTTTCAGATACTTGACAGGCTTGAGAAAAACCGCCAGGGTCCTTCTGCCAATTTTGTTGAACACCTGCGCTCCATCTCGAACATTTCTACGGATAATTCAAACCTGGAACGCATCAACCGGTGGCAATCGGCGTTGAGGATGTTCGAAGACCGGCCTGTCTTTGGATACGGGCCCGGAACGTATCAGTTTGAGTATGCACCTTTTCAACGGGCAAAAGAGAAAACATTGATCAGCACCAATGCAGGCGACAAAGGCAATGCACACAGCGAATACATTGGCCCGCTTGCAGAACAGGGATTGCCGGGCATGGTGTTTGTTCTGCTGCTTGTGGGTTCATTTATCATGGTTGCCATGCGTGTATACCGGCGTTCTGCCAGCCCTGAGGTCAGGATGCTGAGTTTGTCGCTCATGCTGGCACTGTTGACCTATTTCGTGCACGGAACAATGAATAATTTCCTAGATACCGATAAAGCATCGGTTCCCGTCTGGGGATTTTTGGCAGCGATTGTTGCCCTGGATATTTATTCGGGAAAACGAGTGACGAAGGAGGTGTGACGATTTACGATTTACGGTTTAGGCTGGTAAGGATGTCAGGCAACATTTTCAGCGCTGCGACTTCACGCCATTTTCTCCTGGCTTCAATGGCTGGGATACCCCAATAGGTTTTTCCTCCTTCCAGGGACTTTTCTGTTCCCGATCCGGCAAGCAAAACAGCGCCTTTTCCGATTACAAGGTCCTTGTTGACAAGTACATTGGCCCAAAGAATCACATCATCCTCTATTCTTGTTACGCCTGCGATGGCACAAAAGGCGCCAATCAGGCAATTCCGGCCGATATAGGTGTCGTGGCCAACCTGTACATGATTGTCAAACTTCGTTCCCCTGGAAACAAGGGTGTCTCCTGAAACGCCTTTATCGATGCTCGTCTGGGCGCCAATCTCCACATCATCTTCAATTAATACGCGTCCGCAGGATTCAAGTTTTTTATAACCATCCGGACGTCTTTGGTAATAATATGCGTCTGATCCGATCACCGCACCGGAATGGATGATAACGCGGTTGCCGATGACGGTATGGTCATATATGCTTGCATTGGCATGAATGATGCAGTTGCTGCCGATCTTTACATGGTTCCCGATGAATGCACCTGGCTGAATCACGGTTCCTTCCCCGATTTCGGAACTTGGACTGATCAGGGAAAGGGATTTTTCAAAGGGCCGGAACCGCATGGCCAGGGAAACATAGTCATCGAAGGGTCTTTCACTGATGAGCAATGCCTTCCCGGCAGGACAATCCACTTCTTTGTTGATGATGATGGTTGTTGCAGGGGAGTTCAGTGCTTTCGAATAATACTTGGGATGATCCACAAAAGTCAGATCGCCGCTTTCAACCATGTGGATCTCATTCATACCTGTCACCGGGAAGTCAGGATCACCTACCGGCTTTGCATGCAACATGGCAGCCAACGCTGAGAGTTTTAAAGGCAGTGGAAATTTCATTTATCTCGAATTTCGTAAATCGTAATTCGTAAATCGTAATTGGCTAACTTTTCACCCGCTCCGAATAACCACCGGTCCGTGTATCGACCTTTATCGTTTCACCCTCACTGATAAAGAGCGGAACTTTTACGATGGCGCCTGTTTCAACAGTGCTGTCTTTCAGGGCGTTGGTAGCGGTATTGCCACGCATTCCAGGTTCGGTATACGTGATCTTCAATGTAACGAATGGAGGTAACTCACAGGTTAGCGCTGTTTCGGTATCGGCATGGAACAGGATTTCAACCTCCTGTCCCTCTTTTAAAAACTGAGGTGCATTGATGAGCGTTTCAGGAACATAGATTTGCTCAAAGGTTTCAGTATGCATGAAATGATAGTCCTGGTTTTCCTTGAAAAGGTACTGGTATTTTCTGCGTTCGACCCGTGCTATTTCGAGTTTGGCACCAGAATCGAATGTATTGGCAATGACCCGGCCATGTTTCAGGCTTTTTAATTTTGTACGGATGAATGCCGGGCCTTTCCCGGGTTTTACATGTTGAAATTCGACGATGCTGTATAAGTCATTGTTGAATTCGATGACCAGACCATTCCTGATATCTGCTGTTGTAGCCATAAAAGTATTTTGATAATTGATTGTAAAAGGCCTGCAAAATTAGTTAAAATCTTGGATTAAATGTGTTATTTTTGCGACTGTATTGAAAGAAGGCACAATCCGGTTAATGAAACAACTCCTGAAACGACTCCTCTCCCTGCTCCATGTTTCGGTGACCCGTAACCAGAAATATGATGCCTATACCCTGAAAATTATTCAGCAAAGCCTGAAGCCTGATTCCAATTGCATTGATATCGGATGTCATAAAGGCGAGATCCTCGACCTGATGATCAAAGAGGCTTCCAGGGGGAAAAAGATCGGATTTGAACCCATCCCCGAACTCTTTCATTTTCTGACCGGAAAATATTCAGGTGATCCACTGGTTACCATCTACCCCACGGCATTGTACGATCAATCAGGTACAACCACTTTCCAGCATGTGCTGAATGCCCCTGCATACAGCGGGATCAAGAAACGGAAATACGACGGGAAACATGTAGATATCAACCAGATCACCGTGGAGACCGGCCTGCTCGATCATTTTATCCCCGAAGGGATGGATATTGACCTGTTGAAGATTGATGTGGAAGGAGCCGAGTTCAGGGTGATGAAAGGTGCTGCAGCAACGTTTAAGCGATGTAAACCAATTGTAATTTTTGAATTTGGGTTGGGGGCAGCTGATTTTTATAATTCGAAACCGGAAGAATTACATGCATTTTTAACCCGGGATTGCGGAATGAAAATTTCCACACTCAAAGGATACCTTCATCATGCCAATGCACTTTCAGAAACTGCCTTCTGCAGCATGTTTGAGAATGGAAGTGAATATTATTTCGTTGGGCACCCCTGAACGTGACATGTACGCGTAAAGGAATTTCCCTTAATTGCTATTTTGCTGCTTCGCTACTTGTATTCTTCAATTTGAAGTGCTTTGGTGGCAAATGCCGACTCGGTTTGATGGAGATTTGAGCAAATGATGATCGTACGGTTTCCTGCAAATTCATTCACCAGGCCATGGTACCAATCGATACCGGGTTTGTCAAGGTTCATGGCAGGTTCATCCAGCAGGATCAACGGTACATCACTGAGTATGGCCAGTACCAGTTTGACCCTTTGCTTCATTCCCGATGAAAACTGGCGGATCTGTTTATGCTTCATGGTTGGAAAATGAAGCAGGTTTGTGACTGATGCCAGGTCGTACCCGGGCAGGTAATGTTTGAAAGAAAAATGAAATTCAAGCATCTCATTCAGCGTGAAGTCCTCGATAAGCTCAAGGTAAGGGGCAACCATGGTGAGGTGGCGAAAAATTTCATCGCCATGGATCGTTTGTCCATCGCGGGTATAAATAATTTTCCCGGAGGAGGGAAGCAGGTTTCCTGCCACGATCTGAAGCAGTGTTGATTTTCCGGAACCATTGCGGCCGAGGATGACCGAAATTGAATTTTTGTCAAATGTAAAAATGACATCCCGGAAGATCCACTCCGTATTGAATTTCTTCCCGATTTGTTCCAGTTGAATTTTCATCATCCAGGTTTACCATGCCAGCCGGTCATCCTTCCCAGGCCCAGTGATTACTTTTCCCTCATTTTGGAATACCCTTTCATAATTCCCCGGCTTGAATTGGCGATAAATGAAAGAATTTCGTCGCGTTCAGGTGTTGCTTCAACTTTGGCTTCAATGATCTCAACAGCTTGAGTAACATTATAACCCTTGATGAAAATGATCCGGTAAATTTCCTGAATTTTATTGATAACTTCGGGGGTAAAGCCCCTTCTGCGCAGTCCGATTGAATTAACCCCGACGTATGAAAGAGGATCCCTGGCTGCTTTTGTATAGGGTGGAACATCCTTCCCCACACCGGTTCCTCCTGCAATGATGGAATGGGTGCCAATATGACAAAACTGGTGTACCGGGACCATGCCCCCGATAATGGCCCAGTCGTCAACAATGCAATGCCCTGCAAGCATGACGGCATTGGCCAGGATGACATTGTTACCGATCACACAGTCATGAGCGATATGAACATAGGCCATCAACAAAGCATTGTCACCGATCACCGTTTCGTAACTTGCCCTGGTACCGCGGTTAATGGTTGCGAATTCGCGGATGACGACATTATTTCCGATTTTCACAATGGTGTCTTCTCCCGCAAATTTCAGATCCTGCGGAATTGCCGAAATAACAGCCCCGGGAAATATTTTGCAATTCTTACCGATGCGCGCACCCTCCATGATGGTCACGTTGGAGCCGATCCAGGTGCCTTCTTCGATGATGACGTTTTTATCAATGGAAACGAAGGGTTCAATGACCACATTGGCAGCAACTTTGGCCTGTGGATTCACATATGCAAGGGGCTGATTCATGACAGAATTATTTACGTTGAAGTTGCGCCATCATCTCGGCTTCCATAACAATCTTGTTGCCAACGTAAGCGACCCCTTTCATGGTGATCAAACCACGACGCATCGGGCCGGTGAACTGGCAGAAAAAAACAAGCGTATCACCAGGTACAACTTTGTGCCGGAATTTAACGTTGTCGATCTTGACAAATAAAGTAAGGTAATTCTGAGGATCCTCCAGGGTGCTCAGCGCAAGGATTCCCCCATTTTGTGCCAGGGCTTCGATCATCAGTACACCCGGCATTACAGGCTCATCGGGGAAATGACCTACAAAAAATGCTTCATTGATGGTGACATTTTTCACACCTACCACATAATCGGCCCCCATCTCAATGATCTTGTCCAGGAAAAGGAATGGCGGACGATGCGGAAGAATATTTTTAATCTGGTTGATATTGTAGATGGGAGGTTTGTTGGGGTCGAACCTGTGTCCACTCTCTGAATGACGTTCTTTTTTTAACTGTTTTTTGATCAGCTTTGCGAATTCAACATTTGAGTAGTGCCCTGGACGGGTGGCAATGATGTGCCCTTTGATTGGCATCCCGACAAGGGCAAGGTCGCCAATGATATCAAGTAATTTGTGACGGGCCGGTTCGTTCGGGTATTGCAGTTCCAGATTGTTAAGGATCCCCTCCTTCTGCACTTTGACTTTTGGTTTGTTAAAGAGGTGCGCCAGGTGGTCAAGTTCAGCATGTGACATTTCGCGGTCCACAAACACGATGGCATTGCTGAGGTCGCCACCCTTGATCAGGTTGTTGTTCAGAAGGTATTCTAGTTCATGCATGAAAACAAAGGTGCGGCAGCTGGAAAAATCATGCTCAAACTGGCTGAGGTTGGTCAGGGTTGCATTTTGTGACTGCAGGACTTTGGATTCATAATCGATCATGACCGAAATCTTGAACTCGCTGGAAGGAATGGCAATCAGTTCAACCTTTTTTTCCGGGTTCAGGTAGGTGATGTTCGAAGTGATCTCAAAATACTGGCGCAGGGCTTTCTGCTCAACGATGCCAACCGATTGAATTGCCTCAACATAGTATTTTGAACTTCCGTCAAGGATCGGTGTTTCGGATTGGTTCAGTTCGATGATGGCATTGTCGATCTGCAACCCGGCAAGCGCCGCCAGAACATGTTCAATGGTATCGATGCGCACACCATCCTGTTCTATGCTGGTGCCCCGGGATGTATCAACGACATGTTCCACATCGGCATCCACCAAGGTACCTGCGTTGAGATCGACTCTGCGGAACTTGTATCCATAATTTTCTGGGGCGGGTTTGAAGGTGATCACAACTTCATTGCCGGTATGCAGGCCCACCCCGGAGATGGTTACCGGAGCTTTGATGGTTCTCTGTTTTTCACTCATGTGATTTGTTCAGTTGTTTTTCAATAGCGTAAACTTTCCTGACAATTTCGTCAAGGTTTCGCCAGTGGATGAAATTGCGCCTGGCTTTCCCGATTTCAAGGGCTACCGGGCTGCCCAGCATGATGGCTCCTTCTTGTTTAATGCTTGCTTCAACGCCCGACATGGGAGCGATTTTCACATTGTCGGCGATGGTAAGATGTCCGGCAATGCCCACTTGTCCGCCAATCATGCAGTTTTTACCTATTTTCGTTGAACCACTGATCCCGGTCTGTGCGGCAATAACAGTATTTTCACCGATTTCCGCGTTATGGCCCACCTGGATGAGGTTGTCGAGTTTCACCCCTTTCCTGATGATGGTTGAACCAAGTGTAGCCCGGTCGATTGTCGTGTTGGAGCCGACCTCCACATTCTCTTCCAGGATCACATTGCCCAACTGAGGGATCTTCTGATAGGCTTTGCCCGTTACCGGTGCAAACCCGAATCCGTCGGAACCAATAACCACGCCGGAATGCAGTGTGCAACGCATTCCAATGATACAATCATGATATACCTTCACACCGGGGTACAGAATAGAATGATCGCCAATGGTCACATTGTTTCCAATGAATACCTGCGGATGGATCACTACATTTTTTCCGATCATCACATTTTTTCCGATTACCGTAAAGTCGCCAACAAAAACATTTTCGTCCAACGTGGCCGACGGGTTGATGGCAGCATGCGCTGAAATACCTGCAACTCCCGCCTGCGACTGATCGAACATTTCAAGCAGCGTGGCAAAGGAGGAGTAGGCATCGGCTACGCGGATCAGGGTGCGGTCAACCGGTTGTGTAGCTGTAAAATCATCATTGACCACTATAACCGAGGCCTGGGTGGTATAAATAAAAGGGGTGTATTTCGGATTTGCTAGAAATGAAAGGGTTCCGGGTTCCGCATCATCAATCTTTGAAAGATTGGTAACCTTAACATCAGGGTTACCTTCAACGGTACCTTTGAGAAACCCGGCAATCTGAGCGGCGGTGAATTCCATGAACTGACCTTCGTGAATTTTTTGTGGATAAAAAGTGCCGCAATTTACCAAATATTTCCGTAAGCCGGGTTGGAAATTTTTTAAAAAGCACAACGACAGCACTTTATACCGATTATGAACACTTCCTGCGACACGTGTCAGGTATCATGAAATCTCCTTCGGATAACAAAGCAAGTATTTGCTTAGCGTAGTCGGCATTACCGCATTGTTAAGTTGCTCGGACGCTTCGGAAATATCGATCAGTTCATTCGACTTCCCTTTGATCATGATCCGTTCATGACTTGGATTGTATGCTTTGTTCTCGACCTTGTCGCAGGTGAAATAATAGCCGGTTTCATCCGGGGCCAGGCCGTATTGAAGGATGACTTTCTGTTTCAGCATTCCTATATATTCCGGGTCAAAGGCCTTTGTTTGCATCTCAACCCTGAAGAGTCTCCGGTTAACAAGCCTGTTACAAAGATCGGACAGGATCTGATCCGGATGATTTGACCATACCTTTACCGATGTAAAAACATCAAAATCATCGAGTTGTGCAAAAAGGTCAAGCCAATTGCAGTCAGTCTCAAAATCATGCCTGGAGGGATTGTTTCTGAGAAATACATCAAATGCGGGGGTGGCAAAAAGCGCTTCTCCTTTTTCTCCCAGGTATTTTGCGCGTTTAAGCAGGTTCACCAGTAACTGGTCAGCCGCGATCACGGTTTTATGAAGATATACCTGCCAGTACATCAGTCGCCTCGAGATCAGGAATTTTTCAATTGAATAAATACCTTTTCCTTCAACAACCAATTCATCGTCACACACAGTCAGCATCTTAATGATGCGGTCGTAGCTGATCACTCCTTCCGCCACTCCTGTGAAAAAACTGTCGCGGGCAAGATAGTCGAGCCGGTCCATGTCGAGCTGGCTTGAAACCAGTTGGTGAAGAAACTTCTTTGGATAGGTATCATTGAAAATTGCATAGGCCATTCCCAATTTTCCGCCGAACTGCCGGTTCAGTTCAGCAAGAAAAAGTTTAGAGAGGTCTTCATGGGTCAGGTCGCGGACAATTGCCAGCTCAAGGGTGTGTGAAAACGGACCATGACCGATATCATGTAAAAGGATGGCCAGATTCAATCCCCTTGCCTCCTCGTCAGTAATTTCAATACCTTTCAAACGCAGCACCGAAACCGCAAGTCCCATCAGATGCATGGCCCCAAGGGCATGCTGAAACCGGGTGTGCTGCGCTGAAGGATAGGTATAATGGGTGAGCCCGAGCTGAAGGATTCTCCGTAACCGCTGAAAATAAGGATGCTCTATGACATCGAAAATCAAGGCATCCGGAATGGTAATGAATCCATATACCGGATCGTTGATGATCTTTTGCTTGTTGGTGGTGTGCAAAATCGCCTAAATTTGTTAAAGAATCATAAAACAGTCATCGCATCACAATAAAAACAAACTTACGACATTTATTAAAGCAAACAAACTCTATGGATAAGATCACGATATTATGGGTCGATGATGAAATTGACCTGCTGAAACCGCATATCATTTTTTTAAAGGAAAAAGGCTACGATGTAACAACGGTCAACAATGGGCATGATGCAATTGATATCATAAAAGGCAAACCTTTTGATATTGTATTTCTTGATGAACAAATGCCGGGAATATCGGGAATTGAGACCCTGATGCGGATGAAGGCAATATTGCCATCGCTTCCGGTGGTGATGATCACCAAGAGTGAAGAGGAGAGCATCATGGAGGATGCCATCGGCTCCAGTATTGCGGATTACCTGATCAAACCGGTAAAACCAAACCAGATACTGCTATGCCTGAAGAAGAACCTGGAAAACAAAAAACTGGTGAGTGAAAAAACCACGCATCAGTACCAGCAGGAATTCCGGAGCATCGGCATGGAGATCAGCAACCGGTTGAATTTTGAAGAGTGGACAGAAGTTTATAAGAAGCTAATCTATTGGGAGTTGAAACTTGGCCAGTTGATGGACGATGGAATGAACCAGGTGCTTAAAATGCAGAAGGATGAAGCGAACCAGGTCTTCTGCAAATTCGTTGAACGGAATTATGTTGAATGGATCAGCGGAAAGGGCCAGGATAAGCCTGTTCAGTCGCATACCGTCATCAAGGATAAGGTGTTTCCGCTGATGAACGACAGCAAACCTTTGTTCGTCATCCTCATTGACAACCTCCGTTTTGACCAGTGGAAAGTGTTGCAGCCCATTCTCGAAGATTACTTCAGGGTGGAAAAGGAGGAAATTTATTACAGCATCCTGCCTTCGGTGACACAATATGCACGGAATGCCCTATTCGCCGGGTTGTTGCCAACGGAGATCGAGAAAAAATATCCGAAATTCTGGATCAATGAAGATGAGGAGGGTCCAAAAAACAACTTTGAAAGTGAATTGCTGGGCGAATTGCTCAAACGTTATGGCCGCGACGTGAAATATTCTTATTACAAGGTCCTGAATCAGACATACGGGAAAAAACTCGTGGAACTGATGCCCAACCTGATGGTCAACAAACTCAACTTTATTGTGTATAATTTCGTCGACATGTTGTCGCATGCGCGGACCGAAATGGAGATCATCCGTGAACTCGCCGATGATGAAAAGGCTTACCGGTCGCTTACGGTGAGCTGGTTTCAACATTCCCCCCTGATCGATATCCTGAAATACCTGGCCGAAAAAGACGTCAATGTTGTAATCACCACCGACCACGGGTCGATCCGTGTTGACAACCCCGTGAAGATCCTTGGCGACCGCAATACCAATACCAATTTGCGTTACAAAACCGGAAGAGCATTGAAATTTGAGCAAAATGAGGTGTTTGAAGTCCGCAATCCCGCTGATATTTTTCTTCCCAGGACATCAGTCAACTCAAGCTATGTTTTCTGCCGGAGCAATGACTTCTTTGCATACCCCAACAATTACAACTACTATGTGAATTATTACAAGAATACCTTTCAGCATGGAGGGCTTTCGATGGAAGAGGTTTTAATCCCGTTTGTGACCATGAAACCCAAATAAGACAATGCTATGAGGAATTGATCGATGAAACATATCTGCATCTCAGAACTGGACCTGTTGCCGGCAGCCAGGAAGTTGATTGATTCCTTCCCGGGGGCAAGGGTGTTTGCCTTCTATGGCAGCATGGGGGTCGGTAAAACGACGTTCATCAAAGCCATTTGCCGTGAACTTGGGGTGGCTGATATTGTCCAGAGTCCCACCTTTGCGATCATCAATGAATATAAAACCATAGATGGGGAATCTGTTTTTCATTTCGATTTTTACCGGATCAAAAAAATCGAAGAAGTTTTTGACATTGGTTACGAGGATTATATCTATTCCGGCAGCTATTGTTTTCTTGAATGGCCCGAATTGATTGACTCCCTGCTCCCCGATGATGTCATCCGTGTTCGCATCACAGGCGATTTTGAACGGGTAATTGAATTCTGATGAACTAATGCCCCTGGGGTACCGAACCATTAAATAAACGCCATTTCCAGTTCCCGTTTTTATTGACCAGGACACCGATGAAACGGTAAGGAGTTCTCCTCGACTTTCCTTTGCTATTTGTTACAATCATCGCTCCATCAACAAATACCCAGGCTGTCTTGCCATTGTAATCAATGTCAATTCGGTTCATTTCCCAGGAGAAACTATTGTTTTTCAAGAGCAAGGCCAGCCATCCTTTTATCTGGTCTTTTCCTTTGAATATCTCTCCACTGTCAGACCCTGCCATGAAAATATTATCAGTGTTGTCATACAGGGCCATAATCTGATCTAAATTTGCATTTTTCCCGGCATTGTTCCATTGTTTCAACGTTTCCATGATTTCCGCTTTAATTTTTTCTGATGACTTTTGTGCAGTAACGGAACCACAGGTCAGTGAATATACTGCCAACAAAAACAGGAATAAAGTTATTTTTTTCATTATCGTTTTAATTAGATTGCTCAACTTCAACATGGGATTTTTTACGGACCTTTTTTGTAAAATAGAGGGATGCTCCCAGCGAAATTAAAGCCAGGAAAAGGAATGCCAGTACCCTGTATCCGGTTTCCAGATTGGAAAAGTCGACAAAGAACAGGTAAAACCCGGTAAGCAGCACGGTCATAATGGCCATCCAGCGGTATTTAATGTTCTTCAGGATCAGGCTCATGATAAAATAAAAAACGGCAGCTCCGGTCCAGGAGAGCGTGACATATTGTTTTGGCACCAAATGATACAGGGCAAACAGCATGGCAAAAAATAGGGCAATGAGGTAAATATTCCGGATCATTTCGGTTTTAAGGGTCAGGCGCTCTTTTTTCCAGTTGATAATCCGTGCACTGACAAAAGCTGCGATGACAAAGGCAATGTTGACTTTATCCACGGGAGGATAAAAGGCCATGTAGAAAACCATGATCCCGATAAAAAGAATGGTATTCATTACAACGATGATCTTTGATCGGAACCAAAGCGCCCATGACACAACCAGGAGGCTTTGCAGGGCCAGCAGCCAGATGGCATCGGGAAGCTTTGAATAGCCATATACCGCCACACTCAGTGCCATGAAACTGTAAATGGCATAAAATGCAGGGTCGAATATTCGGCTGGTGCGGTATTTAAGAAAAATCGAATAGAACAGGCATAATGCGGAGATCAATGTGAAGATCAGCACATAACCTGCCATATAATAAGCAGCAGCAACCAATAAAAGAACGACTGAAAAACTTATGCCATTGATCAGGATGGTAGCGGAATATAGGCCTTCAGGGAACCTGGTATCCTGTTTGATCATCGGAACAAGTGAAAAGATGGCTCCATAGATGAACAGGCACAACAGGTTGAAAGGATGTGTTGAAAATGTTCCGAAGGGATTACCCATCACCGGGTTGTTCATCAACCAGATACTTTGCGAAAGATAAACCAGGACCAGGGTAACAAGCATGAGCCGCCACCATTTGAACCGGATAAACAGGAACATGGAAAAGGCTGCTGCAAGAACAACCAATGGCAGACTGACAAAGGTTGCATCTGCAAACAGCGCGGTGGCAAGGATCAGAATGAGTGCGATTGTGGCCAATAATTCAGAATTGCGACGGATCGCTAAATAGCTTTGAAAGCAAACTACCCCAAACAGCAGGAATACCACGATCCCTTTGACCGGGATCACAGGCTGGCCAATGAAAAAATATAACCGCAGCGTAATATAATATACTAGTAAATGGCCGCTGAGATTAAGCATGAACGACAAATGAGAGAAAGAGTTCCGGAGATACCAGCTTAAGAAAAACACTCCGGCAACCGCACCATATCCCACCAGGCTTGCCAGTGGGCCACTCAGGTAGTTTCTGGCGAAGTTTGACAGGAAGGCAATCCCGAAAAGCAAAACCAGGCTTCCAAACCATGCCAGGCCATATTCGAAAATGTTTGATTCGATCAACCCTTTGTCGACGAATACGTCTTCATCCGAATGGCTTTCAGCTTGTTCAGAGTGATACCGGGCCGGCTGAGCCGATACCATGCCCTGAACGGCTATGTCTAATTGTCCTTCAATCTTATCAATCCTCTGTTCAAGCAAAACTACTTTTTCAAGCAATTCCCTGATGCCGGCCGACTGATCCTGATTTTCCTGTGTCATATTTTCAAGCTATTTTGCTGCCAGGGTCCTGAGATAATTTACTAAAGCCCAACGACCGTTATCATCGGGGATGTTCTTTTTAAAAGCCGGCATTTTCCCTTTTCCTTCGGATACCTGGAAGAAAATTTCACCGTCAGCTTGTGCCTGGAACTTTTTTGTTGAAAAATCGCTGCAGGACACATCCAGGGTGGCAGCCTTGGGGCCATCGCCCAACCCTTTTGTCCCGTGACACGATTTGCAGTGTTTGGCAAAAAGATCTTTGCCGTCAGCCACAGTGGTCGCACTCACTGCCACCGGATTTTTCATTGTTTTGAACTTGGCAGGAATCGTCCATGCACCGGCGGTTTGCGCCTGGGTGGCAGTTGCAAATGAAAATGTCATCAGCATCCCTGCTGCAACTGCAAATAATCTAATTTGATTTGACTTCATAAAACCTCCATTTTAGTTGTTGTTAATAATTATGATTTACCTAAGTGTCTTATTCTGAGTACTGTAAAAATGACATACATATAATGAAACCATACCAGCGAGAGCAATACGATCAGGGTGTATACCATCCATAGCGGGGCGTTTGTGTCACCAAGACCCCTTTTAATCGTGTTAACAGGTGGAAGTGGTTTTCCCCAGTTTATAGTTCCGGAAACTTCTACATTCCCATAGATTTCATTTTCTTCCACCTTCGCGGTAAGCGTCAGGTATCCTAAATGATTTCCCGGGATGGACGTCGGGAACTCCAGGCTGGTCTGGCCATTGACAATTGATGCCTGGCCGACTTTGAGCAAACTGAATGTTCTGGGAACATAAAATACAACATCGAGGTTTTCGGCAGGAATCCATTGGTTGCCGGGGCCGGGTTCCAGGGCTTTCAGGTTGACCATTTTTTCCCCTTCCTTCTGGAAAAATGACAGTTCCAGCCGGAGCGGTTTCATGGTTGCAGTTACTGACGCTGCATCATACCGGTCGTTGCCTGCAAATGATGCTTCAAATGAATAAAGGCCCTTATCGCCACCTGTCGCAAGGGTTTCTTCGGGAATGGCTACAGTCGCCCTGCCTTTCCCATTGGTAATTTCTTTCCCCAACAGTGTTTCGGTCCCGTTGCAGATAAATTTGAATACAATCTCCATACCCGGAAGGGAAATAAAACGCCCTTCCACCTTGGCTTGCAAAGTAGCAGTGAGGATTTGTGACGAATCAACGTGAAAATATTCAAGTTTCAACATGGGCTGAACCCTGTTCTCATCCTGCGACATGGCCCTGGGGACTGAGACCAGGATGAACAGGAGAACAATCCCGGCAATGACTGCATCACTTTTTTTATGCTGTCTGATTACCTTTTTCATCTGTTTTTCAAAGACGATCTTCCTCAGCCTCGAATAATCTTTTTCTTCACCGGTCCTGACTACAGGGATAATGGGAATGAATTTTGAAAAGAGGTAAAACAGAAGAATAAACAGGGCGATACCGGCGAAAGTCAGGGCCCATTCCACCCAGGTGGCCGAATAATGCACGTATTCGGGCCGGAGGTCGTGAATAGGAAGTAAAGGAGTCTCAAGTGTCGGGATGATGATGAGGTATCGTTTCACCCACAGGGCAAGCACGGCAACGCATGCTGCAAATGCGATCGAGTTGATATTGCGGAACTTCGGGACTGTTACGATGATGATTGGCAACAAAACCCCTATAAAGACAGCAAAAACAAAGAGGTGCCAGTACTCACCGGGGTTGAACAACCTGTACAACACATCCATGTCCCACTTGATGGAGCCATACCAGCTTGTCAGGTATTCACTGAAGGTAAAATATCCGTACATGGCACCCAGGATGATCATGATGATGCCTAAATAGTTGAAATGAATTTTGGTAATTTGTGATTCCAGATGGTAGATTTTCCTGAAAACCCACATCACCATGATTAAAACTCCGGTACCGGAATAAACCGCGGCAATGACAAAATAGGGAGCAAAAATTGTACTGTGCCATCCCGGGCGAAGGGTCATTCCAAATATCCAGGCTAAAACCGAGTGTACAAGGATAGCCAATGGAATGATGACAATTGACAACAGATCGGTTGCTACATTCAGCAACTCTTTTTGCTTTGTGGTCTCTTTGTAACGAACTGCCATAAACCGGTAGATTGGATTCCGCCATCGGGCTGTTTTAACCGGGTTATCTCTCAGGATGGCCAGGTCGCGGATCATGGCAAGGTAAAGAAAAATAATGCTGCCTGAAAGGTAAGTTGTGATGGCAATGACATCCCAGATAATCGGGGACTGGATCCGTCCGAACAGCACTAAATTCGGTAAACGGTCAAGCCGCCCAATACACAATAATATATACGAAGGGCCGATCATGGTTGATATCACGGTGATCATTTCTGCCATGCGGATAATGGGTGTACGCCAGGGAACCCTCAGCAGGTGGAGAATACCGGAAATCAACGCACCGGCATAACTGATCCCGATAAAAAAGATAAAATTGACAATGTACAATCCCCAGACTACATTGTCGCGCATTCCGGTAACAATATGTCCATCAACGATCTGGGTATATAAAGCGTACATGCCAAATCCGATCACCAACAAGAGAAAAACAATGAGCGCAACTCCCTTGTTACTCATCTTCTCAAGCTGCGGTTTGAATGCATGCAGATTTTGCTGTGTTTTTTCGTCTTCGTACATAATTCGTATTATTCTTTTATTTTGGCTTCCGTTTTATAAAGGGCAATTTCTTCATCGCTCAATCCCTCGAATCCAACCTCGTAATTAAATGCACGGTCAACGGCCGGGAGGTAATACACGCTGGGTTCGGTACCTAGCTCTTCCATATAGCGATAAGCCGCCCGGGATTCGATCAGTTCACTGAATCTGACTGTGTCGGTGCCATTGGTAACTGCATCTTCATTTTTATCTCCATAGTAGTAAACACCGTTGGGACAGGAGGTGACACACGAGGGCAATTCGCCTTTCCTGACCATGTCGGGGCAGAAATCACATTTACTTACCGTTCCTATTTTCGGCGGGGAACTGGTTTCAGGCGAGTAGGCGGCCTTATTCACGCCTTTGTCCATCTTTGGTTCTTCCCAGTTGAATACCCTTGAGGAATAAGGACAGGCAGCCATGCAGAATTTACACCCGATGCACCGGTCATTATCGATCAGCACGATTCCATCCGTGCGTTTAAATGTGGCGCCAACCGGGCAAACTTTAACGCAAGGCGGATTGTTGCAGTGGAGACAGGGTTTCGGAAACCAGTATGGCGACATCTCTTCGGAGTCGCGCAGAAGGTAGAATTTAATCCATTCCATGTGGGGCGGAAGAAAGTGCATTTTCTGGCATCCCTGCAAACATTTCCTGGCATTCCTGCATTTTGCAAGGTCGATCACCATGACCATTTTTTTATCAGGCAATCCCTGCCTGGCCTCTAAATTGCCAGCAGGCTGACAGCACACATGGCCTTTGTCGACCTCAACAAGTTTCCCTTCCGGGGTGAGTAATTTCATTTTCTCACCGGTTTCTTTGCTTTCCGCGACTGAGAGGGCTGAAAGAACGTTGCCGCCACCTGCAATCAGTGCTGTTGCACCAGCTGCAATCCCTATTCTCAGAAAATTTCTACGGTTCGAAGATCGATGTTTCATATGGGTTGAGGTTCATGTTTTCAAGTCGTCAAATCTACTTGGATATCAATTCAGAAATCGTGATATAAACCGGCAATTTTGACGGATAAAAATGGACATTTTTAATTTTAAAAACGGAAATATACTTTGCCAAATATTGATATATCTCAATATTGATTAATTTTAGCGGCTCAAATCATAAATGAGATCCCAGATGTCGGAATATTTTGATAAACCGCCACAAAGTTGTCATAACTGTCAGACCATGTCTCCTTTATTTTGTCTGTTGAACAGCGATGAATTAAAACTGGTGGATGCAAATAAGATCCATGTTAACTTCAAGGCGGGTGAAACCATTAAAAAACAGGGAACGTTCATGTCGCATGTACTCTCTGTCAACAGCGGAATGGCCAAGTTGTATATTGAAGGAATCGAGGGCCGGTCGGCCATCCTGAGGATTGTTAAGCCGACGAGCTTCATCGGGGGCCCTGGCATCTATTTTGACCAAAGGCATCATTTTACAATTACTGCGCTCAACGATTCATCCGTTTGTTTTATTGACCTTCAGGTTTTTAAAGACATACTTAAACATAATTCACTCTTTGCAGAAGAGTTTCTAAAAGATTTCAGCCGTGATGTATTGACTGTATACAACAGGTTGATCTATCTCACCCAGAAGCAGATGCCCGGGCGAATGGCTGATGCCTTGCTTTATCTGTATGATGAGATATTTCACGAACTGAAATTCCCGATGATCCTTTCCCGGTTCGATTTGGGCGACCTCTCTGCCATGTCGCATGAAAGTGCTGTAAAAATCCTGAGAGATTTTCAGAAGGAGGGCCTTGTGAGAATATCCGATCGTGAAATGGAGATCCTTGACGAAGAGTCGATCCGTAAAATCAGTCGTATCGGTTAACCATTTCGCCTTTTCGCTATTTCGCTATTTATTTTGTATCTTCGTGTAAATTTTCTGAACCATGGAAGAACCTCGTCCGGATTATATCCGTATGTCACCGGTTGAGCGGTTGATGCCACAGGAAGAGATGCTCGAAGTGGCCCGCCAGCGCAGCAGCCTGTTGATTGGTGTTCCAAAGGAGGTGTCTGCCCAGGAAAATCGTGTTTCACTGGTGCCTGATGGTGTTGCCTTGTTATGCAGGAACGGGCACCAGGTGATGGTGGAAGCGGGCGCCGGGATCACGGCCCATTTCAGCGATCATGATTACAGTGAAGCCGGTGCACAGATCGTTTATTCTGCCCGGGAAGTATACAGGGCAGACATTCTCCTGAAAGTGGAACCTGTGAACCGCCTGGAAATGGAAATGCTGCGGCCTAAACAAACCGTTTTCTCAGCGATCCAGATGGCCATGCAGTGTGAAGAATATTTCAGGACCTTGCTTTCAAAGAAGATTACTGCACTTGCGTTTGAAACCATCCGGGACAAGACCAACCAGCTTGCCATTATCCGGGCAATGAGTGAAATAGCCGGCAGCACGTCGATTTTCATTGCTGTTGACTACCTTGCCAGCTCTGAATTTGGCAGAGGAGAGATGTTTGGCGGCTTCACGGGAATAACGCCTTCAGAAGTGGTCATCATAGGCGCTGGCACGGTTGGGGAATTTGCTGCACGTTCCGCTATTGGACTGGGCGCCCTGGTTAAGGTTTTTGATAATTCCGTTTATCGTTTGCGCCGGCTCCAGAGCAACCTGGGGATGCGGGTTTTTACCTCCATATTGCATCCCAAAGCCCTGGTCGAATCATTGCGAACGGCCGATGTACTCATTGGTGCCATCCACTCCCGTGAAGGGAAGTCACCATGTATCATCAGCGAAGAAATGATCAGGCAAATGAAAGACGGGGCGGTTGCCATTGATGTAAGTATTGACCAGGGTGGCTGTTTTGAAACATCGAGGCCTACCACCCATAAATCTCCCGTGTATAAATTACATGGAGTCACCCATTATGCAGTACCGAATATTCCGTCAAAAGTTCCGCACACTGCATCCCAGGCACTGAATAACATCATTGTTCCCATCATTCTTGACATCGGTTCCGAAGGGGGTATCGAAAACCTGCTCAAGCGCGATTATGGAGTGCGGCAGGGGGTATATATATATAATGGTATACTTACAAATCAATTTATCAGCAGATCCTACAACCTGCCATTTCAGGATATCAGCTTGCTGATGGCAGCTTTCCATTAGGCATGCAGGAAATTATCTTTAAAACAAATGAAATCGATTGTCATCAGCAAACCTGATAAAATTCTTAAAGGGAGCATCCAGCTTCCAGCATCAAAAAGTATCAGCAACCGATTGCTATTGATCCGTGCATTATGTGGAAATGATTTCAAAATCAATAATTTATCTGATGCTGCTGATACATTGTTGCTGCAAAAACTGCTTGAGACCATCCTGCAGGGCAAGGGGAAGAAAAAGGTTACCGAAATTGACACGGCCAACGCAGGCACAGTGATGCGTTTTTTAACATCGTTTTTATCCATACAGCCTGGCAAATGGGTGTTAACCGGTTCCGAGCGGATGAAACAACGGCCCATTGGCATCCTGGCTGATGCCATGAAACATCTGGGCGCATCCATTGAATATCTCTCCAAACCAGGTTATCCGCCTTTGCTCATCAATGGCGGAGATTTATCCGGCAAGGAGATAACCATCGATCCCGGGGTCAGCAGCCAATTCACTACCGCCTTGTTGCTGATTGCCCCTTGCCTTCCGAAAGGTCTTGTTATTCACTTGAAAGGCAAGTCAGTATCGATGCCTTATGCTGAAATGACCATCCGGCTGATGCAATTGTTCGGAGCGCAGGTGAAATTGGGGAAAACAAGGGTTCATGTTCAACCCGGAACTTATACCCCCGGTGAAATTACTGTTGAATCGGACTGGTCAGCAGCTGCGTTCTGGTATGAAGCGGCTGTTTTTGCCGAAGTAGTGGATATTGAACTGCGTGGTTTGCTGTTCGACAGCCTTCAGGGGGATGCTGTTTTGCCGGCTATTTACCAGAATTTTGGAATCACTACCGAATTCACGGATCAGGGGATCCGGTTGACCAAAACGGTTAAGAAGATTGATGGTTTTTATTTCGACTTTACCGATTTTCCTGATATTGCACAGGCTGTTATCTCCACCTGTGCCGGCATCGGAATTAGGGGCCGGTTTGAAGGTGTTCAGAGCCTGCAGATCAAAGAGACCGACCGTTTGCGTGCCATGAAGAATGAAATTGAAAAACTCAGGGTTCCTGTCGCTTTTTTCGGCGAGGGAGATTGGATATCGGCCCTGGAGATCAAACCGGTAAAACCCGTTTTTCCCGATGGACTGACCTTTGAAACCTATGGCGACCACCGGATGGCCATGACGCTCGCTCCACTTGCGATGAAAACCAGATCACTGATCATCAGGAATCCGGATGTAGTGATGAAATCGTACCCGGATTTCTGGGAACACCTGAAATCCGTTGGGTTTAATATTCAAAAAAATAACCTTTAATGACGATTAATATGAAACCTATCTACTTGATGATCATAATGATATATATCAGCATGACACTTCATGGGCAAATCACAATCGGATATGGAACTACCTCGGGACATTACCCGTTTAATTTATGGAAGGGTTATGCCAGGTCTGCATCTATCTATACATCCACTGAGTTGGGCAGTTCCAAACTGATCACCGCTCTGGGATGGAATGCCGAGTCCGGGGAAATTGAATCCTGTCCAGTTAAAATTTACCTGAAACTTGTATCCGATGGAACTTTTTACCCAATTACCTGGGGAGCACTTATCGATGGAGCTACGCTGGTATATGATGCCTCTGCCAGTTTTCCTTCTCCCGGCTGGACGACAATTGATATTGCAGATTTCGTTTACCTGAATACCGGTGACCAGAACCTTCTAGTGCTCTGTGAAGCTAATTATGGTGGAAATGGCGCCTCAAATGGCCCGGTTTTTTTCGATACGTATGACTATTCAATGAATCAGCATGAATTCTGGGAGCAAAATGAGACGCCACCTACCGGGTCGGGCACCCCAAATGGAAACCGACCGAATATTCAGGTTTCATTTGTTGCCTTATCGAATCCGGTGCAACCATCCGGCTTTTTTGCCCAGGCAGCCAGTACCACGCAAATTAACCTGACCTGGAAAAGAAACATAGCCAGCAACAATGTGATGGTGGCTTACAACACGGTGAATACATTTGGTACACCCTCCGGAAATTATTCGGCTGGAAATCCCATCACCGGCGGTGGAACTGTGTTGTATAACGGATCTGCAGAAGCTTGCAGCCATACGGGTCTGAATCCTTCAACCACCTATTATTATAAAGCATATTCCGTTCTGCCGTCAATCCCCACTTATTCTTCAGGAACAGGTTGGTCTGCTGCGACATTATGCGCTGCAATTACCGGTTTCCCGCTTGTCGCAGATTTTGAATCTGCGACTTACCCCCCTGTTTGCTGGTCAATTGCTCAAAAACCCTGGGTGCGCGACGGTTCGGTGAGTGCATTTGGCATTGGATCGGGTTCAGCATACGCCGATTTTTACAATATCCCTTCCGGCAATTCTTTTGATCTTATTTCGCCTACCCTTGATCTCAGTGCATTGTCCGGTCCGTCCGTTTCGTTTGATCATGCCTATGCAACCTATGCCACAGAGGTGGATCGACTTGAACTGTGGGCATCCTCTGATGACGGGAACTCATTCTCATTGCTGAAAACATGGCTGGGTGGGCCAACCGGACCCTTGAATACAGGAGGCGCAACCGGCATGCCATATATACCAGCTTCCAACGAGTGGGCATCCAAAAGTTTCCCAATCCCGGCGGGAACCAATAAAATTCTTTTTCGAGGGGTCAGTGAACTCGGGAATAATTTGTATCTGGACAATATTTATATAAGCGACCCGGCGACTGTATGGAATGGCAGTGTATCGGTTCAATGGGGCAACGCTTTGAACTGGACTCCCGGCGTGGTGCCACTTGGAACCCAAAACGTGGTAATCCCATCAGGCAAACCATTCAGCCCGGTCGTTTCGACCACAGGCAATGCCTGCAAAGGCCTGTCCATACTGACAGGAGCCAATTTAACAATTTCAGTTGGAGCCGGTCTTACCATCATGGGCAATGTGACCATACAAAACACTGCCACGATGACGAACAACGGTTCCCTGACGATAAAAGGCAATCTGACCAACCAAAATTCCAAGTGATCAAATATTTATTTTTTGATTATATCCATTATGTTAGGGTAATATTGACGGACAAATGGCAGGGGCACATTTTTTGTAATAATGTGTAATCCAACTAAATAATGTTTTATTTTTTTTTGACACTCCGGTTTTCCGGAGTTTTTTTTTATGGTTATTACCAATTGCAAAGAGAATATCCTTGACCTATCTTTGTTTTTAAGTGTAGGATTTATGAACTGATTGTAACTATAAAACAAACTTTTCGTATAGCAGATTGAACCGAGTATAAATCAACATAACAATTTAAAAAAAGAAAGTAACCCCTAAACCCAAAAACAATGAAAACAATTACAAGATTATTTGGATTGGCATTATTGCTCGTCATGTTTGCAGTTACAGCCCAGGCGCAGGTAACTGAATCTTCAACTGCTACCGCTACAATTGTTTCACCTATCACTATTGTATTGGACGTCCCGTTGAATTTCGGGAATTTGGCAGTAAGTGCAACCGGTGGTGTTGTCACCCTGGAAGCATCTGCAGCAGCTACCCGCAGCCAGGTTGGAGGTGTGACCTTCCCGGTTGTTGCCGGTACGGTTGCCGCCGCTACCTTTACAGTAAGCGGGGTACCTGATGCCACCTATTCCATTTTACTCCCATCAACAGACCTGACGATTACCAACACAACCGGTGCCGGTGGTGAAACGATGATTGTCAATAACTTCACCAGTTCACCAACACCAACCGGTCAGTTGGGAGCCCTTTCGGGGGAAGAAACTTTATATGTTGGTGCAGATGTTACCGTGGCCGCCAATCAGGTTGCCGGGGTTTATGTGTCAGCAGTTCCCTTTGATGTTACTGTAAACTATAACTAAAATTGCCATTCATAAAAAGAAACGCTGTAGCATACACAGCGTTTCTTTTTTTTTGAAGAAGTAAGGCAATTTTTCTCTGCTGGTGTGAATTCTATAAAAATATTGTATCTTTATACGAATTATTCAAAATGGACAGGATGATGACAAAGTCACTAATTTTCATACTTCTTTTTACATTCACTATTTCCTTTGTTTATTCCCAGGAAGGTTCTTCAGGTACGCGGATCAGTGCAACCGTTGTTGAACCGATCACCGTTACAAAATCAGTTGACCTGAATTTTGAAAGTGTTGCCATTATCATTGCAGGTTCTGTTGAATTGGTGCCATCGAGTGCAAGTGCTGTAATGTCAGATATCATACTTCCAGTTTCCACAGGCACTTTTACGGCCGCTTCGTTTGTAGTTGCCGGAACAACAGCATATTCTTATAAAATAACCGTTCCGCCGTCCCCGATGGAAGTGCCCAACGGAAATAGCAAGTTGATCGTTCGTTCATTCGACAGTGATCCGATCCTGAATCCCGAAACTGAATTACTGGCTGGGGTGTTCGTTTCTGTTTCACCCATGAATGTTACGGTGAATTACAACTAAAAAACCAAATCAGGAAAGATAATCTGGTACTCTTTTCTGGTGAATCAGGGTGAAGCTGCCAGCCTTTATTAATTCAAGAAGTATGCAACTTTCAGGTTTATCTTTGAAAAAGTCCGGATCATTCCGGATTGTTTTGTTCATTCGGGGTTTGTTCATCCTTGCTCTTATTTGTAGTTCTGCATTCGTTGAAATTTATGGACAGGGGAACCTGCTGATCCTGCCTCGCAGGGTGGTTTTTGAAGGAGCCGTAAGATCGCAGGAACTTACCCTTGCAAATACGGGCAACGATTCATCAAAATACCTGATTTCCATTGTACAAATGAGGATGAAGGACGATGGCTCGTTTGAAGCCATCACCGCTCCGGATTCAGGACAATTTTTTGCAGATAAATACCTTAGGTTTTATCCCCGGACTGTATCCCTGGCACCTAAAAAATCTCAAATCATTAAAATGCAATTTGTAAAAGGAGCCAAAATGGACCCCGGCGAATATCGTTCGCATATCTATTTCAGAGCAATTCCAAAGGCCAAACCACTGGGTGAAAAAGAAATTACAGCTGATACAACGGCGGTATCAGCCAAACTGATCCCTATTTTCGGGATTACAATTCCGGTCATAATCCGCCTTGGAGAAGCCAATACAAAGGTTACGCTTTCTGACCTTGCATTTGAAATGGTGAAAGACACCCTCCCGAAATTCAGGTTGACTTTTAACCGGACTGGCAATTTCTCGGTTTACGGGGATATCATCGTTAAACACATCTCTGACCAGGGAAAGGAAACAAAAGTGGGGTCTGTCAAAGGGATTGCGGTTTATACACCGAACCTGGTACGCCGGTTTCAATGTACCCTCGACAGAATTCCGGGCATAGACTATAAATCTGGCAAACTGCACGTGGTTTTTTCGACACCTGTTGACACCAAGGTGCAAAAAATGGCAGAAGGGGACCTTATTTTAAAGTAGTGCATTTGTTTGAGTGTTATGTGGCAATGGATGGTTTTTTTACCGAATGGTCCGAAAAATGAAAATAAAATTTTCAATAGCCATATATACATTTGTTACCCTTGTTTCGGTACTGTTAATCTTTTCTTCTGAAGGTTTTGCCACAAAATACTACAGTTACCAGTCAGGCAACTGGAGCGGGACTAATATCTGGACCACCGACTCCACCGGGACTACTTTAATAGGTTCTGCGACTCCTGCCTCCAACGATTTTGTATGCATCCTGACAGGCCGGACCATTACGGTGTCAGCAAATATTTCCACTACGGGACATACAATTACGATCAACCTCGGTGCAGTTTTAAACCTGGCCACCTATACGATCCCGGCAATAACCCTCAATGGGAAAGGGCGTATTCGAACCAGCAGGGTCAGCGGTTCTTACTGGAAAATGCCGATAATCAACGGGGGCACTTTCCTGGCATTGAATGGCGGAACCGTTGAATATTATGCCACAACGGGAAGCTTTTATATTGACAATGCCATTGCTGCATACAGCAATCTGTTTATTAACCTCGGATCTGTCAGCCAGGTGATGACCATTGGCACATTGCCCGATACGAATCTCATGGTCTATGATTCACTGATGATCCAGAAAGGGACTTTCCAGATCAACGATGCCACCAATGCCAGAAGAATTGTCGTTACAGTCGGCAAGAATTTATCGGTCGAATCAACCGGCAAAATCACCACCGGAACGGGAAATACCAACATGACTCCGGCCTATTCCATTCCGGGCACATTGCCCCCGGCCGGCCGGTTTCATTCCAACTTTCATCAACTGAATATTGGCGGTAATTTCACCAACGATGGCATCGTGCGGCTAACAAACCTTACCGCACCTGTTTATGACCAGTTCGCCACAAACGGAGCAGTAACGGTAAGGTTTACCGGGGAAGCGAACAACACGGTGACCTTGAACGGTATTACTGACTTTTACAACCTGATTGTTGACAAGGGAACTGATCAGACGTATGTTCTAACGATAAATTCATCGAACATTGCCAATTTTTCACTCTATGGGTCCAATGCTGTCAAACGATATCAAACAACCCCTTTCACACAGGATAACCCTGAAGTCAGAAAAGCCTTATGGATTAAGAATGGTACATTAAAACTCACAGGAAGCATTCTGATTCCTACTCTGGCTGAGGGACCTGTCGGTCCAGATGACCAGAATGGGGATTATGCCATCGGACTGGCGGCACAATTGTGGATTGCCAGCCCTGATGTATCGGTATATACAACCGCTTCGAATAACTCGGGGTTCCCGCAAGCTCCTGCCAATGCAGTAGGGGTAACCACGAACGCGGAATGTGCACTGTCAATCTTCGGAACCTTCAGGATTTCTGATGGTTATTTCAGTACCCGCCATAGTGCAGGGATTATCTTCTGGAATACGGCCAATTCATCATCCATGGTTATCATTGAGGGCGGTGTTTTAAATACCTCTGTCATGCGAAGTACCTGGACTTCTTCCGGGAAGACCTCCTATGTTCAGACCGGTGGAACCGTGATCGTGAGGGGTGACGAAACCGAAGCCGGAGAGCTTACCTCTGCGGTGCCCATTTTCAATATCCCAAATCCCAGCTCGACCTTCGTCATGACCGGAGGCGAAATAATTATCAGGGACTGCACCAATGGAACCCCAACCAATGGAAACGGACTTTATCTGAACTGTGATCCCGGGAATTTTTCTGTGACCGGTGGTAAAATTGTTTTTGAAACCAATCCGGTCAATACCCCTTCTGTTGATTTATTTACCAGGGTATATTTGTGGAATATTGAAGTCAAACGACTTGGATCAACAGGAAATGCGAATGTGAACCTTTTATACGACCTGGTGATCACAAATCAGATCAATATATATGCCAACGCAATCTTGTCATCGGGTACCGGCAATTTTCCGGTATCAGTGAGCCATGATTTTTTTATCAACCCCGGAGGAATCTATACTCCAAATAATAATACAACCTCTTTTTTTGGATACGGGAATTACTTTTTATGGAATTTCGGGACAATCACCAATGGGTTGTACAACCTTCAGGTCAATAAAACCTCGGGAAGTCTCATCCTTGCTTCATCAGCCGCTTCTTTTACCATCAGGAACGACCTGATGATTACCAGCGGCATTCTTGCCGATGGCGGGAAAACCGTTTATGTGGCAGGAAATATAGTCAATAACGGAACACATATTGGTGCCGGGAAAATAACCATGAACAAATCGACCGGAACACAATCAATTTCGGGTAATGGACTAGGTACGTTTCAGAATCTTGAAATCAACAATACAACCGGTTCAGTCGGATCAGCCCAGGTTTCCCTGGCCGCCGATATCGGAATAACAGGTACACTTACCCTGGTGAATGACAGGTTGTTTGACATTGCAAGATACCAGCTATCCTTAACGGCACTGGCTACCATCGAGGGCACGATGGGCACAAACAGGTATATACTCACCTCAGGTGCTCCATCGGATGGTGGACTGCGCCGGACATATGCCGACACCACGTCATACACTTTCCCCATTGGCAGTGGGGCAAAGTATACACCTGTCATCGTTCACCTGAAAACAATCCCTGCTACTTATGGAAGTGTAGCAGTTAAACCTGTTCCGGCGAAACATCCGTTTGCAACCATCGGAAATTGCCTTCAATATTATTGGAAAGTGGAGGAATACGGATTTACAAATATTCCGTCAAATGCCGTTGCCTTTTCGTTTAACTATGCAAATCTGCCGGATAATACATTATATGTCCCTGGTAAATACAATCCGGCATTCTGGACATACCTGAATGATGTAACCCTGGTGAATGAAACCACCAACACCATTTCCTTTCCCAATGAAAACAGTTTCAGGGGTGACTATACTGCCGGAATTCCCCCTTTCGATTCCGTTACGGCCTTCTACAGTCGGGCCAATGGATTATGGACTTCACCTTCAACCTGGTCGAACCAATCGTATGGAGGACCTCCTTCAACCAAAATTCCCGGACGGGGAAGCCCTGTTTTTATCGGTGATGGCGGCAGTAATAATCATACAGTGACCATACAAACCGATTCGGTTTTTTCCGGCAGTTTATCAATCAAACTGAATTCCGTTTTAACTATTGGAACAACGAAGGGGCATAACTTCGGAACAGTGATCCCCGGCAGTACCGGGAAAATCCAAATTTCATCAACCGGGGGCACGGCCATTTTCCCTGCAGGAGATTTTGGTAATTTTCTCGGATCAAGCGGGGGAACGGTTGAATATTATTCAGGAAGTGTTGATTTTGGTATTCCATTGATCTCCAGTGCGCCAACATCCCGGTCGATTACCAATTACTGCAACCTGATGCTTACTCCAACCACCGGGCGTGTCATTACCATGCCAAATTCGGACCTTATTGTGAATGGGATCATGACTGTAAACGGAAATTCTGCAACCGCACTGGCCAAACTGAATGGCGTTGCTTCCCGTTCCCTTACCATCAAACTCGATCTGTTGGTAAACGGAGGTAATTTGATCCTGCAAAACAATTTTGCCCAGACCATCAGGGTTGACCGAAACTTCACCATAGCCGCCGGCGCAATTTTCAATATCGCAACAACAGGAACACCGGTCAGCCATTCACTCTCTTTGGGTGGCAACCTGGCGAATGCTGGTATCTTTGATTTAAGCAATCTGCTGGCGCCCAACCTTTACAGATGTGATGTAACCTTTACCGGCAGTTCGCTTGCCACTATTTCCGGAAGGGGTGCAACTACAGATTTTTATACCCTGACCGTTAACAAAGGGACTTCATTAACCCCGATACTGAATGTCACCTCCACTGCCTTTTCCTTTACCAATAATATTTTGCCCCTGACACTTGTCAACGGAACGTTCATGCTTTCAACAGCTGCACTTTCAGTTACCGTCTCCAGCCAGAAATTCAATATCCCTTCAACAACCTGTTTATCGGCAAACGGTGGATTTATTCATGTTGCTGACTCATTGGATGATGACGTGGATGTGATCCTGGCCGGAATGCTGGAAGTGAGATCCGGTGGAATTTATATCGGAAACGAGACCGACTTGGCAAATAATGACATTGAATATTCCGGTGCCGGCTCGCCAACCATCGAAGTCAGTGGCGGACTGCTTTTCGTCAATGGCCAGGTAAGGCGAAGCATGATCAATGGCCTTGGTTCTCTCGTATATAAGCAATCGGGAACCAGTACCGTGACCA
This sequence comes from uncultured Bacteroidales bacterium, assembly GCA_903903985.1. Lineage (GTDB taxonomy): Bacteria > Bacteroidota > Bacteroidia > Bacteroidales > FEN-979 > CAIVAT01. The sequence continues at coordinate 53,859 of CAIVAT010000187.1, read as the reverse complement.
TTAACGGGCGAAATTCTCAGCCAAGCCGTGCTAAATTAGAGGTATTGAATTCAGGCAGCATTTTCAATATGTCCGGAGGTACTTTGAATATTGTAAGAGGAGCCAGCATCACCTATAATGACCTCTACCTGAGGCCGGAAAGTTCAACGGTAACAGGAGGTACCGTCGTTTTCGGCAGCAGCGCTACCGAAGGTACGGGCAATATGACCAACCTGACCCTTGATACCCAGGTACCACTTTTTAACCTCACGGTAGATGGAACAACAAGGTCCAAAACCCTTAAACTGTCTGTTCATGGCCTCACACTGAAAGGAACTTTAACAATCCAGGCTACTTCTGTTTTCGATACCGACAGCCTCGATGTCAACATTGCAGGCGGTTTGACAAACCTGAATACAGATGCCGGAACTGGTGTGACAACAGGCGGTTACAGATCAATTTCAATACGACAGCTGACGACTTTCAACGGCAACGGCGCAACACAAAACATTACAGGTGTTGCAGGAAACAGGACAAACTTTGGCCGGGTGGCCATCAGCAACACCAACCTTTCAGGGGTCATCGCCTTACAGCCCAACACGGTGGTAAGGGTCAACAGCGACCTTTCTTTAAACAGCGCGACTCTGAATGACGGGGGCAATGTAATTACTGTAATCGGGAATATCTACAATTCAGCCACCCATGCAGGTTCCGGTAATATTTTGCTTGCCGGTCCAGTGGTACAAATCCTGTCAGGCAATGGCGCCGGTAAATTTGGTAATCTTACCCTGAACAGTGCAAAGGATGTCACCATGATTTCGGTCATGGATATAACGGGAATCCTGACATTTCAAGGCAAGATGCTTGACATCGGCAACAATCTGTTGATTTTATCCAGTACCTCCACCGGGTCGATCGTTGGAAATTCCGCAACAAGCTATATCCGCAGCGATGGATTGACCAGCGATGCCGGGGTGAGAAAATCATACCCGGCCTCTGCGCACGATTTTACCTTCCCCATTGGGTGCCCATCGAAATATGTACCTGTCAGAATCAATGTGACAGCCAATACTGCTCCCGGAACGGTTACGGTAATACCTGTCAATTCTAAACATTATTGTACTACCGACCCGGGAGATTACCAACTGATGTTTTACTGGCATGTTACCAGTACAGGTTTCAGCGGCCTGACCGTGACACACGTTTACAATTATCTTCAGGCGGATGTGCACGGAACAGAAAATCAATACATCGGCGGGCGGTATTTCAATGGCGCATGGACGCAGGGTACCGCGGTCAACACTTCTCAGAACCTAATCACTTTTGCAGGTGTTTCCTATCTCGACGGAGAATATACAGCGGGTTATCCCTCTGAATTCCTGACAACGTTAACGTATTACAGCCGGAATGCGACATTGGGGGGACCGTGGACCACCCTCACTACATGGTCAACGGTCTCACATGCAGGAGCTGCCGCTACAACATACCCGAACGGACAGAATGTGATCATTGCCTCGGGGCATACCGTAACTGCTACCGGAACAGGTCATCGGGCAAATTCCCTTATCCTGAATGGAACCGCCAAGCTGGATCTCGCCAGCACTGTTGGGCATGATTTGGGAACGGTCAGCGGCACCGGAACCATGAGGCTCACCCCTTCCACTTTTGGTTTTTATGTTTTCCCGGCAGGAAATTTCAGCGATTTTACTTCAGTGACCGGGGGCACCATCGAATTATCCAATGCAACCGGGACGGCGGTTTTTCCATACCTGCAAACCTATAACCACCTGCTTCTTACCGGAAATGGGATCAAGGCAATGGCAGATATAGACATTTTGGTAAACGGAACCCTGACAAATTCAACCGGAAGCGGTTTTAAGGCATCAACGGTTGGTAAGCTGGTGTTAAATTCTAACTGGATCAACAACGGTTCGTTCGATCACAACTATGGTACAACCGTTTTCAACGGAACTACCGTGCTAAGCGGGACAAATCCTGATACGTTAAACAACATTCAGATTAATACCGGAAGCATTTTAACAGGGCCCTTGTCGTCAACATTGGGAATTGCCGGCAACTGGGTAAACAATGGCACGTTCAATCACAACTCGGGCCAGGTAAATTTCGTGGGAAGCACAACGCTTAGCGGAAGTTCAACAACCACTTTTAATATCATCCGGATTTCCAGCGCAAGTGTCTTGGTCGGAAAGAGTGCTGCCGCGTTTATCATGCTTTCCAATTGGATCAATAACGGAACATTTATTCATAACAGCGGGGGCGTTGTTTTTGATGGCGCAACACTTATAAGTGGTTCAGCTACAAGTAATTTCGGGAACGTTACGATCAACGCCACACGATCCCTTACAGGTCCGGTTTCGGATACCATGAGTATCGCCCTTAATTTTACAAATAATGGCACTTTCAATAATAATGGCGGTACCATTAATTTCAATGGCGGTATCCAGGTAATTGGAGGGAGTTCGTCGACCCTTTTTGAGAATATAATCATTGGAACAGGGAGTATTACGTCGATTTCTGCACCAAATCAAACGCTGCGGAGTGTTTTATTATGCAATGGTACGCTTAGCGCCAATAAAAAACTAACACTGTTATCGAACCAAACCCAAACTTCACTCGTAGATGGTTTGGGAAATGGTGAAATCAGCGGCAATTTGATCATGCAACGATATCTTCCGGTCGGATTTGGTTATAAGTATTTCAGTTCGCCCTTTCAAGCCGCAACCGTAGGCCAGTTTGGTGATCACATGAACCTGAATGCCTCTTTCCCGACATTTTACAGGTATGATGAAAACCGGTTCTTTACCGGGTGGCTAAACTACACCAACGCCGCGGGCATCCTCAATCCGATGGAGGGATATGCGGTTAACTTCGGCCCTTCTTTTAGTCCTGATACGCTTGACCTTTTTGGCGTTGTGAATAACAGAAACATGATTCCGCTTACTTTATTCAACAGCAACAGGCCATTCACACTCGGCTTCAACCTGATCGGCAATCCATATCCTTCGCCCATTGACTGGGACGCCGGTTCCGGATGGGTTAGAACCAACATCGATGATGCTGTTTATTATTTTAATGCCGGGAATACTGATCAGTACACCGGGACCTACAGCACTTATGTCCACGGGGTTTCAAGTGACGGAATCGCCGACAACATCATTGGGTCCATGCAGGGATTTTTCCTCCATGTTTCTGATGGAGCCTATCCCGTTGCATCCACGTTGATTTTTACCAATAGCGTGAGAGTTAATAATTTATCGCCCTATTTTCATAAAAAAACATCGGATGAATGGCGGCCGCTGCTGAGAATCAGCGCCAAAAATGAGATTCAGGATTCGCCAGGGGACCCAATGACCCTATACTTCAACCAGGATGCGACTATGGGATTCGATGTACATCACGATGCGCTGAAACTGATGAATACCGATGTGCTGGTCCCCAACCTGTACGCTGTTACCCCCGATACATCCAGGTTGTCTGTGAGTGGAATTCCCTATCCGGTTGATACCATTACCGAGGTGAAACTGGGATTTAAAACAATGCAGAAAGGGTATGTTCTTTTTCGAATTTGCGATATCGAGTACATGCCATCAAATCTTTTCATCTATTTTTGTGATCGCGTAACCGGGATAAAACAGAATATTGCCTTGCATCCTGAGTATCGGATTCATCTGGACCCCGGAACGGATGAAAATCGTTTCTCATTGATATTCAGTCTGAAAGACCTCAGGTATCAACCGGGAAAGGAAGATCCGTTCTATGTTTACAGTTTCAGGAACCGACTGTATATCTATTCAAAACCGGAGGGAGGGAAACAGGCCGACCTTACAATTTATAACATGGTTGGTCAGCGGTTGCTGCACAAGGCAATAATGGTTGAAGGGTACCAGGAAATGGACCTGACGTATCCGACAGGTATTTATGTTGTTAGTTTATCAACGGGTGATGTAGTGTTTAACAGGAAAGTTTATATAAATAACCAATGGTAGCACCGTGAAAAAGAAATTCCTAAATAAAACAGGAGGTTGTCCATTATTTAGTTGAAATTTGATTGGCTAAGGTTCTACGTTTTACTTCTTTTATGACTGCATTTTTCATCATATCCAGTTTATCAAAGTTATTAACTTTTCGCATTTTGCGTTCAACCTCCAATAAAGCAGCTGCAACCCAGCGGTATCGCTCGTTTGATAACGTCCAGTTTTTCACTCGGCCAACATATTTACGTAGTTGGGAGTTAAGGTTTTCGATGCAATTGGTTGTTGCAAATGAATGGGCAAAAAGTGTGTTAATGCCGAGTTTGTGCAAGGTCAGGATCTCTTCCATGGCTTCGTCCAATGAACGGGCAGCGGCCATATTCAGTGATTTCAGATCGGACTTGAGTTGCCCAAGTTCAGCTCGGGCGTCATCATATTTATCTTGGTTTACGGCATGTTGATATTGTCTTTTAACGGACTCATGATATTTATCCGGCAAATACTTCAAAATGTTCTCTTGTTTATGCCACTGGCAGCGCTGAATGATTGCTATCTCACCAAAACAATCTTCAACCGCTTTTCGTATTCCTTTACTACCATCGATCACACAAAGCAACCCACTGGAATAATCCAAACCACGTTCCTTCAATCTTTCCAGCATATCCTTGATCGGTTGAGAATTTTCCGTAGCAGCCTGGGTAAAACAAAGCGGGATCTTGTCTCCGTTTTCTGTAACACCAAGGCAGATAATTATCTGCTCTTTGGAAAGGTATTTTCCATCAATGAAAAGGGCCAGTATCTTGTGATGCGCAATTGGCCTGGACTCAAACTCCTTCAGTTTTTCTTCGGTTCTTTCAACAAAGGAACGGGAGACGGAACTTTTAGACAGCCCAAATCCTTCGTTCAGCGAATCAACCACCTGCCCATAATCTCGTACGCTAAGGCCCAGCAATACCCCTTTAAGCAACTGATCTGTCGGTTCCGGGAGTTCTTTCATCTCTTCGTAACGTTGGAGCGGAGTGTTTTTCTCATCCAAATTATCAAATAGCCGTGGAACCTCGACCCTTACTTTCTGATCTCCGATTTTCACGCTGCCAGGGTTATAGCCCCAACGGCTCCACCGGCCATTCTCTGGCTTCTGGTGACTGTATCGGGCACCGGCTTTATCAATCACTTCCTCTTCAAGGAGCTCGTTTATCATTATCTGACAGACACTTAAATAGTTCTGCAAAATACCAACCCGTAAATCAATCGATTGTTCTTTTAACCACGAAAGCGTTTTACGGTTTAATTCATTACTTTTATCCATTGGTTCCATGTTTTTTGTTTCGCAACTCAAACTTACGGAACCTTAGTGGAGGATCAGCTATGTCTGGTCCTTCCTTTTTAACCTATATTTCAACTAAGTTTGGGACAATATCTAAAACAGTCAGGGTCTTGTTGCTTTTAGTGCTTTTTATTCTGCTTATTGACACTATAGAAGCACAGGAAATGCCGCCCAGGCCGGTATCAGTATCATTTATCCGGAACCTGAGTTTCGGTGCATTTTCTCAAGGTGTGGGAGGAGGATCGGTCATTATTGATCCGGCGGGATTAAGAAATTCAGTGGGAGACATTATCCTGGTCAGCCTGGGCTATACATATTATCCTGCTATCTTCCAAATTGAGGGAAATCCTGGAACGGTTATCCATTACCTGGCAGGCTCTGCGGCGGTTTTGACGGGTAACAACGGGGGAACAATGACCATGAACCTTGGCAGCACGGAACCACCCACTCCGTTTGTGTTGCCATATTCCGGCGGTGGAACCCTGGAGGTTTACCTCGGTGGAACTTTAACAGTAGGAAACCCGCTTTCAAACCCACCGGGAGACTACAGCGGTTCGTTCGTGGTGATGTTTATCCAGGAATAGCAGGACACAGAACAAAAACATCTAAATTTACTTTGACAGAAGATAATGCATACAGGAATTACGGAATTAAGAAATACAGGGATGCGTCAGGCTTTTGGTATGCTTTCTTACTGTTTTGTCTTCTCTTCTCCCTGAATCCGGAACGGGTATTGGCTCAGGAGGATTCTGATTTTGAGGAAATATCTGTTGTTTTATTTATCAGGCAGATCGGAACCGCCGAGATGCCTGCCTATATCCATGGGCAGGTTTTATACCTGCCTGTTACCAATGTTTTTACCTTTCTGAAAATACAGAATTTTCCAACCCCAGGATATGATACAGTGAAGGGCTTTTTCATCAATCAGCAATCCCCATACCTGATCGACCGGGTGAATAACGAAATTCAATACCAGAAGAATGTTCATAAATTAAATGAAGGAGACCTGATACGAACTGAGAACAACCTGTACCTTAAATCAAGTTATTTTGGAGAAATTTTTGGCCTTGATTGTAACTTTTCCTTCAGCAACATGTCAGTAACACTGACCACCAAGCTCGAATTGCCCCTGATCAGGGAGATGCGGCAGGCCATGATGCGAACAAACCTGAGCAGGCTCAAAGGGAATATCAGTCCCGACACAGTTATTAAGCGGAATTATCCAATTTTTCATTTTGGGGCAGCCGACTGGTCGGTTTCAGCAACCGAACGATTACATCAAAAGAGCGATATCAGGGTAAACCTTGCTTTGGGAGGACTGCTGGTGGGCGGGGAAGCGTCAGTTAACCTGAATTACGCAAGCAGTATGCCATTTGATGCAAGTCAGCAGAATTATTACTGGCATTTCGCAAACAACGATCTCAAACTGTTCAAGCAGATCTATGTCGGAAAAATTGCCACGCAATCCAATATCTCTTTAAACGCACCGGTAGTCGGAGTTCAGATATCAAACACCCCGACAACATTTCAAAGGTCATTCTGCACCTATACTTTAAGCGATTACACCGAACCAGGATGGATTGTTGAACTCTATGTGAATTATGTACTGGTCGATTATGTGATGGCTGATGCTTCAGGTTATTTTTCATTTGAAGTTCCGCTGGTATATGGAAATTCACTGGTGAAACTTCGCTTTTATGGTCCGTGGGGAGAAGAGCATACCCGTGAACAACAAATTCGCATACCATTCAATTTCTTACCTCCGCAGAGATTTGAATATACCTTCAACGCCGGTGTAGTTGAAAACTCCCAAAGCAGCAAATACTCAAAACTGAGTTTAAATTATGGTGCAAGCAGGAGATTGACGCTGGGGGCCGGCGTGGAGTATCTCTCAACAATGCCTTTGCGCCCGGTAATGCCCTTTGCTGCTTTTTCTCTCAGGCTGGCTACCAGTTTATTAATTTCAGCGGAATATTCCCTGGGTGTGAAATTCAAAGGGATACTTAGTTACCGGCTTCCCAGGGATTTACTGATTGAACTTTATTATACCAACCTGAGTAAAAGCCAGAAGGTCATCAACGCGAATTACCTCGAAGAGCGCAAGGCTGTAATTTCCATACCCTTTCATACCCGTGTGTTTTCCTCACTGGTCCGTCTGACCCTGAATCAACTCGTCTTGCCCGGATCCCGCTATTATGCTTCTGAATTATTGATTTCCGGGGCTTTGCTCGGGATCAGTACCAACCTGACAACATCTGCCCTGTTCATCGATCCTGCAAATCCATATGTGTTCTGTAACCTTTCGCTTGGTATTAAACTGCCGGCAAAAATAATTTTGACTCCACAGGCCCAGTTCATTGTCAGCAAGGGCAGATTCCTTTCGGGGAAACTTGAAATTGAAAAGAGGTTCTTCCGCAATGGCACACTGAATTTCGTTTTTGAAAAAAATTTCGCAAACAACAGCAACACATACCAACTAGGGGTACGCTATGATTTTAGCGCCGTTCAAACCAATTTATCTGTGAGAAACAGCTCGGATGTTACCTCATTTCTACAGTTCGCAAGAGGCAGCATGGTGTATGAGGGCAAAGGGGGGAAAGCGAAGTTTTCAAGGAACTCTGCTGTGGGAAAAGGAGGAATGGTGATCATCCCATTTTTGGATATGAATGGCAATGGTAAGTACGAAAGCGATGAACAAAAGGTAATTGGGATTAATTTAAGGGTCAGTGGCGGACGAATTGAAAAGAATTACCGTGACAGTACAATCCGGGTTTCTGAACTTGAACCCTTCACGACCTACTACATAGAGCTGGACCGTGCTGGTTTCGAAAATGTATCCTGGCAGATACCCAATTCAATTATCAGCATCACGATCAATCCCAACCAATACAAGTGCATCCATGTACCTATCAGGATCATGGGTGAGGTGTCTGGAATGGTATACCTTCAAGGGGATTCGATCAGAAAAGGACTGGGGCGCGTTTATGTGTCATTTTACCGGCAAGATTCCACTTTCATATCCAAAACCCTGTCGGAGGAAGATGGCTATTTTTCTTTTCTTGGGCTCGTACCTGGTCATTATTTTGCTAAAATTGATGCTGTGCAGCTGCAGAATATCAACATGGTTGCCAATCCTTCTCTGGTTCCTTTTAACATCGAAGCGTCGATGGATGGAGACCAGGCAACAGGGCTTGAGTTCTTTTTGCGTTTTAAAAAGCCTCCCCGGAAGAACAACGATTAGTGCATTCTCAGGCATGAACAAGTGTGCCTGATTTCCTCAATCTTTTCTTACGGATTTCCACAATTGTTACTTAGATAAATCTTTAGTATATTTACCCATATCGCATATATACCACTGTTTATTTATTTTACTATATAATAAGAAAAAAAAAAAGTTTTTTGCCTCTGTAAAGTATATTTTTTTTATGAATTCATTCCAGAAACCACACCATATACCGGGATTTACGGATAATCGTTTTACCATTCGATTTCTGTTGATATTGCTCTGTTTTTCAACAATATACCTATACGGATACCCTGTCACGAAAGGAGCTACTGCTTCTGTCGATCAGCCCGGTCTGATTCCTTCAATTACCGGCCCCGACAGTGTTTGTTATGGTACCGGAGGTTATATTTACACCACAGATCCGGGCATGGCATATTATACCTGGACCTTGTCCTCCGGGGGAACAATTACTTCCGGAGCAGGCACAAACAGCATCGTTGTTGCCTGGTCGCAGGCGGGCACGGAGGTTGTCATGGTGAACTATGCTACGGCTACTGCTCCAGGCACCTTACATGTCACGGTTTTACCCCTGGTGGTTCCCGCCATTACTATTTCACCTGACAATAATCCGGTTTGTGAAGGCACGCCCGTTTTACTCAGTGCAGCTGTGGTGAATGGAGGAACCACGCCAGTTCTGCAATGGATGGTAAATGGTTACCCGGTTGGCACCAACAGCAGTGTGTTTAGCTACATTCCATCAAATGGTGATGTGGTGACCTGCGACCTTTATTCAACCGCCCAATGTAATACATTGCCACAGGTTGTTTCTAACCCTGTAAGCATGATTGTCAGTCCTTTACGGCAGACGGGAGTTTTTATTTCCGTTTCTTCCAACCCGGTATGCCAGGGTACTCAGGTGACCTTTACGGCGGTTTCTCAAAATGGAGGTCCGGCACCGGTCTATCAATGGAAAGTGAACGGATTACCAGGTGGAGGCAATAGTCCCGTATTTTCCATGACCCCTGTTAACGGCGACCTTGTAGTATGCGAGATGACCTCAAGTGCCACTTGTGTTATAGGAAACCCGGCATCATCAAGTCCCATCGTGATGACAGTCAGCCCCAGCCAGTTGGTGAGTATATCCGTTTCTGCTTCTGCAAATCCGGTTTGCCAGGGCACATCAGTGACCTATACAGCTCTGCCTGCCAATGGAGGCACTTCCCCGCAGTTTTCATGGAGAGTTAACAATATCGTAGTCAGTTCAGCAGCCAATAGTTTTACCTATGTTCCATTCAATGGCGACGCTGTAACATGCAAGCTTACCTCCAGTGCCTCCTGCACCCTTGGCAATCCTGCGGTATCGGCCCCGGTAACCATGATCACAAACCAGGTCGTTCCGGTCAGTGTGAGCATTCAGGCATCTGCAAATCCTGTTTGCCAGGGTATTACCACGACATTCACGGCCTTTCCAGTCAATGGCGGAACATCCCCGGTATATCAATGGATGTTGAATGGATTCCCCGTTGGAACAAATAGTGCGGTATATAACTATGCTCCGGCAAATGGGGATGTGATATTTTGTAAACTTTTTTCATCCGTTCTGTGCCAATCCGTATCCCCGGCCCTGTCGAATTCAGTTACCATGACCGTGACCCCGAATATTCCAGTAAGTGTTTCTATTTCCGCATCTTCAAATCCGGTTTGTGTTGCCTCGTCCGTCACGCTGACCGCGACCGCATTTAACGGAGGAACTGCTCCCACCTTTGAATGGAAGGTAAATGGAGTTACTGTGGTCACAAATAGTGCCAGTTACACTTTTTTCCCAAACCATGGCGACCAGGTTGTTTGCTGGATGACTTCCAATATCCAGTGTGCGCCTGTGACCCCCGTATCTTCCAACGTTGTTACCATGGCCGTCAGCCAGCAATTACCGGTATCCGTTTCCATTGTAACTTCCTTAAACCCTGTTTGCCAGAATGTTCAGGTTGTTTTTACTGCGACTCCCGTAAACGGTGGAACATCGCCGAATTTTCAATGGAAAGTAAACGGGATGAACAGCGGTTCAAATAATCAGGTTTTTACATACATTCCGCAGGACGGCGACCAAGTTACCTGCACCCTGACCTCGAGTTCATCCTGTGCAACAGGTAATCCGGCAGTTTCAAACATCATTGCCATGACGGTCATCCCAAGCCTTGGCATCCCGGTGAGCTCCAGTATTATGCCATCAACGAATCCCTCGTGTACCGGGCTGCCGGTAACTTATACCGCACAGGCGGTCAATGGGGGTTCCACACCTGCATATGCCTGGACTGTAAACGGTTTAAGTGTTGGAACAAACAGCCCGACATTTTCATATATTCCTTCAAACGGTGATTTCATCCGATGCTGGGTCACTTCCGATCTGACGTGTGCAACGAATAACCCGGCTGGTTCAAATGAGATTTCCATGACGGTAAACCCTATCCTTCCGGTAAGTGTCACGATTACTACAGCCGCAAATCCATCTTGTCTGGCCGCAATGGTAACCTATACGGCTGTTGCCGTCAATGCGGGTTTATCCCCGGTTTACCAATGGAAAGTTGATGGGGTGAATGCCGGTACCAATCAAAATACCTTTGTTTACTCTCCTGTTAATGGAAATGTCATTACCTGCCAGGTGACCTCAAGCCTTCAGTGCTGTTCAGGAAATCCTGCCACTTCCAATGCGATCAATATGACCGTAATGCCGGTTCTGCCGGTCACTATATCCATTTCAACCCTTACAAATCCATCCTGCACTGCCAGTCAGGTTACTTTTACGGCCACGATTTCAAATGGGGGAACAGCCCCTGTATATCAATGGAAACTCAATGGAAACAACACAGGGAGTAACAATGCAACCCTGATATTTACGCCGGCTACCGGCAATGTGGTAACCTGCCGGCTGACATCGAATGCTTTATGTTATTCGGGAAGCAAGATTGTCACGTCGAGCCCGATCACTATGGTGGTGAAGCCTGAACTTGCACCTGCTGTAAGTATATCAACTTCCACAAATCCATTTTGCGAAGGAAGTCCTGTTACTTTCACCGCTACCCCCACCAATGGAGGAACGTTGCCGGTTTATCAATGGCGCGTGAATTGTTTGCCCGTAGGAACAACCAGTTCAACTTACACCTATGTCCCCACACACGGTGATTTTGTGACCGGCCAGATGACCTCAAACCTGACATGTGCAGTCATGAACCCTTGTAAATCCAATGGAATCACCATGCTCCATCATACAGAAACCCCTGCAAGCATCAGGATTTCCGCCAGCAATAGCCTTGTATGCCCTGGAAGCAGTGTAACCTTTGCATCTGCCGTGGTGAACGGGGGGACCTCGCCAGTATATCAGTGGAAAGTAAATGGGATCAGCAGCGGGTCAAATTCACCAGGATTTACATATTCACCTTCAAACGGGGATGTTGTCACCTGTCAGCTCACCTCCAACGCAGCGTGTGTGAGCGGAAGTCCCGCTGTATCAAATCCACTTTCCATGGGAGTAAGCCCGGCATTGCCAGCTGCGATCGTCATCAACACACCTACGAACCCGTTTTGCCCCGGGAATCCAGTCAGTTTTTCAGCCATCCCAACCAACGGGGGCCCCGCTCCGGTTTATCAGTGGAAAGTCAATAACCTTGCAGCGGGCACCAACGCAGCAAACTTTTCTTATTTTGCTTTGCCGGGTGACGTTGTCAAATGCGATTTATTATCAAATGCAAGTTGCATCAGTGGTACCAACCCCATTACTTCCAATGAAGTGATCCTTCAGCAGGCAAGTCCGATTCCTGTTACCATTTCGGTTAACGCCTCAGCTAATTCAGTATGTGCGGGAACCAGTGTTACCTTTACTGCAACGCATTCCGGAGGTGGAGATAATCCATTTTTTGCCTGGTATGTCAATGGAGCCCCTTCCGGGGAAAACAGTCCAGTTTATACATATGCTCCGGGAAACGGTGATATCGTGCATTGTATAATGAGTTCAAACCTGTCGTGTGCTGCAACCCCCACTGCGGTATCAAATAACGTGATCATGGGTGTAAGCCCCAATCTCCCGGTTGCGGTGACCATTATCGCATCAACCAATCCCTGTTGTGTAGGAAGCCTGGTTACCTTAACTGCCACTGTTCAAAATGGTGGTCCTGCTCCGGTTTTTCAATGGGTGGTCAATTGTAACAATGTGGGCACCAACAGCCCCGAATACTCCTTTGTCCCGGTGAACGGGGATGTTGTGGTTTGCCATGTTTTTTCAAATGCTTCCTGTGCAACAGGCAATCCTGCTGTTTCGAACAACATCAACATGGTTGTTTTACCCATTCAGCCCGTCAGTGTTGCCATTGTAGCTTCCTTTAACCCGGTTTGTATCGGAAGCCCCGTAACTTTTACGGCAACGCCTACTTACGGCGGAGATACCCCTGGTTATCAATGGCAGGTCAACCAGTCAAATATCGGGACCAATAGTTCAACGTTTACCTATCCGCCTGCTGATGGTGATATCGTGACTTGCATCCTGAATTCAAATGCCGTGTGCACCAGTGGAAATCCTGCAGTTTCAAACCAGATTGTGATGAACGGAATTACTGCATTACCGGTGACCATCTCGATAACTGCCTCCAACAACCCGATCTGTTACACCACACTGGTATTGTTTACTGCAACAACGACCAATGGCGGGAATTCTCCGGTATACCAATGGAAAGTGAACGGCATTAATGTCGGATCGAATCATCGTACTTATCAATATGCACCTGCGATCGGCGACGTGGTTGCCTGCCAGATTACCACCAGTTTAATTTGCGCAACCCCCAATCCTGCCCTTTCCGACCCGATTGCCATGACGGTCTACCCGCAGGCACCCGTGTCGGTTGCCCTTACCGTATCTGAAAACCCGACCTGCCTGGGGACCCCGGTCACTTTTAATGCAGCGGTGACCAATGGCGGGACTAGCCCATATTACCGTTACAGGGTGAATGGGATCCTGGTTGGCACAAATAATCCTGCCTACTCTTATACACCTGTAAACGGAGATGTGGTGTATTGCCGTGTCACATCCAATGCAAACTGCACCACGGGAAATCCGGCAAATTCCAATCAGATCATCATGAGTGTGAGTTCGAATACCCCTGCCAGTGTCACCATCGCACCATCTGCGAACCCTGTTTGCGAAGGTGCAACGGTCGTTTATACGGCTACTCCCTTCAACGGAGGATCGGCACCGGTATATCATTGGAAAGTAAACGGGGTCGACACGGGTACAAGCAGTGCTGTTTTCTCCTATACGCCCTTAAACGGTGATGTGGTCAGTTGTGAGATGACATCAAATTCAACCTGCACTACAATGCTGAATGCCATTTCAAATACGGTAACCATGACGGTAAGTGCCATTCAAACTGTCAGTTTATCGGTTCTTCCATCAGTAAATCCGGTTTGTATCAACAGCTTTGTAACCTATACGGCAGTGCCTGTGAACGGAGGGCCGTCGCCGCAATACCAATGGAAGGTAAATGGAGCGGTGGTTGGCACAAATAACCAGACGTATACGTACAAGCCCGCTGATGGAGATGTTGTGACCTGTAAACTTACCTCAGGGTTATCGTGTACAGTAGGCAGCCCGGTCACCTCTGTTCCAGTGGTCATGTCTGTTTACTCAAGTTTACCTGTTGAGGTAACCGTAGTGCCCACTGCGAATCCTTCCTGCCAGGGCGAGTCGGTCGGCTTTACGGCTTTACCGGTTAATGGAGGCTATAATCCTGTTTACCAGTGGATGGTAAACGGTATAAATGTCGGGAACGATACTTCTTTTTACAGCTATATGCCAGCCCATGGTGATAACGTAACATGCAGGTTAACCTCTGATTTTTCATGTGCAACAGCCAATCCGGCTGTATCAGCACCCCTTGTGATGGAGGTCAATGCCAATATGCCCACGGCAGTATCCATTGTGAGCTCCGGGAATCCTGCATGTGTTGGCTCCACGGTAACGTATACTGCTCTCCCGGTGAACGGAGGCATTTCTCCTGTTTATCAATGGAAAGTCAATGGAGCTCCTGCAGGAGGCAATTCACCGTATTTCAGCTATATACCGATTCACGGTGACACAGTGATTTGCCAGATGGCATCCGGTATGCTATGTCCGGCCAACAGTCCGGCGACATCCAATCCGATCATCATGAATGTGGTTGAGCCTGTCCCGACGGCAGTGTCGGTTTCGGTTTCACAAAATCCGGCATGTCAGGGCAGCCAGGTTTTCTTTATGGCGAGTCCCGAAAATGGCGGGTACAACCCTTCCTTCCAGTGGAAAGTAAATGGCATCCATGTTGGCAATGGACAGGCCACATGGGCTTATGCCCCGTCAAATGGGGATATGGTGGTTTGTGAGATGACCTCCAGCGCAACATGTGTCCTGACCAATACTGCGCAATCTATCCCGATTACCATGACCGTAAGCTCTGAATTCCCGGTGAATATTACCATTCAGGCTTCGAACAATCCGGCGTGCTACGGACAACCGGTAAACTACTCAGCTGCCATTGTAAATGGCGGGAATTCACCAACTTACCAATGGATGGTCAATGAATTGAATGTTGGCATTAACAATCCGGTATTTACCTTTGTCCCATCAGAGGGCGATATAATCAAATGTCTCCTGACTTCTGATTTTTCATGTGCCACAGGCAACCCGGCCACCTCCAATGCGATCATCATGACAGTTACCTTGCCGATTCCGGCAGGAATTATCATTGTACCTTCCGCCAATCCGGTTTGTTTCGGCAATCCGGTTACTTACACCGCTTCGGTAACCAATGTGGGTCTTACACCTGTTTTCCAGTGGAAAGTGAACGGGAACAATGTCGGCGAAAACCAGGCAACCTTTACCTACATGCCTGTAAACGGAGATATCATTACCTGTTTGCTGACGCCCAACAATCCCTGTTCATCATCTGTTCCGGTGTTATCAAACCAGGTAGTGATGGTTGTCAGTTTCGATATGCCGGTTAATGTGACTATTTCACCATCTGCAAATAACCTGTGCGCAGGAACCCCTGTCACCTTTACTGCAATTCCTGAAAATGGCGGTTCGGCTCCGGTATACCAATGGATGGTGGATGGGAATACCGTTGGAAACAACAGCCCGACCTATACCTGCATTCCGAAGGATGGTGATTCGGTATCGTGTATTTTAACTTCAGGATTATCCTGCACTACCGGAAGCCCGGTCACCTCCAACCTTATTGCCATGGTGGTGTATCCGTTGCGACCGGTTTCCGTTGACATCTTTCCCAGCCCCCCCGGTGCGGTATGCGAAGGAACCATCGTTAACATGATTGCTGTTCCTGAAAACGGGGGAACCAATCCGTTCTATCAGTGGTTCAAAAATGGACTTGCCGTCGGCAGTAATCAGCCGACCTATAGCTACATACCCACCCATGGCGATCGGGTCTTTGTTGAAATTAATTCAAATCTTATCTGTGCAGTCGGAAGTCCGGCCGTATCGGATACGCTGACACAGATGGTTGATGACCCGCTTCCGGTAAGCGTTTCAGTTGCTGCAGATCAAAACAATATCTGTGACGGAACAGTGGTAACCTTCACCGCAACCCCGGTGAATGGAGGGGTTCCCACTTATCAATGGTTTCTGAATGGGTTGCCTGTCGGTTTGAATCAACCCGATTATACTTACCTGCCTGCCAACGGAGATGTCGTGCATGTATCCATGATCACGACACTCCCCTGTGTGACCACACAAACCGCCAGTTCCAATGCAATCAACATGATCGTAAACCCGCTTCTTCCGGTCAGTGTCACCATTGTTGATGATCCTGTCCCGGTATGCCAGGGTTCACCGGTTACCTTAACCGCCACCCCGATAAACGGGGGAATTCCGGTCTATCAATGGTTCCTGAATGGATCATCCGTTGAATTAAACTTACCGGTTTTCACCTATGTTCCAAACAATGGCGATCAGGTTTATGTGAAAATTACCTCCAACCTGGCTTGTCTTCAGAATTCAACTGCCAATTCCGATATGATCACCATCACTGTGAATCAACCGTTGACGATCGATGTCGGTATCGATGTGAACCTGAACCCGGTATGTCATGGAAAAGAGGTTGTGTTTACAGCAACACCGGTGAATGGCGGAATCCCGGTTTATCAGTGGTATAAGAATGGATTGCCTGTTGGAGCAGGTCTGCCTGTTTATTCCTGCATTCCGGAAGAAGGGGACCGCGTATATGTGGAAATGAAGACAGGATTAACCTGTGTGAATGTTCCTTCAGTATTTTCCGACACGATCGGCATGACCGTTGATGTTCCTTTGGTGGTGGAAGCCGCGATCATGGCTGACCAGAATGAAGTATGCGAAGGAACCTCAGTTACATTTACTGCATTGACTTCGAATGGGGGAGTTCCTGTTTTTCAGTGGTATAAAAACAATATCCCGGTGGGAGGGAATGATTCCCTGTATTCCTGCATTCCGCTTCCGGGTGATGGGATCCATGTTGAGATGACGACAAGTTTGCCATGTGTCAGTGCAACCGCTGTCACATCCAATCAGATATTCCCGGTCGTTAATCTGTTCCCAGGAGAAGCTTCGTCAATTTCAGGCCCAACCTTTGTTTGCGCAGGATCAACATCGGTTCCGTATTCAATTTTATCCGTGGATATGGCTACTTCCTACACCTGGAATCTGCCGGCAGGGGTGACCATTGCCACCGGGGTGAATGAACGGAGTATTGCTTTGGATTTTGCAGCATCATCAACCTCGGGTGTAATCAGCGTATATGGGAACAATGCCTGTGGCAGGGGTCCGATGTCGCCGTCGATGCAAGTGGAGGTGTTCCCGGTTCCTGAAACACCCGTGATCGCAAGGGATTATAATACCCTCACCAGCAGTGCCGCGATTGGAAACCAATGGTATTTTGAAGGAGCACTTCTTACGGATTCGGTGGGCCAGACATTATCGCCGGTGGAAGCAGGGTGGTATTGGAATATCGTGACCCTCAAAGGGTGCAGTTCGGAACCGTCGGAACATTTTTACTTCGACGGTAAATTTCCAGGCCCAATTACTTTTAAACCGGGATTCTGGGTTTACCCTATTCCCAATGACGGACATTTTACCGTAGCAATCAGCCTTCCTGTGGAAGACATTTTTGATATATCGGTGTATGATGGCCTTGGAATTCAGCTTTTTAAAATTTCTGACATCGTTGTCAAAAGTAAATTCAAGCGGGTCATTGACCTTCGTCCAAAATTGCCGAAGGGGTTGTATTATGTTGTTTTCAAATGTGCAGATTACCAGGTAGTGAAAAAAGTTCTGATATATAACCGATGACTCCATCCTAAATCACTCCCCAACAAAGGTGGGACATTTACCCCTTTGCTCTATGGGGATGAGGTCAGGGGAACGGGGTTTATGGGAAAAGAGGACAAATGTTTATTGAAACGTATCATTTTGAAGGATTTAACGTATAACCATTTTAAGCATTTTATCTGATTTAGTTCATTGTAGTCAATCATGAAAGCAGGTTTTAAAACCATACTGTTTTTCTTCGTCCTCCTTCCTTACATTTTGTTTGGACAGGCCGGTATGGATGGAACCCATCATGATGCACCCTTTACAACCCCAACCATTTCCGGATCGATAACTCCCTGCATTGGTACCAGTGGTTATGTTTATACCACCGAACAATTTATGAACAACTATTTTTGGGTTGTTACAGGAGGTACAATCACGGACGGAGGCACTTCAACAGATAATTCGGTAACTGTGACCTGGAATGCCCTGGGGGCTCAAACAGTGCATGTCAGTTATGTTGATGGTTTGGGAGTCACTTTTTCTGTAGATTTAACTGTAACGGTTCAGCCATCCTTACCGGTTTCTATCTCAATTACCCCTTCAGCCACATCGGTTTGCGCGGGCACCCAGGTAACCTTCACTGCAACTGCGGTCAATGGAGGATCATCACCGACATTTATTTGGTTCGTAAACGGGCAGGATGTCGGAGTTTCTGCATCCATCTTCAGTTATCCGCCTATCAACAATGATATTGTGCACTGCCAGGTCATCTCCAACCTGGCATGCCCCTCGGGGAACCCGGCATCCTCGGCCCCGGTTGTCATGTCGGTTACATCAAATTTTCCTGTTGGAGTGGCAATATCGTCATCGGCCAATCCATCATGCCTGGGAGATATGGTTACACTTACGGCCTCCCCGTCAAACGGAGGTAACCTCCCATTATACCAATGGAAGCGCAATGGTGTTGATATCCCTTCAGCAACCAATAGTACTTACAGCTATATCCCCGTGAACGGGGATGTGATCACCTGCAGGGTTACATCAAGTATGACCTGTACGTCGGGAAACCCGGCAATTTCAGTACCAATGATCATGACTGTCAGCCCGAATCAACCTGTGGGCCTTTCCATTGCCGCGTCTTCCAACCCGGTTTGCTCAGGAAACATGGTTACATTCAGCACAACAGCCGTCAATGGTGGCCCGGCACCTGTTTACACCTGGAAAATAAATGGCACAATCACCGGTGGAAATGATCCGGTCATGACCTATTCCCCGGTGAATTACGATGTAGTGACCTGTATCCTGAACTCCAATGCGGTATGTAAAACCGGGAATCCCGCACCTTCCAATGCCATCATCATGGCGGTATTGCAACATACTGCGGTAAGTGTGGACATTTCTGCCTCAGCGAATCCATTGTGCGATGGAAGCCAGGTGACACTCACTGCGAATTCCGGCAATGGGGGAGCAACTCCCCATTATGAGTGGATCGTAAATAATTTAACTGTTGGTACCGATAATCCTGCATACACCTATCAGCCATCAAACGGCGACCAGGTTAAATGTTTGCTTACTTCAAGTTTATCGTGTGCAACAGGGAACCCGTCGACCTCAAACACGATCACCATGATTGTGAGCGGTACGATGGCCCCAAGCGTTTCCATTACTGCCTCTTCCTATTATACCTGTGAGGGAACGCCGATACAGTTTAATGCAAACCCATTGAATGGAGGAACAACTCCTTCATTCCAATGGAAAGTGAACGGCTCTGAGGTTGCGGGAGCGACCAATGCGATATATACTTACGCACCAGCCAACAATGACAAGATTGTTTGCCGGATGACTTCCAATAGTTTGTGCAGCCAGGGTATCCCTGTTCTCTCCAATGAGATAACCATCAGCATCAGCAGTGGTTTGCCGGTAAGTGTTGCCATCGCTGTTTCTACAAATCCAATATGTACAGGCAGTTCCGTCGTTTTTACAGCAATTCCCGTCAATGGTGGCCCGACTCCTGCCTATCAATGGAAGGTAAACGGGACCCCATCCGGTTCAAACAGCGCAACGTTCAATTACACTCCCGTCAATGGCGAGGTGATTACCTGTACCCTGTTGTCGAGTTTGAATTGTGCGATCAACAGTTCTGCTGTTTCCAATGCCATCACGATGAATGTTGCGGCAGCCCTGCCTGTGAGTGTCTCCATCACCGCAAGCGCTAATCCCTCCTGTATGGGGCAGATGGTCACTTTTACTGCAACATGCCTGAATGGAGGTGCTTCACCTTTTTATGAATGGCTTGTGAATGGTGTTCTGGTGCAAAGCGGTGCCAACCTTACAACATTCAACTATCCCCCGACAAATGGAAATACTTTTAAATGCGTCGTCAATTCAGGTTTGAGTTGTGCCTCCGGTAACCCGGCCACTTCCAATACGATCGTGATGACTGTCAATCCGAACCTTCCGGTGAGCGTCACCATCAATACATTGAACAATCCTTCATGCATGGGCATACCGGTGACCTATGTTGCGTCAACTTCAACCGGTGGGGCGTCCTCTGGTTACCAATGGAAGGTCAATTGCAGCAATGCAGGTACCAGCAGCGCCACCTTTACTTATGTTCCTGCAAATAAAGATACGATCCATTGCATGCTCACTTCCTCATTTTCATGCGCGATCAACAATCCTGTATCTTCTGATTCCATTATACAAACCGTCAATCCAAATGTTATCCCATCGGTAACCATTTCTGCTTCAGCAACCACCGTATGTACCGGGACACTGGTTACCTACACGGCGACGGCAATCAACGGCGGTTCAGCTCCCATTTACAAGTGGAAGCTGAATGGTAACCATACCGGCCCCAACAGCCCGGTCTGGCAATTTACACCGATGGACGGCGATCAGATATCGTGCACTGTTACTTCAAATATGATGTGCCTTGTCAGCCCCGAAGTAACCTCAAACACCATTGTAATGGTGGTCGGCTTGTCGTTGCCCGCAGGGATCAGCATCAGTGCCTCCGCAAACCCATTTTGCCAGGGGGCAAACGTTTTATATACGGCAACTCCGTCAAACGGGGGAACCAATCCGGTTTATCAATGGCTGATAAACGGCTTGCCTTCAGGAACTGGTGCAACACATGCATATGCCCCGTTGGACGGTGATTTTATTACGTGCCAGGTTACTTCGTCCCTTGCATGCGCTTCTCCAAAGCCTGCCACATCCAATGCCATTCTTATGTACAGGAACGATGGGACTCCCGTAAGTGTTTTGATCAGGGCTTCAGACAATCCCGTATGCCCGGGTGATCCGGTGACGCTTTTTACAACCCCGACCAACGGCGGGACTGCCCCTGCCTACCAATGGAAAGTCAACGGTGTGAATGGCACCGGTGTCAGTACCGGGCCAACATATCCCTATATCCCCGCTAACGGAGATGCCGTAACCTGCTATTTAACCTCCAATGCAGCCTGCGCGAGTGGGAATCCGGCTGTCTCCAACCAAATCATTATCGGAACCACGCCTTATGCGACCGACAGCATTATCATTTCCACTGCGACCAATCCTTTTTGCCCTGGAACGTCGGTGATTTTCACTTCTGCAATAACAAATGGCGGCCTTAATCCATTATATCAGTGGAAGGTAAACGGGGCTGATAAACCAGGAGCCACAAATTCTTCCTATACCTATGCCCCCCAGAATAATGATGTGGTGACCTGTGTCATGACTTCCCATGCAAGCTGTATCACAGGAACAACGGAATCTGCCGCCATCATCATGACTTCTTCCACACCCCTTCCGCTTGGAGTCCAGGTGTCGGCATCCGAAAACCCTGTTTGCCAGGGGAAAGTCGTGCGCTATACTGCCACACCGGCAAACGGGGGGGTGGCACCGGAATATGAATGGCGGGTAAATAATATTGTCAAGGGAAGCAATAATTCTGTACTGATCTATATACCAACCAACGCAGACGCCATCACCTGTAAATTGAAAACCAGCCTGGTATGTGCTTCCCCGCTGGAAGTAATTTCAGACCCTATCAATATGGTGGTATCCAGTTCGCCGGTTTTCAGTGTCAGCCTCGAAGCCTCATCCAATCCGGTGTGCCTGGGAATCCCGGTCACGCTTACAGCCACTCCGGTCAATGGAGGACCGACGCCAATTTATCGCTGGCGTAAGAATGGGCAACTGGTTCCCGGGGAAAATGGAATAACCTATTCGTATATGCCTTACAATGGCGATGTGGTCACGGTTACCATGACCTCGAGTGCATCGTGTGCCAGCTTGAATCCGGCTGTCTCCAATTCCGTGGCCTTTGTAGTCAATGCCGAACAACCCGTGAGTGTAGCCATTGAACCCTCTGATAATCCCTTTTGCCAGGGAAGCCAGGTGACCTATACAGCCGCACCGGAGAACGGAGGGCCCGCCCCAACCTATCATTGGATCGTAAACGGTGCTGATTGGCCCGGAGCCACCAATTCAACTTTTCTCTATTCCCCTGCCTCGGGTGATGCCATACAATGCCGGCTGTCCTCAAACCAATCCTGTATCAACGGAAACCCTGCATTATCAAATACAGTTGTCATGATTGAATCGGCTGCCGTGATGACTGTCGGAGTTTCAATCACCCTCGAAGGGGATACGATTCGCTGTGCCGGAACCCAGGTCAGATACCTGGCGACCGCCACGAATGGCGGTTCCCAACCACGTTTTCAATGGAAAGTAAATGGGATCAACAATGGAGGCAACACAATCCTTTCATATTTTGATTATTACCCCAATGACAATGAACTGATAACGTGCACGATAACATCGAATCTCTTTTGTGTCCCACTCCCTAAAACGGCTACCTCCAACGCCATCAGGATGCATATCATTCCACTTGCACCGGTCTCCGTCAGCATTACGGCATCCACCGATACCTGCTGTGTAGGGCAATCTGTTACCCTTGCAGCCATGCCGGTAAATCCGGGTACCGGTCCGCTGTATCGCTGGTATTTGAATGGCGCCCAAAAACCGGAATGGGGTTCGGGCCCCATCATCAATTATATTCCGGCAAATGGCGATAAGATCAAATGCAGAATTAATTCAAATGCCGATTGCAGAACCGGGAATAATTCTTACTCACCTGAAATTACCATGTACGTCAGCCCACTCAGGACTGTAAGCGCATCCATCACCCCTTCTGCAAATCCTGTTTGCCAGGGAACCCGGGTAACATTCACAGCCGTTGCGGAAAATGGAGGAAATGCACCACAATTTCTATGGAAAGTAAACGGTATTGACCAGGTTGGAAATGCATCTCAGTTTTCATATACCCCGTTGAATGGGGATTCGGTTTCCTGTATCGTTACTTCCAATGCAACTTGTGTTCTGGATAACATGGCTTTATCCAACAAGGTTGCCATGGGAGTCAGCCCCTTGTTGCCTGTGAGCGTGTATATCGCAGCACCAAACGACACGGTGTGCGAGGGCATGGTTACTTTCAACGCAACACCAACGAATGGTGGACCTTCACCGGCTTTTCAATGGAAAGTCAATGGGAGCAACACCGGCACCAACAACCACCTGTTTACTTATTCCCCAATGGATGGCGATGTGGTGTCATGCGCATTGATGTCAAATTATGCCTGCATTGAGGAAGATACCGTCATTTCCAATTCGGTTACCCTGCATATTATACCAAGTTCACCTGTCAGCATCACGATTTCAAGGTCATTGATACCGCCTTGCCAGGGAGATACTGTGGTATATACCGCGAATCCTGTTAATGGAGGAACCAGCCCATACTACCAGTGGCTGGTCAATGGTTTTTTTGTCGGAGGAAATAATCCGGTTTTTTCATACGTGCCAAACAGCGGCGATGTCATTCAATGCCAGCTATATTCAAATGTGGATTGTTCAACCGGGAATCCGGCGCTTTCCAATGCCGATGTCATGAGTTTTTCCCCGGTTCTGCTTGTCAGTGTATCCATCATATGCTCGGCAAATCCAGCCTGCATAGGCACACCAGCAGTTTTTACCGCGCTTCCTGTGAACGAAGGCACCCTTCCCGTTTACCAGTGGAAGGTAAACGGAGCTGTCGTGGGTGGAAATATGTCTCAATTAATCTACAATCCGGTAAATGGCGATGTTGTGGAATGCACCCTGACCTCCGATATTCCATGTTCAATCAACAACCCGGCACCTTCGAATTCAATTGCCATGTCCGTCCTTCCCCCGCAAACGACCCAGCTAACCATTTCCACCCCGATCAATACCGTATGCTCGAATACCCATGTTACTTTTACATCTGCTGCGGTTAATCCGGGATCAACGCCCGATTATCAATGGATGGTAAATGGAATTGTTATACCCGGAGCAAGCAATGCTGCCTATACATACATTCCTTCCGATGGCGACCAGGTAACCTGTACTTTGAAATCAAGTATTTCCTGTATCGTTGTTAACCCGGTCAGTTCAAACACGATCGTGATGCATGTAAGTTCAGGCTTTCCCGTAAGTATTTCCATTTCAGCATCGGCAAACCCAACATGCATCGGGCAGGTAGTCACCTTTACCTCTACAGCGGTGAATGGAGGATTAGATCCTGAATACCAGTGGATGGTAGATGGATACAAAGTGGGGACCGAAAGCACATATACCTATATCCCCACCTCGGGCCAGGTTGTTACCTGCCAGATAACATCGGGCTATGAATGTGAGCCCGTACCGGTGATATCCAATCCCATTACCATGATTGTCAGTACCATACAGCCTGTCGCGGTGTCGGTTGTCTGTTCCTCAAACCCCGCTTGCCTGAGTACCTCCGTTACCTATACGGCAACAGCCACAAACGGAGGTGCTGTTCCTTCTTATCAGTGGATCCTCAACGGTACTAATTTGTTTGGAGCAACCAATGCAACATACAGCTACGTTCCAAACAACAATGACATTGTACAATGTAAGGTTGTATCTAGTGAATCATGCGTTTTGGGATTTTCTGCATTTTCAGAACCCATTGTGATGATCGTAGCCGCATACTTTCCGGCAGATGTCCTCATCATCGCATCCGACAACATGGTCTGTGTGAATACCCTGGTGACCTACAACGCAACTCCAGTTTATGGCGGACCTGCACCCATTTACCAATGGCAGGTGAATGGAACGGATGTTGCAGGAGCCACAACGACCACCTATTCTTATTTTCCTGTCAACAATGATGCTGTAACGTGCAAAATGACCTCTGATTTGAACCTGTGCACTTCCAATCCTGTTACATCCATACCGGTCAATATGATTGTTTTGGGCATTCCTGTTGGCGTTTCCATCATTGCTAATACCCCGACAACCGTTTGCGCCGGCGATTCTGTCTTGTTTACCGCTACCCCCATCAATGGCGGCCCTGTTCCAACTTATCAATGGAAGGTGAACGGAATCCAGGTTGGAGACAATAGTCCGGTTTTCAAATATCCACCCTCAGATGGAGATTCCGTGTATTGCATGCTGGAGTCGAATGCGACCTGTTCAACAGGAAGTTTGGCCACGTCGAACAAAGTGGCAATGAGTGTCAATCCTGTTTTCCCGGTCAGTGTCAGCATTGAGGCAAATCCGTCCGGACCGGTTTGCGCCGGCGTAACCGTGATCTATACCGCCGTGGCACAATTCGGGGGGGCGAACCCTGTGTATCAGTGGCAGGTAAACGGCGTTAATGTTGGAAGCAATAATTTTACTTATACCTATCAGCCTGCAGTCGGCGATATAGTCACGTGCACGATGATCTCCAATATCACCTGTGCCGGAACACCGGTTTCAAGTACGCTGATCGTTTCATCCGGTGGAGGGCCGATGGTCACCTACGATTGTCCCCGCGACCTTATCACTGCCACTAATGCGAAACCATTCAAACTTCATGGCGGACTTCCGCTGGGTCCCGGGGGATATTATTCCGGGGCAGGCGTCGATTCATCTACAGGCATTTTCGATCCTCTGCTGGCCGGGCCTGGCAGTCATACCATCAAATACACCTATCCGACAGCCGGGAATTGTATCGCCACCGATAGCATGGTCATCGATACACGCGCTTCAGCTCCGGTGAATTGCGGCAATCCCATTCACGATGTCCGTGACAACAATAAAAGTTACCCGACAGTTTTGATCGGCACCCAGTGCTGGTTTTCGAAAAACCTGGATTATGGGATCAAGCGGAATTTTTCCGATCCCCAGGTTGATAATTGTGAGGATACCAAATACTGCCTCAATAACCTTGAGGCAAACTGCACCCTGTACGGAGCACTTTATCAATGGGATGAACTGATGCGCCATGATCCTTCGCCTGGAGCCCAGGGATTGTGCCCGCCGGGCTGGCATGTGCCTACCGATGCGGAATGGATGGTTCTGTTCGGTTATTATGGAGGCCAATCCATCGCGGGTGATTCCCTGAAAGCCCAGGGTGCCGGAAACTTCAATGGTTTGCCCGGCGGGGTCATCTATCAGAACCAGGTGGGGTCGTTCAGTCCGCCGGATTTCTCTGCAGCGATTTTCTGGACATCCGACCAGGAGGGAGCAACCCGGGCCAGATCGCACGGCCTTAACAGTGCGGTAGGATCGGTCTCCGATTATCATTCAGGCAGGAGCAATGGATTTTCAGTTCGCTGCCTGCTGGATTGACCAGGGTGCAGGTGTATTGATCAGGGTTTTAACGCTCCAAAGTTAACGTACCGAAAGGTTAACCGATCCGTGGCAGGATTAACTCGAGGATCTGTTTCACCGATTCTTCAACAGACAATAGATCTGTACGGATTTCAATGTCAATATTTTCCGGTGTTTCAAACGGTGAAGTAATGCCCGTAAATTCTTTGATCTCACCCCGGCGGGCACGGGTATACAAGCCTTTTACGTCGCGCTCTTCACAAACCCGCAATGGTGCATTCACATAAACCTCAATGAAATCATCCGCGCCGATGATCCTCCGTGCCATATCCCGGATCTCTTCGGTGGGACTGATAAAACAATTGATGGTGATCACACCGCAATTCACAAACAACTTCGATATCTCCGCTATCCTTCTGATGTTTTCAAAGCGGTCACTGTCGGTAAAACCAAGGTTGTTGTTGATCCCGGTCCTGATATTGTCGCCATCAAGAACCTGGGTGAGAAACCCCTTGACGAACAGCTCCTTTTCAACGTGTTTCGCCAATGTTGTCTTTCCGGCCCCTGATAAACCGGTCAGCCAGATGACCTTGCCATGCTGGTTCAACAATATCTCTTTTTCTGCTCTGCCCAGGATTTCATGGAATACCGGGAATATATCTTTACTTTTAGTTGGCATGTCGGTGAGAGGAGTTAGGTGATTCCGGTTACAAAGATAAAATTTCCGGCGATTCTTTTCGTCGCCAGGGCACTTGTATTGTAAAGATCGTGTTTGTGATTTTATTACAATGAAATAAATCGCATAAATACCACTAATTAGATTTTTATTCGTTACTTTGCAAACGAAATAAAATCGATGATATGCCGAATTCCTGTCAAACGAACAACAACCATCTGCCGGTAAAAGAACGTCTTAAAACCTGGGATTTCTGGAAACCTTTGCTTTTTATTGCATTGGGTGGCCTGGGAGGTTTTTTATACTATTATTATGCCGGATGTGCCTCGGGAACCTGTGGCATTACCAGTAATCCCTATGCAAGCATTGCATTCGGAGGATTATTGGGGTACTTTGTCGTCAATCGTCCCTGTGCGTGTTAGTTCAATTGTTCCTTTAAAAAAACATGATGAGCAAAGAAATGTGGAATAAACGGTACGCTGATGCTGAATATGTATACGGGACCAGCCCGAACGAGTTTTTTAAACGGGAGCTGGCCAAACTGGCTGCCGGGAAAATTCTTCTCCCTGCCGAAGGTGAAGGCAGGAATGCTGTTTATGCAGCGGGAAAAGGATGGGATGTTTCGGCTTTCGATCAAAGCGCGGAAGGCAGAAGAAAGGCCATGCAGCTGGCAGCCCGGCACAACACAGCAATTGATTACCAAATCCTGGATCTGGAGGCCCCTGATTACCCGGACGATCATTTTGATGCCCTGGCGCTCATATTTGTTCATTCTCCAGCAGATAAACGGCAAAGGATCCATCGTGATCTCCTCCGGTTTCTGAAACCCGGTGGAGTCCTTATGCTGACAGGTTTTTCGAAAGAACAGCTTCAGCATGACTCCGGTGGTCCGAAAGACGGGGCCATGCTGTTATCATTAAACGAACTGGAAGAAGATTTTTCAGACCTTCATTTAATTTCAATGGAGCAACTGGAACTGGAAATAACTGAAGGAGAATTTCACCTGGGGAAAGCATCGGTAATTCAACTGGTAGCAGTGAAATAGATTGCGGTAAACGAAATCCTGTCATAAAAATATATAACCTGCAGGAGATCCAAGGATAGAAGGCCGGCTTGGAGTAAATGAACCGGTATTTTCTTTTTATTGCTATTTTTACTCAAATAATTCCGGGTTTTAGGCATCGGATAATATAACCCGCGAACATTCAGACAGGAACATCATAAACCGAAAATAAAAACCTTTGTGGGTAAATAAACACTCCTGGAACTTCTGGTAAGTATTCAAAACCCGGGAAACAAAAAAGAACAATATGAGGTCAAACATTTTTCATGCCTTCTTAATAATACTGATACAGTTTTCATTTGTTCAGTTATTTGGTCAAAAAACATCTGTTCGTCCCGACAGCTGGGCCTCCAAAGTCGAAGCGTGC
The DNA here is from genome assembly GCA_903903985.1 of uncultured Bacteroidales bacterium. Taxonomy (GTDB): domain Bacteria; phylum Bacteroidota; class Bacteroidia; order Bacteroidales; family FEN-979; genus CAIVAT01. Next base: position 25,279 of record CAIVAT010000187.1, on the reverse strand, counting down.
AATCTGCATAACCTCTATAAATTAAACGACTCGATATACAGGTCAGATCAACCTGATAAGGCTATGTTCGCATGCCTTGTTAAGACCGGGATCCGGGGTGTTTTAAACCTTCGTTCCCACCATTTGGATTCAGGATTGGTGGAAGGGTCACCGATAAGATTATACACGGTTGAAATGGTGGCAAATAAGTTCACCGACCAGGAAATTATTGAGTCGCTGCGTATCCTTAAAAGTGGAACAAAGCCAATCTTAGTGCATTGTTTACATGGTTCAGACCGAACCGGGGTCGTCATCGCCATGTACAGGATCGTTTTTGAAAACTGGACAAGGGAACAAGCCCTGGATGAACTGCAAAACGGAGGGTATGGTTTTCACAAACAATACGCTAACATCGTCGCTTATATTAAAAACGTCAGCACCGAACTGATTAAAAGCAAGGTGTTAAAATAATAAATAAGAATGCTGCTGGCAGAAATTTATTGATTCCAAAGTTCTACCGGGCTGAAAAACGAAAGTGCAGGTTGAAAAACTGAATAATTAGCTATTTCCTGGGTGTGCCCGAAAAAAAAGTTGTCCACATCTGTAAAAAAGAAAAAAACCCCGTCACCCTGTCACCCTGTCACCCTGTTACCCAATTGATAACTTAAAAATAGTACTCCAGGGTGAAATGGATCCCCTGCTTTTGTGAGCCGGTTAGTATTACATTCAGTATCAGGGGTGTAATTCATCCTCCAGGATAGGTCTGGACGATGTCGTGATATTAAAAACAACATTGCTGTCCTTATCCCTGCCCGCTACCAGCACGGCATAAAACCCATCCTTTTGCCATTTAAAACGCTTTATCCATGATAAACTGACAGGTGCCAGGGTTATTGAAATAGGATATGCACCCCGATTTCGTGATGTCGAACCTGCCCAGACCTTTTGCCAGGTCCGCGGGCTGTTGAACATAGTAAAGCAGGTCGGTCGAATCTGTTTTGGCCCCGTACCTGAAGGTCACACCTGTCTTCTCTTCAACCCGTGACTTCAGACCGTCGGTTGTCAGTTTCCCGGAGGAACATGCCGACAAGGACACCAATGTTGCAAATGCGATAAAATATTTCATGTTCACTGATCCTTTAATGGGATACGAATTATCAGCTTCAACACTCACTTCAATTAAATACATTACAGCAGTGCAAAAATCGATAAAATATCCTTAAATGTCCTCCTTTTGTTTACATGTATCATGCTTTTTCCCTTGGGGGACGATCCTCTCCTTGAATAAACTGGGAGGGGCACTCAGGGCTTGTGATGCTAATTTTAATTGCCGAAGATCGGGGAAGCTTACATTACCCAATTTAAGTATTGATTTTATTGTAATTTTACCATTACAAAAATAACCTCAGTCAGTTAAGTTTATTCAATCGTTGGGCGCAAGGTTAAGGAACCGCTACGATCCATTTTAAACTTATGATAATAAATTACATACATTGGAATATTGACCCTGAGATTTTTAAAATACTGGGGATTTCGCTTAGATATTATGGCGTTTTATTTGTTGTTGGATTAATCCTCTGTATTTACATCCTAAACTGGATTTTTAAGAATGAAAATATTCCCCTTGTTAATTTAGAAAAGCTATCAGTATATGGAATAATTGGAATTTTTGCCGGAGCAAGGCTTGCTCATTGTCTGTTTTATGAGCCATCCTATTATTTTAGTCATCCATTAGAAATTATTTTGCCAATTCAACCGACTGTTGATGGCGGATATAAATTCTCGGGCTTTCAAGGATTAGCTAGTCATGGTGGTACACTTGGATTAATAATTGCTTTGATTATTTATACCAAAAAGACAAAGGAATCAATTATTAAAACGATTGATTTAATAGCAATTGTTGCACCTTTAGGGGCTTGCTTTATAAGACTTGCAAACTTGATGAATTCTGAGATAATTGGGATTCCAACAAATGTTCCGTGGGCTTTTATTTTTGTGCGTGAAGATAATTTGCCTCGACACCCTGCTCAGCTATATGAAGCGATTTCTTATTTACTGATATTCGGATTGATGTTCTATCTTTATAAAACAAGACGAGAAAACCTTAAAAATGGATTCTTTTTCGGATTGGTAATTACATTAATTTTTGTAGCTCGCTTCTTTATCGAATTTATTAAGAAAAAGCAAGTACCATTTGAGGAGCAAATGCAATTTGATTTGGGACAATTGTTGAGTATTCCCTTTATTGTTTTAGGGATAGGATTCATAATTTATGGATTGATAAAGACAAAAAATAATAAACCCAGCGCCCGATACACGGTATAGTCAATAAGGGTTTCAGTGGTATTCGAAATGAAATTCTTTTTTGGATGAAGGCTGACCTGGATTACTTAGCCGGCCTTGTCCTCTTTGAATGGTACAAGCACAACCCTAAAATCAGCAGGATGCTGCGCATCGGGGGAGCAACCGTGAAAAACCGGTTGACCCTTTCGTATGAACTGAGCAGGATTGCCAAGCATTTGGCGGCCTCCGAGAAACTTACTGCTTTGGTGAAACCTCCGGTAACGCCAGACATTCAAAAGCCAGAACAGCCATTACATCCGGAGGTTATCGCTATTGACAGGCTTCGATCGGAGCAGAAAATGTGTTACCAGATGCTCCATAACCTTCATGCTGTTCTTCTTTACCGGGAAATCCAGGAGCGAAAAGAAATTGCTTTACGAATACTGGACATTGATGACCAGTCTTCCATAACAAAATGTAAATGTACTTATAATCAAAGTTTTAACATTGGATTTTTTATGCTGGTAATTATTCAGGGATGCCATTTGAGCAGAATTAAAGAAGTTGTCTATCAAAGATAGGGTTAGGCATCTTCTTAGGCAACTTTATCTTAAAAGTTATAAACAGGCATGATACTGCCGCAACCAGGAGCAAAAAAAAACCAGCGTTTCCGCTGGTTTTCGTTGTTTGGCATGGTAATCAATTGGCCTTCTGTGATCAGCCTGGGGTTCTTCCAGCATTTTGAACAGGCTGAGTTTATTGATGTTTCAGAAGGTGATCCCAAATATTAGGCAACTCGTTAGGCAGAAATATTTAGTCTCAAAAGGGATTCGGACCCAAGACCCCGTCTTTTAAACTGCTGTAAATCATTGTAAATATAAGCAAATATTTCATCGTTTTTTAAACGAAAGCCAGAAAATAATCGTCTCCCCATCCTCATTTTCCTGATTGATTAAATTATACACCTTTCTTTTACCTGTATTTCAGGTTTGTGCCCTGCTTATTGACAATTTTTAAGCCTGAAATTGTTCATAATTCGTTTTTGCCGGGGCTAATTTTATTTATCAAATCTTATCAAGAGAATCAGCTTTTCTAATTGGCTAAATTCTAATCGGTTTTGCTTTGAATTGTTAACAACGGGTTCCTTTGAGGTTCTTATTTGGTTCCTTTTTGTTTTCTTTTGGGTTCTTAATACGTTACAAATCAAATAGTTGTTAATAACTTAATGATTTTGGTGCATTCTGGTTAATTACATTTGCCGCTTGTAAAATTCATCAAACGCCATGAACGAAAAATCAATCATCGAAAAACCGGTTTCATCGGATTATATCTGTAAAACGATCGGGATAAGCAGACCTGCTCTATATAAATTGAGCCAAGCTGGAGTGTTCCGTGCTCATAAACTCGGAAGCAGAGTTTTTTACCTTGAAAGCGAGGTAATGGAGGACTTGAAAAAATGCTGAGAAAATCATTCAGCCTTCTCCCGGTGTGTGACATCCTTAATTTCCAATAAAGCCAAATTTCAATTATTTATGAAAATCAGCAGAGATTCCTTAATAGAACTCAGAAAAAAACTGTTTCGTGGCAGCCCTAAAACAATAAGGTTGCGGCTACTGGCCAAAGGAACGATTGTTTCTACGCAGTACATTTCCCGCTGCCTTGACCCGGATAATAAACGCTATAGTCAAATCATTATTGAAGAAGCAATAATGCTGGGTGAAGAAAACACAAATCAGATGAACCAGCTGAGTCAAAGAATCGGAACACTAAATGACGCGATCTAAGAAGAGCCATGGAAATTGATGCACAAACCATTTATGGGGGAGCCCCCAGTATGCTCATGGATCGGATTCATGAGGTGAACGCTCTTCTGGGAAGATCCGAATTGAAATCCGGTAAAACTGAATCCTGGCTTTTTTGGAAAAGGACTTCTGATGTCATGAAGTATGCATGGGATTACATGAAAAGCCTTGAATGGATCCTTCGCAGGAACGAACAGCTTGAAATGGAAAACAGATATTTTCGTGCCAGGAACATGCATCTTGAAGATCTGGTTACCCAATTTAATGTCATCAGAAGATTAAGACTCACAGGCCAGCTTGAGGAATTCGCTAAGCATGTTGATGTTGTCATTGCTATGGACCTTGAAAATATTGAGAGGGCTTTGAAAAATGAATGAACTTCCTGAAGGGATTGACCTGATCCAAACTGATGCCGGTGCAAAAGAATCTGTCATTTCTTCTGCAGAAATCCGTCTTGAAACGGCTGCAGATAACATTATCCGGAAAGGCGACGCTGTCAATGAAATATGCCAGGATCTTGTTGCCCTGAACAATGGCCCCCAAGCTGACCTGATCATCAGCTACCTATCAAAAAAGTACAAGGTTTCAAAAAAAACCTTTAATGACACAATCAAAAAGATTGTCACTGAGTCCAGGAGAATAACCTTTGAAAAGGCCACAAATGAACAGCCCCGGGACTTCATCGATGATGAAAATGACCCTGAACATAAACAGGGCTGGTTTGTCCGGAAGAACTGCTATTGGTTCCATACCAAAGAGGGAGGTCCGGTTTGCGGATCAAATTTCATCATCGTTCCCTTATTCCACATCTATTCCAAAATCGACAACAAACGCCTGGTGCGTATCACGAATGAGCATGGTGAGTCAAAGATCATTGACATACCATCCAAGAACTTTATTTCAGTTGAGCAGTTCCAGGCTTATGTTTATGGTGAAGGAAACTTTATCTGGTCCGGTGGCAAGGCACACTACCTCAAAATTTTAAAATTCATTTCAAACGATTTTCCTGTGTGTAACGAACTCAAAACTTTAGGGTGGCAGCGTGAAGGATTTTACGCTTTCGCCAATGGCATCTATAACGGTTCCTGGCAGCCTGTAGATGAATTCGGGATAACAACCCATAATGGTAAAAAGTACTTCTCTCCGGCATTCTCAGTGGTGTACAGCGGTGTCCGGGAGGACGATGATGAGTATGAAAATGACCGCTATTTCGTCTATAATGAAGCTCAATGCACCTTTGCTGAGTGGTCGCTTCTCATGACCGATGTTTATGGTAGCAATGCCGTTATCGCTGTCTCTTTTGCCATCGCTACCGTTTTTCGCGATCTTATCTATGAGAAATACAAGATTTTTCCTCACCTGTTCCTGTTCGGTGAAAAGCAGTCCGGAAAAAGTCAATTGGCATGGTCACTATCAAACCTTTTTTACCACAATATGCCTGCTTTCAACCTCAATTCCGGAACCCATGTCGGCCTTTCAAGAAAGGCTTCCCGGGCAAAGAATTCTATTGTTTGGGGTGATGAATATACCAATGACATTGATCCCCGGCGATTTCAGTTATTGAAAGCTGCCTATGATGGGGTAGGGCATGAGAAAGGAAAACTTTCAAACGACAGCAGAACCATGATCAATAAAATCAATGGCGCATTCTGCATATCCGGTCAGTACCTTCCCACGCTTGATGACAACGCCCTTTTAACCAGGTCATGCCTTCTTTCCTTTATCAAAAAGAAATATTCAAAACATGAAATGGACAGGTATGAAGAACTTAAAAGATTAGAGGTTCAGGGGATCAGTTCCCTTGTCTGCAATATCGTTGATTTCCGCAAACAAATGGAGGAGCGTTTCGCAATGACCTTTTCCGCTATCCAGGAAGAATTAAAGGCAGACCTTATTAAGGAAAAACTTCCTTACGATGAAAGACTTGTTCGCAATTATTGCTGTTTGCTTGCTCCAGTGAAGATAATCCTTGAAAGCGCAAACCCCCTTGAGCTTAGTTTCACGTATGAAACTCTTTACGCGCAGGTTAAACATGATATCGCTTCCATGTCAAAGCAGATCAGCAGCTCAGAGTCTATTTCAAGTTTCTGGAAGACCGTTGAGTATTTGCTCGATGAAGGTAAGATCCAGTCAGGGGTGGATTTCAAAATCAATTTCACTCCCTCCCTGTCATACACAGATAAGGATGGTAATGAAAAAACCGGTCCGTTTGATGAACCTCTAACCCTTCTTTTTATCCGGTTTTCAAGGGTCCATCCGCTTTATATGGAAAAATGGCGCCAGCAGACTGGTAAAAACGGGATCGACATGGTTTCAATTCTCCATTACCTCAAAAATCACAAGTCTTACCTTGGCAATGCTCCCGGGGTTCGCTTCGATACAAGCAACACTTCTGCTTATGTATTCAAATATGGCCCGGGCGAATTGGATGTGAACCTTGAAAGGACTATTCGTGATTCCTTTTCAAATGCGAAAAGCGCTGCTGAAAAGGAAGATAAATCGGAAAAACAGCCCGTAGACCTGCAGGCTGAGATTGATCTCAACCCTGAACCACCATTCTGAATAAAAAAAAAATTAACGATTTTTTTGAATGAAAACCGGTTTTACCGTTCCAACAGTCCAACAGTTTTATATTTTATTGATTTATAATATATTAAAGATAAAAAGAGTGTTGGAACCTGTTGGAACGTGTTGGACGCTGTTGGACTGTTGGACTGTTGGAACGGTAATTAGCCTCTGGCGAAAGCCAATGTTTTTTTTTTTTTGAAAATTCAGCCAAACCCCACTCAAAATGAACTTGCCACCTTTTAAGAAAAATCCAAGCGGCTTCGCTTACTTTAGTGAGCTTCCGGAAAACTTCCGCCTCGCAACCATCGATGATTTTATTGTCGGTGGGAAACGCAGGATTGGCCTGATGTTCCTCATTCAATGGATTGATAATGCATCCTTTTATCAGGTCTGCTATGTCTCGATGAACCTCACAAGGAAGATCCTTGGGCCGCATCTTGAAGATAAGCGGGTGTTCGTCTGCAATACACCGCTATTTTTTAAATAAACGCTTAGGCACTGGCCGGGACCGGAGGCATCTTTCAAAGCTCCGTTGTGCTTCGGTTTCGTTACCAGTGCCTTTTTTACCTTAACACGAATTGACCTTTGCAATCCATTACCACTTAATTACTTTCGCTTTATGCCTAAAAAAGATCAGCGAGCAACAATAACAATCAGGTTGAAACCATCCCTGCAGGATTATATCCGGTACATCATGCGTTTGGAATATGAAGAGAACGAAGATCCGTACTATCTTGCGACAACTTCATCCTACCTGGGCAGATTGGTGATACCTTTCCTTGAAATTCTTCCGAAAGATGTTTCGCCTTTACTCCCTGGCACAGACAGGAACCTTTTTACCTTCATGCTGGTGAACTTCAGAAACCTCAATGTCCGGAACAATACCGTTTACATTTCGGAGAAGAACCAAATTTTCATTCAGAATATTATTGAACATCATTTCCGGGTACACTTTCGCGTTTACGCGGATGATAAAACCCGCTATACCAGGGAATTTGGCACAGCAAAAGGTGCAATCAAAAGCGTTGCCCTGCAATTCTGTCTGGATATGAATATCAAATTTGAAGATGTGACTTATGATATGATCTATAAAGCATACTGGCGCAGTCGGAAAAAAAGCAAAAACCTTGAAACTCTCAGCAACAAATCAATCATGGTCGGGCATCTATTTTACCTAATCTAAATAACGAAATGACAGTCTTAAGACACACCAATGGAAATATTGGCGGGATCAATCCCATTCAATATGCTTTCAAGGAAGATATTTCTTCTTTCGTGATAAATCCAAATACACTGGTTGGAACGATTATGTTCCACACCGGGAAGGGATGGAATTATCTGTATGGTTCGCCTGAATCAATCCAGCTTGAGGGAAAAGAAGATGATTTGCCCTCTGGTATTAAATATTCATACGCAATTAAAATGCTGATCCCTAAGGACCGCAGGGATGTTGAGATTATTTTATACCAACTCAATCAAAGACATCTGATTTTGAATGTCATTGATAAAAATGGAGTTTCCAGATATTTCGGAACCCTTGACTGCCCGATGAAGAAAAACGGAAAATTATTAAAACCGGCTACAATTGAAGGCTATCACGGTTGGGAGGTCGTTTTTAACGGTGAATTTTCTCAGCCGTCATCTTATGCCCCTGTTACCATAACCAACCCCATTACCCCACCTGATCCCATTGAATAAGCGTTTCGCAGTCCTTTATCAGCAACGATTCACGTAATAATATTGTATCCTCTTAATGATGTAAACATTTAAGCAGGTGCAATGAACCCTTTTCTTTTAGATATCCTCACTTCAAACTGGCTCCTTCACGCTGAAAATCCTGATGCGTATGGCGCCATGCTTGTTTCCCTGCTTCGTGGAGATCGGATCATTGGTGAAGACTTTTCAAAAGCCCGGGAATCAAACCGGCCTTTTGTACTGAGTTTTGATGGCGGAGTGCAGAGTGCTTCGCAGCCTTTGAACGCTGCCAACCTTTCTAAAGGTTCTGTTGCCATTATTCCAATACGGGGCATCATCATGAAAGATGATGTTGAATGCGGCCCCAGGGGATCAGTCTCCATCACCAAGGATATCAAATCGGCAGATGCAAACCCAAACATAAAATCAATTCTCCTGGTCGTCAGTTCTCCCGGGGGGACAACTTCCTATACCGACATCCTTTCGGATGCAGTTACGAATTGCTCCAAGCCGGTTGTGGCCTACGTGGAAGGAATGGCGGCCAGCGCAGCCTATTGGATTATTTCTGGGGCTGACAAGATCATCTGCAGCTCCGACCTTGATATCGTGGGTTCCATCGGGACCATGCTTGAGTACATGGATATGAAGCCCTATTTCGAAAAAGCCGGTGTTGTGATACATGAAGTGTATGCCACGCTGAGCACTGAAAAAAACCAACACCTCGCGGACCTCAGAGCAGGCAATTACGATCAGCTTCGCCATGATCTGCTTGATCGCATCAATGCAAAATTCCACGCATCCGTTACGGCAAACAGGCCTTCACTGGCTGCTTCCACACTTTCCGGAAAAACATATTTTGCCAGTGATGCCATTGCCCTGGGCCTCGTTGATGAAATCGGATCATACGAGTATGCCCTGCAGCAGGCCGATTCGATTACTGCAACCAATTCAAACCTTCAAATAAACCACAATATGAAAAGTATCAAAATGCTTGCAGTCTGGACTGCCATCGCATCGTTTTTCAATTTCACTGAGAACATTGAAAGCAAGGAACTCACTGAAGAAATGGTTGGCCAGGTCAACGATAAACTCGCCGACCAGAACACCATCATCGCCACCCACGATGCTGCCATGGCAACATTAACGAAAAAGTTTGAGGCGCTTACCGCCGACCACACTGCATTACAGAGCGTTCATGCTGAAACCGTTCGCCAGCATGAAGCTTTAAAGGCAGAAGATGCAGGTGCAGAAACCCGTCGCGGCAAAGCCGCTGACAAGTCAGCCGATGCCATTGCCTCCGACCAGTTCCTGCACAACAGGATCGCAGACGAAAATATTTAATTTATTCACCCTCTAACTATTATTCATTATGGCAGTACTCGACATTGCTCAATTAAAACAGGACTTCGGTACCTTTTTGGGCACAAGCGAAAAAGACATTCTGAAGGTTCTCACCCAACCAACGGAATCGATGAAGTTCATGACTACCGTGAAGCAAAATGACGACTTCCGAGCAGCTCAGGCTACCATCGCAGCTATCGTTCAGGGATTTCAGAAAGGATGGACGCCTAAAGGTACTCCTGCTTTCGCCCCGCTGATCATCACACACAAACGTCATAAATTCGATGTTGAAATTTATCCTGATGAAATTTATGGTTCCTGGCTTGGCTTCCTGGCCGATGAGTCAAAGTCCCGGGAAGAATGGCCTTTGGTAAAATACATCCTTTACAAAATGCTCCTTGAGCAGGTTGCCCAGGATCGTGAACTCTCCCTGATCGGTAGTGGTTCCTACGCTGCCATCGTTGATGGCACCGCCCAGGCTACCGGCAAATCAATGGACGGGTTCCTTACCATTCTCAAAGCTCAACACGCTTTGGGTGGATCCTCTAAAATGAATTTCGCCAACAAAAACGTGGCCATCACCGCATCCAACGTAATTGACCAGGTGGAGAAGTTCGCTGACACGATCACCGGACCTTATAAATCCATTCCGATGAATGTTTTTTGCTCCCCTGAGAATCTGACTTTCTACACCCGCAAAAGGAGGGACCTGTATGGAGCCAACCAGGATTACGGGAAGTTCGGAAGCGTTGTAATCGATGGCACACCCCTCACATTGCAGGCTTTGCCTTCAATGATCGGCAGCGATATCCTTTTTGCCACACCCAAGGCAAACTTCATTCGCCTTTTAAAACTTAACGATGGCGCCAGCAAACCTTTCGTTGAAACCTCCAAGCGCCAGGTATTCCTGTATGCCGACTGGCATGAAAACGTAGGCTTCGCACTTGCAGAAGTAGTTTGGGCTTTTGTTCCCGATGCCGGAAGTGCATCAAACTAATCTATTCACTCAAGTCATAACCTGAAAAATTCAAGATCATGAAATATAGTTTGAAAATTATGGTAATGCTGTTCATGGTGGTCCTTACCGGGGCCACCATTGGAACGGCAATCGGGGTAAACCCAATATGGGTAATCGGTGTGCTTGTCACTACAGCCTTCGCCCCGCGTCAGCTTGGAATTGTGGCCGTTTCACTTATGGACCTTGCCCGGCCGGCAGGCAATAACCCAGGGGCCGGCGGCGGTGTTAAAAGCGAAATCCTGTTGATCCCCGAAGATAGTATCAACTGGAATGCATTTCCAGACCGGAGTGCTGATGGCATTACCATCACCTCCATCCCGCTTAAAACCGGAAAATACATGAAACGGTTTTACATGACCGATGATGTGATCGAGCCAAGCCAGAAGAAGATCAAAGGCGGTAACGTCGATTCCGGAGGTTGGGAAATCTCCTTAAAAGGTTTTCACCCTGGTTGGGGTGATGCCGTCATGTCCTGGATTGCGCTGAATGGTTACTCGTTCAAAGGTTGCATCATCTTCCGTAACTGTGCTGACGGCAAGAAGTATCTCATTGGAGAACCTTGCAACGTGGTACACATTGACGATATTCAATCGAAATGGGGTTCCTCAGTGGAGAAGGAGAGAGGTCACGAAATTGTTTTCACATCGAAACAAAGCAAGCCTCTGGCTGTTTTCACTGGTGCTATCGTTTACGATCCAACATCTGCATCCTGGTAAAAGATGTGTGTCTGTTCAAGTGAAGTGTGTGTGCATGGAAACCCTGTCAGCGATGGTAGGGTTTTTTGTTTTTGTGTAAATAATTAGATATTATTTTTGTAAATGTAATAACTATCGTATATTGCCTTATTTTTACAACATAAGTCGATAAACGCAAAGCATAATTTGGGATAAAAGTTCACTTTAAAAATTTGTAACCATGAGTACACTTAGTGTAATTATAATTGTTCTAATTCTACTCATTATCTTTGTTAATTATATTCGCCCATACTTTATAGAGGGAAAGAAAGATATATTTGATACAAAAGATATATCGGAAATTGATGAACAAAATAATAATACTGAGCCGAAAAAAACTGGAATATCTCAAACGGGAATTATTCTCGTGTTCATAGGAATAGCTGTTGTTGTCGTTGTTGCTTTCGGTAGTAAGGATGATAATGGACGAAACAATGGTGATATTGGAGGTTTTTTATTCATCGGATTGCTTCTATTTGTTATTGGGGGAATTCAGATTGCAAAAACTATTAGTAAAGGGAGATAATAACTTCATAGATTAAGTTACTCCCTTTTCTTCGGTTAATTACAATTCCTATAAAGTGACATTGGTCCTCATCTTCGGAACTACCTAATTTAAAATTTCCTGTCCTTTATAAACCACAATTGTGACACTATTTTCGTGTCATGATTGATGTCTATTATCCTTACTTCGATAGAGAAGCCACTTGGGAAGAACTCCGCTATTCGCTTCGTTCCATCGAAAGGTACTTCAAATTTGATTTCCGGGTTGTCATCGTAGGGGATGTGCCATGCTGGGCCAATCCCGCTTCATTCCTTCATATTCTGCATGACAGGGTAGAAAGTATCCAGGAGAATACCCTATACGATGCCATCACCAAACAACTTCTTTTCAACGCCCATCCCGATACTTCGCTTCACTACATTCGGATGTATGATGACATTTACATTCTGACGGATGTTGATCTCACCACAATTGGCCGGTTCAAGGCAATGTATCCATTCAAGGATGTTCCGGAAAGAACCAGCACTTGGTGGTCACAATTGTATCGCACCCTTGATGTGCTCATAGCCAAGGGTTATCCTGGCTGGAACACGGAAACCCATCTTCCGGAACTGTTCAACAAAGAGAAAATGCAATGGGTCATCACTGCATATTCAGCGCTCGAAAAACGACTGCTCACATCGTCGTTGTACTTCAACACTTTTTTCCCATTTTCCGAACCACTTCTGTTCAGCAAAGATTTCGCCATTCAATTCTATGATAACGCCGACGGACCATTCTACGATTCATCCGAGGGCGATCTGATCGAAAAGTGCAAGGGGAAGACGTATCTCAACCACAATAACGCCGGCTTGACGGACAATCTGAAAAGCTTCCTTAAAACCACGTTTCCACACAAATCCCGGTTTGAATTATGAACATTGCCAAACTTATACTGCATTACAACACGCCAGAGCTTACGCTCAGGCTTTGTGAATCAGTACCCGATGCCATTGTCATTGACAACGGTTCAGACATCAACATGCTTACCCTGCTTCCCAAGGAAAGGGTCATTCGCTTTGAAACCAATCTGGGATTCACTGCAAATTGGAATAGGGCAATCAGGGAGATCATGAAAAATGATGCAGGATATTACCAGGCGTTCTGGCTCATGAATTCTGACATCGAAATATCTCAGAATTCCATTAAACGGATTCATGATCTGATGGACCTTCATCCTTATTCGATGATCACGCCATCGTATAACTGCTGGATGAAGCAGTGTAAAAATAACGGCTCCCCAGGGATCCGTGAGGTGAAATGCATTGAGTTCACCGCTCCGGTAATCCGTCGCGATGTGTTTGAGAAAATCGGATTCTTTGAAGAATCCTTTACAAAAGGTTATGGCGTAGAATTCGACTGGTCCCTGAAGATGCAAGCGGCCGGTCTCAGGCAGTACTGTGACGATAAATCATTCTTTTACCACATCGGCCAGCAGACAATCAATGCCCATGGCACGCTGCGAGATTATGAAGCAACCGCAAAAAATGAACTTGGCAGGGGAATGGAGAAATTCTATGGTGCCCAGTGGAAATCCCTCATCATGGACAGGCTCGATGTGTTCAACGAAAAGCCGACGTACAGAAAAGTTGCTGTTTACACTACCATCTTTGGAGGTTATGCATGCTTGTATCCGGTTCCTAAACAGTCTGTCGATGCAGATTTCATTTGTATCTCAGACTCACTGGACGTTTTACATGCAACCCCATCCAATGAACAATCCGACGGACAGCGCTGGAAAATCATCCCGGTTCAGTATCCAACCACGGACCTCCCGGCCAGGCTTCGGGCAAAGTTCTTCAAACTCTTCCCTTGGGAAGCATACACGCTCGACCGGTATGACATTTTGATTTTCGTTGATGGCTCCATTGAGATCACTTCTCCCGATTTCGTCATACATTGCCTTGACTCATTGGGTGATCAGGATATGGCGCTATACACGCATCCTGATCGTGATTGCATTTATGAAGAAGCAATAGAATCAAAACCTTTGGTAAAATACCAAAGCCAGAACATTGATGGCCAGATTGAATTTTACAGCACCATTTACCCCAGGCATGGGGGACTGTTTGCCTGTGGCGTTATGGTTCGCAGAATCCATTCAGCAACACTACGGGAGGTGATGGCTAAATGGTGGTGGGAAATTATCAAATGGACGTACCAGGATCAACTGAGTTTTCCGGTGATCTGCAAACTGACAAAATTCAAGCCCAACCTCTTCCCGGGCAACCAGTACAAAAATGCCTTCTTCAAAGTCCATTGGCATGATGATAAATTAATTCCCATATATTTCAGTAAATCATGACGATCAATGTATTAATGCCGGTATTCTCAACTCCGGTTGAATGGGTTCAGGAGGCTGTTGAATCAATCATCAACCAGGATCATCCTGATTTTAGGTTCATCATTGTTGATGACAACAACCCCAGAGGACCGCTCACTAAATATTTGTACGGCCTTACTCAGCGTGACTGCTGCGTCAACATTGTGCGGAAAAACGAAAACGAAGGAATCGCTGCAGCGCTGGACTTCGGCCTTCAGCATTGCCATGGCGATTTGATCGTTCGCATGGATGCCGACGATATTGCGAAAAAAAAACTGCTCAAAACCCATGACCAGTATTTTACGGACCATCCTGACAGGCATATTTGCGGGGTGCAAATACACCTGTTCAACAAAACAATGGATTGGTACAGTAACCATCCATCTGAAGTTACCAGGAAGAAAGCATGTTGGATGAACGGGCATTGGTTTGTCAATCACCCGGGCGTAGCCTTCCGCAAGGAGGCTATCACGAAAGTTGGTGGCTATGGAGCCACTCCATCTACCCTGGCGGAAGACTATGCCCTGTGGGTGAAATTCCTTCTGGCAGGCTACACCATATATAATAGGGAGGACATCCTTATGAAATATCGGGTACATGAGAAGTCATTCTCCTTCGCGCCCGACCGCAAAGCTCCCGATTGGCACGAATTCTTAAGAACCCAAAAACTTCTACTCAATGAACAATGAAATTAACTCCTGGCTTAATTCCGAGCGTGATTATGCAATAGGGGTGCAGCTCTATTCTCGTTTTGGGCAGAGCCAAAACATGAAACGGATCTTTGAGCGCAGCGATCAGTCGGAGACATCAACACAAAACCTGATCTATGAACTGGGAAAGCTGCTGCATGTATCTCCCGCAATACCAAAAAGGAGTACTCCCTTTATGCCGCCCGAAACTGCCGCTATTGCAAATCAACAGGTTAGCAATTCCAATTCACAATCCAGGGATGATCAGTTGCTTTTCGACCAGATAAAATCAAAACTGAAAATCCGAGACCATCTCCATGCTACGCTGGAGCTTGTGCCTGAAGACCAGCGCAGGTTAAATGCCCTGCAGATACTTGATCTTTCTGATGAAATCACAAAAGCATATGAGCGGCATGAACATTTCAAGATTCATGGAGTATTACCTCCGGAGCAGGAAATGAAGGCCGTGGTTTCCGACATATCATTGACCGGATTAACAGAAGCTGAACTTCTCAGACGACGCTCGAACATTCGATCAAAGATCTCCTATTACAAAAAACAGATTGGACTGCCTGAAAAGGCTGCTTCAATCATATACAATACCGGCTGCCTTTCAAAATGGGAAGCCCAGCTCTCACAAATCCTGCAACTTTTACCCTGATGTCGCTTTTCAAAGTAAATGAACTGACAAATCAAAAGGAAACCCACACCCCGGCATCCGCCTCGGTGATGGGCATAACCCATTTGGCAATCGGGAAAGTCGGTCAGAAAATTGATGATGTTATCGGCATCATCGCCCCGGGTGAATCAAAGCATTATGCTTCCATGGGAGAATGGTCCACACATGATCTGCTGTTTCACTTTCTCAATCAAACAGGCCCGGCGGAAGTTTACTTTACAACCTGGGCGATATCGGAGTTCGCCATTCGCCAACTCTATGCTTTCGTTTCCTCAGGCCTTATTACAAAACTATCCGGAATCTTCGATTACCGCAATGGAATTCACAAACCCGCGGAACTTCAATTTCTCAAACAGATAAGCACCGATATTAAAGCTGCCAAGTGCCATGCCAAGGTCACAGTCATCGAGAATGAAACATGGGGGATCAGTATTGTCTCTTCGGCAAACTATACGCGTAACCCTCGCATTGAAGCCGGGGTGATCTGCAACTCTAAAGAGATTGCGGAATTTCATAAAAATTGGATAGTAAACGAACTCAATAATACCAGCGACTTTGAAAGAAATAAGTGAAGAATTGCTCATTCAGCTTGAGGAACTATCCTCGCTGATGCTCAGCAAAAAACAGATCGCAGTAATCCTTGAATTCAATCAGGAGGATTTTAAAGCACTGCTTAAGGATGAAGATGACGCACCCTATATACGCTTTCAGCGTGGCCGGCTTCTCCAGGAGGCAGAAGTCCGGAAATCGATCATGGAGCTGGCCAAAAACGGCTCATCTCCTGCGCAGGCCTTTGCCTTCAAATTAATAGAAAACGCTAAAATGGATGACTTATGAGTACTTACCAACTCTCCGCTTCTACGGTCGTTGATCGTATTCGCCAGCATTATGCTGAAAATTTAGAACTAGCTTCAGATGATATTGAAGTATTAGAGCGCCTGAAGGCCGCTCATTCTTTGCTTTTGAATGAATCTGAGAATGATGCAAACATTGTCAAAACAATGATGAAACGATTCTCTATCAGTGAGCGCACCGCCTACTATGACCTTAGAACGGCCAAAAATGTTTTCGGTGATGTGCGGTCAGCATCAAGGGAGGCAATGCGCTACATTGTTACACAGTGGGCTACCGATATCTATAGAATGGCAAAACAATCCAAAAATCTCAAAGCCATGGAAAAAGCCCTGGAGAAAATTATCAAGGCTAACAACCTTGATAAGGATGACCTTGATATGCCGGATGCTTCCAAAATCCAGCCACCGGTTCAACTGCTATCAATAAATTTTAACCTGATCAACAGCCCGAGATTTAAGCTCATTGATGAAGCAGCCCAGGATGCGTTGATAAAACTCTACGATGAAGTCATGGCGAAAATAGTCATTACACCGCTGGGGGAGTACGCTGATCTGTTCGCCATCGATGATTCAGTCAGGCCGAAAAAGAAATTAAAATGATTGTACCGCAAATTACTGAAGCGCCTTTTTATAATGAACCACAAACCATTATAAAACTCTCCAGCCGGCCACATAAAATGTTTATCGGAGGAAGAGGCGTCGGCAAGACTACCATCATTGCCGACCAGGTGATAGATTGCCTTAAAAACATGCCGCGTGGAAAAATTTCCCTCAATGGCCTTACCTATTTCCACATAAGAACAAAATCACTCCCACCGATCATCGATCACTGGGAACGCCGTGGTCTCTACCGAGGTATCCACTATTTTGTCGGGATGAAAGCGCCAAAAAAGTTCAATTGGCTTGAACCGTTTCAGCCACCGCTTGATTACACAAATTGCATTCATTTCTTCAATGGCTTTGTCGTTGAATATAATTCTTTCGACCGGCCGGAAATGGCCCGCAGCGGATCCTATGATTACATGGTGTTCGACGAGTCCACCCTGCTGAAAAAATCAGCCATTGACAGCGATGTATTGCCTGCTAATCGCGGCAACAATGACCGCTTTGGCCATGTCCGTTTTCACCATGGGACCATGTTCCTGGGATCACAACCATTGACCCCTGCAGGTGACTGGGTTTTTGATTATGAAGAGCTGATGACCGAATTCCCGAAGGAATTCCTATTCCTTGAAGCCAGTGCCCGGGAAAATGAATTCATTCTTGGTTCAAGATATTTCCGTGACCTCAACCGGGTACTTCCCCAAATGGTTTATGAAATAGAAGTCGATAACCAAAGGCGGAAAAGAAATATCAACGGTTTTTATCCATCCCTCAATGAAAATGCACACTGCTATTATGATGCATACAACTATTCGTTTTATGACGCGATCAGTCATGACCTGGGGGAGCAGGGCGGCCTTGACTGCAGGGGAGATGCAGATTGCCTGCCGGATGAATATCTGTACGGTTCATTTGATTTCGGTTCTACTCAAAACTGCATGATCATAAGCCAATGGCACAGATCAGTAAATGAGTTTCCAATCATAAAGAACTTTTATGTTGAAAACGAAACGCTCAAAGTATTGGTAACCAATTTCATTGACTACTATCAATACCACAAGAATAAGCATATCAACTTATACGGTGGCAGTGACGGTACCAGGCGCAATGATGCAGCCAGCAGGCAAACATATTTCGATGATGTAATGGACCAACTCAGCAGTGCCGGCTGGTCAGTCACGCTATGTGCTGAATTGCATGAGATATCTCACATGGATAAGTTTCTCTTCTGGCATAAGTTTTTGTCTAATGATAATCCTAACGCCCCATCATTTAAGATAAACATGAACAATGCCCGGGAGACGTTTGTGTCAATGGATGCAGCGCCAGTTCTGCCTTCTGAATTTAAGAAGGACAAATCATCTGAACGAAAGACAGATCAGCCCAGGTGGAAAGCCACTGACCTGAGTGATGCCGTAGATAATCTTTACTACTGGATGTTCTTTCAGAGTATGGGCAGCAGTGAGCCTGCACATGATATGCTGTTCCTTGGCAAGTCATAACTTCACAAGGTTACAATCCTAAAGTCATTCGTAGCATTACAAACCACAGTCACACTGCGTGTGTCTGTATATGGTGATACTGCCGCCCCTATTGCATAGGGGAGCAGTACCGGCTTAGGGGAGCATTTTTCATATATCCTGACTAAGAAACGGCCTCACAATTGTGAAACGCCACAGGGCGGGGCGTGGTCTTCTGACAGACATTTGCAGGAAAATGTGAGAAGTGCGCTCACAATGTCCTGTATATGGGGTAAATAGGATTATTTTCATTGCAGACACCCTGCGGCGACGCTTTTTCTTTGATGATTGAAGGCAAAGAAAAAGCTTGGCAAAAAGAAACCTCAAACGGGCAGCTTTTTGAAGTAAAAAGTCAGCAAAAACCCACCCCACAATATAATACTTGAAATCCTTACTAAGCTACCTATATCGACAGGGCTTCCTGCTGGTATAACGCTGCAGCTTGGAACTGTCAAGGGCGACAAGAAATGGTCGCTTTCAGTGTATTCAGATTGAAAAGTCAATCAGACCAACACCCTGGACATCATCCAATCGATCCGGTTTAACGCTTCGCGGTCAGAAATTTTCAAGTATTCACAATCTAAAACTCACTGCCATGACCGCACTTACGAAAGAAACCCGCAGACAATCCATCGAAGAGATGTTTGTCCAACACATTGAAAACATTTACTACCCAGGTTTTGCTGAAGAAATGACCGAAGAACAATCGGCCCTTTACGAATGGGAATTTAAAGAATTTCAGAAGCAATTCAGAATTGAAAATTAATACCAAGGCAGGCAGTCCCAGACTGTCTGCCATTTTTTATGGTCGTACCTCCCCGGTGGTCTGGTTGTAGGAACCTCTCCGCTAAGAATTTATAAAGGTACCTGTATCGTATCTGAACTGGTTCACGGCAATTGTATTGTGAAACTGTCAAGAGCATGTGAATGTATTCAGATTCAAAGAAGAATCTGACCTACACTCTTGACATTATTCTCACCGATCCGGTATGGAAACCACAAATTCTTACCGGCGAGCTAGATGCCATAATAAGTCCCCGGGGCAGGGGCCAAACTATTGAAAAAGTCATTTTTAAACACACCTACCGTTCTTGATCCGCTGACCTATTACAAACATGGTCTTCCCATGAAGCTCTGGGCCGAGGATGATCTGCCGAGTTACAAGCTGTTGATGAAGGGAACCTCCAGCATGTCTGATGCAGAACTGCTGAGTCTGGTCATAGGCAGCGGGATTTCAGGGGAAAACGCATTGGATATCGCAAAGACCCTGCTGATGGCCAGCGGGAATAACCTGGCAGACCTTTGGAAGTTCGGCTACACGGAATTGCAGAAGATCAAAGGGATCGGGGAATGCCGTGCCCTCGCTATCGTTGCCATGTTCTCTCTGGCAAGACGCAGGAATGAATCAGAAGCAGCCAGCAGGACAAAGATCAGCTCATCGCGGGATGCCTTTGAAATCTTTCAGTCCCTGATCGGGGATCTGCCGTATGAGGAATTCTGGATTCTGACCCTGAACCGGGCAAACAAGATCATGAAGAAGCTGAGGATTTCAGAAGGGGGTATCTCCGGAACGGTGGTGGACCCGAAGAAGATCTGGAAGTTTGCCCTGGATAATCAAGCCTGCAATATCATCCTGGGTCATAATCACCCTTCGGGGACCCCGACACCATCGGAAGCAGATGCCAAGATCACAAAAAAGATCGTGGATGGCGGGAAACTGCTTGAAATAGCGGTGCTGGATCACATCATTGTTGGAAACGATACTTACTATTCATTCGCTGATGAAGGGTGTTTATGAGTTTTGGCCCCGGGAAACCGGGGCTTTATTTTTCCTCGGATGGTCAAAGTTGTTTGACATGGACGGTCTGGGAGAGAAAATTCAAAATAATATTAGTAGGAGTGTATAAAATATTGTGATTAAGATTTATCTTTACTGCTTAGACGTTGAATATGTGTTGCATCTATAGTTAAAAATAGCTGCAATATGGCAGTTATCAATCGTTATAGGCGACCATAAGACGGACCCAGCCCACATTATAAAACAATAATAACATGTCAACATTTTACTACAATCGGTTCTCTGACGAAAATTATTTATCACAGTGGAGTAAACACATCCAAAACCAATCGTATGTTGAGGATGTTACCAAATCAGTTATGAATTCGAGTGGAAAACAGACCAAAGATTTCTCTTTAATCGTATCATACCAGACAAAAGAAATTAGTGACACTATTAAGACAGCCACAAGAGAACAAGTTGCTGCTATCCAACAATCTACAAATGTAATTTGTGGAACTTTTGAAGATGGATTTGAACTTCTTTCAGATAATTTGCAAGAAATATCCTATGGTATTGGAGGTTTAAGAAGCGAACTCAATGACATGGCTTCAATGCTCGATTGGAAACTTTCACTTCTTATTGAACAACAGAGAATCACCAATCTGCTTATGGGCAATATCGCGGTTCTATTGAGGATACCAGACATTCAAAAGGAACGACAATACTACATTGAACAAGGCATTAAGTTTTTAAAGAACGCAATATTTGATAGTGATTTTTATGAAGATTCATTAACTAATTTATTAAAAGCTGAAAAAATTGAGCCGTCAGATTTTTTCGCTTTGCACAGAATTGGTCTGATATATATGTATTCTCCCAACCACTTGGCATTAGACAAAGCGGAAGAATATTTTAAAAAAGCCGCAAAGTATGCAGTAGCGGAGACAAATTCAGGTGCAAGTGTAACGACAAACTATTTAACAGGTGATTTAAATAAGAATCTATCAGGGCAAGTACCGACAAACGACTCAATTAAACTCCAAGCTGCTGAATCATATCTTTTTGCTGGACGGAGTTGCTATATACAAGGCAAATTAAATGAAGCAACTGACTATGCAAGTAAGGGTTTTATTATTGTGCCGCAAATGGTTGAAGCTGGTTTTACACAAGCAAAAGCCCTTGCGGCAAATAACAATGAAACCCAAGCAGCAATTGTTCTTGAAAAGGTCATTAACACTGACCGTTTCTATTCATTAAAAACCTTATCAGACCTTGATTTATGCCCAAAGCCATGTATTCAATCTTTACTTAAAAAGCTCCAACAGGAATCCACAGAGAAAGCAAGTCAACTTTTACATCAATGCAGACAACAGCAAATCCTAGGAAGTAATGCGTCTGACTATCTAGATATAATAGAAAGACTGGTAAATAAAAATACTTACCTCACTTCCAAAAAAGCTATTGATTTACTAGAAAAAGATAATAATTGGAACTATTGCGAACCATTAATAAACCCAAACCAAGCTAAAAGTTTCAATGAAATTCTCAGCATGATAGGAACTGTTAATACATTGCAATACTATAAATCAGGAGGAAGGATGATTGCAATACAACCATCCTTTGTGGATGAATTCACAAAAAGAATAACCAGCGAAACACAATGGCATTTCCCACTCAATGCAATGGCGTATAATACGAAAAGTCACAGTGGTAACTTCAAAGTTTATGACTTCTTACAAAAAGAAAGAAAATATAATGACACTTTGCTTGGTGTATTAATAAATTTAAAAGCCACTGTTCAACAATTTGTCGACGATAATAATAAACACCTTGCGTATCTTGAAAAGGTGCGAATAAATGCAGACAATGATAATATTGCTGCTTCAGTTGGCGTCGGTTTATTAGGAGGATTAGGTGGTGCAGGTATTGGATTTGTTATCGGAATTGTTTTTGCATTAATTAATGAAATAGGTACGTGTATTTCCACAGGGACTGGAGTGAACGCAGGTAAAAATAATGGAACTATCCTGTTAATAACAATGCTTATTGCCGGAACTATTGGTGCAATAATAGGTTATTTTTCAATGAGGAAAAAAAATGATTAAATATTGTCGATTGTAAAATATGGCTGCCTATAACAAAGTATAGCAGCAACGAGCCGTCAGCCAACAATGCAGGGCATCGTGGTTAATCGAACTGGTTCTGGCTACTAAATTGAGGACGAAATTCGAATTTAAAATCTGCTAATGCCCACGCTGCTAATTTAAGTGAAGCGTTAGCTTTAATTCCAAAATTCATGAGAAGAGATCAATCAGCAGAACAGGTTAAAAGTGAGCATATCGATAAACTAGGCAAGGAATTAGGCTCCCAGTATAATTTATTATACAATGGAGTAATTTCCATCAGTCTTAACTTCAACGAATTTAAATATCTTTATTCAGAAAGTGATTCTCGTATTGCAATCATGAATAAAACAGCACCATTCTTTTTTTTCAAGATATTACAAAATATGCTGTGGGAAAATATATTATTAGGAATTTGTCGTATCACAGATCCACCAAAAAGTGCAGGTAAAAAAAATATTACTATTCAAAACCTATCAACATTTATTTGCGATAAAGGATTAAAAAAAACTGTTGAAAAAAAAGTCTGTCAGATTATTGTCGAATCAGAATTTTGTAGAGATTGGAGAAATAGATTGATATCTCATTTTGACTACAATCTTAATCTTAAAGAAGGGGCTGATCCAATAAAAATTGCAACAATTCGAATGGTAAATGTCTTGATGAAAACAATTTATGAATTATTCAATCTGATACAAAATAAGTTTTTCGAATCCTCTGTAATGTTCGATAATCCAATTGTTGGGGGTTGTTGTTCCTCACTAATTGCCTATTTAGAAATTGGTCTGGAAAAGGAAAATAAAGCAAGAAAGATATGATATCATGTTTGTTGTCTCAATAGCTAACGAGCTGTCAACCGAAAAGTGGGTTGACTTTGATAGTAATCGCCAAACCTACAGACTTTGTAAAATATCGAATAATTTCATCAAGTGAAAACTGCATTTCGGCTGTCGGTGGGTGTGTATTGGTAATGTTCAATAAATTATGAAGGAACTGATTGATTATCGGAATTCTACTTTGTGGGATGAAATCAATTCTAAGTATAACGTGACATTCCACGATTCTCATGATAACTATGGGGTTTATTCTATAAATAATGATGTTACTTTTTATATTAATAAAAGCAACTTATGCATCGATTCCTTTACTCATGAAATGTTACACGTTTATTTTCGGTTGCAAGAGTGTTATATTTCCTCAAGCTTAAAAGTGCAAATTTCTCAAAGCAAAATTTTATCTTCAATCTTTTCGGAAAAGCTAATAGAGCATATTGGAAATTGTTTAGAACATATTAAAATGCTGCCTCTATTTTTGGAAATGGGATTTGATAGAACTAAGTTTATCGTTGATTATTATGACAATAAATGTAGTGATACGGAGGTAATTGAGATAAAACAGAATTTTAAAATCTGCAATAATTTTTCCTTTCAAGCCATTGATTTATTTATTGGAAAGATTTTTGCAATGGCAGCAGATCCAAATAATACTATAAATTATTCAACCCAATACAAGAATTTAAGCAAAATAGATTTAATGCTTTATCAAATCAACATGCAAATGATTAGTCATTGGACTTCTATTAACCTGGAGGACAAGGATATATTAAATGATGACTACAACACTGTTGTTTGGAAATACTATGAAAATCTAAAACGATGGATTACGAAAAATAGAAAATATTTTTAAACAATTCCACTTTTCAGTATGCACAATGCTCAGGCGCGCTGGAGAAGGAGTTCTTTATCCCTTCAGTTTTCAATCGACTTTCTTGATTTATTCGCAATTCTACCTTTCTAGTGCATTTCCACTGTTTATTTGACAGAGTTCAGGTATTAATTCTATGCTAAGTTATTACCTCATTCCAGGGTACAGTTCCTCTCATTCAAGGATTTTCCCGGCATATCCTAGGGTAAGTCTCCGGTATTCCAGTTCCTCCTTGAGTGCCCCTCCGTGAGCTTAATGACACTTGCATATAATTTAACCCTAAAAAACTCAGTCATGAAAACTTACACGAAAATCTACATCGGAAAAGGTAAAATTGTTGCGAATCTGGACATCATCAAAGTTAGCTTTAACTTAGCGGCCATTACAGAACTCACCCACGAATTCAAAGGAGAACAGTACTTATCTTTTGAAGTAGCCAAAATGAAAGAACCGGATCAGTTTAAAAACACCCACACAGTTTATGTAAACAAACTGGTGGAAGAAGAAACATCCACAGTAGCTGAACCACTGGCACCTTCAAAGAAATCGCTCAAAACAAAGAAAACTTCAACACCTGCACTGAAACCGGATCCGACCGACGAAATTCCCTTCTAATCACTCTCTCTTCCAAGAAAGAGTCCTGAAACCAGGGCTCTTTTTTTTGTCACAACTTCCCTGGTCCCGCTTTTTCTTTGATGGCTCGGGGCAAAGAAAAAGCTTGGCCAAAAGAAAACCCATTTGAGTTGATCAGGTTTTAGGAGTCTCTAACTTGGAATTTCCTAAAGTTACCTATATCAAATCAAAACTGGTTCACGATACATCTGCCCGAAACTGTCAAGGGCTAAGTTTCATGTTTTCAGATTCAAATTAGAATCTGACCAACACCCTTGACCTTATTCGCCCGATCCGGTTATTGCTTGAGCAATAGAAATTCCAACCGGCGAGCCAGATGCCAAAACAAGTCCCCGGGGCAGGGGCATTAAAAATGAACAATGCTGAAGTTTATGCTGCGATTACTGAAAAGATCATTGCCAACCTGG
>CAIVAT010000186.1 GCA_903903985.1 uncultured Bacteroidales bacterium | reverse complement strand
ATCATTCCCATGTTTTTCCAGGTTCCCCTCACATTGAGCTCCACCTTGTTTTCGAACTGCCTGAGCAATTCCATAAACTCGCTGTATCTGCGGTTCAGCAGGTTCCGTATTTCATCGGGAGTTGCCGCGATGGTGCCAAACCTGATGGGAAGTACGCTTCTGAATTCCTTCATCACCTCTTCAATCACCTTTTGGTGCGCCAGCATGTTTTCGGGATTGACAACGAACCTGCTGAGCGGATGGTCGCTCACCACCATACATAATCCATCGAAACCGATGGTAGTGACCAGGTCGCCACGTCCGCCTATTCCTATCGGCCCCAGATTGATGTCGTAATCCGAGGCAATGATGCAATAAATATATTTTCCGTCCCGCTGCATATTATTCCTTTATTTTTACCAGAATCAAATTTTGAATTACTTTTTCTTTTACCTGTGAGGTATATTCATCTTCCGATGACTGCTTTGCTGCCGTTGAATAATCAAGCAGGATGTGATAGGCTTTATTGATCCTTTTGAATTTTTCTTCATCGCCATTATCCGAATGTGCATCGGGATGAAATAATTTTGCTTTTTCCAGATATGCTTTTTTTATTTCAGATTCTGAAGTTTCTTCTCTCAGTCCAAGCTCTGTTTTTGCCTGTGCCACATGCTCTGGATTCAGCTCTTTAACTTCAATAGTATAAAAACTATAACACGGTAGCGGACCGACCAATTTAAAGTTCAACAACCCTTTGTATTCTTCATCAAGTTGATCAATTAGCTGTTCAAATTTTTCTTTATTATTACTGTTAATGAGAAACGCGGAATTGGTAACCATCTGGTCATTCATCACCTCATGTGTTTTTATATCGAGACAGATTGGTGACAACGAATCCAGAATATTCAATTCAATCTTTGTGTTTTTTTCTTTTAATTTTGCCTGAACCAGCATCCCCACTTTCATCTGGTCATCTTGTGAAAGCCCGGTAATGTTCTTAATGATGTCATCTTTCATTGCAATGATGTCTGGATGGGTGGCGATATCTTTCAGGGTTCCGGAAAAATCAGCCCAGGTCACTGCAAGGTCAATCTCTGTCAGAAATTGGATTTTCTTTAAGGTATCGGTAATTAAATCATAGCCGTTTGAAAGTATTTTTAAAACCTCTTCCTTTGAGCTTACAATCGTGCCGAGCCGCATGGGGATAAGTATGTTGAATCCTTTACTCTGGAGTTCTTCAATCGTTTTCTGATGATGAACCAGCAAATATCCCAGGGATTCCCTGTCTGAATAATCGAGGTATGTATCATCCCTGTCGGAAACAATGGCAGATATGTTTTCAAAAGGGATAGCATAAACCCCTGCATTTTCCAGTGAGCGAAAGTGATCTGCCCCGTAAAAATTCGGTACAATCCCGTATATGTATATTCCTTCTGTTGCCATGTCTTTTTAAGTTTATGGATTTATTTCTTTGTTGCGTTTTGTTTTAAAACTAATTGTATTGCTTCTTCAAAATGGGTTTCCAAAATGGAAATATCCCCGGTAACTTCATTCGATTTTCCGCGGTTTTTATCAATCAATTCGCGTATGGCGAGCATGGCTGCTTTCCGGCAAATAAATTCGATATCGGACCCTGTCAGGGTGTCGGTTTTAAGCGCCAGTTTGTTCAGGTTTACTTTTTTGCCAAGGGGTTTATTCCGGGTATGGATGTCGAATATTTTCTCCCTTGTTTTAACATCGGGCAACGGCAATTCGAATATCAGATCGAACCTGCCACTTCTTAACAACGCCGGATCAATTAAATCGATACGGTTAGTCGCTGCCAGCACAATCACGCCTTTCAGGTCTTCAATGCCATCCATTTCGGTCAAAAACTGACCAATCACCCTTTCAATCACCCCGGAACCGGAACTGCCGTTGTTGCGCCTGGGGGTAAGGCTGTCAATTTCATCAAGAAACAATATACATGGCGATGCTTGTTTGGCCATTCTGAAGAGTTCCCGTACCCCTTTTTCTGATTCACCGATGTAGCGGCTCAGAATCTGGGGGCCTTTTACGGAGATAAAATTAACGCCGCTTTCGCTTGCCAGCGCTTTTGCCAGATAGGTTTTGCCGGTGCCGGGTTTCCCGTGAAGGATAATTCCCTTGGGTGGTTTGGTATCGGCTTTTTTAAACAGGTCGGCATATTTCAAGGGCCATTCCACCGTTTCCTTCAGAGCCTGTTTGATTTCGTCAAGGCCGCCAACATCATCCCATTTCACATCGGGCACCTCCACGAAAACTTCCCTGATGGCCGAAGGCTCCACCTCTTTCATCGCATCAAGAAAGTTATCCATGGTCACTTCGAGCGACATCAAAAGTTCGTAAGGTATTTCGGCCATCTCGAAATCAATTTGCGGGATTATTTTCCGCAAAGCAGTCATGGCGGCTTCTCTGGCTAAAGCTTCCAAATCGGCGCCCACAAAACCGTGGGTGATTTCGGCAAGTTTTTCCATATCTACATCCATCGACAAGGGAATGCCCCTGGTATGGATGTGAAGAATTTCCAGCCTGCCTTTTTTATCGGGAATGGAGATAAAAATTTCGCGATCAAAACGTCCCGGCCTTCTCAGTGCCGGATCAATGGAATTAGGAATATTGGTAGCGCCAATTACTATAACCTTCCCCCTCGATTCCAATCCATCCATAAGCGATAATAGTTGGGCTACAACACGCTTTTCAACCTGTTTTTCGCCGCCCATATCTTCCCGCTTTGGCGCAATGGCATCTATTTCATCAATAAAAATGATGGCTGGTGCATGTTGCTGAGCCTCTTCAAATATTTTCCTTATCCGGCCTTCACTTTCCCCGTAAAATTTCCCCATGATCTCAGGGCCGGAGATGTTAATAAAATAGGCATCCGTTTCATGAGCCACCGCTCTAACGATGAGCGTTTTCCCGGTTCCCGGAGGGCCATACAGAAATACGCCTTTGGGTGCCTGAACACCAAGTCGTTCGAAAATTTCGGGATATTTTAATGGGAGTTCAATCATCTCCCTGATGCGTTGAACCTGGTTTCCAAGTCCACCGATATCTTCGTATGACACTTTACTTTTGCGTTCTCCGTCCTGCTTTGTTAATTCAAGCTGAAAGGTTGTATCTGGGTGTATCAGCACCACGCCGTCAGGATTGGTACCGGTTACGGTATAATTAACTGCCCGGGAACCAAACAGAGTGGCTTTCACTTTATCGCCTTTTGTTACCGGAAGGCCATTGATGAGCGAGCCAATGTATTTCGCATCATCAGCCTTGTACAAAGAACCGGATTTTGTATCAGGCTTGAGTTTTATTTTTGTAGCCTGATGGCAGGTAGTTTTGATTATCTTTACTTTTTCATCAATCCCGGCCTGAGCATTTTCCCTGGTAATCCCGTCAATCTGAATAATACTCTTATCCCTGTCTTCGGGATAACATGGTAAGATCTTAACCGGCGTGGCACGTTTGCCTTCAATCATTATCACATCGCCACTTTCCAGACCGATCAACTGCATGTCTTTCGGATCAATCCTGGCAATCGCCCTGCCAACATCCTTAACCAGGGCTTCTTTGACACGTAATATTATTTCGTCTTTCATTTTAGTCATGGTTTATTGATTGATAGGTTTATCTCCAAAAAGGCACATCCTCAACTGAGTCAATGCTTCCAGCCCTTTGATCTCTTCAGCAAACAAAGGAACTTCAACCTTGTTTAAATGGTTAAAAATTTCGCTTATTTGTTGAATATATTTTAACTGTCCGGCCTTTCTGCGCTTACAAAAACTGCAATCCTCCGATACCATTACATTGTTCACGATGATTTGTTGTGCAATTATTCCGGATGTGCCAAGATCGGCAAGCAGCCTTCCCGTTTCCATGATCGCCATCGCTTCAGGGATACATACCGGGATAAACTCACATCTGGTTTTATCCCGCAGCAGGTTTTCGATTCTTTTTACCGTTTTTTTAAGGCTAAGTAAAAATGCATCCACCTCATCCTGCTTATAGGTACCCGAAAAGCTGGTGATCATATAGCGGTATTTCCATCTCATTCTGGCGGCAACTTTTATCCATGCATCCAATAACTTTGGAGATGAAATCAGTCGCAATGCATGACCCGTGGGTGCTGTATCAACAACATATTTATCGTATTGGCCTTCTTCGATAAAATCAATAATTGTTTTAAAACTCATGATTTCATCAATACCCGGTATCGATAACGTGAGCACCTCATCGATATCCTCATTATCCAGGTCCGTGGAGGTTTCAAGAAGTTTTTTAAGTTCGCTTTGATGTTCCGTTTTAAACCTTGAAAGTGCTTCATCGGCAACAACCTCAATTGCAGCTAAGTTTTTATGCCCGGCAACTTCCTGAACTTTAAAGCCAATCTGTTGTTCGAGGCAATCCGACACGGAATGGGCCGGATCGGTGGAGATGAGCAGCGTTTTAAAATTTTCAGACAACGCCAGGGCTGTGGCAATGGCACAACTGGTTTTTCCAACACCGCCTTTGCCGCCGAAAATGATGAGTTTCAGGTCGTTGTTTTCTAAGCCCGTGAGTGCCATGTCATTTATTTTTTTATCCTGATCTCAAGGATGCCATTTGTAAATTTGTGCCTTAGATTTGATTTGATCACCTTAGCCGGGAGCAGTAATTCTTTTCGGTATGTTCTGCTTTTGCTTACAGCCGAAATTTCAAGGATGTCTTCTTTCAGATCAATTTTAAGATCATCTTCCTCAATTCCAGGCATTTCAGCAATAACAATAATCTCATTCTTTTCGTCAAAAATATCCGTTATCGGCTCCCGTTCTTCATCCACTTTAGGTCCTTCGGGTGTTTTTTTAATGTTCCCGAAAGTTTCCACTTTTGGGGTACCTCCGCCTGCCGTGCTGATGGTAAAGCCATAAACGCCTTTCATGCCTTTTTTGATATGATCAAAATTAATCTCGCCTTCCTTGCTGATTCCACCCTTTTCCTCGAGCTTCCCGGCAAGGTCAACCAGTTTTTCGATGCCTTTAAACAAACCGCCAAGTCCGAAAAGATCAAAATCGGCTTCGTCCTTTTTTTCTTTATTTTTTTCGTTTTTCATAATAATATAATTGTTTTTAAAGGTATTATGCAGCTCGCATATTAAGGATTATATTACTCAAAAATTTAAGTTTGTAAAACATGCTCGGTTCATTTTGTTGATAGTTTTTGTGTTCTGAAAATTAAGTGGGTTTGCTATTGGCCTCAAGCTTTTCCAGGCGGGCCTCCAAAGTTTCCTGTTGCTGCATAAGCTCTTTTTCTCTGGCTTTCGTTGAGAGGTAGGTATCTTCCTGCCACCAGTTAATGCCCATCTCCATGGCTTTGTCAACCGAAGCGATCAGCAACCTGATTTTAATGGTTAACAGGTCTATATCCGCGATCTGAATTTTGATATCACCGGCAATTACGATCCCTTTATCGAGTACTCTTTCGAGAATATCGGCAAGGCCGGTCGCGTTAATTGAATGTGTAGGTTCTGACATAGCACATTGTTTTTTAGTAGTCTATCGACATGGTTTTAAATTCTTTTTTATCGTCCTTCCCGTGCTTTTTACTCTTTTCTACCGATTCAGAAACATTCATCTGTCCTGCTTTTTCATCATTATATGCCTGTATCTCCTTCAACCTGTTTTGAATAATCTCAAGCCTAAGTAAAATCCTTATTTCTTCACTTTTCAACCGGGTTCTTTCTTTTTCGAAGAGATACAATTTTATGAAATCTGATTCCTCTTTGTTTGGGATACCCGATTTGACGACATTCTGCATGCTTTTGATGCT
>CAIVAT010000185.1 GCA_903903985.1 uncultured Bacteroidales bacterium | reverse complement strand
AGAAATGTAGATTTAAACGGATACCCGTTAAGAATTACAGAACTGATTGCACAATTACCTGGTGCAGCATTTGTAACAAGGCAAAGTGTCCAGACTCCTGCTGCAGTGCGCAAAACAAAAAAGGCCATGAAATCCAGCCAATTAATGAAACGGACCGCTTTCTATCCATCCTCCCGCTTTCGCATACCTATGAAAACACCTTGGGACTTATCCTGCCAATGTACCGGGGCGCCTCTGTTTATTACCTGGGAAAACCACCCACCCCGGGCCTGTTGATGCCGGCATTGCTGGAAGTGAAGCCTACGCTGATCCTGACAGTTCCGATGATCATCGAAAAAATATTCCGGTCAAAGATCTTACCTGCTTTCACCGAAAAGAAAATTTTGAACCTGGTGTATAAAATCCCGCCTGTGCGGAAAGTGCTGCACCGTGCTGCCGGTAAAAAACTGATGGCAACCTTTGGTGGTGAACTCGCTTTTTTTGGTGTGGGAGGAGCAAAACTGAATAAGACGGTTGAACGGTTTCTGATTGAAGCCAGGTTTCCCTATGCTGTTGGCTACGGTCTTACCGAATGTGCACCATTGCTGGCGGGTTTCAACCCGCATCATCCCATGTTGCAATCCACAGGTCCTCCCTGTATCGGGGTGGAACTGAAGATTGTGAAGACAGATGATCTCAGCCACGAAGGAGAAATCTGGGCGAAAGGCCCGAACGTCATGAAGGGTTATTACAAGGAACCGGCGTTGACCCGTGAAATCATCACTCCCGATGGCTGGCTGAAAACCGGCGACCTGGGAGCATTCGATGCGAACAACAACCTGTATATCAGGGGAAGGGTAAAGAGCATGATCGTCCGGTCGAACGGAGAGAATGTTTATCCCGAAGATATTGAATCGGTGATCAACAATTTCAGGCATGTGGTTGAATCACTGGTGATTGAACAAAAGGGGAAACTCATTGCACTGGTTCATTTTAACCAGGAAGAGATAGAACAACGCTATCGGTACCTGAAAAGTGAAGTGTCGGATTACGTCGATGAGAAGATAGAGGAACTTCGTATGGAATTGCAGGATTATGTCAATTCCAGGGTCAACAAATTTTCGCAGGTGCAGCTGATCGTTGCCCAGCCCAACCCCTTTCAGAAAACCGCAACCCAGAAGATCAAGCGGTTTATGTACACCTAGGGGAAATTACAATTTACGAATTACGATTTTCAATTTACGATTGACGAATGGCGGATCTGGATGAACGTATTTTGGAATCCTTATTCAAGAGCCATTTCACAGGGCTGTGCCAGTTTGCTGTTGGATATGTAAAGGACGAAGAGGTTGCTAAGGAAATTGTACAGGATGCCTTTGTAACCCTCTGGGAAAAACGGCATTCCATCGATCTTTCGAAACCGGTTAAAAGTTATCTTTCAACAACCGTTCGCAACAAATGTCTCAATTATCTGCGTGACCACAAAAAATTCAGCCACGACCTTCTCGCCCTTGAGAACCTTTCGCATGAAACGATCTTTGATCAATCCGATCAGCTTGTGGAAACCGATATCCGCAGGCAAATAACCCTTGCCATCGATGAGTTGCCTGAAAAATGCAGGGAGATCTTTATCTTGAGCAGGCACCGGCAGATGAAGTACCAGCAAATTGCCGATAAATTGCAAATTTCCGTGAAAACGGTGGAAACCCAGATGTCAAAGGCGCTGCAGCACATGCGCATGCGCCTTGCCGAATACCTGCCGGTAATTTTGATAATATCGCTATTTCCCCATTTCGCCATTTCGCTGTTTCAGGATGCGGCATGCCACGTCACTGCGATTCACCATTTCGTCAAATCACCAGTTTACATTTTGCATTTTTCACCTGGCTTCCTGCATTTTGCATCTTGCATTCTGCCATTTTTGAACGGTCTATCAGGGTAACACCCATCAACGGTGTATTATCAACGGCATAAAATCATGGAAAAAAAATCTACAATTTATATTGATCTGATTACCAGGTATTTTTCAGGGGAAGCAACGCCAGAAGAAATTTCCGAACTGGAGGCATGGGTGAAGGCCGATCCTGCGAATGCTGCCACGTTTTCGGAATATCACAAAACCTGGAAAATCATCGAAAATGACAGGATCGAATCCTCTACCAACCTTGACGATGAATGGAAAACATTCATCCGGAAACTGGACAGCAAATCAGAGAACGTTCCATCCACCCGTTTTTCCTTTCAAAGAAATCAATCCCAAATCCTTTACTATTCTTTGCGCATCGCGGCCATATTCGTGCTAATCCTGATCTCTGTATTCTTCCTGTTTCGTAATTTCACCTCCCCGGCTGAGCAAAGACTTACAGCCGGGAATGAAATACTGGAGCATACGCTGCCCGATGGGACCGTTGTCACCCTGAATGCCGGAACCACGCTGACCTACCCATCCACTTTTAATGGACCGTTCCGCAGTGTCACTTTGCAGGGCGAAGCCTGGTTCGAAGTGGCCCATGATAAAACAAAACCGTTCATCATCACTGCCGGAAAAGCAAGGATCAGGGTGGTTGGTACTTCCTTTTCCGTGAATACCAAAACCCTGGATGGCACAAAGGAAGTGATCCTCTCCAGCGGGATTGTCAGGGTGTATTATGAAAACAAGCCTGAAGAGATGGCTTTGCTTTTCCCGGGAGATAAGGCAGAATGGATGGACGATGGAGGTGACATCATGAAAACCTCCAATGAAGATGTTAACTTCCTGGCCTGGAAAACAAAACATGTCGTTTTAAACAATACCACCCTCCATGAGGCTGTTGTGTTATTGACAAAAGTGTATCACACAAGCATCCGGTTGTCGGACGAAAAGCTGGGCAATTGCAGGATAACAGCTACCTTTGACAGGCAATCGCTTGAATCGGTATTGAATGTACTCAAAGCCACTCTTGATTTACAGGTCAGAAATACCAGGGCGGGGATCGAAATCTCCGGTCACGGCTGTAACCCCGGACAGTAATAGATCCATGTTGAAGAATCCATCCTTCAAATTTCCGCTGCTGCTTATCTTTCTTCTGTTTTCTTCATCCCTGGCTGTTTCCCAAAACCTTCAGCAAAAGATTACCGTGAAGATTAAGGATAAGCCCATATCGGAGGTGTTAAAGGAGATCAGCCAATTATCGGGGATCGATTTTTCCTATAATCCTCAAATGGTGCCTGTTGACAAGCGAATTTCAATTCATGTACGGAAGAAATCGGTCGAAACTGTCCTGGAAGAAGTTCTTATTCGCAACGGGATCGAATACATGATTGTAGAAAACCACCTGGTACTGAAACAACAGGCTCAAATGGGAAAACGGGATCGCATTGGATCAGGCAAAGCGATGCAGGGGTTTACACTCAGCGGTTTTCTCAGGGATAGACGTACCGGCGAAGCGCTTATCGGTGCCAATATATATGTAAAAGGAACAACGTTGGGTGTTATAAGCAATGGCTACGGTTATTATTCACTCACCTTGAACAGCGCGATCTATTCCATGGTTTTTTCCTATATGGGTTACCAGGAAATTGTGATGGTGGTAAATCTGAATGAAAACACCCGTTTGTCTGTAGAAATGGAAGAAAAAAACCTGGAAATAAAGGAGGTGGAAATTGTCGCTGCAGAACATGAAACCGATATCCGCAATGCACAGATGAGCGAATTCCGTTTCTCACAAAAAACACTTTCGCAGCTTCCCGGTTTCGGAGGAGACCTCGACATCATCCGGGCGCTGCAAACCGTTCCAGGGGTTCAGACTTTCGGCGATGGATCGGCACTCTATTATGTAAGAGGTGGCAACAGCGACCAAAACCTGCTGCTGCTCGACGAAGTTCCGGTATACAATCCGTCCCATCTTTTTGGCTTTTTTTCTGCCTTTGCCCCCGACGCTATAAACAACGTACAGATCTATAAAGGTGATTTCCCGGCCAGGTTTGGTGGCCGGCTCTCGTCGGTGATTGATATCAAGGCCAGGGAAGGGAACATGAAACGGTTTGGTTGTTCAGGGAACATTGGCCCCTATGCATCCAATCTCACCATAGAAGGGCCAATATTGAAAAATAAAATTTCGTTTTTTATCTCCGGGCGGATATCGACCCTCAACTGGCTGAACAACCTGTCAACCTTCAATAAAAGTTTTGATTTCCGTTTTTTCGACATCAATGCCAAAATGAATTACCGGTTGAATGACAATGACCGGTTTTTCTTCACCTTTTATACAGGCCGGGATGTTTTCAGCAGGTATCGCTCGGTTGAAGTAAACTCGCTGGGAATCAACTGGGATAACCTGGCTGCCACTTTCCGCTGGAACCATGTTTTCAGCAACCGGTTGTTTGGCAACACCACGCTGAATTACAGCCGGTACAACTATGCGCTGAACCTTCCCGAGGAACAGAATGGGTACTGGAATTCAGTCATTGCAAACCTGACACTTAAAACAGATTTCGCGTGGTACTTCAACCCGGCAAATACCATCCGTTCAGGCCTGGAGGCCACTTACCATTATTCCAACCCGGGGAATGTGACTTTTGAAGACGGAAGTGCAGTTACAAACGTACCCGGCGTAGCAGTATATCATTCCATGGAATATGTTTTTTATGCTTCCAATGAACAACGGATCGGGAAGCGGTTTTCACTCCGTTACGGGATCAGGCTTCCCGTTTGGCAGGATACCGGACCCACGGATGTTTACTATTATGATGCAAATCACCAGGTGATCGACACCATCGGTTACGGAAAAGGGACGGTATATTCCACGGCGTTCAGTCCGGAGCCGCGGCTGAATATCCAGTTCCAGGTTGATGATCGGTCGTCGGTGAAGGCAAGTTACAGCCGTACCACCCAATTCCTGCAGCTGCTCTCCAATTCTACAAGCCCTTTTACCTCCCTTGAAGTGTGGGCGCCGGCCGGGCCAAATATCCCTCCGCAAACGGCCGACCAGGTGGCCCTTGGATATTTCAGGGAACTGCCGAAATTGAAGTTCACCTTATCGGTGGAAGGTTATTATAAGTGGTTCCATGATCACCTCGATTACCGCGACCACGCCAACCTGTTGTACAATACGCTGATAGAAGGAGAATTGCGATTTGGAAAGGCCTGGTCGTATGGTGCAGAATTCATGTTGCGGAAAACGACAGGGAATCTTACCGGATGGATCGGCTATACCTGGTCGAGGGCAATGGTGCAAACCCCCGGTATCAACGACGGAAATGTTTACCCGGCCTCTTATGACCGCCCGAACGATATTTGCATCAACATCTCGTATGATGATAAAAAACATTGGATTCTCACAGCCAACTGGATATTCCTGACCGGTGGCGCCATCACGACCCCGGTGGGTTTCTATTACAATAACGGCTCTTCCGTACCCATTTACGGGACTAAGAACAATGACCGGCTGCCCGATTACCACCGTTTGGATCTGTCGGTCACGTATATGTTCAACAAGCCGGGGAACCGCTATCAGCACAGCCTGGCAGTGACCTTGTACAATGCTTATGGCCGGATGAACCCGTTTTCGGTGAATTTCAACAAAATGATGAATGACCAGGGCGATTTTGTCGTGCCTTCCAATCTCAATGGTTCTTATGAACTTGTGCCGACTACCATTTCCGTAGCCGGCATCATTCCTTCCATCAACTACCAATTCAAATTCTGATGCGCAGGCTCCTTTTTCTCACCGGTTTGATTTTTTTCCTGCAGGGATGTGTAAAGGAGACATCATGGGCTTTGCAGGATGAACTGCCCGGTAGCCTCATCGTCGATGCCATCATTACCGATGAAGTGAAGACGCACCAGATAACGCTTTCGTATCCTGTCTCTGAACTTAACCAGGCACCAAAGCCTGTGACCGGTGCGGGAGTACTGATCAGCAATGAGGATTCAACATGGCAATTGACCGAATATCCACCCGTTTCAGGGAAATACTGCACCCCATCATCATTTTTTGCCAGCCTTCAGAAAAATTACACCCTGCTGATCTCGATTGGGGGCAAGGTATTTACCGCGAAAACCACCATGAACAGTGGTTCTCTTTTCGGGGAACTGAAATGTTCCAGGAATGAGGACAATAACCTCTATCATGTCGACTGGGTTGCCAATGCTTTCAGCGCGGAAAAAGCCGCCATGTGGGAACTGCTGATCGATTGGTCGATGGTGCCGGGATATGAACAGCTCGACTCCGTGGACAACCATGCCCGGATGCTGTTTTACACTTTGCCCACGCTTGATGTCAGCGAGGTTTTCGCACCCATGATGGAGGCGGTGAATTTCCCTGCTGGGACCATCATTAATGAACGAAGATATTCACTCACTCCGCAGCATGCGGAATTTATCAGGGAGATGCTCCTGGAAACCAACTGGGCAGGTGGATTGTTCACGGTTGCACCTGCAAATGTGGGAACCAACCTGAGCAAAGGGGCATTCGGTTATTTTGGTGCCTGTGCGGTGACGGAGCTTTCGGTAACCGTGGCAGAATAATGCACCTCATCCCCTAACCCCTTCTCCTCAAAGGAGAAGGGGAATTCCCTCCCCTTTAGGAGAGGGTTAGGGTAAGGCATTGCAAAGTGCTAGGTAATTAAGGAATTTCAAAGAAAACCAGTTTAATTTTTCAAATGTATCAGGGTAATCAATAATTCATGTGTATTATCATCACTAACACGAAAATAAATCATCCTTAACACGACGCAAATATGAAATCAACGAACTTGTTCCGCCTCACATTCCTGATCCTGGCCATCATCGGTTTATCCTGGGCAGGGTGCAAAAAAGACAAAAACACGGAGCCTTCAAGCGATTCATCCTCGCTTCAGCAGCTGGCGGGTGATGAAGAAACCATGGAATCCTCCATGGATGAGTCGATGAATGAAATTAACAACTTTCTTTCCGGGGGAATCCTGAAATCGACCGCATTCCTGCCATGCAATGCAACCGTTGATTCGACACCGGTTGTCAATGATACCATTACTATTTACATAACCTACAATGGGCTGAATTGCCTGGGTACCCGGTACCGTACCGGCCAGGTTGAAATCAAGAAGCGGGTTGGTACCCAGTGGAGCCAGCCAGGCGCCACCGTGATCGTGAAACACATCAATTTTTCAATCTCGAAAATATTAGAATCCACATTCATTACCATCAATGGCGTTAAGGTGTATCAGAACGTAAGCGGCGGTTTAATCCGGCAACTCGGAACCGAACTGAATACAGTCGTTTACAGAACATGGGGGCAGGCGATTATTAACATAAACGACAGCACTAACAAAACCTGGAATATCGCACACCAGATCACCTACTCAGGAAGTCTCCCGGATAACCTGAGCCTGACATCCGATGGATTCGGAACAGCAGGCGGATATGAAAATCTTGTCACCTGGGGCATCAACCGCCAGGGTGAAAATTTTTACACCCAGATCATCCAGCCGGTAACCCGCAGCCAGAATTGCAATTGGGATCCATCGGCCGGGATTAAGAAACATTTCATCCCCTCCGATTCGAAAAGTGCCACCCTGACGTTTGGCTTCGACAGATACAACCAGCCTGTGGTCAATGAGTGCCCGGCCAAGTACAAACTCGACTGGCAGAGACACAACAAATCGGGAACGGTGTTCCGTTGGTTATAAAGATTAGTGAGTCGATTGCAGGTTTTTCAGGATTATAATCAAACACCGGCGGGGGCGATTTCCCTGCCGGTTGTTTTTTTTAATCGAAGCAACCGATATACCTCGAGATGACCATCCGCTGGATCTCCGAAGTCCCTTCGCCGATCTGAAGGAGGCGCTGGTCGCGGTAAAAGCGTTCGATATCGTAATCCTTCATCAGCCCGTAACCACCGTGCAACTGAACGGCCTCATCGGCCACTTCACGGGCAATTTCGGAACAATATAATTTGGCCATGGCTGCCTCTTTCGCGTATGGCAGATCATTCGATTTAAGCCAGGCACCCTTGTACAGAAGATTTCGTGCCAGTTCAATCTTCATAGCCATGTCGGCCAGCTTGAATGAATTGACCTGGAACTGTGCAATGGGTTTGCCGAATTGTTTCCGGCTTTTTGCATAGGACATTGCCATTTCAAAAGCGCCCTGGGCAAGCCCCAGTCCCATGGCCCCAATGGCAAGACGGCCGCTGTCGAGGGTGCTGAGCATGATGTGTGATCCTTGACCCTGCTTCCCGAGAATATTTGATGCGGGGACCCTGCATTCGTCGAAAAAAAGCTGTGAGGTGTCTGAAGCACGCCACATCATCTTTCCATGCATGGGAACACGTTTAAATCCGGGGGTGTCCGCATCAACTAGGATGGTAGAAAATTCTTTTTGCCCGCTGGCTTCTCCCGAAACAACCTGCACGGTTGCCCCTTTGTTGATGGAAGATGCCCCGTTGGTGATAAAAATTTTCGACCCGTTGATGATCCAATGGTCGTCTTCAAGCCTGGCCGTGGTCTTTGTCGCCCTTGAATCGCTCCCAGCGTCCGGCTCTGTCAGGCCAAAAGCCCACAGGGAGTCGCCCGTCGAAAGCATGGGCAGGTATTTCCGTTTCTGCTCATCAGTCCCGTAATTCATGATGGGTCCGATCCCCAATGAAATATGCGCGGCAAGGGTTGCTGCCTGGGAGCTGTCTACACGCGCCAGCTCCTCTACGGCAATCACATAGGCGAGCGTATCCATGTCAATGCCACCGTATTCCAGGGGCGTTCGCAGGCCAAAAAACCCGAGTTCTCCCATTCTTTTAGTGAGCGCGATCGAAAATTCAGCTTTCTCATCGAGCTCCTTTGCAACCGGTTTTATTTCGCGTTCTGCAAAATCACGCACCGTTTTACGGATCATGTGGTGTTCTTCGGTCAAATACATCCTGTTTCTGATTTAAAGTGTAACATAATTAAGTTCGAAATTCGTTGATCAATATTCAATATTGGTTATCCATAGAAAACTTCCCTTTCAATCCGGTATGCTTCTTTCAGAACTTTTTCATTGATCGCCATCGGAACGTTCTTTTTTACTGCAAACGCCAGCAGATTCTCCGTTTTCAGGTTTCCGAGCATCTCCTTTCCTGACATCGGGCATCCGCCTCTGCCATTGATCACCCCGTCGAAACGCCGGCATCCCGCCAGGTAAGCAGCATTTACTTTTTCGTGCCATCCGTGGTTAGCAGTATGCAGGTGCAGGCCGAATTCCACATCCGGGAACATCGGGATCAATGTTGAAAAAACCTCAGTGATCAAGGCAGGATCAATCTCCGTCGAAACATTTGATAACGGGATGATCCTTGCCCCGGCTTGATAGAGGTTGTTTACCCATTCCACAAGGACCTCCATGCTCCAGGGTTCCCCGTATGGATTTCCAAAGGCCATGGAAAGATAAATTACCGCTTGTTTCCCGCTTTTGTGGCATAGGTTTATTACCAATTCCGCAGTAACTAGCGATTGGCTTACAGCCGAATTCAGGTTCAGCTTCAGGAAAGTGGGAGAAAATGAGAAAGGGTAGGAGATGTGTGTGACCTGATCAATTTCTCCAAGCAATGCTGCGCCACGAGCGTTCACCGTCAGGAACATACGGTTCGTTGATGTTCCTGAAAGGTCAAGTTTTTGCAATACTTCCAGTGATTCAGCCATCTGGGGGATCACCCGGGGCGAAACAATACTTCCGATCTCCACGGTATCAAATCCAACCCTGAGCAGTTGGTTGATATAGCCAACCTTCTCCTCCAGGGGAATGATGCGTGAAAAGCCCTGCATCCCTTCTCTCGGTGATTCAATGATTTTCATCAACCTTTGCCTGTCAGAGATTTCGGGATGCGGCCATTTTTGATCGATTCGGAGCGGAGCCGCCGGCCCACGATGCGCTCGACCATGAGGCCGGTTTCCAGTACCTTGTCTACATCCAGCTGGGTGTCGATCCCCATCTCATCCATCATCACCACCATGTCTTCGGTGGAAACCAGCCCGACGAGATTCGGGTCTTTGTAATAATAACTGCCGGTGCCGGCCACAGGAACACCACTCACAAAGTTTGCCGGTTGTCCGCCAATACCGCCCATCGTCGATTCGTAGTTGACCATCCCGGCCTGGAGGGCTGCAAGCACATTGGCAAGTCCCCATCCGCGGGTGGTGTGAAAGTGAACAATCTGCTTCTCAACCCGAACACCGGAATCGAGCAGCATCGAGTAGTACCGGTAAACCCGGTCGGGTGATGCGGAACCGTCGTGATCGGCGTGCTCCACATCGTTTACCCCGATGTCGAGCCATCGTTTGGTGAAATCGATCGCCTTCTCCATCTTCGTCGGCCCTTCGATGGGGCAACCCCAGATGGTGCTGACGGTACCGTTCACTTTAAGGCCTGCTTCCCTGGCCATCGGAATGTATTTTTCAGCCATCTTCCAGTAATCTTCCAGGCTGAGTCCCGAATTCTTGCGGTGATGTGATTCGCTGGTTGATACCATCAGCAGGATACGGTCGGGGCCCCAACCCTCCTTCCGGGCCTGGATGGCCCGCTCGATCGCCTTTTCCCGGATCGTAATGGCGGTCACCGAAACTTTATCCATCACGGAAGATACCGTTTTACTCGCCCGGAGGCGTTTCAGCACTTCGTCAGCATCTTTGAACTGCGGCATCCCGGCAGGATTGCCGAGGTTGGTTACTTCAATGTGCCGGAATCCGGCAAGGATCAACTGTTCGGCAAGCCAGACCTTGGCATCGGTGGGGATAAAGATCTCTTCATGCTGAAAGCCGTCCCTGACCGTGATGTCGCCGATGGTTACTTTTTTGGGATAATTCATTTTTCTAATGTTAAAAAGGCAAAAATCAATTTAGTTATTCAAATTCTATCAGCACCGTACTGCTTTCCACACGGTCATTCACCGCCACATTGACCGACCTGACCACAGCCTCACGGGGCGAAACAATCATGTTCTCCATCTTCATGGCTTCCAGGATCAGCAGCAACGATCCTTTTTCCACATGTTCCCCTTCGGTAACATGGATCCGGATCACCTTTCCGGGCATCGGGGAGGTAATATGGCTGCTGTCGTTGCCCTGGTTGTCGAATCCGGAAGCAAAAACCGATTCGGTCAGAATATCATGGCGTTTCATCCTGAAAATATGCCCACTGATGCTTACATACGCCTGGTTTCCGGCGTTTTCAGATATCCATGCAAAATAGTGGTGATGATCGACCATGAAGTCGATCCGGTTTGGTGAAAAGGATAATGGAACAGCATGATATTCAATCCCATGGATTTGAAATACATAATGATTTTCTCCATACCCGGGGATGGTCACAGCGATGTCCTCTTCCTCAAACTGAAGTTTGAGGTTCATCAGGTTACGCCAATAACCGATGGATTCCCACAGGCTCGGCCTTTCGCACCCACCCGGGATCGTTTTCAGGTTGCGTTTCAAAGTGAATATGAGGTACCCGATCATGGGAACATGTGCGGGGAACTGGTTTTTATTGTCAATAATTTCCCCCGTAAGCGCTGCCGTGTAATCGTCACAGAATTTTGTCGAAATGCTGTTGGATTTGAATGCTTCGCTCTGCAGCAATTTTACAAGATAAGCGATGTTCGTGCTGATACCATGAATGATGTAATCGCCCAGCGCCAGCAGCATGGTCTGGGTGGCTTCATGGCGGTCTTTTCCCCACACCACCAGTTTGCAGATCATCGGATCGAATGAACTTTTAATTTCCGTGGTGGCTGTAATACCCGTATCGATCCTTATTCCTGGAACTTCAGGCTCTTTGTACAATGTCATTTTGCCCGGCGATGGCTGGAAATTGCTGGCCGGGTCCTCGGCATAGATGCGGCATTCGATGGCGTGACC
The DNA here is from genome assembly GCA_903903985.1 of uncultured Bacteroidales bacterium. Lineage (GTDB taxonomy): Bacteria > Bacteroidota > Bacteroidia > Bacteroidales > FEN-979 > CAIVAT01. The sequence continues at coordinate 15,417 of CAIVAT010000185.1, read as the reverse complement.
GTGCTGGTGAATATCCCCAGGCTGAAGCCTGAGGCTACCTCCCCCTGCCACGTGGATCTGCTCCTCGACCAGGTCAATTCCGGTTATCATTTCCGTAACGGGATGTTCCACCTGGATGCGGGTATTCATCTCAAGAAAGTAAAAATTCAGCGCTTTGTCAACCAGGAATTCGATGGTGCCGGCGTTGTTGTATCCGATCGCTTTACCGATGGCGACTGCCGCTTCGCCCATTTTATATCGGACTTCCGGAGTCAGCGTCGGGGAAGGAGACTCTTCGATGATTTTCTGGTAACGGCGCTGGATGGAGCATTCGCGTTCATACAGGTGGATCACATTACCGAAGTTGTCACCCAGGATCTGAACCTCTATATGGCGCGGGTCTTCAATGAATTTTTCGATATATACCGTTTCGTCGCCAAAATATGCTTTTGCCTGGCGGCTGGTTGCTTCAATGGCTTCGGCAAGTTCACTTTCTTCAAAAACAATGCGCATCCCCTTGCCTCCGCCACCGGCGGCGGCTTTAAGTAATACCGGGAACCCGATCAGGTGCGCTGTTTTTTCGAGTTCTTCCCGGGTACCTGTTATCCCTTCGGTTATTGGGATGTTGATTTTTTTTACAAATGCCCGCGCTTCGATCTTATTGCCCATGATCCGCATGACCTCCGGCCCCGGCCCGATGAAAATGATCCCGGCTTCAAGGCAAGCCGTTACGAACAGGGGATTTTCAGCCAGGAAACCATATCCCGGGTGGATGGCATCACAACCGGTTTGTATAGCCACCGCGATGATCTTCGGGATGTTCAGGTAGGTATCACCCAGTTCAACTTCTCCAATGCACCATGCCTCATCGGCCATGGTCACATGCAACGAGTCGGCATCGATCTGCGAATAGATGGCAACGGTCTTTATTCCGAGTTTTCGGGCAGTGCGCATAACCCGTACGGCTATTTCACCCCGGTTTGCAATGAGTATTTTCTGAATCACATCCATATTATTTCACCCAGTTCGGTTTCCGTTTTTCAAGAAATGCGTTCATTCCCTCCTGACCCTCGTCAGAAGCCCTGATTTCGGCGATCATCCGGGCTGTGTAATCATAAGCTTCCATCAGGGTAAGATTGTTGGCCACCTCGTGGATAAGTGTTTTACATTGGCTCATGGCCTTCGGACCGCTTGTACGCAAAAGGGCGAGCACCTCCTCCAGGGTTTCTTCAAGGAATTCTTCACGAACTGATTTATTCACCAGCCTGAAATGTTCAGCTTCCTTCCCTTTGATCCTCCGGCCGGTAAGCATCAGTTCTTTTGCCCCGTATTCACCAATTCGTTTGATCACGTAAGGCGAGATGCAGGCAGGTACGATGCCGATCTTTACCTCACTGAGCGAAAAAGTGGCTTCATCGGTGCAGTAAGCCAGATCGCATGCCGAAAGCAACCCGTTGGCGCCCCCGAGGGCAACACCATGAACAACGGCCATCGTTGGTTTCGGGCAGTTGTAGATCGACAGAAAACACCTGGAAAGCAGCAGGCTTTCAGTATAATTCTGCTCAAAGCTGTTTTGCGAGACTGCCTTCATCCAGTGCAGGTCAACGCCCGCACAAAAGGACTTGCCTCTTCCGCGGAGAATCACACAAAGAACCAAGGGGTCAAGAGCCTCCATGCAATCTGTCAGCTCACGCAACATGGTTTCATCAAAGGCATTATGTACCTCGGGCCGGTTGAGCCAGATGGTAAGAACACCTTTATCAAGCAGGGGGTCGATGGTTTTGTATGGGATCATATACAATTTACGATTTACGATTTTCGATGAATGAGATGGTGGTCAGGATTTTCGAATAAGTTTACTGCAAAATAAATCCAAAAGCCAAAATCGTACATCTTAAATCTGTTTCACATTCTGAATATGCCAAAGGTTGTTTTTTCATACTTCTTGTTCTGCGAAATCGCGATGGCAAGTCCCAGGATTTTCCGTGTATCCACCGGGTCGATGATCCCGTCGTCCCAAAGGCGTGCCGTGCTGAAATAGGCTGATCCCTCTTCGTCGTATTTTTTCAGGATACTCTGCAGCATGTTCTCCCTGTCCCCGGCGGATAATGTTTTTCCTGCCGCTTTCAGCTGATCTTCTTTGACGGTGATCAGCACATTGGCGGCCTGTTCGCCGCCCATCACCGAAATTTTGGAGTTGGGGTACATGAACAGGAATCTCGGTTCATAGGCGCGGCCTGCCATGGCGTAGTTTCCGGCACCAAAAGACCCTCCGAAAACCACAGTGAATTTCGGCACATTGGCATTGGCGACCGCATGGACAAACTTCGCCCCGTCGCGGGCGATGCCGGCACGTTCATACTGTTTACCCACAATAAACCCGGTGATGTTCTGCAAAAAGAGAATGGGAATGTTTCTTGAGGTGCACAGTTCAACAAAGTGAGCGCCTTTGAGGGCAGTTTCTCCGAACAACACTCCATTATTGGCCAGGATCCCAACCGGGTAGCCCATGATCCGGGCAAAGCCGGTGGTAAGGGTCGGGGCATAACGTTCCTTGAATTCGTGGAAGAGGCTGCCATCAACAATCCTTGCGATAATTTCTTTTGAATCGACCGGTTTTTTCAGGTCGATCGGAAGAATGCCATATAACTCTGCCGGGTCATAGGCAGGTTCTTCGGCCGGTTGCATTTCCAGGGCCTGGTAGTCACGCCGCTGGATGGATTCAAAGATGTTCCTGCAGATCTGGATGGCATGGGTGTCGTTCTCGGCGAGATGGTCGGCAACGCCGGAAATCATGGTGTGTACCTCCGCTCCGCCAAGTTCCTCGGCTGAAACCTCTTCCCCGGTGGCTGCTTTAACCAATGGCGGACCTCCGATAAAGATGGTCCCCTGGTTACGGACAATGATCGTTTCATCGCTCATCGCAGGCACATAAGCGCCACCGGCTGTGCATGAGCCCATCACCACAGCGATCTGCGGGATGCCTTGCGCCGAGAGCCTTGCCTGGTTGAAGAAAAACCGGCCAAAATCATACTTGTCGGGAAAAACGTTGGCCTGCTCCGGCAGGAATACTCCGCCGGAATCAACGAGGTAAACACAGGGCAGTCTGTTTTCCATCGCAATCTCCTGCGCCCTGACGTGCTTTTTAATGGTTTCCTTCACATAGGTCCCACCTTTCACGGTTGCATCATTGGCCAAAATCATCACCTCCTTGCCATGGATCACGCCAATACCGGTAATGATCCCGGCCGAGGGGAATCCGTTTTCATAAAGGTTGAAAGCGGCAAGTGCCGAAAGCTCTATGAACGGGGTATTCCGGTCAACCAGGAGATCGATCCGTTCACGGGCCAGAAGCTTGCCGCGTTCCTTGTGCCTGGCAACAACAGGTTCCGGTCCGCCTTGTTTGATGCTCGCAAGGATCTCTTTGTACCGCCTTAGCAGGACCAGGAATTCTTCGCGGTTTTGCTGGTATTCCGGGCTGCTGACCTTGATTTTACTTTCTATACGAAACATGGTTTATGTCTGAAAAACAATTAGTTGACAGTAAGATCACGAACGGTATCCGGTTTTGTAATCGCGTACTAAATTAAGAATAATTCTAAATTATACAAACTATTTCTAAAATATCTGCCTTACCTTTGCGTTCGATGTATGTCAGAATCTGATGTGGTTTCCCATGTGTCCTATTGTACCTGTGTGGTAAAAAATAGAAAAAACAGTGAACACCGATACCGAGAATGCTTTTGAAGAGATGACCCTGGAAAAACTGCTTGATTACGAGCAGTTGAACGGGGAGCGGACCCTGCTGAGAAAAGCATTTGCCGCCATGCTGAACCAATCGGCCAGGGATGAGGATTCGGGATATGCACAAATGGTCCTTGAAACTTCATCCATCCTTTTAGGGGATATGAATCTCGGCCCGGAATCGGTTAAATGCCTGATATTGAAAAACATTGCCGATAAAAAAGTGTTGTCGGATGAAACCATTGAAAATGAATTTGGAAAGCCGGTAAGGATTTTAATTGAAGGGCTCCATAAGCTTGAACGGCTGGATACTACGAAATACAGTACCAATGCAGAGAATTTCATCGGGCTGCTGCTGACACTTTCCGATGATATCCGCGTGCTGCTGATCCGGCTTGGCATGAGGTTGTACGACATGCGCCATCTAACAGAATATTCGGCTGAAAAACAGGGTGTTATCATAGGAGAAACCCAGGCGTTATATATTCCGATTGCCCACCGCCTGGGTCTCTACCGCATTAAAAATGAGTTGGAAGACAGGGTCATGCGGTTTATCGAACCCCATACATACGCCGTGATTGACACAAAACTCAGGGACACAAAGACCGATCGCGACCAGTATACAGCTGAATTCATCAAACCAATTGAACGGCAGCTGATCGAAAACGGGTTCGACTGCGAATTGAAAAGCAGGGTCAAGTCAATTCCTTCCATCCGCAGAAAAATGGCAACGCAGAAGGTCGATTTTGAAAAGGTCTATGACCTGTTTGCCATCCGGGTGATCCTGAATACAACCGTGGAAAATGATGCAGCCGACTGCTGGAAGATATATTCCCTGGTTACCGACATTTACACGCCGAACCCACGCCGTTTGCGCGATTGGATCTCCTTCCCGAAATCCACCGGATATGAATCGCTGCATACCACGGTCATCGGGCAGGAAGGGAGATGGGTTGAAGTGCAGATCCGCACGCGCCGCATGGATGAGGTGGCTGAAAAGGGATACGCGGCTCACTGGAAATACAAGACCGGGAACAAGGCGCAATCGAGGGATTCACTGTATGCGGGCATTCGTGAACTGCTTGAAAAACCGCTGCAGTCTTCACAGGAAAAAACGGTAAGCCGTGAGAAGAAAGCGCTTTACACGGATGAGATATTTATCTTCACCCCGAAAGGTGACCTGAAGAAACTTAAAAACGGATATTCCGTCCTTGACTTTGCATTTGAAATCCATTCTGAAATTGGTTCCACATGTACGGGTGCCATCGTCAATGGCAAGATGGTCCCGCTGAAACATATCCTGCAAAACGGGGATATGGTGAAAATCCTGACTTCAAAAACACAGAAGCCCAATCCCGGCTGGCTCGAAATTGTTAAAAGCCCGCGAAACCTGGCCCGTGTCAAGCATGCGCTTAAAATGGAGGCTTACAAAGAGGCCGATTTCGGTAAGGAGATCATTAAAAACAAGGTGACCCAGCTGGGTTATGATTTTACTGATCCGCTTATCAACAAGCTTGCCGCTTATTTCGGATGCGAGAGCATCATGGAATTATACCAGCGTTTCGGCGAAGGGAAAGCCGACCTGAGTAAAATCAAAAAAGCCCTGTTAGTGCCTGACCCTGGAAGTGTCACTTCACAACTGAAGGAAGAGACCTTTCCTGAGCAGATATCGGGGGTGATGGCAGGGAAGGAAGACTTTGTGATCATTGATCCGAAGATCAAATCGCTTCATTACCAGTTTGCCAGGTGCTGCAATCCGGTACAGGGCAACTCGATCTTTGCATTTGTCAGCGTGTCGCAAGGAATAAAAATTCATAAAACAACCTGTACCAATGCACATCAGCTGATCACGCGTTATCCTTATCGTGTTCTTGAAGCCCGATGGAAAGAGATACCATGAGCATTATACCCGTCATAGAAGTCAGGAATGTGCATAAGTCCTTCAAGACGGTCCAGGCTGTCAGGGGGATTGATTTAACCATCAGTTCCGGGCAGTTTGTGGCGATCCTGGGCCCGAACGGTGCAGGAAAAACCACCCTGGTGGAGATGATTGAAGGCATTCAGCAGCCCGACCTTGGCGATATCTTCATCATGGGCAAAACATGGAAAGGAAATGAAAAGCACCTCCGGAACCTCATCGGGTTGTCGCTGCAGGAGACCCATTTTATCGACAAACTCAACGTGTGGGAAACCCTGAGGCTCTTTGCAAGTTTTTTCAGCCTCGGCAAGGCCCGTTGCGAAGAGGTGATCAACCTGATCGCACTCGGGGAAAAACGCAAGTCATGGGTGGTCAACCTTTCGGGTGGCCAGCGTCAGCGCCTTGCACTTGGGATCGCCTTGCTAAACAATCCAAAAATTCTGCTGCTTGATGAACCGACAACCGGTCTTGACCCCAACGCCCGGCGGGAAGTCTGGGCAATCCTACTCAAACTGAAGGAGCAATCGGACACTTCGCTGATCCTCACCACACATTATATGGAGGAAGCGGAACAACTTTGCGATTACATCGTGATCATCGATCACGGGAAGATCTTAAAACAGGGAACCATCAGCGGGTTGCTGGGCGAAATCCGGGATTTGCCGGTCAAACCCGTCGAAACCCGCACCATCACCCTGGATGACCTCTTCATTTCACTCACCGGACGCCACCTCAATGACTGAACGCATCTCAAACAGCCAATTGTTTCAGCTTGTCATGGCCAATGTCAAGGAACTGATCCGTGAACCTGGTGTGCTTTTCTGGGGAATCGTTTTCCCCATCCTGATGTCGCTTGGGCTGGGGGTTGCTTTTACAAAGAAAAAGGATGTCGTTACCAGCATCGCCGTCATCGGTCAAAACCATGTGATGTACCAGGCATCAGACACGGCTTCTGCCCTTTTATCGTTTTTCCTGGTCAACAAGGCCAAGTTCGGACATGATAAAAATGGCATCATTACCAGGAAGCTGAGGGTGCCTGACGACAAACTCGGAGCCACAACTTTCATTTTCCAGTCTTTATCCTGGAAGGAGGCGATGGTCATGCTGAAGCGAGGCAACCTCAACATGGTCCTGGATGAAAAGAATGGCGTTGTTCAGTATCATTTCGACCCGATGAATCCGGATGCCCAGCTGACCTATCTGAAACTGTCAAAGATGTTGAGTTCCGATGGCAATGTTATCAGGGAGTCCAACACGGAGATCCATCCCCTGATGGTAACCGGTAGCCGTTACATCGACTTCCTGGTTCCCGGGCTGATCGCCATGGGGGTGATGATGTCGTGCATGTGGGGCGTGAGTTATGCCATCATTGAACGACGGTCGAAAAAACTGTTGCGCCGCATGGTTGCCACGCCGATGAAACGGTCAAATTTTCTGGTCGCCCTGATTGCTGTCAGGATCATTATGAATTTTATCGAAGCAGGATTGCTGTTCCTTTTTGCTTGGCTCGCCTTCAACATCACCATCCAGGGCAATGTCGCCGCACTTTTTGCCTTGTTCATTGCCGGGAATTTCGCATTTGCCGGAATTTCAATATTTATCTCCTCGCATACTGCAAAAACAGAAATTGGGAACGGCCTGATCAATGCCCTGAGCATGCCGATGATGGTGCTTTCGGGGGTTTTCTTCAGCTATCACAATTTCCCGGAATGGAGCATTTCAACGATACAGAAATTTCCGCTTACCATGATGGCCGACGGAATGAGGAGTATCATGATCGAAGGAGCCGGTTTTTCAGAGGTTATGCTGCCCATTCTTATCCTCTCGGCCACCGGGTTCATCTTTTTCATCTCCGGCATGAAAATATTCAGGTGGCATTGATCAGAAAGAATGTGTCGGGATGGGTTCAAAACCCACCCCGACACATTCGATAAAATCTAGTACCTGATCACCTTTTTAATTTCCGAGTTGCCACCATGCCGGATATGCAACAAATAAATACCCGGTTTTTGGTCTCTGAGTGAAAATTGGTGTAATCTGCCCTCCGTAAGTTCGGTCTCTTTTATCAATGCGCCATAAACATTATAAATACGCACGCTCACCGGCCATTCCCGGTTTTCGGAAGAAAGAACCATGTTAAAATCTCCATTGGTCGGATTTGGATAGATGGTGCAGAAACTTCCACCCGGTGTTTCCGGTTGATGATCCATGCCAATGATAACATCTTCATTACCTGTCGTATCAGAAACAATAAGCGGATTGGATGGAGGCCCCGGTACACAAAATGGGCCACCCGGGGCGATATACCCGTGCATGTAACCCTCGGTAAACACCTCGGCACCTGGCAGATATATGATGTTCTGACCGGCGATAAAGGTGGCGCTGCCTCCCGATTGAACCTGGAAAACAGTTCCTCCGCCTGCCACCGTTATCGTTTCAGTGGCATTGTTGCAGCGTACCTGGCCGGAAGCAATGACCTGATCAACGACCGAAAGAATTGCAGGTATGCAATATTGCCCATCTGTGGTAATATACCCACGCATGTACCCACCTGAAAGCACCCTGGATCCAGGCAGATATCTGATGTTCTGCCCGGCAACAAAGGTAGCGCTGCCTCCCGACTGAACCTCAAATGCCGCTCCGAACCCGGCAACGGTGATTGTCTCCAGGGCATTGTAACATTGCGTTTCACTGGAAAGAATGATCTTATCAAGCACCGAGAGTGTTTGAGGAATTCCACCCGCTCCATACCGGAAAGAAACAGGTTTGATGTTGTTCCCTTCATTGTTTTCCACCACAATCCCGGTACCATCTGCAACAAAGAGAATATACCATACTTGCCCGGAAGTGCCGGCAGGAACAAATTGTCTGCTGGTGACCACCATTGAAGTTCCGGGCGCCAGTGAATTTACGATCCCGAATCCAAGATATTGGTCGGAGGGCGATTTGATGCTGTCGGCGGAAAGATAGTAGTTCACAACACTTGCAACCGCCGAAATAGTTCCGGCGTTCCTGATAACGCAGTGCATGTCGGTTGAATCCCCGGAAGCGGCTATTGTATCATGAAACAGGGATGCAGAAGTTACAACCAGGTCGCGCGGAGGCAAAGTGACCGTCACATTGATGTTGTCACTGGCTGTACATGACAATCCGGTGGAAACGACAACGGAATAGTTGTGCAAGCCGATGCCGGCTGTTGCGCCATTGACTGTAATCGTCTGTGTAGTCGCACTGGTACTCCAAAGATAGGTGTATCCTACACCCGCATCAAGTACGATCGACTGGTCGGTGTAAATGGTGGTATCGGCCGGCAGGTGGACAAACGGGAAGACGACTGTTTTGATGATACTGTCAACACATGCCATGTTGTGTGTGATTTTCAGTTTGCACTGGTAAACACCGGGTACCGTGTACTGGTGAGTGATACTTCCATGGGTAGTGTAATCGACGATTCCATCGTTGTTGACATCCCAAGCGTATGTGGCTGCAGGATTGACATTGGTTGAAAGATCGGTGAAAGTGACAGGCGTGGTGATACAGGTTTGTACAAAGCTGAAATTGGCAGTCGGCTGGGTACACTGAAAAACACCGAAAGTTATCTTCTTGTAATTGCCCCACTTTTTTCCTGAATCCTTCACGCGGAGGTAAAGATTGTGGGTTCCGAGGGATGTTGCTCCCATCGGGATTCCACCGTCCCAGGTAACCTGGTCGCCGGGTGTGACACTGAGCGGGTTGCCATTGCCGACGCCGGGATCCGTATCAAGAAAATATTCTGCAGCAAGGATTGGCGGCTGAATGGTTTCAACGTTGCGTCGTGTTGTATCATAGATATAAAAGGTGCCGGGCATGCTGTTGCTCCATTTCCGTCCCTGGTCGATTACCCTTGCAGCAATATAATGGATCCCAACAAGGAGTGTATCTACAGGATAACCAAACGATACATCGACCATGTCTCCGGGTGTCAAAGGAACAGTTGTGCCATTTCCAACTCCGGGATCAGGCTTCGTATTGATGTTGAGATCAACAAAATACTCCGATGATGTAATCGGTGGCTGGTTTGCAACGGGAATTGCTGCCGGGATTTCGTGAATGTAAAAGGACTCCTGCCGGTGGAGGCTCCACCGGTGGAAAGTATCCATGACACGAATGTAAACATTATGAAATCCAATTGTCAATCCCGTAACGCTGAACCCGGTGTAGTATTCGGCCGTATCAGCAGCAGAGATGTTCATCGGTGTTCCGAGCCCGGCTCCCGGGTCGGTATCGAAGAAATATTCGGCCGCCAGGATGTTCCCGGGGACAACAGGGTGTGTTCCAACCGTAAAACTATTCACCACCGGGCAATGACCGTCGTTAACCTGTATCGTATAACTCCCGGCTGAAAGGTTATTGGCATATAATGTAGTTGATCCGGAGGACCAAAGGTAGCTGTAAATACCGCTGCCTCCCGATACATCCACCCAGGCGCTTCCATTGCTGTTGCCGCCGCTTGCGTCAATTTTATGCAGTGTTACGGAAGGAACCGGGTAACAGGTTACCACGACAACCTGCGATTTTACCTCCAGCCCGGTTGTAGTCTTTAACCAGCAGTAATAGGTGCCGGAGGCTTTCGCCCAGATTTCCCGGGTGGTTTGGCCTGTTGGCCACCATTTATAGGTGAACCCTTCATTAGCCTGCAGCATCACCGAATCACCCTGGCAAAATGTTGTGCTTCCTGATATAATGATGATGTTCGTTGTTGGTAAAGGCCCTACAAACACCTGTTGGAGTATTGAGGCTTGGCAGGTATCGGAATTGATAACCGTGAGTTTCACATCGTAATTGCCCGAAACGGCAAAGGTATGCGTGATATCCTTCGTCACATAATCAATGGTTCCGTCGTTATTGATGTCCCATTGATAGGTCGTACCCGGGATGAGATTTCCTGAAGTATTGGTAAAAGATACCGGTGAACCCGCCAATGCCGGCCCGATGGTAAACGTGGGCGTTGGTGTTGTACAAAGAGTATGTTTCACGGTGAACAGCATTCTGCTTGTCAATCCCCAGATCCCTCCTTCATCTTTTGGTCTGACATAAATATAATGAGAGCCGTCAGACAATCCGGTGACCGGGAAATACCTGGTAAAGGAAATCGTATCGCCGGTTGGGCTGAATGGAATAGCGGTTCCGCTGCCCTGGCCCGGATCAGTGTCGAAGAAATATTCTGCTGCAATGATTTTAGGTTGTATGATGGCAGGAAGAATTCCAGGGATGGCGTAGACATACATCCGTTCGGCATCCGTAATGCTCCATTTGCCCAGGCTGTCCATGGCTCTTACCGACATCTGATGGAATCCGGGTAGTGCCCCTGTTGTCATTGCCGGGAAGTCTTTCGTCACCTCATCTGCTTTGGTCAGGGCCACCGGGTTTCCGTTTCCGGGGCCAGGGTCCTCGTCGATGTAGTATTCGGCTTTGACAATAGGCGGCTGGATGCCGGTCCCGCCCGGAGTTACAGCATAGACATAAAACCGGTTGTTGAGGATCAGGCTCCACCGTCCGTATGTGTCGCGTACGCGGATGTACAGATCGTGAAACCCGGGAAGCAGTCCGGTCATCGGCATGCAGGTCGCATAGTAAACAGTGTCACCGCCTGCAATGTTTAGGGGTATTCCATTGCCAATACCTGGTTCGGCATCAAAAAAGTATTCAGCTTTTACGATATCGCCGGGGAAAATCGGGTCGTTGCCAATCGTGAAACTATTCGTCATCGGACAATGGCCATCAGCGACTGTCACCGTATAGGTTCCGGGAGCGAGGTTGTTAACGATCGACAACGTGCTGCCGGTCGACCAATGGTAAGTGTAATTGCCGGAGCCGCCTGAAGCATAGCAAATTGCAGTGCCATTTGCATTTGAATTGGAAGCATTGATCGTGACGACCTGGACAACCGGCCGTGGATATACCGTGACATGAACGATGCGGGAAAATCCCTGCACACCATATGTGTTTGTAAGGCGCACAGAGTAATCACCCGTTTGAACCACGGATATTGATTGTGTGGTTTCATCATTGCTCCAATAATACTTGTAACCGGGTTTTGCGATGAGCAAAACCGAACTCCCGTCACAAAAAGCCAAATGACCGACGATGGTGAGGCTGGTGTCAATGGCAGGGCTCACCACCACCTGCCGGGTCATGGAAGCATAACAGGAATCCGTGTTTTTCACAGTTAACCTGGCATTGTAAAGACCATAGGCGGCATAAGTATGGCTCACGTCGGGGGTGTTGTAATCGATCACCCCATCGCCGTTTACATCCCACTGGTAAACCGCAGTGGGTGACACTGAAGTGCTCAGGTTTAGAAAATGAGTGGGGTTTCCAAGCAAATTCACCGTATCGACTGAGAAATCGACCACGGGGCAGGTACAGGTGACATACCTGACCAGGAAACTGGCCCTTTGCCAGAACCCGGTATACCCTTTTTCATCATAGGCCCTGAGATAAATATAGTGTGATCCCGGCGCCAGCCCTGCAATACGGATATCCCTTGTCACATCAACGGTATCGTAGATGTTCGATTTGATCATATTGCCGTTTCGAATGCCCGGGTCTGTGTCAAAGAAATATTCAGCACCGGCGATGGACTTGTACTTTTTTGCAAGGTCAAATCTCCGGCTATCATAAACATAGAAGGGAGATCTGGCATAGATGCTCCATTTCCCCCCGGCATCACGGACCCTCACGAAAATATTGTAGAACCCGGTGGTAAGCCCGGTGGTTGGTATCGTGAATTCTTTCGTAACCTCGTCGGCGGCTGTGACCGGGATATTGATCCCGTTCCCGGTGCCTGGATCTGTGTTGATGAAATATTCCGCTTTTGTAACCTGCGGTTGTATAACCTGCGGAAGGCTGGCGGGCGACTCACTGATATAAAACACCGTTCTTTTGTCGAGGCTCCATCTTCCAAAGGTATCCATGGTTCGGATGTAAAGGTTGTGAAAACCCGGTGAAAGTCCCGTTAACGATGCGATGGTCATAAAATCGACCGTGTCGGCTGCCCAGATCATGATGGGTATACCATTCCCGGTTCCCGGATCGGTATCGAAATAATATTCCGCCCTGGAGATGTTTCCGCCTGTCATACCCTGGTTTTCAATGGTGAAATTTTTAATCACCGGGCAATGTCCATCAGATACGGTAACCGTGTAGGTGCCCGTCGCCAGTGCGTTGAGGATGGAAACGGTGGCACCGTTCGACCATTGATAGGTGTACTGGCCCGTTCCGCCGCTAACATCCACCCAGGCAGAGCCATTGGCTGAGCCTCCGGTGGTGTTGTGATACGTCAGGATGACCTGTGGAACTTCATATACCTGTACATGGATTGTAACCGAACGGCGCGAAATCCCGTAGCTGTTTTTCGCCCAGCAAAAGTAATCCCCGGTTGACTTCACGGTGATCGCGCGGGTTGTGGCCCCGGTCGACCAGTCGAAAGTGGTGCCGTCTTCGTAGTTGTTGGAGGTTAGTACCACCGAATCGCCACTGCAAAGATTGATGGAGCCGGCAACAAGCACGGCAGGATTTGGCATCGGACCCGTAACCACATCGCGGATAATCATGGTTTTGCACCAGGATGTGTTTTCAACAGTCAGTTTTACCTTGTAGTATCCCGGCAGTGTGAAGGTGTGGGTGATATTTTGGGTGGTGTATTCAACCGTACCATCGTTGTTAATGTCCCACTTGTATTGGGTTCCCGACAGGGTGTTGGTTGAAAGGTTCGTAAAATGGCATGCGGTACCGAAAGTCACGGTATCATAAGTGAAATTGGGAACAGCCATGGTGCAGGTGGAGGTATCCACATGGAACTTGGCCCGCTGCGCCAGCCCCCAAAGATTGTTTTCGCCCATGGCCCGGACATAAAGATAGTGATACCCTGTATCAAGACCATTGACCCTGAGATAACGGTAAGCATCGACTGTGTCGCCCCGGATGAGTGGCAGGGAATTTCCCATGCCCTGGCAGGGGTCGGTGTCGAAGAAATATTCAGCTTTCGTAATTGGAAAGTACCTGGGCATGATCACCGGCTGGTTCTGTGTTCCATAGATGTAGAACCAGGATGACATCACAATGCCCCATCGCCCGATGGCGTCCCTGGTTCGGATGTTGATCGTATGGAACCCGGGAGGCAGCCCGCCGGTTGAAAAACTGAAATCAGTCAATACCGTATCTCCGGGTGTCAAAGTCACAGGTGTGGCAAAACCCACACCAGGGTCAGCATCCACGAAGTACTCCGCTTTGGTGAGTACCTGTGCATGCGACGTGGCCCCTGCTATCAGGAATAGCAGTAAAACCCGAAGGAATCGATTTTTCATATGAAAAATCTTAATTGTTCTTCCTGGCCTTGAAGTGAACGTTGAGTGTGCCGCCCGCCGGTACTGAAGTGCCGCTTGGCAGTGTTAGCTCCATCATTTGGGGAAAGTGAGGGTTGGCGCCAACATTGTAGGGAAGCATCCCGCCGTAGATGCCGATGTCGGTGCCGTCGGTGCCGGCATTCTTTCCGGGAGAAGCCGGCTGCAGGTGGAAATCATAGGTGTATGAAAACGTGCCTCCCGATGGCGGGTAGATGGCAAACAGTGGGTTGGTGGCATTCATATTGCCGCTTCCCAGGTTGCCGCTCCCGGGCACTGCGGTGCACAGGTAGGTGATGTTCTTGGTAAACACAGCATTGGTGCATCCGGTCGGTTCAGCGCCGTAAAAAATATTGTTTTCAATGATCATGCTATTAACATTTGAAAACACAGCGGTTGATTTATTGATAACAACATTATTCCTGAAATAAACAGTACTCAGAATATTTGAGCTATTTGAAGAGATCTGTGCGTTGTCAAAAATATTATTGTGAATGAAAATATTGCTGAATACACCACCACCGTTGAAAGTAAAACTATTACCAGTAAACAGGCAATTTCTGACGGTGTCATTATGATAACCATAGCTATAAAAATACAACCAGTTTGTCAGGCGGCATCTTTCAATCAGCACATTATCGATCACTTGTGTTGAAGTGTTACCTCCTGAATAATTACCATTGAAATAAACCGTGGAAAGAATATATAATCCCATAAATTTGGTTCCGCTTGCACTAACGAACTGGCTTGTTCTGTTCAAATTGATCAGGCCTATAGATGTATTGCTCCCATAAGGATTGTTATAACCCGCGCCAACAAGCACGAGGGGTTTGGCAATGGAGATATCGCCATAGGATGTTGCTGATCCCGCAATCATGAGGGTATCTCCGAAACTCGCTGCATCAATTGCGGTTTGCAGGTTGGTGTACTGCCCTGGGCTGGAGGCGTTGTTGCTTACGGTTTTGATCCCGGCAAAGGCGCCGGCGGCCAAGGCCACAAAAAGGGCCAGGAGAAGGAAGCTTTTTGTTTTCATGGGATGATTTTTTAAGGATTGTGAATAATTTATGGAGATAAACTAGCTGAATGTTAAATGAAGTTTGTTAGGTGGAGGGAGTAGAGAAAAAAACAAGCAGCACTAGTACAAAAACCCATCATCCGGGATTTGAATGGCAAAAGTACGATAAAACATTTAAAATTATTCTGCAAACCGGGAAAAAAAAAGAGGCTGTCCTTGTGGGACAGCCTCTAAGATTAAAATCGTTTTTGGTTAAGCTTATACCAGTTTAACATTTACAGCATTTAATCCTTTTTTTCCTTCGGTCAGGTCGAATGTTACTTCGTCATTTTCCCGGATACGGTCAATTAAACCAGAGGCATGAACGAAATATTCTT
>CAIVAT010000184.1 GCA_903903985.1 uncultured Bacteroidales bacterium | reverse complement strand
TAGAATATTTTCGTGCTTTCGTGCGCACGATTTTTTTAAAATTGTAACGATTTGATTCAGTGTTAATTTGAGGGTGTTTTTTACTGCACGAAAATCGCACGAATTGCACGAATTGCACGAAAAAAAGTACTAATTTTAAAACACATTGATTTTCAAATGGTTGCAAAATAAAAGTACTAAAGCACGACTGCACGAAAATATTTGCCTTTTTTACCAAGTGTCCCTGTCATACTCGAAATGTTTTTTTTCCTCTTGAAATTTTTCATTTAATGTTGGATTTTTGCCGGAAAATACCTATATACAGGTATTTCCAGCATTGACCTTTAATCCACACGTTGTCGAACTTAAATTTATCTCATGGCATCAAACATTGTTATCAAGGTAAAGTGTGAGCCTTATCTGATCCGATTTCTTGAATCATTGTACGGTCCATCACCAATAACGTTCCTGAAAAATTCCAACTTCAACACCATCCTGGATGTATTCCTGGAGAAACCACCCCTGGATTATTCGGAGCCGGATTATGGTGATTCTACCCTTTTAATCCGGTTGCCCTATTTTGATAACAAGAATGTCGTTTTCAATAATTATCTCTCGCCGACAAAACAAAGGATATTCAAAAATGAAATTTGGAAGTTTTTCAAAATAACCTTCCGGAGTGAGATCTCAAAATACGTCGTGATGGGGCTTGATCGCCAGGATGCGCTGGAGCTTTTCATCGAAAAATACAATTTAACGCAGGATTCCTGGGATTCGCTTGAAAAGGATTTCCAAAGGTACCTGAAACTCAGGCGTTACCATAGGCAATTTAGAATGAAAAAAAATACGTCAGTTAAAGAGGCAGTTTGTCCGGAGACTTTCATCCCTGTAAACTCATAATTACTGTTGTTACTGGTGCCACTGGCGCATAATACATACGAAAATTAAAAATATTTCAGCCATGACAAGTTTTATATTTCCGACCGAAATTTCAAAAAATTCAAACCTTACCCCTGCTGTGTGCAAAATATTCTTTTCCCTCCAGGAGGACATAGATGCAATCTCATCAATCCCGGACAGGTTTCATCGGCATGTCGATTTTAAAAGTGGTAAAACATGGTCGGAGATATATTTCACGCCGGGATCTGCCGAATTCACCGAAAAGCCAAAGGATAACGATGCCGGTGAATTGATCGAACAATCCCTGAAATTCATCTTCCCTGGTGAAGATGATACCAACCTGGCAGATCTTGATGCGATCCGCGCACGACCGGTACTGGTCAGCATCCAGTATTCAGATGGCGAATCCAAATTGATGGGTGATCTGGCCAATGGTGCTAAGATCACGCAGGTTAGCCAGGTATCATCCAAGGCCACCGGTGCCCAGATAGAATTCTATTGCCTCACCCCTGATCGAGCCTGTTGGATCACAGCCTGAGGTTCTTTTCAGTCCTTTATAAGTTTTGCCACACCTTATAATATTGTATTCTCATTCAGTTTACAATGTTAAACCGTGTTTTTTCAATACTTGGCGCCCAATGGCTGATCCACCAGGATACAGCCGTTTCTTATTTGCCGGTCCTGATTGCATTTATCAAAGGCCAGGAAATACTGCTCAAACCCATGGACGACAAAAAACCATACGTGGTTGCATGGACCGGGCAGGATCAGCAAATCAACACGGTTGGGAAATGGAACCTGGATGATGAATTAATCCCTGAAAATTCTGTTGCAGTGATCCCCATCGATGGCGTGATCTGTTCCTGGGACAGCATGATGCTCATGAACAGACTCCAGGAAGTGAAAGCAAACGACCGGATCAATTCCGTTCTGCTGGTGGTAAACTCCCCGGGAGGAATGGTGTCGCAGATTGATCTTCTCTCCGCAATGATCAAGGACCTTGGAAAACCCACCGTTGCCCTGGTGATGGGTATGGCTGCATCGGCCGCCATGTGGGTGATCTCTGCTGCCAGTTACCGCATTGCAACCTCACAGATCGATATCATTGGGAGCATTGGGACAAAAACATCAATACAGGATTACTCCGGGTTGTTGGAAAAGGTTGGAATCAAGATAACCGACTTCTATGCCACCAAAGCAACGCGCAAGGATGAAGAAGTGCGCGCATTTAAGGCCACCGGTGATGCCAAGCCGATGACCGATTTCGTGGATTTCGTCAATGAAGTGTTTCACCAGGCAATTAGTGAAAACCTTGGAATTGCTGCTGAATCAGAAGTGTTCACCGGCGCTGCCTTCTTTGCGGAAAAAGCAAAGCAGCTTGGACTGATCAACGAGATCGGGACCATGGAAGGAGCGCTTACCAAAGCCTATCAGTTAGGACTCAAAAATAAAATCATCAATCAATCAAAATCACTAAAATTTTAAAAAACCCATGAAACAATTTTTTGCGACCATTCTGGCATTCCTCAGTATCCAGGCATTTGCCCAGGATAAGGATGGTAAAAGCATTTTGACTGAGGACCAACAGACGAAGCTGAAGGCTGAGTTTGGTGAGGAATTCACCAGCCAGTTCGCTGCAGCTCTATCCAAGGATCCGGAGGGTAATACCTCGGACAACGCCACCATCGCCGCCATGGTTACCGCAATGACAACCAAGCTTCAGGCAGCTGTGGCCGAAAATACAACACTGAAGGCAGCCCATCAAAAATCAGCAAGCGACCTGGTCGCTGAAAAAGCTGAAAAAGACAGGCTCGCCGGTATCGTTACCGAAAAGGATGGCATTATTGCCACACTCACCAAAAAGCCGGAAGATGATCCGGCCGCAAATACCTCTGGTATGCATACAGATCCCAAAAAGTGGGTGCCATCAGGAACTGATTCGCACCTCTTCGGCCAAAGCAATTCATTCATGGCCATCGATGATGCACATGGATACAACCAGAGAGCTTATGCTGCTATGGCTGCAGCTCATGGCCTGTCTATTGTTGTCCCCATGGCAACATCTTCTCTTGATTATGCTTCACTGAAAAGTGACCTGGGAGATTACTACCGCGTCAGGATGCAGGACCGCATCCAGAGTTTCCTCACCGAAATTCCTGATCTGGAGAAGATCTTCCCAACGGAATCCGGATACCAGGATCAGGCTGCCCTGGTGAACATGTTCCTTACCGATGATTTCTCACAGGCTGACGGCACCCCGGTGAACAGCTCGTTTGACAATGTGGTAAAGGGCGGTTACAAATTCGAGGCAGAGATCCTCACAATGTACGATGTGATGTTTGTGCACAAGTTCACACAGCTCAAAGAACTTGAAAAAACCTGGATCGGTTTCCTGAACCGCGAAGGATCATCGACCATGAAGTGGTCATTCATCCAGTACATCCTGGTTGAAACTGCCAAAAAGCTCAAGAACGAGAAAACCATCCGTTCAATCCGTGGCGTTCGTAAGAACCCGACGCAGAATGTTCCCGGCACATCGCTTCAGGCTTCCAATGGACTTTTGAAGTTCATCAAGAACCAGGTTGCAGCTTTCAAGGTGAAACCTTTCGCCCTTGGTGAATGGACGCCTTCAACCATCGCAGCTTATGTGAAGAATGGGACCAAGATGATCCCGGAAGTTCTTCGTGACTCTGGCCGGATCGTTTGTTACATGAGCACAGATGCCCTTAGCGATTACCATACCAACCTGGAGACCCTCTACGGCCTGAACCAGGATTACAAGGCCGATATCATGTACGTGAAGGAATTTCCTTCCGTGAAGATCATCCCGGTGATGGGGATGGCTCCGAGCAAACGCATGATCTGGACGCTCGATGGTAACATCAAGCAGTTTGAGGATAAACCTGGCGAAATGCTCAACTTCAGCATCGAGCAGCAGGACTGGACTCTCAAGGTTTGGTCAAACTGGCGTGAGTCTGTATGGGCGTACCTGGTTGGAAAGAAGTTCGCTTCTGCCGCCGAGATGCCGACAGATTACAGCACCCAGCTGATCTTCTGCAACGATGTGGATGAACCGGCTGATTATTTCATCTCCATGGATGCCAATGACACTTCCCCTTCGGTAGTGAACCATACTTCCCTGGTGAGTGTGGCCAATTCTGTGGCTACTGCCATTACCACGATCGATGACTGTGCAGTTGGCCAGGAAGTGATCCTCAAATGTGGCAATGCCACCAACGCCGTGACCATTGCCGCCAGCGGCAATTTCTCCCTGATCACCGCAGCCTGGACCCCGGCAGTTGGTGATATCCTGTACCTGAAGAAAAGGAGCGATGGCAAGTTCATCGAACTGAAACGGGAAGTTGTCAGCAGCTCAGCCACGGCAATCGCAGCTGATGATACCTCGCCTGATGTCGCCGGCAATGACAAGTTCATCACCGTTGTCAACACTGTGGCAACTGCCATTACCACGTTCGACAATGCTGTGGTCAGCAAGGTCTACACGATCTATGGCGGCAGCAGCACCAATGCTTCTACAATTGCAAACTCGGGCAACTTCGTGTTGACCGCTGCAATGACTCTTTCGGCTGGTACCTGGATCACGCTCCAGAAAGCAGAAAATGGTAAATTCTACGAAATCGCACGCGGATAAGACAATCGGGAGGGGATATCCCCTCCCATTGGCTTTACCAGTCTCAACCTAAAAATTTTTAGAGAAATGACATACGTAAAAGTAGATATCGCTAAGCCCGGAGACAATAAAGGTGTCGGTGGCGATAAGAAAGACAAGATCGTCCTCATTGATGTGGATGATGTTGCAACCATGCCTTCCAGGGATGCCAATGGAATTGTCATAACCGGAAATATCGTGATGAATTCGGGTGCATACATGGTAAAACTGTATGGTACCCAGAACACGATCAAAGCCGGTGCTGACAGTGAAGGGGATCCCGATGCCAAAGGCATCACCCAGACGGTGGAATTCGAACACCCGGGAGATTCCCAGGAGATTCGTGAGTTCCGAGCCAACTGGATGAACAAAAACGTGATGATCGTGATCGAGCGCTGTTCGACCTCCAAGAAAAATCTGTACGGGACACCCTGTGCCCCGCTGCAGATGGTCTTCAAATCAGAAGACGACAAGGACAAGAACAAAACCACGTTCACTTTCAAGTCAACGCAGAAAGGTCCTGATGTTGCCGATTACCAGGGAACGCTTACTCTTACCGCTGTTGTGGCAACTGTTGCCGCAAATGCAACTTCCGTTACCCTTGCCGGTGGTGGACGTTACCAGCTTACGACCGGTTCAGCCGCAATCGCCACCATCACCACCTGCAGCAATGCAGTCGATGGAGAAGTATTTACCCTGATCGGATCCGGAGGAACCTATCCTTCTGCCATCAGTGGTACGGACTTCCTGCTCGCGGAAGGTACTGCATGGAGCGCAATCGCCGGAGCAGAGATCACTTTCAAGACCTTCAAAAACGGTGCAAGTACGTACAAATTCATCGAATTAAGCCGGAAATAGCGGCTGCTTCAACAGGTTGATTCCTGACATTGTCTTATAAACATGTGTGTGTTCCCCGTCGCATCTCTCAGTATGCGGCGGGTTTTTTAATGTCCTTTTCCATGCTCAGCGCCTGTTATATGTTTGCGAAAAGGTTAATCAACAACGTTATGAAAGCTGATATTTTAAAATATTTCAAAACTGATCGCAGCCATGCCGCTGGTGTGGCGCTTGTCATCAAACACAGCAACCGGTTGTCATTGAAAAAACAACTCAACATCCACCCGCAGAGTGATTACATGACCGGTATAGTTTATGAAGAGCTGCGCGAGCTTGCGGGCATATCCCGGGAGGATCTCCACGATATCCTGGTTCAGCCAATTTCCAAAAATGAACCTGATGAAAAGGTGATTGTACCCTGCGATCCTGGTGATGCTCCGGAGGATCATGTTCCCGCTTCCGGGAAAATGATCAAACAGGCTCCTGCAGCAGCAGAAAAAAAAGCGAGCCGCAAAAAGTAGCATTAAACTCAGTACCGGCCTTCCGTATCCGGGAAGAATTCCCCTTTTTGCGGCAAAGCGATTGCCCTCCTGAGTTGAAGATCCTCGTTGCAGACATGCTCACTGCTTATGACAATTATAAGCAAGGGCATGACTGCCTGTTTACCGCCCGGACCCATTCTGAAATCCATAAAGCTTCAAGAGATACGGTTGAAAATTACCTGGAGAACCGGAGCATCTGGCAGGAGCTGAACCATTACAAGGAAAAAGGATCAGTACTGGGCAATCATCCTATTTTCGCCAGGCTAAAACGCACAGATGAAATCCGAGGCATGAAGACCGGTGATCTGGTAAATCTTAAAATAAACCTGGGCAACCGGTTGGTCAAAAATAAAGCGAACTTACGCCGCCAGCCAAGTCATCCAGAGACATTAAAACGCCAGGAGCGCATCCGGGAAATGGAGCATGAACTTTCAGAAGTTAACCGTTTACTTCACTTATAAGTGAAAAAATATTTCAATATCGGCGAGATGGAGGATCCGACTGATGATCAGCAGCCCCCTGATAAGTCCGGGATCCTCATTGAGCGTTTCCTGCAGCTGCACGAGCAGCGTATTGAAACCATCAAGGACCTGACAGGCCGGATCCCTGGTCATGGTGAGATATTCTTCCTCTGGACCGTCAATTCCTTCAATGCATTTACCTTCATCCCATTCATCATCAAAGAATGTGGACCGATTCAGCAGCTGATCCTTGCAACCTACTCGATCAACATCCGGATCATCGACGCGCTGGTGCGTCTGATCGACAAAGGCTTGATCCTTTCAGTTGACATTTTTATCAGTGATTCCATCCGCAGCCGGCTTCCAAAGGTCTATGATCACC
This sequence comes from uncultured Bacteroidales bacterium, assembly GCA_903903985.1. Taxonomy (GTDB): domain Bacteria; phylum Bacteroidota; class Bacteroidia; order Bacteroidales; family FEN-979; genus CAIVAT01. Next base: position 42,988 of record CAIVAT010000184.1, on the reverse strand, counting down.
TCATGGCCCTGGTGGAAACAAAACCGGTCAGGGTCATCTACTCCTGGAACCACGCAAAGATCGCCCTGATCCAATGCAGTGATCACCGGTTCATTGTTGAAGGATCCGGCAACTGGGGCGAGAACGCCCAGCATGAGCAATATGTTTTCCTGAATAACAGCAAAGTATTTGAATTCCGTAAAAACGAAATCCTCCATGGAATTAACCCCGGCACAGTATAAAGAGATCGAACAGCTCGCCGCGATCAACTATAGCGTGAAACAAATCGCTATGTACCTCGATGTGGATGGGAATGCATTTCAGAAGGAATTCAACAACACAGAATCCAAGGTCCGGTATCATTACGACCGGGGGCTGCTGGTCACCCAGGCCGAGATTGACAAAGCCAATCTCAAACGTGCCCGGGATGGCAACCTTACCTCGATTCAGCAGTGGAAGAAGGATGCAAACCACCAGAAACTTGAAAACCTCAAGAAGAAAGTTTTCCTAGAAGAAGAGAAAAGCGAATATGAGCAGCTGCAGGCGCTCATCGAGCGGGGAGAGACCAAGAATTTGCCGGCAAAGGTCGTTCAGTTCTATGAACAGGTGGATTTCATCCGCTGCCTGCATAACAAATATGAATCGAAGAGTTACGTCATCAATGCCGTTTGTCTGCAGTGGCCGAAATTGTCTAAACACCAGGCAATGCAACTCTATTATGAAACTCTGAACTTTTTTAACCTGGATAACCCGGTAAAGGTTGAAGCCTGGGCAAATATCTATGCCGACCGGATGGACCAGATGGCCATGATCTGTTATGAAATGGGCGACATGGAGACCTGGCGTCGCATGACCATGGATGCCGCGCAGCTTCGTGGTGTTGGAAAAGACAAGCCGCATGAGATCCCGGATGCGCTGCTGGATCGCCGGCCGGTATTATATACGATCAAAATGAAGGATATCGGTCTCCCTGAGGCAAACCGCAATGATCTCGCAGCCTTTATTGATAACCTGGACATCACGGAGCGCCAGAAAACGAAATATAAGCGTGAAGGCATGATCGAGGATGTACCATTTGAACTGTTGGACAATGATCAGGAATAAAATAACTGCAGAAGAAGCCGATATCAGATATTCAAATTGGTTGACCACCCTGGTGGACCTGATCAAACCGACCAATCTTTATATCATTGGTGGCCGTGGCCTGGCCAAGAGTACAGAGATCCTTGCCAAGAGATCCATCGATGTTATCTACGACATGCCCAGGGCAAGTTTCGCTTTTGTTTCAGATACTTATGTCAACCTGATGACTAACATCGTTCCTGCCATCCTGGTAGGTTGGGAGGAACGTCAGAAATTCCTTGAAAATTACCATTTCGTTGTTGATGTTGACCCTCCTGATCACTGGCCAAAGCCGATGATCAAGACTTTTTCTTACCGGCACACCATTTCAACATTCAATGGTTGTAAATTCTTCCTTACATCCCTGGACAGACCGTCATCGAACGCGGGGATATCGGTGATTCATCAGTTCGGAGACGAAGAAAAATACCTGCAGGAAGAAAAGCTGAATAAGCTTTTCCCTACGCTGCGGGGTGATTATGCCCTCTATGGTCATTCCAATTATTTCATGGGTCAGACATTTTGCTCTGACATGGCAGATCCTTCAGTGGGAGAAAGTGACTGGATGCTCAGGATGGAAAAGAATATGGACAAGCAGCAGATCACCCGGATCGTTCAAGCGGCCATCATCCTGAATGAAATTAACCTGGAGCTTCATTTCGCAGAAAAAAACAATGAAGATCCCAGGCGAATTGAGAATATCCGAAAGAACCAGGGACGATGGATGGAACGTATCCGCAAGGTTCGCCAGGACAGTACATTTTTCTACATTGTCAGTTCCTTTGCCAATGCCGATATCCTCACACTGAAGTATTTTCAAAACCTGCTGGCATCATTGTCATTTGAAGAATTTAAGACTGCAGTGCTATCCATTAAAAAAACTCTGGAGAAAGGTGCCCGTTTCTATGGTGCATTGGCAGATAAGCATTTCTACATGGATGGCTACAACTACGACTACTATGATCAGTTTGGCATCCGAGATAATGTATCACAAACATCCCAGGGGTTGAAGTATATACTGCATGACAAAATCCTTGAGGGTGGGTTCGATGCAGGCAACATGATGAGCCTGGTACTGGGGCAGGAGCAGGGGATCAACTATCGTATACTGAAGAATATGTACACGATCAACCCTGAGTCCATACGTGAACTCTCTGATCAGTTCATTGCTTTCTTTGCAACACATAAGCACAAGGTGCTGCACCTTTACCATGACAGGGCCACGAATCAATACCACAAGATCAAACGTGACTTTGCCTCACTGATCAAGCATGATATCGAATATGACAAGGCGGGCAAGCGTACGGGTTGGATCGTGCAGCTGATGAGCCAGGGGCAGGGTAACATCTATCACAGTGATGAGTTCAACCTAATGAACATCCTGATGGGAGAGAAGGATAAACGATTACCCAAATTGTTGATCGATAAGTTTGAGTGCAAGGAACTCAAGAGTCAGCTCGAGATTACGCCTGTTGTCAAGGGCAAGAATGGTGAGATCCAGAAGGTCAAGACAGGGGACAAACTATCCCCATCCCGTTTGGCTATGGAGTCAACCAATATGTGTGATGCATTCAAGTACCTGTTGTGCAGGCAGAAGTGGCTTGCCATAGCCAAGCAGAAGCGTGGCCTTACCTTTGGCTCGCTTAACATCTGATCCCTTAACATTCATTGCATTGCTTACAAATGGTGGGATTTCCGCAAGGGCGGGAGTACCTCTGTGTGGGATTTGGCTTTTGTCATATTTCCGGTTTGCAGCCCCTCGTCACGTGCCATCCGGCGGCAGGGCGGGTCGTCTGGAATTACCTTTCAGCTTTTTGAAAAGCTGACCAAAACAGGATAAAAAACGGATTTTAAGGCATAAAGGCAGATTTTTACTTAAAGTTTTACTTTAATGTTGGGCTGAAGGAGAAGGATGTCGTAAAAATCGACTTCCTTTTTCTTTGTTTGAACGGCAAAGTAAAAGGAAGCGAAAAAGAAACCGATCTGGCCAGCGCACTACTTAATACTCGAAATCCATGCAAAGTTACCTGCGGGGAAACGAAGGTTAAAACTGTCAAGGGCGGACTCCTGATGGAACTTTTCGCCTTCCAGGTTTCTTCAGATCATCCTGATCGTGACACGCACCCATTGACATTATTTATTCCCCTCGGTGAGAGCCTTACGGCATAATTTCATTATTAACCAGCGGCCATAAACGGCTGCATAAAACAATTTGCCGTATGAAAACAATGAACTTGTTCAACTCGACCGTCGATGAGGTAAGCATCGTCTATCACAACACCGTTCGCCCTTCCGAGCGTCAGAAAATCAACAGCTCGACCAGCGCACACGACATCTTCAGGAGCATCTGGAATGACCAGATTGACCTGTATGAGTCGTTCTACATCCTACTGCTTAACAGGGCAAATAAGGTTCTTGGCTATCGCTGCATTTCCCAGGGAGGTGTCAGTGGTACCGTCGTTGATCCAAAAGCAATATTCCAGGCCGCGCTGCTTGCCAATGCTTCAAACATCATCCTGGCACATAACCACCCCAGTGGCCAATTAATCCCCTCTGAGGCAGATGAAAGAATTACAAAGAAGATTAAATCTGCCGGGGACCTTCTTGAAATCACTGTTCTGGACCACCTGATCCTTGGAGAGGATCGTTTTTTTTCATTTGCTGATGAAGGGAGGTTATAATGGAAAAGCTATATGAAGCGTTCAGGCAAATGATGGATGATATTTACTACCCGGGATATCTCCAGGTGATGGAAATATCGGATCCAATCAAAATAAATTTCGAATGGGAACAGTTTTTGAAAATGTTCTCAAGATAACAGTAAGCCCCGGGAAATCCCGGGGCTTTTTTTATGCTCGCAAAGTGCATCGCTTCAGGGCGGCTTTCTTTTTTGATATCACCGCAGAAAAAGAAAGCTGCAAAGAAAAACACGGTGGCCACCGCACTACTTATTACTCAAATTTGATGCAAAGTTAACTTCATGAAAATATCATGTCTCTAAACGCGGCCTCCTGATGGATATCCCGCCCCCTGGGTTCATTCAGATCATGCTGATCGTGACCTGAACATTTGTTCCAGAATTTTCATTCCAGTTATGGCCTGATGGCATAAATTTTTTTAATCAGGCTGAGCCAGACGCCTTAAAAAGTCCCCAGGGCAGGGGCGAATTCAATGAATACCTTACAAACAGATTTTCTTACCTATTTCAAAAATCTTGATGACAACGCACGTATCGCTATTGCTGAAACGATGCCGGTCATGAATCCTGAAGGCAGAATACTTTCGGAAACAAACTGTATTTTCCTTGCTTTTCAGTCTGAAATTAAATTTACCGTGGTTGGTGGTTTCAAACAATGGCTGAAACATGGCCGTTGCGTAAAAAAAGGTCAACACGGCAACTTTATTTTCATCCCTGCAATGGTCAAAACTAAAAAAGAGGATGGAACCACGGAAGAAGAATTGGACAAATTCCTTGTTGCCCGGGTTTTCGATATCTCTCAGACCTTTGAAATAAAGGAATCCGTTCAAAAACAGGAAGCTGAAATGGCAATGGTTCAGGAAACGAATCCACTTTACCGTTTCGATGGGGAAAATTTCATCGACGATCAAGATGATGATGAAGAAGATTCATTTCTGGAACCATGGGAACTGGATGTTGACTGCAATGGAAATTGCTATTCTGATGCTGATCCTGGTCTATAACGATTGGATTATTGGGACTGGGAAAACCCAGTCCCTTTTTTTATGCTCGCTGAAGGACTGCGCCGGGCGGCTTTCTTTTTCAGGATCATGGCAAAAAAGAAAGCCAGCAAAGAAAAAGCCATGGCCAGCGCACATCATACTCAAAATTTTATGCAAAGGTAACCTCATAAAAATGTCGTGTCACTAAACGCGGCCTCCTGATGGATATGCCGCCCCCTGGGTTCATTCAGATCATGCTGATCGTGACCTGAACGTTTGTTCCAGAATTTTCATTACGGTTGTGGCTGAAGGCATAAATTTTTCATTAACCAGGCGAAGCCATATGCCTAAATAAGTCCCCAGGGCAGGGGCGAACACAATGACAAAAGTCAGTTCAGCAGTTCTGAAACCCACCAATGGCGGGGCAAATTCACAAGAGAAGACCGGTCTCACCATTATCAGGCCGGTTCAAACTCCCAGTTTCAAGATTCCGGAAGAAAAAAAGCCGGAACCTGAACCTAAAAAGGAGCTCACCCTTGCCGAAAAGATCAACAAGGTGGAGAACTTGCAGCTCATCGTTGAAAAAAGGGCGAAGCTGGTGCAGACCCGAAGCGAAATTGAGAGATTTCAAACCGCTTCCAATGATTTCAATTGTTCCATGAGGCTCAGTGATTCAGACGGAAACGTCTTCACCACCAGCTTCACCCCTGGAATCAAGAAAGTAATTGATTTTCTCAAGTCAGCTTTCGACGCAAGCATTGCCGAAGTTGAAAACAAAATCAACTTCTAAGCTTCCCAAGGGAGTCCCTTAAAACGGGACTCCCTTTTTTTCTGGTCGTATACTCCCCTTTGGTTGTGTCCTTTGAAAAAAACAGCCCATGGAATATGTTTGCTTCATGATCACAGCAGAAACAATAGATCTGTATGAAGCAATCAGGCAAATGAGGAAATTGTCCCAGGAGGGCAAGTCATTTTCCTTTGTCCATTCTACTTTGAACAGGGATAAAAATACCTGTGAAGGGATCCGCTACGTGAAATCCGCCCATCTGCGCCCATCTGCCAAAGGTGATGACCTGGATAACGCAGATTACAAGATTTTCTATTTCGATGAAGAGATTGGCTCGCCAAGGATCTGCTGGCAGATGCTGATCATGTTTTTTGATGACAAAAAGGTTATTCTTAACTGATAAAGCATGACTGAGGTAAAAAATCCGGATGTAAAGATCATCCGGGAAGGGAATAAGGCCTTCGGAATTACTCCGGTAGGAGTTTATGCATTCGACGTAGTCGGGTCCTTCAAGATGGCGAGTCCTTCTGTTCTGCCTTTCTATACCAACACCAGGCAACTCATGCCTACCAGGATCGGGGAATTCGAGATCGTGGCCAACGGACTGGAAAACAGCTATCCTGATGAGCTTAGGTTGATCCTGGATGAGAATAACCTCACCCCGGAGATCCTGAACAAGCAGGCGCAGCTCCTTTATGGGCAGGGACCGGCACTGTACAAGTTGAAATTCGAGGAAGGAAGAAGGGTCAAGTACTGGCTTTCTGATCCAGAAATTCAGGCATGGCTCGATTCATGGGATTATGAAGACTACTTACTTAAGGCTTGCATCGAATTCCGGACCATGAATGGCCATTTTTCGAAGTTTTATCGTAATAAGGGCGTCAGAATCGGAGAAAAACCGATCATTACGAAGCTCGAGCATGTTTCTTCGATGTATTCCCGCCTGGAATGGCCTGATGAAAACAACCAGGTTAACAATATCATCGTCGGCGATTTCCGTCAGCCATGGAGAAACGGACTCAGGAAATACCCGGTACTGGATCCAGCTACCCCGTTTTTAAACCCGGTTTCCATGCGGTATTCCAATCTTTATTCCTTTGCCCTGGATTATGAGTATTCACGCAGCCCGATCCACGGATCCCTGAACTGGATCAGGCTTTCATCTTCCATACCCAAGCTGCTGTCGAATTTTAACGACAATTCGATGGCCATCAAATACCATATTGAGGTACCTGCAATATATTGGGATAAGATGCGTGATGAAATAATGCTTAACTGCGAAAATAATGGCACTCCGTTCACTGAAGATATTTTCAAAAATGCACAGGATAAGGTGATGGAATCTTTTTCAATTGCCCTGGCCGGAAATGACAAGGTAGGAAAGTTTGTATCCACAGCTACTGCATACGATGAAATTGGCAATAGCTATGTGGGTTGGAAGATTACCGCCCTTGACCAGAAGGTAAAAGATTTCATTGATGCTCAGATCAACATTGCCAATGAGGCATTGTTCCAGACTACTTCTGGGATCGGTTTGCACCCGGCCCTGAGCAACCTGAGCAAGGATGGCAACCTTCCCAGTGGATCCGAGCAGCTGTATGCTTTCAAGCTTTACCTGGCCACCGGGGTCGATATCCCGGAAGGAATCGTGATGAAGGACATCAACATGGCCATAAATGCCAATTTCCCTGGCAAAGGATTACGCCTTGGATTTTACCATGATGTGCTGCTTACTGAATCGCAGACCAGTCCTACAGACCGGATAAAGAACCAGGATTCAGGGACCAATACCGGCAATTCAAAACAAGCCACAAAACCTTAAACTCCGGCACCATGATTTTCAATAAAACAGACAATGGCTCTTTTGAGATTAAAGGATTGATCGGATTTGTTTACAGGTCCTTAAGATTCGATAACCTTAAATCCTATATTGGATTTGCAGAGCGCGATATAAAAAAAATCATTGGTTCAGAAGTGTTCAAGGTAGCCCTGGATCATTATATCTCTGAAAACTTCCAGGCAGAAACTGATGAAGATCATCCGGAATATGCAATCCTGGATGAACTTGTTACCCGGATTCAATATCCGGTTGCCATCCACGCCTATCGCCGGTATGTTCCCAGTTCCGACCTTACCCATAGCGAAAAAGGTAGGCAGATATTTGTTTCAGAGAATGAGAAACCGGCATTTGAATGGCAGATTGAGAAGGATAATGAGAACCTGATTTCCTTGGAACATGAAGCAATTGATGCGCTTTTGGAATTCCTTGATGAAAATATCGACACCGTTTATGGTGATGATGATGATCTGCTCATCCCATGGGGGACCTCCGAAGCTTTTAAGGCAACCAGGACAATTTTAATACCGAATGTTACGGAGTTTGAAAAAGTGTTCCATATTGGCGGAAGCAGGCTGACGTTCCTGGCTCTTGTACCATTTATGCTGCGCACGCAGAAAAATGAAATCCTTTCCTGTATTTCTGATACCAGGTACACAGAGATCCTTGAGCAGTATCTTGATGGTGATCTGAATGAAGCAAATTTGCTTATCCTGGACAAAATAAGACCCCCCATGGCGCTGCTTGCACTCAGCGTTGCCGTGAAAAGGCTTTCCTCTGAAATTCTTCCTGCAGGAATCTTTTCCAACATAACCGAGAATGTCGTAAAAGGCAAAATCCCTGCCGGGAAACAAGATCGCAATGAGATTGCATCATCCCTGGAAAAGGATGGAATGCGCGAGCTCTTAAAACTGCAGGAACATATTACCAGGTTAAACCTTGCTGCAGCTGGAGAGACATTTATTCCCGTGGGACCGGAGGAAAGAATTGATCCGCAAAAAAAATATGTAAGGCTGTAATGCACAAAATCGAAATACCAGATAAAAAAATCATCATCGATCTTCCAAGCGAAATCGACGAGATGACAAATAAGCAGTTTGTCAGATATTTGTTTCATGTGCTTCAATATATTTCAGGGAAGATCAATGAGGATCAATTCAAAATAATCCTCGTGAACATTCTCCTGGATATTCGCGGAACCGGATTTAGATATCATTTTAAAAGTCAGGAAAAGAAAGCTGCCTGTGAAACAAATCTTGCCAGGATTTCGGAATTGATGGAATGTTTTATTGAAGAGCATCACAATGAGGGAAGACCGGTCAGGGAGTTCATGCTGAAAAGTGTCAGGAATTTTGTCCCAAGGATCCTTAATTATTATGGACCTGAAAGCTGTTTTGAAAATCTGACCTATTGCGAATATCGCACCGCCAGGGGATTTTTCAAAGCATTCGCCCAGGAAAACAAGGAAGATGATCTTAATCATTTGGTGGCTGTTCTTTACCGCCCAACAAAGATCCTTTGGTGCATCAGGAAGTATTTTGGCAGCAGTGACGGGGAAAAACGTATTCCATTCAAGGCGAAAAGCAATCCGATATATCTGTTGCGCCGCGTTATAAGAATTTCCCGGTTTCCATACCATCTCCGGTATGCCGTGTTTATTTATTTTTCTGCCTGCGAAGATTATTTAAAAACCGGAAAACCAAAGGTTGATGGCAACGAACTTGATTTTTCAAAACTGTACATGAAGGAAGAAGATGGTTCCACGAAGGCAGATGTCGGACTTGTAGGGTTGCTTTATAGTTTGACAGAGACCGGGGTTTTTGGGAATATCGAGCAAACCGACAATACCAATTTGTGGGATATCATGATCAGGTTATACCAAGTTGTCATGCAAATGCAGGAAATGGAAGAAAAAAGCAAGAAAACATGATACCAGTTCGTCAATACAGGGATTTTTGGAAATATATCGCAGAAGAAATCGATATCATTGAATGCGTTCACATGGTTGACGATGAGTCTGAACTATCCCAGAAAATTAAAGATTTTGAGGATAGGCATACCTACCTTGTCGTGGTTACTCCATCTGCCGATTTGGTTGCAGACAATGAAGACAATCACGGGGATATTGATACATGTGTAATATATGTGCTTATGAAAATAGATCCCCGCGATGAAACTTCCGGGGATATCATGTTTGAAAGAGAGTCAACGCAAAACACCATGAAATCTGTCAGGACGATGATGCTTGAGCTTGAAAACGGTCAGGGCAGTGATCAATATTATTCGGATGAAAAATACAGAGCTGCATCTGATTTGATGAAACAAATAGTTCGCGGGAAACAGCACGTCGATAGGGAGCGGAACTACCTTGGTTGCAATGGTTACTCGTTAAGTTTTGGAATTAAAACAAATGGTTTTTAAATATTTATAAATGTCACGCTCAATTCAATATCCGCCTCCTATGCTTCCAGAAAATATCTATGCGATATCGATTAGTTCGCTGTGGTCAAAATTGGCCATCCTGTTCGTTGCATATTTCACGCCAATTGCCGAAATGGTGCATGTCATGCTCATTTTCCTTGCCCTGGATACGGTTTCTGGGATATGGGCATCTGTTAAAGAAGGTGGCAGGATCGAGAGCAATAAATTGCGCAAAACAGTTTTTAAATTCCTCTGGTATACCATTGCCGTCATGGTAGCCTGGATGATGGAACACACATTTCATTTGTCCTGGGCAAACATTGCATGCCTCACGGCCGGCTTTATCTGTTTTGTCGAGCTTAAATCCATTTTCGAGAACATTACCAGGATCACAAATGAACCTGTTTTCAAACGGATTTTAAAATTATTGAAGAAAAAAAGCACGGAAACAATCGAGGATATCACCGATCCGGATGAAGAATATACCAGTAAATTCCAAAAACATACCGAATCGGATGAAGAATATACCGTAAAACGTCAAAAAAAGGCCAAAAAATGACAAAAATCACCCGGGTTTCAAAAAACTGTCTTTCCCTGATCGAAGAGTTTGAATGTGCGGGTAATTTCCGCAACTTCCTGCAAGCTTACAAATGTCCTGCAGGAAAATGGACCATCGGAATGGGTACCACCCGGTATTCTGGAGGTGAGCGCGTGATGCCCGGGGATGTCATCACAGAACAGCAGGCTTATGAGTACCTCACACATGACCTGGCAACGGCTGAGAGCGCGGTTGCCTATGCGGTAACTGCTGACATCAGCCAGGACCAGTTCGATGCCCTGGTGAGCTTTACCTATAACCTGGGCGTACTTGCTTTCAGAAATTCAACCCTGCTCAAGGTGATTAATAAAAACCCTCAGGATCCATCCATTGAAAGACAGTTCGGCCGATGGATTTTGGCAGCGGGGAAAGTGGAACCCGGCCTGATCAGGCGGCGCATGTCGGAAGCATGGTTGTTTACTCATGGAGAATTGAAATTCAAATTCGATATAAAATGAAAGAATCAAACGGAGTATTCCCAAAGGATTGGCAACTCATATTGTTTGCCGCAATCATTTTCTTTTTGATCCTGCAATCATGCAGCACGACCAAACAGATCCACCAGGAGCGAACCAGGGAAGAGATACAAGCCAAGTCAGCTGAAGAGACTAAAACCAACACGCAGGCAGAAACCAATACCAGTACTAAGACTACTTCAGAAACCGTAACCACGGAAGATTGTGATACAACTGTCAAAGCTTGGATTACGATTGATATTCCTAACGGTAAAAAGGATACAATGATCAAAGTCTCCGTTCCTGTAAAATTTACCAGGCAAATAAAACGAACGGAGTTTCAGCAACAGGACCAGCAAAAAAAAGACCAGGGAAACACGAACATCGCCCGCAATGAGCAGCTCAGTTCAAAAACGGATAAGGCGCTCAAGGATAAGACCGTTGAAAGGACCGGTCTTCCCGGGTGGTGCATTGCAATAATCATTCTACTGATCCTGGCCGGAGTGGCCGTACTTCTTTGGCGTTTAAAAGTGTTTTAAGGGTGGCCGTTAGCAGCGGTCGGCCTTAAATCTGCTACATATCGTTTATTCAAAACCCCTGTCAAGCCGACGGGGGTTTTTTTATGTCCTTTAAACAATGGTGCTGCGATTTTATGTTTGCCAAAATTAATTCTCAACCCTAAAATTAAAACATCATGAAAAAGATCATCACATTGCTTACAATCCTGCTGATAGCCGGATTGATGACAACGGCGCAGAATCCATTCATCAAAGACCAGGGTGACATACACCTGAAGGTTTCAACCGACAAAGTTGGTATCGGGGGCAATGCATCAACCTCGAAAGTATCTATCATGTCTGTCTCCGGAGAAACACCGCTTGGGTTAATAGGATATCCAAATCATTGGGATCCTTATATAGCCATTTACAATTCCAATTCGATGGAAATTTGGAAACTCTATGCCAACGCCGACTGGTTCACTATTGGTACGACCATGGATAGTACCAGCGCCCTGCTTGTCGGAAGGGTTAATAAAGGATGGTTTAAGATTAATGGTACCGGTTCATTTACCAAAGTACTCGGGACCACCGGCACAATTACTACCCTGGGATCTACTACAGCTACCATTACCACTCTGGGATCCACCACGGCCACCGTTACGCATCTTGAAACCACGGATACCACCGGAATCGTTCTTTATAATCGAGCGGGTACAAAGTACCGTTTGTACATTTCTTCCAATGGTACTGTCAAAGTGTCTACCGTTCCGTAACAAAGGTTGCCACCCAAGGACCCGCCCCTGCAAGCGGGTTTTTTTATGTCCTTTAATTCGCCTGCTGCCTTATTTATCATTGTGCAATGGATGGAAAATATAGTGAAATAGAACTTCTCTTCATCGAGCGAACTCTTGAATTGCACGGTGAGCGTGTTTGTGACCTGCTTCGGGAACAAATTGAAAACAAGGACCTGATCAAATCCGAGGATCTGCTGAATTCAATCGATTTTTCAGTAAGTAAGTATGGGATCGATCCGGTACTGCTTATTTCATTCTTCTCCTATGGGCGTGCGATAGAAATAAACTGGTTCAAAAAATCACAAAACACCAGGATATTTTCCAAACCAAATACCAATGTCATGCTGTGGGGCATGCGTGAAAATAGAAAACGTACCAGGAAAAAGGACACCCGATGGTACGCGAAAACAGTTTATGGATCAATTAATCACCTTTTGTCAGTTCTTTCGACCGATTTCTCGGAAGAAGAAAAGAACCGGCTGAAACAAATACTTGAAATCCGCCATGAGTCTAAAAGTTGACCGCCTTCAGCTTGAAATCATTATCAATAATGATCAGGCACGCAAATCACTTCGTGTATTGGATGACGAAGCCCGCAATATCACGAAATCCATGAAAGGGATGAAAGAGGGTACCGATGAATGGATCCAGGCAACCAAGCGACTGAGTTCTATCAAAACACAGATGGATTCAATCCTGGATTCGATTGGATTGACCGGCTTATCATTGAATGAACTTCGAAAAAAACAACAGGAGTTCAATATGCTTGTGAAGAATCTCCCTGCCAATTCCCCTGAATATGCAAAGTACAAGCAAACGCTTGATGAGATTAATGCCAGGATCAGTGAGCTTTCCGGGAAAGGAAAAGTTGCCAAGGGGATCCTTGGTGATATGTTTGGCATTGCAGGAGGTATAGGAATTTATGAATTGGCTTCTTCAGGAATCAAAAAGGTTGCTTCAGCAGTTAAGGATTATGTCGAGGATGGTATCAAGTCGGCAATTGAGTTGAGGGATGCGGAAAAGGTGTTGTTGATGGAACTGAACGGACAGAAGGATGTTCAACAGGACCTGATCAATTTAGCAAAACAAAAAGCAGGCAGCACCTTTTATAGCCGGATGGAAATAGAGCAGGCGGAAAAGTTCCTTGCTATCCAGGAACGAACCCCTGATCAGATTAAAAAAACAATAGAGGCAGCAACTAACCTTGCAGCTGTGACCGGTGGATCATTGCAGGAAGCTGTTGAGCAACTTGATGGCACCATGGAAGGGAAACTCTCAAAAGGTCTTGGAAAGCTTTCCAAGGATTTTAAAGACCTTTCAAAAGAACAGTTATATAATGGGGCAGCCATTGATCTCATCCAGAAAAAATATTCAGGGGTTGCAGAAAGGGATATGAAAACGGTTGACGGTATGGTCAACCTTTTGGGTAAATCATGGAAGGCATTACAGAGAACAATAGGTGAATTTGTTCTTGGATCCGGAGGTATGTTCAGTGGAATAATCAAAGATGCCACTTCGATGCTTGATACATTTAAAAAATGGATTGAAATACCTGTATCGAAAAAACTGGAAGAAGAACAGAACCGGGTTAATTATCTGGCCGCTTCAATTACTGATGCGAACCTGACAGCCGAAGCAAGGAACAAATTATATAAGGAACTGGAAACGTTGGCACCATCTGTTACAAAAGGATTGAATGCAGAAAACATTTCCTACCAACAGTTGACTTCAAACCTTGCTGCTTACAATGATCAGATGGTCAATACCATTATAATTCAGAAAGAATCAGAGAAGGTAGATAATGCCAATGATGCGCTTGCAAAAGCCAGGATGGCACGAGTGGAATTGGAGAATAAAATTAGGCAAAATATGACAGATTATCTGACCTCATTACAACAAAAGGCTAAAAAGCAAAATGAAAAAGATGCTGCTGAGACATTGGCGCAGGCAAAAAAACTATCAGACGTATTGTATGATATTCATTTTACTTTTAAGCAGAAGATGGATAAACTTGATCAGATTTATAAAGGTCCCAGGAATGAATCTTATCAAATAGCCCTGGATGCAGAAACTGCGGCACAAGCTAAAGTAATTGTTCAGCTTCAGGCAAAAAATCAATTGATCAAAGATCTTGGCATTACATTAACCCAGATTACGGCAAAAACTGGTGGGGATTTAAATACTGATCCTGAAAAAATCCTTGATTTTACCAAAATGACGGTTGAAGAATTGAACAAGATCATTTCTGATGGAGCTGTACAGGGTGCAAGTCAAAAGGAAAAAACAGATGCCCGCGCAGCTGCGAAAGAACTTAAAAGCAGAGAAACTTCATTGCAGCAACTTCAGAAATTCACGGATGACTACAATAGAATAATGGAATCTGCTCGTGATATTGAGAAGATGAACTTCGCGGACAAACTTTCCCAGACTGAGCAGGAAATTAAAACCGTGAATGATAAGTATGATGCTGAGATCAAAAAACTCAAGGAGTTTATGGCTGAGCGTGATAATTTGAAAATGCTCAAACCTGAACAGAAGGCGCAATTAAATACTGAAATTGATAACCTTGAGGTTCAAAAAAAACAACAGGTAAACCAGGTTCTCGAACAAGCGGAAAAGGATTTTGCAGACAGGATCACACAGATCCATGAGAATTTGCGTGTTGCCCGTATGTCTATCACCAATAGGGAGGTATATGAGATTAATAAGAAGTATGATGATTTACAAAAAGAAATCCTTGATGCGATTGAATATCGTTATCAGCAGGAATTGTTGCTTGCCAATGGTGATGCACATAAGATCAAGCAGGCACAAGTTGAAAAATCAATGGCGATTATACAGGTTTCTAATGATCTGAATGCTCTTAAAATCGCCAGGAATGAAGAAACTAATAAAGCAATCAAATCAGGTGATGGAAAATTTGAGGAAGACCTGAAGAGTATGAAATTAAAGTCTGATACTGATCTTGCTACTGGCAAAGAAAAGATTCAGATGGAGGTCAATGCCAGGTACAAAAAACTGCTGGAAGAAAACCAGGGAGATGAGCAGAAAACTGCGAAAATCAAAAAGCAGATATCCGAAGAAGTTGCAGCAAAACAGCTTCAACTTTCCAAAGAGACAGCCAAAAAATTAGCCGATGATGCTATCTCCCTGGCAAAAGGCGCTGTCGATGGTCTGACTGCTATCTTTTCCATGCAAACAGATGCCGAGAACCAGCAGCTAAAGCAGGATGAAGATGCAAATAACAAGAAGAAAGCAAACTTAAAGAAGCAACTCGATGCCAAACTGATTACTCAAAAGCAATATGATTCGCAGGTCGATAAAATGGACAAGGACCTGGATAATAAAAAGAAGAAAATGGAGCATGATCAGGCTGTAAGGAACAAAGAAGTTGCTTTGTTCAATGCTTTGATCAGTGTCGCCACTGCGGTTGCTTCAGCGCTTAGCGCCGGTCCCGGAGTGGGGATCGTGCTCAGTATAATCACTGCAGCCCTTGGTGCAATTCAGATCGGTTATATCCTGGGCCAAAAGGTTCCTGCAGCAGCAACCGGTCGATATAATGTCATCGGGCAGCAAGATGGAAAGGCATATAACGGTATTCCTTACCAACAATCATTCACCGGGATCCCCGGGCACCCGATGCTGGTTAATGAAACAGGTAATGAGATCGTGATCGATCCCTATACCACGCGAAATATTCAAATGAATTATCCCTATATCATTGAAGGTATTAACCAAGCCAGGGTTCCACAGCGGGCCAGCGGGCTATATCCGGAGGCTTCATCTCAACGATCTGCATCCGGTGGCCCTGCTATTGTCCACCTTGACCAGGAAGCCCTGCAAACCATGAAGGAATTTACCGAACAGTTAAAAAAACCGTTGGGAGCAATTATCGGTTATGATAACCTGCATGATTCAATGGATACCGTTGCACGGTTAGAATCAAACGTGACCAGGTAACCTGTCCTTTAATAAAAAATCAGCCTTATATATGTTTGCCACATGGAAATAACGAAGAAACCATTCCTGATGTCATTCGCCGGTAACCCGATGCGATATGCCTTATCAAACGGATCCCTGGGCAGTGTGTTGTCAGTTATCGAAATCGCTTTCTCTGCCATCGACACAACGCCTGATCATGCCATGACCGTGACTTTTTTAGGCGAAGAAAGGACTTTCACACTCAAAACAGATCCCACTACCAAAGATCATCTGCCTGTGGCCGATGATAACTGGAGTGTGTTGGCATGGTGCAAGCATTGCTACAACTATCTGATGAACGATGTTCAGCTGGTGCAGCACTATGATATCACCGTTGAAGAAGTCGAAAGCCCTGAGGGCGGGAAGATCGTGTTGACTGCTAAAACGGCATCTCCGGATTATGACTGGAGTATTGGGACCAACACCATCACCGGAGTGACTGTTACCACGATTACGGGAGGATCAGAGGCAACTCCGGGAACAGTGGAAGGCGTACTTATGCAAGTGCTGAAGAATGGAACGGAAAAGCTTGGAGAAGATTATAAACCCCTGGATGCTGCCGGTGCCGTGAGGTTCGAAGTTCAGGAGTATATCTATGCCAGCCTGCTGCAGGCTCCGCCACCTCGATTTAACCTTTCGCTTCAGGACAATACTACGTTTTATAATGACTACTTCTTAAAATACAGGACAGTATTTTGCGATCGTGTTTCCGGCGAGTACCTGCCACGTACCTACAGTGATCCGGATAACGTTTTTTGCTATGCCATAGCCGGTGGGCTGAACCGTGAAGACCTGGTTGCCAACAATCAATCGCTGACTGATTATTTTTCACTCACGGCCATTAAAAAGAAATGGCTAACCTGGTCACCGCCATCAAAACTCACAGATAAGTTTGAAACCCATAGCCTGTTCTTTGCATTCCAGGATCCATCCTATGCTACATGTCAGCTGAAGGCACATCTGTACAGTTCCGATGATGATGAAATAATAAATATCGGGCAGGTAATTACACCGCTTCCCTGGCATGTTTTTGAATTTACCGTTGGTTATGCTCAGCTTGGACTTGCCGATTATCTTGATGGCAAGGTCTACAAGTGGGAGGTTTACCTGGTAGATGAATCTGACAATCCTGTTTCGGATATACGGGAGTTTAACCTGGATGCAAAATATGCTGAAAACGTAAGGTATTTCCGGTTCCGGAACTCCTGGGGAACATATGATTCCCTGAGATGCACCGGGGTTTTTGAAACCATTGTTGAGCACGAGCGGGAGAAAGTGATCTTCATGAGCGATGAAACCGAAACTACATTCAATAGCCCGGGCGGTTATTCAATGATCAAGGAGGCGCAAAGCTTCAAGGCCAGTACCGGTTGGCTAACCAAAGAATATCTGAATTACCTGCGTGATTTCATGCTCTCAGCTGACATATATGAAGTGGAAGATGGCCGGATGTACAAGTGTTTGCTGACATCAAAAAAGACTTCCCTTTTTAAAGATAGCCAGTACAACTATAGCCTTGCTTTTGAATATGAAAGGGCCTACGATGATTTTTTTTTTCAAGGATCAGAATGATCTCAACAGTCATTTCTATCAGGATTTATGATGAAAGTGATTATTCTGATGAATACAGTTAACAGGTATGACATATCAGCAAGTTCTCAATATAATCAAAGCGGCACTGACAGGTCGGCCGGCAGGCACCAAGGTGCAGGCTAAAGATCATGAGGCTGCGGAAATTGCCATCGTGAATTATACTAAGCAATTATTCGATGCATTTTCAGGAACAGTGGTACGTGAAGCGCATTCGAATGCAACAGCCGGTGTTAATTGTGACCTGGTTTGGAATGCAGCCTTTACGGATTCGAACTATTCATATATAGTCAATGGTTTCGATGCTGATGGCAATCCTGTTGAAATTCAAAAGATCAATAAATCATCAACGAAAATAGTAATAAGAACCCTGGTGAACGCAACAATGACAGCAATTGCAATTCCTTACCAGTAATAATTAAAACCATGAAAAAAATTATTTCTTTGCTCATTCTTATTTCTGCCTTTTCAACAACCATTGCTCAGCGACAAAATAAAGTAATGGACAGAATAACATTTACATACGGTGGATACTTAGAAAAGGTAGTTGCAACTCATGATACATTAAAAATTAATAATGTAGTTTATCCAATGGGAGTTGGCTCTATGGATACAACCGGATGGAATATTGCGACAAAATATGATATAAAACGAAATAAAATAATCAATGCAAACGACTACGGATTCTCACCTGATTCGACTGGAATAGTAAACTCAATTATTTTAAATCGAATATTAACAGGAGGACACCGATTGGTTTATGTAACTAATCCTGGAACTTATGATTTGAATGGTACGGTCTACATTGACGATTCCACTACTTTGGAATTTATGAAAGGTGTTGTTATACGAAAGGGTGCAGCGTATTTGAACGTCTTTATGAACAGAGGGGCATTAACACGAACCTGGAACTATGAGATTACATTGAAAGGATTGAGTTATACCGCACCCAGCCCGTCTTTAACAGTTGACCCTCCCGATAGTACATTAAGATTATGGGGCGATCTTGCATTTTACCGGGTGAACGGCCTGTATATTTACAACTACAATACCTTCAATAAATTAACTGAAAACAATACTCTTCAGATTGCCAACTTTAAAAATCTAATTATTGATGGTTTTCATTTGACAGGCAAAAGTGATGCAATTGGTCTGCATGGAGGTTCACATTTTGTTATTCGTAATGGCATTATTGGTTGTTTTGACGATGGTATAATTTTTTCCGGTCATGCCTTTCCAATATATAGCCCAGAACTCCTTGACTGCACCGATGGATTAATAGAAAATGTCACGGATGAACCAGTGGATTCTGTTAAAGGATTTTTTGTGAGATTTTATCCCGGATCCTGGTCGGATTGGAAGTATGGCAATGTGTATCAAAACGGTGATGCAACTTCCCATAATGGAAATATTTACAGGATAATGACCAGGAATGCGGGAACAAAAGTAACCTCAACACACGCCCCAACTGTTACTGCTGGGCTACAATATTTTAAAGAAGCTGAAGATCAGTTAATATTTTTATATGATCATTCCGACACTATCCATAAAGTTGAAGTAAAACGGATAACATTTAGGAACATTTACCTTCAACAGAAAAGGATTGCAAGTTTTTCCAATATGACCGAAAGTGCTGACTTTGCACGAACAGTTTACCCGGGATCAATAAAACCACGCACCCAGGAAATCGTACTGGAAAACATTTACGATATAGCCGATGCAGCGCATGATTTCGGTTATATCTTTTCCACAAATTTAGGAATAGACTTGACTATTAACGGCTGCAAACCACAGAGGCCACTGCTTGCAATAACCGGTGATAGCGTCAGGAAAAGCAACATCAATCTTATGAATATTACCCTGCTTGACACTCTTACATGGCCCCCAGGGAGAACTCCAGATATAAGCATCGGTGATTCATCAAATGTTGTGCTCAATATTAACGGATTTAAGCAGAATCGAAATCTAATTATCGGGGTTGAGCCAAATGATGAAAACAATGTAAGAGTAATGGGTGACGCAAACATGGCTGCGTGGTTGCCTTTTTTCAGGCCGCATACCGGAGATATGCTAAGATACGATGGTACTCCTAAGGTATACACAGAAGATGGCTGGATTGATTTAGGCGCGGGTAGTACCTGGACAGACGTAGGAAATAAACAAATAAGCACACCAGATACGATAGTTGAGAAAAATTCATTTGTTGAAAATAAGGAAATAATTGGAACCCTTTATAGAACACCAACATCACAATTGGAGGTATGGGGAAATTCAAGTGAAACTGATATAAACTATGTAAATTTTCCTCTGAAAATAATTAATAACGCCTGGAACCCTTTTCAATACAACGGCATCGAGTTTTGGAACGGGCAGGTAAAGGCGGCTTATAATATTCCATCCGCACGCATAGCAACACGCATGATGGGACCAGGGCAATGGGGTGATGATATGTATTTCCAAACGCAACCCAACGGCACTGTAAATCCTAATAATTTGCCACTTACAACTAAAATGACATTGAAAGCAGACGGAAATGTTGGAATTGGAACTATTATTCCGAGAATGAAACTTGAAGTTGATGGCGGGGTTATGTCAACCGGTTTAGCAACTTTAGGACCAACTGCTATAAATTTATCATTGAAACATATTGGAGATACATGTCAGGGGGGTGTGGTATTTTACATATTGACAGAGGGTGACAGCACATTTGATCCACTTAAACAAAGGGTTTTAATCGCATCAACCTCTAATTTAACAAGCGTTACATGGGGCTGTACCGGAGTTTCAATTAACAACACATCAATGCAAGAAGGTTCCGGTGCTGCAAATACTACTTCAATAGTTGGTGGATGTGTCACCTCTGGAATTGCGGCAAAGCTTTGTGATGCCTTAACTCATAATGGGTACAGTGATTGGTATTTACCATCGGCTGATGAATTATTCCAGATGTATCTGCATAAAGATATGATCGGAACATTCACCGGTGATGGTTACTGGAGTTCATCACAGAAAACAGCAGATTCGGCTTATGGAGTAAGTTTTGTTGCTGGTTCTATCGGGAAAGATCGTAAAAGTGCAACATATTCGGTAAGACCGATCCGAACTTGTGTAATAAATATTGTTCCTGATTATGCTCTTGAAGTCAATGGAACGATAAACGTAACAGAGAATGCCATTGTGAGTGGAACAATGAAATATACTGCAATACCTGGATTAGATCACTCGGCATCGGGAGATATAATTACTCTTACAGCTTATGCCGCAACCGGAATAGGTGATGTAATATACATCAACTCATCAGCAAAGGCTGCACTATGTAAAGCAGACACCATTACACATTCACCATATTGTTTTGCCATTTGCGCCGATGCAACAATTGCCGCAAATGCCAGTGGTAGTTGGTTAACTAAGGGATCAATAAGAGATGACACTTGGAACTGGATAGTAGGTGGACTGATATACGTTAGCCTTACAGGCACAACGGGGAATACGTTAACTCAGACAGCACCAACAGGAGTTGGTAACGTTGTAATGCCTATAGGTGTAGCATTAAGTTCAGATGTGATGTATTTCTTTGGTAATATTAATTCAGTTGAACATCAATAATTATGAGCCTGTTTAAAAAGATTATCGACAAATTTTATGTATTGCTTTTCATTCGTAAAGAGTGTAAGCATTTATATCACATTATAGATATTCAGAAAACATTTAATTCAACTGCAACAGGATCTTCAACGACAATAAGTTATATAAGTCGATGTATAAAATGCGGTACAATAAAAAAAGATATTTTTTAACAATAAATAACTGAAATATGAAAACCGTGATTTCCATAATGCTTTTTATATATGCATTGTCCGGATATGGACAAGCGTTGGTTGTTGGCTCCATAGCTTCAAGTCAATTTATCTGTACATCGTGTTTACCGGCCATACTAAACAGTACACCTCCAAATGGAACATCGCCGACATATCAGTGGCAAAGTTCTTTGAATAATAGCACATTCACCAATATTGACGGGGCAACAATGACTACATATCAACCGGGATATTTAACGGCCACACACTATTACAGACAACAACAGAATGCAACAGGCGTGACCGGTGGACCACTTCCGACAAATACAGTTACCTTGACAGTGACCCAAATGCAATTGATCCGATTATTGCGAAATGATACAATTACAGATGCACAATGTTATAATGCAATGGATACTTTATCCGTTGCTGTTGATTCATCCCATTCATGGAGAATTACCAATACTTCAAATGTTACCATGGTAGCTGGTCAGGTTATCCAGTTCTTTCCAGGTTCGCATTTCGATTCAGCGAGCTATTTGAGAGCCTATGTAAGATCAACAATAAAGGCTTTTAATAAATTGGCTCAGGCTTCAATAAGAAAAGTTAATGGACAGCCAGTGAATTATATTAAAAATGTCAATGGTGTGCCGAATTATTGATAAAATGATAAATATATTCAACACAATTATTGCCTTCTTCAAGGGTATATTCAGCAAGCCGGTTGCCATATTCGATCCGTTTCTTTCCGGATATCTACCAACATTTTCAGAAAATTTCAAATCTGGAATCGACTGGGGAAAGTGGACTTGGGTGTATCCAGGGGATCAGGATCAAAAGGAGAAAACAGTCTGGGACATGGAGTGCGTTCAGCCGCGTTCGGATGGATTGGCATTGATTGCTACCAGGGGAAACAAGGTCAATGTTTGCGGTCAGATCTGCTCGCATAGATTCTTAAATATTTTGTACGGGTACATTTCTGTTACCACCAAAATGCCGCCGAAAGGATTTCTTTATTTTCCGGCCATCTGGATGTTCAACAAAAACGGCTGGCAACCGGAGATTGACATCGTTGAACTCATGGGATTTGATAGTAAGGCTGCAACATTTACCCACCACTGGCTTGGAGCCGATGGCAACGACAAAAGTGAAGGCAAGGGGGTTAATCTTCCAATTGACCTGAGCCAGGGCTTTCACAACTATTCCGTGGAATGGACTCCGGACCGGCTTACCTGGTATCTGGATGGAAAAAAGCAATACGAAACCACCAGCAACATTCCCCAGGTTCCATTATTCCTTGTCTGCGGGATCCAGGCGGGACCGGCCGGGAAGGGTCAACCGGCCTTCACACATTTATATACTGCCAGCGAAGTGCCGGCAGAAATGGTTGTAAAGAAGATTGAGATATTTCAAAAGCAGTATTAACCATTAATTCTTAAAAACATGAAAACGACAAATTGGGATAAAGGCTTCAGATATGCACTGGCCTCCCTGATCACAGCAGGCTTCTTCCTGGTATTGCTGTTCCTCGTTAAATACGCGATCCCTACCGAAAACAAGGATCTGATCTATATCGTGATCGGCGCGCTGATCGGCGCATTCGGTACGATCGTCAATTATGAGTGGGGATCCTCACGGTCTTCTGCGGAAAAGAACGAACTGATCGGAAAGAAAGACATTCCGCAGATCCCCCAAATTCCACAGGAACCGCAAATACCTCAGATTCCCCAGGAGCAACAGTCATAAACAAGAACCATGCTTTCACTCAAAATTGCCGGGCGACCGGTCGATCTTCCGGATGATTTCTCGTTCACCATGAACCTGAAATCACCGATATTCGGTGAAGTCGGATCCTATTCCTATCCATTCCGCATTCCCAACACTCCACGCAACGCCATCCTGATGGGGTTCCGGCATCGGGTGGAGAACACCACCGATGTGTACAAAGAAGATGAAGGAGTGTTCATGTGGAATGGATTGAATCTGTTCCAGGGAACGGTCAAACTCAAAACACTTAACTCGAAATCATTCGAAGGATCAATATTTGAAGGGGAAGGGGATTTCTACTACTCGCGAAAATACCTGAGTTTGCAGGATGTTGATTTTGGGGAAATGGTTTTTGCTGGTGAAACCTTGAAAATGGATTATATCAACGATTGTAAAAACAGGGTTTATCCGGAAAGGATTGTTACATTCCCAATGATTCTCAATAAATCATATTTTGAAAAACTTCCGCCCGAGCCTGTTCTTGAATACTTCAACTATTATAATGGAAGCCTGATCTATTATTTCACTCCTTCAGCAGAACCATATGACAGAAGTGTAATTGTTCCAATGCTTTATTTACGTTACATCCTTGATAAAATTTTTGATCATCTGGGTTTCGTGTTTGATGATTCATTTTTCACATCAGATTCTGATTATAATTCCCTTGCACTTTTCAATTCTGTCGATTGCAACACCGGAGAAACCGGATATTTTGAATACGATAAATTGCGATTGTTGTTTAATTACCATTTACCCAGAATGACAATCAATGATTTCTTCCTTGGATTGGAGACATTTTTCAATATCCGTTTCTTTGTGAACAATACCACGAAGGTTGTAAAATTGAAATCAGTTGATACCATTGTGAAAGAAACCGATTATATTGAATTTTCACAACAAGTTATTTCAAAAAGTACCGAACCGGAAGAACTGATAACCGGATTCCATTTAAAGATGGAAATGGAAACTGATGATGAATTCTATGTCGCATCAAATGAAGCTCAGCAAACATTGTTGACCAATATTAAAAGTTCAGTACAATCTGTTTCTGATTTAATGCCATGGCCAGCTTCTGACGTGTTCGATACACGATTTGTTTTTGATGAAAACAACTATTATATCCTGAACAGCAGTAAAGTTTGGGTTGCTGTAACAGAAATGTACTGGACGTGGAACCTGTTCTCGGAGTGGATTTATAAGAATAATGATCAATCCATTGAAACCAAATTTTCAACCCTTAAAGATGATGGTGTTACTCCTTATAATTCTTTAATTGGTAATGCAATGACTGAGTGGAAAAAGGTAACACCAAAACTTTTTTTTACTCATTACCAGGATAATGGTTATGGAGATCAAAAACAGGTTGGCCGATGCTTTACACCGACCAATAACCTGTTTTATGGCGGGCAATATGGCTTAATGAATAAGCAGTACAAAGCGTATTTGGATTTCCGCATGTCAACAAAGCTTGTAAAGATCAACAAACAAATGTCGTACCTGGAATTAAAAGAGTTTGATTTCTCCCGTAAATACATGATTAATGGAGTAAAGTACCTGGTGAAGAGCATCCAGGTTACCCTGAAGAAAGACCGGATCATGCCTGCCCTGCTGGAGTGTTATCCATGCCCATAACGATTTTTCGGTATTTTTTGTTAAACCGGTACACAGGTGCCGGTTTTTTTTTAATTTGCATCACCAAACTAAAACCATACAGTTATGAAAAAGAAAATTATTACCTCGGGATTGAATTTTTTTTTCATTACAATTTTATTAATTTCATGTGTAGATCGTGCAAGGCAAATGGAAACTGCACGAATTACGGATTCCATTACTCGAGCAGATAATTTAATTCGATATAGAGAAGATTCTATTCAGAAAGCAATAAATTCCCAGGTATTTTGGCAAATTAAATATTATGTAGATGAGTTTGGTAATCCTACAAAGAAAGGATACCTATCTAATCCAAATGTAATTAATGGTACTTTTAGTAATAGTGCAACTGAAAATTCAAAATTAAGTGTCGAATTTTTAATTGATAATCCTAAATCAATTTCAATTCAATTATATGAATATGGGGGAAGTAATCCGGTCAAATCGACAGGTAGGATTGCTTATAAGATCAAGGTTAAATCAAGAAATGAAGAACCAAATATTCTCTATGCCCATAATAATTCAGATAGATTGGTTTTGAATGAGGAGGATGCAATAAAATTAAGTGACATCCTTATGCATAATGGTAAAATTCAATTTTCAATTATTGAATTATCTGACTATAGTACTTCTTCATATAAATTTGAATTTGATAATTCTGATAGTTATCAGATGAAATTGGCCGAATTAAAAAATTCGAAATCAAAATAACCTGAAATAGGTATTGACTTTCTCGTTTGGCTGTGTATCTTTGTAGAGTCAAATCTAGGTCAAATGAATTTTCACTTTCTATATAGGGGAAATCCCAAGTCTTCCGTTGCCGTGAGGTGCGGACGGTTCCTAGAACCGGACAAGACTTGGGATTTCTCCATTAGGAGGTACCCACAATGGCAAAACAACAAGATTGCCTTCCCCCGGTAACCATCGGCGGGATAAAGATTACCCAGGATTTAATTGAGGCATTGGATACTCTTCAGGGTTATGTGACTGAAGATATGCACTTTTTTACCGAGCAATGCCTGATCCTCTCAAGCCTTGATATCGACAGATGGGGCATTGAGAGAAAATTGTTTCTCATTTTGCTTGATATGTTCAATGTTTTAAAGGCATTGAGCAATAATGAGGAAGGAGGCGCGCATGAAGGTAACTAAAGTTGAAACCGATGCCGCGCTCGACACCCTGGTACTTGGTTGGATCCAGTGCCTGGAGGATGTTCACTTTCGTTGCATCAGCCGCATGCACTACGACGAAACCACCGGTGATGAATTTCTCACCGTGTATGATCCTGTAACCGACCGGTGCCTTACCGTGTGCCAATCGCCATCGCGTTTTGGCAACGAAGTACTGGAGCTCGCGCGTGGAGTTCTTTCCTCAAAACTTAATCCTATAAGCAGGAAAGGAGGACAGAAATGACAGATCAAACCATGTTTGAAAAGATTTTCGCTTCTTTCCTTCAAAAGTTCCCGCCTGCAGTGTCACTCAAGGAAGCGACACTGAGGTTTACAACCACCGAAATGGAAGAAATGCTCACTGATTTCAATCCGGATATGCAGTGGCCAAGCAGTGGTTTTACTCAGTTCTTGATTGACCAGGGATACAAATTTGAACCGTTTGAGGTAAATGAACGGGTCCGTTACTTCTGGCTGATTGGCAGCGAATAAACTTTATTTTCTTTTTTTACCCTTTTACGCTTGACTTTGACCGGATAATTTTGTATATGCAATTTAGTGATAGCCCTATTAAGTTGTCAGACTGAAAAATATTCAAGAGCGTTGCCTAGTAGGGGGGCTATCCCGAACGGCAGCGCTCGTTTTTTTAACAACAAAAAACAATGAGAACAGAAATGCAAAAGTTTGAATTTGAAAAACAACCGCTTCGTACCAAAGTGGATGAAGAAGAACAAGTATGGTATGCCGGTATTGATGCTTCCAATATTCTTGGATATGCAAATTCATACCAGGCAATTATGGCATTGGATGAAGATGAAAGGAAGCTGGACTATATGGTAGATAGTCAAGGCCAACGAAGAGAGACCTGGACTATAAATGAGTTCGGCTTGTATTCTTTGATTTTAACATCCACAAAACCAGAGGCTAAGGCCTTTAAAAGATGGATCACTCATGATGTTCTTCCAAGCATCAGAAAAGCTGGACTTTATACCACCGAAGAAGTACAAAGCAAAGAATTTGAATTACAGCGTGTTGTAAAATCACTTGATGATAAAGAACAAGAGATAACTGACGCAAAATCAAAACTTAAGACCTTGACTTTGGACAAGGATGATTTGGTCACGGAATTGAGGGGAATTATCAAGCGGAATCCAAACCAATTGAGGATGGAATTGAAAGAATAAACCGGAATTCCGGTTATTTAGCCCGCCCATCCAGGCGGGTTTTTTTATGATTGACCCGGATTATAAATATGAGCAGGGAGCGGTGATCGTACCGGTCCGGTATTTCTGGCTAATTGGGCAAGGTCAGGAAAATTAGTAGATAGCTTTTCTGATGGCCGCTTGTTGAACTTGTCCAGGTAAACCTGGGTCATTTCAAGATTGTGATGGCGCAGCTGCAGCTGCAGGTCCCGGATGTTGATCCCGCTTTCAATCGCCATACCTACGCCGGTATGTTTCAGCGAATAAATATTTTTCTCAATTCCGTAATGATCAGCAAATTCTCTCCATGCTTCCGCCATCCTGGTGGGCGCATATTCCTTTGGGCCCCGAAGCTGATTTTTTGCGAAGACATAAAAATCACCAGGGTAATTGAGATCTAATTTCATCAGCACCGGCATCAGGGCATCGGGAATCTGCACTACCTCCTGTTTTTTATTTTTAGATACCCGCCCTGGGATCACAATACAACGATTTTTCAGGTAAATATTTGAAATTCTCAACCGGACAATTTCCTGTGGACGAATGAAGCAATAGAAGATAAGGCAGGCACATGCATACAAGTCGTAGTTCCAGGAGGGAAGGTGTTGTTGCATGAGCACTAGTTCATCGATGGTGAAAGCAACGATTTCAGCCTCTTCCTTTGGAAACCGGTCAACTTTGTCAAATGGATTGACAATAATCCATTCTCGTTTAACCAACACTTTAAAAATGGTCCGCATTGCTGTTACCCTGTTATTATAAGTGCGGTTTCCGTTTTTCAGCGTGGCCTTTGTGTAATCCATGAATTCCTGCGCATGATAATAATTGAAATCATCCACTGGCATGTTTTTCCTTTTTTTCAATTCGAGCCACTCGTCGAATATTTTCACCATGCTGTCGTATGTGTGTGACGTTCGCTTACGGCATGACGTCGACTTTATCGACAGAACATACTTCATGGCCGCAGATAGAGAAGTGTATTTCTTCTCCAGGTGCGCATAGGGATTGTATCCATGCCTTAATTTCTGATTAATGGATTTGATCACCTCGTGCGCCCGATCCCTTCTTCCAGAGGCTGTAATGATCTTCTGCGGGATCCAAATACGAAAACGCCGGAATTTTTCGGTTTCGGGTGATCTAAAAGAGTAATAAACAAACCAGCGGTCATCTAAATTTCCACCGGCATCAAATAATTTCGCGGTTTTATAATTTTCCATTGCTTTTGTTTTTTTATGCCTCGCCAGGTAAAAAAAAACAACAATGAGCGCCGCTACTTTTTGTCTCAATTTGTCTCAGTTATTCTTTCGAATTCTCTGAAACCATTGATATTATTAAGAACTACAGACTTGGTAGCGGGGACAGGATTCGAACCTATGACCTTTGGGTTATGAGCCCAACGAGCTACCACTGCTCCACCCCGCACTATATTTTTGCGTACCTTTGTACTTTCTTTCGCGATGCAAATATAGGGTTTGTTTCTGTGTAATACAACAATCATTTAAAAAATATGTCACATAAAGCAGGATTTGTCTCGATCATTGGTTATCCAAATGTTGGAAAATCAACTTTAATGAATGCCCTGCTTGGCGAACGTTTGTCGATCATCACCCCGAAAGCGCAAACCACACGCCACCGCATCATGGGGATTTTCAGCGGGGATGACTACCAGGTTGTTTATTCCGATACACCGGGGGTGATCAATCCACATTATAAATTGCACAGGGCCATGATGTCGGCTGTGTTTTCTGCCCTGGATGATGCGGATGTGGTTTTGCTTGTCACCGAACCCGGAAATGATTTCCACCAGGAAGATATTTTACGAAAGCTTAGAGAGTCCGATTCCCCTGTGATCGTCGTCATCAATAAAATCGATCTTGGAAATATGGAGGTGCTGGAGGCTGAGGTTGCCAAATGGATGAAAACCATGGAAAAGGCCACTGTCCTTCCGGTTTCAGCGTTGCATAACCTCAATCTTGACCAGGTTTTCAAAGCCATTCTTCACCTTCTGCCTGAATCCCCGGCATTTTATCCAAAAGATGAACTGACAGACCGCAGCCAGCGTTTTTTTGTCTCAGAGATCATCCGGGAGAAGATCCTGCTGAATTTTTCACAGGAGGTGCCCTATTCAACCGAAGTAGCCGTGGAATCATTCAAGGAGGAAGAGCACATCACCCGTATCACCGCAACCATTTTCGTTGCCAGGGAGACCCAGAAAGGAATCCTGCTCGGCCACCAGGGATCAGCAATTAAAAAACTCGGCATCGATGCCAGAAGAGATATAGAATCATTTCTTGGTAAACACGTTTTCCTGGAATTGCGCGTGAAAGTTTCAAAAGACTGGCGGGAAGATGACAGGGCATTGAAAAGGTTTGGGTACACGGTGGATTAGATGCAGCAATGAAGGCAATATATTCAATGTCTGCAATGAAATCATTGCAAAAATGACCGGTTCACCGCCTCACTCTTTTAACGGATATTAATCAAATCATCAAACTCATTTTATGACAAACATCATCGCAATCGTTGGCCGCCCTAATGTTGGAAAATCCACATTATTCAATCGTTTGTGCGGCGGGCGCGAAGCCATCGTTGATCCGACCAGCGGGGTAACCCGCGACAGGCATTACGGACACGGTGACTGGAACGGAAAATTTTATTCGGTGATCGATACTGGCGGTTATGTGCATCAGTCGGACGATGTTTTCGAGGATGAGATTAAAAAACAGGTTAAACTTGCCATTGATGAATCGGACATCATCCTGTTTATGGTGGATGCCAAGGAAGGGCTGACGGCTATGGATGAAGATGTGGCCAAAATGTTGCGCAAGTCGAAGAAACGGGTCGTACTCGTCGTAAACAAGGTCGATAGCTATAAAATGATAAACGATATCCATGAGTTTCACCGCCTCGGATTGGGAGAGTTCTTTTCAATCGCCTCAACCAGTGGCAGCGGAACAGGAGATATGATGGATGAAGTCGTAAAAGATTTCGGGGAGGTTGAAACCACTGTTGACAATCAAACCCCGCTTGACGATCTGCCAAAAATCGCCATCGTCGGCCGCCCAAATGCAGGAAAATCATCACTGGTGAATATGTTGTTGGGCAATGACCGAAATATCGTTACCCCAGTCCCGGGAACGACACGGGATTCAATACATACGCACTACCAGTATTTTGGACTGGATTTTAACCTGATCGACACCGCAGGAATAAGGAAAAAAGCCAAAGTAAGCGAAAATATTGAATTCTACTCCGTGATGCGGGCCATCCGTTCCATCGAAAGCAGCGATGTGTGCATATTAATGGTGGATGCAGAACGTGGATTTGAAGCCCAGGATCTGAATATCTTCTCCCTGATTGAAAAAAACCACAAGGGCGTGGTTATTGTCGTCAATAAATGGGACCTGGTGGAGAAGGAAACAAATACCCACAAATATTTCGAGGAAGCGATCCTTGACCAGATCAAACCCTTTAAGGATGTTCCGATAGTTTTTACGTCAGTTATTACGAAACAACGAATTTTCAAGGTTGTAGAAACAGCCATCCAGGTTTTTAAAAACAGGTCGAAAAAGATAGGGACCTCCGCTTTGAATGATTTTATATTGCCAATTATTCAGGATATGCCTCCCCCTGTTACGAAGGGAAAGTATGTGCGGATTAAATATGCGATGCAACTGCCAACAGTTTTTCCGTCATTCGCTTTTTTTTGCAACCATCCGCAATACTTAAAGGAGCCGTACAAGCGTTTTATTGAGAACAAGCTTCGCGAAAAATTTGATTTCAACGGAGTTCCCATGGAAATTTATTTCCGGCAAAAATAATTTGATGGAACGCGGTATCCGGATCGATAAATGGTTATGGTCAGTCAGGGTTTTCAAAACGCGGAGCCTTGCCTCAGAAGCTTGCAGATCGGGTAAAGTGAAAATCTCCGACCAGCCTGTAAAATCTTCACACCTGGTAAAACCCGGGGAAGTTTTTTCTGTATCCCAGTCTCCGATCACCAGAACCATAAAGGTTGTGGCACTGCTCGGCAACCGTGTGTCGGCAAAACTCATCACAGGTTTTATGGAAGACCTGACCCCGGAAGCAGAATATCAGAAACTGAAACGTCCGAATGGCGCTGCCTTCGAATTCCGTGAGCGGGGAAGCGGCCGCCCGACCAAGCGAGAGCGCCGGGAGATAGAATTTCTCAAACTTTATCTCGACGAATGATCAACGACCGTATACCCGGATTGGATGAACTTGCCTTTGAAGGCAGAAATAAAGACTATGGGGCATACTATCTCAGGAAGAAATATTCAAGGTTTTTGTTTATTGCCCTTGTGTCGGGAGTTGTCATTGTATCGCTCGCCGTATTTATATCCTGGATGTATTATTACTTAGAACCTGCCCAGTTGATTGAAGGGGAGCTGATGTATGATGTAGCGTATTTCAACATGAGTCCTCCGCCTGATGATGAGGCAAACAGGCTGGCCCAGGCATTTGCAAAACCGCCGGAAGAAATGGCGCAGGTGCCGGTAGTAACCGATTCCGTCAAACCGGAAGAACATAAACCAGAAATCGAAAAACCGGCTGACAAACCGGATGAAGCGAACGTAAATATTGATTCTGCTGCAAAGCCGGAAGGTTCAGGATTGGGGAAAGGGATTGGGGAAGACAAAGGGATTGCCGGATCCATTGATGTTTACCCGCGTTACCCGGGTGGGGATGAGTCGAGGTTGTATTATCTCCGCAGGCAGGTCAGGTATCCCGATGCTGCCTTGAAGGCATTGGTGCAGGGAGTTGTGATGGTTGTTTTTGTGGTGGAGATTGATGGCTCCGTCTCGAATGTTGATGTGGCCAAGCGGATTGGCGGAGGTTGTGATGAAGAGGCCATAAGAGTGACAAAGGAAATGCCCCGATGGGAACCCGGGAAAAGGAACGGCAGGGCTGTGCGTGTCATGGTTCGTATGCCCATTGTATTCAAAATTCCCGGCAAGACGGCGGTAAGCAAATAAAAAAGGGGCAGCAGGCCCCTGATTTTATGAATGGATGAGAAACAATATCCTGCTTACTTCTTTTCAGGAGTAGTTGTTGCAGGAGTTGGTTTTTTAGCATCTTTTGAACAGCAACTGGAACTCTTTTTTGCTTCGCTGCAACAAGCCTTGGTTTTTTTATCGCATCCGGCTTTTTGGTCCTTGGTACATTCCTTTTTTTCAGCGGGCTTTGCAGTTTGATCCTTGGTTTGAGGAGTCTGAGCGAAGGTTAAACCTGCAATCAGAACAACAGCGGAAAATAACAAAACTACTTTTTTCATGGTATTGATGGTTTGGTTAATTAATTTACGAATTAAGAATGGTACAAAGTTACATTAAGTTTTCCGGATGAGCAATGACAAACTGTTAAATTTTCGTTAATGACCTGCGTTATTCACTTTCTGTCAGGACTTCATGGATAACTTTCAATAAAGTCATTTTGTTAAAAGGTTTGGCAATGTGACGGTTACATCCTGCGGCATAAAGTTGTTCCATCTCCTCTGCCATCGTATAACCCGTTACGGCTATGATAGGGGTTCGCTCGTATCCTTTGATTTGCCTGATTTCGAGGGTGGCTTCGATGCCATTCATTCCAAATCCCAGGTTGATATCCATCAGGATGGCCTGATATTGCTTGACCCTGACCATTTCCAGGGTGGTTGCAGCATCAGGTGCATAGTCGACCTGGCAGGCATTTCGGAGAAAAAGAATGGTAAGCTCTTTATTCACCAGGTTGTCTTCAACAAGAAGAACAAGCGGCAACGATCCAACCTGTCCGGAAATTTTTTCCCCGGTTTCATCCTTTTTGATGTTGGATGTGGGGGCTGATTGACCATCACTACCAAGCCCCCCGGGCAACCAGATTGAAAAAGCAGAACCCTTGCCGGGTACGCTTTCAATGGTAATTTTACCACCCAGCAGGTCAATAATTTTTTTACTGATTGTGAGGCCAATCCCGGTTCCCTGGTATTTGCGCCCGAACCCTTCACTAACCTGGCGAAATTCCTGGAAAATTAAATCATAATTGTTTTTCTCAATTCCGATTCCTGTATCTGAAATTCTTACAACAACCCATCCTTCACTTGTTTCTGTGACTTCAAGGGTCTCGATGGTGATCCAGCCACGGTCGGTGAATTTTATGGCATTATCCAGTATTTGCTGCAACAATTGCTTCAATAACTCATCATCAGTATTGATGAATACAGGTTTGATACCGGTTGTGCTTATTTGAATGTTTTTATCAGCGATAAAAGTGTCCATTGTTTTTAAAACCGACAAAATGCTGGCGTCGATTTGTGTCACTTTCCTGGATAAATTTATTTCCCCAGATTCAAGTCTTGACAAAGTAATGATCGAATTCAGTGTTGACATTAATCGTTTGCCGGAACTGTAAATGTTATCAACCATACTTGCATATTCAGCTTCATGAATCTCATCCTTCAGGATTTCGGCAAAACCAAGGATGCCGTTCAGGGGCGTGCGGAGTTCATGGCTCATGTTCGCAAGGATCGATGATTTCAGCCGGTCAGATTCCTCGGCTTTTTCCTTTGCGACAATTAATTCACGTTCATACAATTTACGCAGGGTGATGTCGCGATCGGCTCCCCTGTAACCTTGATAAACGCCTTGTTCATTAAATACCGGAATGCCTGAGGTTTCCAGGTAAACAAGATCTCCGTTTTTGTGTTTTGCCCGGTTTACGATGGCATTCAGCGGTTTAAACTGGTGTACGATCCCGCGAACGCCCTCCTTCACTTTTTCAACATCTTCCGGGATCAAAAAATCAAATGGCGACTTGCCAATCATCTCTTCAGGAAGATATCCCAGGATGTCGAATATTTTTGGTGAGACGAAAGAATACTTCCATGCGGAATCAATTTCCCATATCCAATCGTTGGTCAGGTCGACAATTTCTTTAAGACGTTGTTCGCTCTCGCGTACCTTTGTCTCGGCAAGTTTACGTTGGGTAATATCACGGAATATTCCAAAAGTCCCGGTAAAAGTTCCTTTTGTATCATATTGAGGGGTGGCAGTGACGATAATCCAGCGCCTTTCCCCGTCGGGCCTTATAATTTCAAGCTCATAGATGCTTTTCTGACCTTCCTTGCGGATGGAAGATTGAAGTTTCACCTCTTCAATTGAAGGTTCATCGAGAAAGGAAGTCAGGTTTTTCCCGATCAACTGATCAGCAGGGAACCCGAATATCTCACATGCTGCCGGGTTGGTAAACGTAAAATTTTCCGATGTGTCAACCATTCCCAATCCTTCACCACTGTTTTGCACGAGATCGGAATAGCGTTCATTGCTGGCAACCAAAGCTTTTTCTGTTTCTTCCAGTTCACTGATGTTGGCAGCAATGACAATGAACACCGGTTCTCCCGGGGCATCCAATCTTTTCATTGTCACCCGAACCGGGATGGCACGACCATCATGATGTCTCCATGAAGTTTCCTGGATGGTTGCAGAACCTTGATCCTGAACAGGGATTTCACCTGCGATGCTAAACAGGGGTGGCACCTCATTCATGAAGTTTGAAATACACATTCCGGAAAGTTCCACTGCCGGGTATCCCAACATTTCAACACATTCCCCGTTGGCTTCCAGCACAATGCCTCCCAGGGACCTTACCATGAGGATTGCATCATTGTCAAGTTCCAATACCGTACGGTATGCAGCATATATTCTCTGAAATGCGAATTCCTGATTCTGATCCTGGCCAATGCCGAATATCAGATTATTGCTCATGATTGATTTTCCTGGTGATTAATAATGGTTAATGAGGGTGGCTCTGCTGGTTTATTAATGCGTTTTTTTTCGAGCCAAAGATCAATAAAAATAATGATAAAACCTAATTTTTACTTACCTGAAAGCGGATTGTTTTGCAAACTATTCTTTTTCCTTCGAATCGATGATGATCGTAACCGGTCCGTCATTGACCAGACTTACTTTCATCATGGCACCAAATTCTCCTGTATGCACCTCTTTTCCAAGTGCCTGACTGAAATGAAGAATAAACTTTTCATACAAGGGAATCGCGGTTTCGGCTTTCGCAGCCCTGATGTATGAAGGACGGTTTCCCTTTTTCGTTTGGGCATACAATGTAAACTGGCTGACAATCAAAATATCACCTCCAATATCCATGAGTGAAAAATTCATGATGCCCTGGCCATCATTGAAAATTCTCAGGTTCAATATTTTGGAGCACAAATATTCAATGTCCTGATTCCCGTCGTTTGCTTCAACACCAAGTAGCACGAGCAAACCATGACCAATCTGGTCCGTTATCTCCTTCCCGATGGTTACGGATGCACTTGAAACCCGCTGAATGACCGCCCTCATTTTGCTTGTTTTTTTTTCTTCACCATGAAGACGCCAGGTCGCAAATAATCTAAACTCAATTTTTTTGTGTCTTTGAGTCTTTGTGGTGATTGATGGCTTTTAACACAACCTACAATAAATACAAGGACAAAATCGTGTCCAT
Source organism: uncultured Bacteroidales bacterium (assembly GCA_903903985.1). GTDB lineage: Bacteria > Bacteroidota > Bacteroidia > Bacteroidales > FEN-979 > CAIVAT01. The sequence continues at coordinate 7,162 of CAIVAT010000184.1, read as the reverse complement.
GGTGAAAACCATCATGCTTGAATATCCAACACCAAAAGTAGAAAATAGTCAGCTAAGGTTAACAAACTGTTTTGCATTTTGCATTTTGTATTTTGCACTTTGAACTTTGCATTTTATTGTAGCTTTGCACCAAATCAACAGGAAATGACCAAGCTTAGCGTCAATATCAATAAAATTGCAACATTGCGGAATGCGCGTGGTGGCGATATTCCCAATGTGTTGCGAACCGCAATGGATTGCGAACGATTCGGCGCCCAGGGCATCACCGTTCATCCACGGCCGGATGAACGACATATCAGGTACAAGGATGTGATTGAATTAAAACCGTTATTAACCGGTGAATTCAATATTGAGGGATATCCATCACCTGCCTTCATTGATCTCGTTGTAAGGGTTAAGCCAACGCAGGTTACCCTGGTGCCTGATCCACCGATGGCCCTTACCTCCAATGCAGGCTGGGATACGCAAAAACATCAATCGTTCCTGAAAGAAGTTGTTGCTGAATTTCAAAAAAACGGAATCCGCACTTCTGTTTTTATTGAACCGGATCCTGTGATGATAAGGCTTGCAGCCAATACCGGTACCAATCGGATAGAACTTTACACTGAATCCTATGCAAGGCATTTTCAGTCGGCAACTGAAGAAGCCATCAAACCCTTTATGGCAGCTGCTGATGCTGCAATCGAATCGGGACTTGGCATCAATGCCGGGCATGATCTGAACCTTGAAAATTTAAAATATTTCGTTCAGCATATTCCAGATTTGCTGGAAGTGTCCATCGGCCATGCATTGATTTGTGATGCCCTCTGTTTTGGGTTGGAAAACACAATTCAACTTTATTTGCGACAGTTGAAATAATAACGCGGCAGTTTATTTACAAATATTGAATGATGAAAATAGCAGGATTGATTTTATTGAATCTGGTGATCGTAATATCTGGTTACCCGGCTGACCATCATGATGACCTGGAGAAAAAGGCAGCCAGGATCCACCGTTCGGTAATAACCATTGATTCACATACAGATACGCCTTTGCAGATGATGCAGAAAGGGTTTGACATCGCCGTAAAGCATGATCCCCGCAAGGAATATTCGAAAATAGATTTTCCAAGGATGAAAGAAGGAGGGCTTGACGGGGCATTTTTTGGTGTGTTTGTTTCGCAAGGGCCCCGCAATGCTGAAGCGTATGAGAAAGTAAGGCTGAAGGCGCTCATGATATTCGACACCATCGATGCGGCAGTCACGCGAAACGACGATATTGCCGAGTTGGCGGTTACACCTGCCGATGCCATCCGGTTAAAGAAAATAGATAAAAGGGCAGTATTTATGGGTATTGAAAACGGCTATGCTATTGGTAAAGATCTTTCCCTGGTCAGTACATATTACCTGCGTGGCACCCGATACATCACGCTTTGCCATACAAAGAACAATGATATCTGCGATTCATCAACGGATACGATTGAACACAACGGGCTCAGCCCGTTTGGATATGATGTGGTAAGGGAGATGAACCATGTTGGGGTGATGGTGGATGTTTCACATATTTCAGATAAAGCACTGAGGGATGTATTATCTGTTACGAAGACACCTGTCATCGCATCGCATTCGTGCGCCAAAGCCTTGTGCGATAATCCACGGAACCTGACGGATGATTTGCTCAGGGCCATTGCAAAAAACGGTGGAGTCGTGCAGATGTGCATCCTGAGTGACTATGTAAAAACACCGGCACCGAATCCTTCACGCGATTCAGCCAGGGCCGCCGTACGCAAACAATACAATGATTTTGACGGTTTGAGCGATGAGCAAATGAAGGCCGCGCGAAAAGCGTGGAATGCCCTCAAAGATCAATATCCGCAAACGCTGGCCACGGTTCCTGATGTGGTCGATCACATAGACCACATGGTGAAAATTGCAGGGATCAATCATGTGGGCATCGGAACAGATTTCGACGGCGGAGGAGGGGTGGATGGTTGTTTCGATGTGAGTGAGATGGGAAATATCACCCGGGAACTGGTAAAGCGGGGTTACACTGAAAATGAGATCCGGAAAATATGGGGTGAAAATCTCATGAGGGTCATGAAAAAAACAGACCAATTTGCCAGGAAATATAAACTAAGCTGCCGCTGCAATTAGAAATCATTGATCCTGGCCTGAATCATACTGCCATTTACGGTTTAAGCCAATGGAATACATCCCTGATCAGGCACCACCTGTGTGTGGCTGATCCGGGCTGGATTCCGTCCATCCATTGTTTTTCCTGTTCAGCAGAAAATCCCTCGGTCCGCTTGAGTTCAAGCCAATAATCGAGGTAATGAACGATCTGGCCGGCCCCGGGTGGGGTGTAATAGGCGAAAAGAAACGGGCTTCCAAAGTCAGATGGCACTACTGCCGTGTAACCGGGATGCGAACGGGCATAGGCCTTTGCCTGCACGAACGTCCATAATGCCATATCGATATCAGGGCGTTTGGCCATTTCAAAATAGTTGATCACTTCCACCTTGGGGTTGTCCGGGAACATGGAGTTTGTAAGTCCTTCAAGTACCGGACTGTCAAACACTCCGATCTTAAAAGATGTCTTGCTCAAGGCTTTCTCACGGGTTGTAAGGCCTTGTGAAATTGTTCCCCTGGCAAGGATCGCAAACGGACTTTCATAATAAGGCTTGGTTGCATTGAGCAGTTGCAACCGGTGGGAGGTGACGTAAATTCCCCCGATGGCAACATCGAACTTGTTGGAAACCAGGTCGTTTTCAAGAGTTTTCCAGTCGAAAGGGATAAATTCCAACCGCACATTCATGTCTTTCGCAAATTTGTACATGAATGCCACATCATAGCCAACCAACTCTCCGGATTCATTGAAATAACAGAATGGAATGATTCCCGGGTTGTACCCAACCTTCAGCGTTCCGGTTTTACGGATTTCCCCGATGGAGGATTGGCTGGCAGAATCATTAATTGATGCAGGAAGTGTCTGTCCGGGCCTGTATACCAGAGAACCTACATTTTTCTTTAACTCAGGGGAGAGGGTGAAGTTGAGGTAAGGAAGATTCCGCGATTGGAACAAACCTGGTCCGAGCAAACGCAAAGTCCAGGTAAATACCAGCACAAGGATCAAACCGCCACCCAATGCTGCAATTAATTTCCTGGGGTTCAGTTTCAGTTTTCCGTAAAAAGAGAAAGTGGAGAGCAGCGCCGTAAAGGTAAAACCCATCACACTCAGCGCAACCTGACCATAACGGGTAAATGTTGTCGTAGTCACGTAAAGATCTTCTGTCGTAGGCGGCATATGGTAAACACCACAGAGGAAAGTAACTGCATTCACGGTCCCGCTGGGGGTTCCGATGGTTGAAAGCAATGTCAGTGGTGGCAGCATCAAAGACTCGATCGCCGAATAATCAATTTGAAAATAAAAACTGCAAAAATAGAAGAACAACAGTGCTTTCAGGTTTCCTAGCTGTGCAAACGGATAGGCGAGGGAGATGTTGGTGCCAATGACATCCTGCATTTTTTCATCCCGGATGGCTTGTTCTTTGATGAATTTCTCGATGGCTTGTGCAATGATTGGTAAGGAAACAACAGAAAGTGTGGTAACAAGCGAGAGCACAAAAGCTCCATTCAGTTCCCGCATAAGTTCCTGGTATTTCACGGGTGCCAGGGCGGTGATCAGCATGGGCAGGATCCAGAAAGCAAAAAGTGCCGCACCTGAGAGAAAAACGATGATATACAGGAGTAATCCCTCAATTTCCTTGATTGACATACTTCCTGCTGCACTGGCAAAGAGGGCAAAAACACCAATGGGAGCAACAATAACGACCCAGTTCCAGATCGTCAGACTGGAAGCTTTAACCTGTTCCATAATCTCCAGGAAGGTAGCTTTATGCGGGATCCGTTGCATTGCTATGCCATAAAATATGGTGAAAACAACTACGGCGGGCACATAATTTTTAGAAATATCGCCAAAAAAATTCTCAGGGATGATGAGGGAGAGAAAATCCATCTGGCCCGATTGACTGTTTGCCACAATCTCAATGGGCTCAGATGGTCGCGGGAAGACAAGTGATAAAACCATCATGGCAGCAAGAACAATGATCCATGAAAAAACAAAGATGTACCAGCTCCTGCCTGCAAGGTGCCTTGCGGTTTTAGTATCCAGTTTACCCAGGCCATGCAGAAGAGAAGCAATAAGATAGGGGTATACGCACATGGCAAGCAATTGAGCATATGCTTTCCCTAAAAATCCGAGATACGTTGCATATTCACCAATGGTAATCCCCACCAGGATTCCTGCAAGCGCCCCGATAAGTACCCTGATTGCCAGTTTGCCGGTGTTTTGCTTTGTCATGGAAGGATCATTAGTGAGTTTTCGGATGTTAAAAATAGACATTTATTTAGAATTGGGGCGTTTTAATGATTATACTTGCACCAAAGTTTTACCGTATAGATGTTTAAGAATGCCTGATCCCATTGATATTCGAGGTTACCGTGCGCTGCCTAAAAGTGATTGTCACAACCATTGCATGCTTGGAGGGAAACGTTCGGTGATTGAAAAACATTATGGGAAGAAACTCGGGCGGTTCAAAGCGAAACAAAGTGGAATCGGCGAGCTCAACAGCTGGATCGGAAATGAACTGCGTCCTTTTTTTCAATTGCCTGACGCTTTTGAAAAAGCAGTGGAGGCGGCTTTTATCCAGGCAAAGGTTGATGGGGTCACCCGCCTTGAAATGAGCATAGATGTTTTGTTTCCCATGATGTTCCATGTACCGGCCACGCGGATCGTTACAGCTTTGAAATATTTTCACCAGGCAGTCGCACCTGAAATTGATTTCTGCCCGGAACTGGGATTTCCCCGAAACAAGTCGATGCGGAGTTTGCTTGCCGGCTTTGAACCATTTCTCAATTTTGATTATTTCAGGTCTGTTGACCTGTATGATGATGAATTTGCACAGCCCGTTGGCAATTTCAAAGAATTGTTCCGGTTTGCCAAAGGTCTTGGAATGAAATGCAAGGCCCATGCCGGGGAATTCGGTTCATCCGATTCGGTAAAGGAGGCTGCTGAGGTGCTTGAACTGGATGCAGTGCAACACGGTATCGGTGCGGCCGGATCACCTGCAATAATGAAGTGGCTTGCCGATCACCAAATCCCTTTGAACATTTGTCCGACAAGTAATATCAAATTATTGATAGTCAGGTCTTACAAAACACACCCGATTCGCATCCTCTTCGATCATGGGGTAAAAGTGACCATTAACACCGATGATGCACTGGTTTTCGGAGATGGCGTTTCTGAGCAATTTTTTAAACTCCGCAGGGCAGGTGTTTTTACTGATGAGGAGTTGGATTTGATCCGGATGAACGGTTTATAAATTACCGGCCGATCTCAAATATATAATTAGAAAGCAGATGAAAAATTTCGTTTTACACACAGGTTCCATCATGTTGATGATGCTGTTTTTATGCTCATCATGTCTTAAGACAACAAAACCAGACACACCGCCAATCATCAAGGTCGGCCTTGTTGGAGGACTTGGCGGGTTCAACGACGCCGGGTTCAACCAGAACATCCTGGCGGGTTTTCAGCGGGCTGCCAACGATTTCCCTATGTTTTACCAGTCGTTTGATGTTAAAACCTCCGCGGATTTTGCATCGGGGATCAATTATTTTCTCTCCAACGACTTCAACCTGATCATCACTTCTGGTTATGATGCGGCGCAAGCGACACTGGATGCGGCCAACGCACATCCCGGCGCCGACTTTTTGATACTCGATTATTCGGTGGCATCGCCGCCCTCAAATCTATTATGTGCAGTGTTTGATGTGGACCAGAGTTCATTCCCGTGTGGCTTTCTGGCTGCCTACTGGGCTTACAGGTCGAACCTTACCAACCCGGTCGCAGGTTTTGTGGCTGGGCCGGATATTCCTGGAATCCGGCAGTTCTCGGTGAGCTATACCCATGGAATTGCATATTTCAACACTCAATACAAGAAAAATGTAGGGGTATTGGGTTATAATGCAACCTCTTTTTCAGACACGCTCCAGGGGGCAAAGCTTGCCGACAGCTTGATAAAGCAGCACGCAGCCGTCATTTTTGCCTTTGCCGGGAAAACGGGCAACGGGGCGCTGTACAGGGCGAAAGAGGCCGGCATCCGTGCCATTGGTGTTGATGTTGACCAATACCTGTCTATACCAAAAGTGGGTTCCATTCTGCTGACCTCGTGCATGAAAGGGCTGGATGTGATGGTTCATGATATCCTGGGCGCGTATTACAATCTCAATTTCCAGGGTGGCACTGTGTTCCATGGAAACCTGGGCAATGGCGGAGTTGGACTTGCGCCATTTCATGACTATGATCAGATGATCCCGGACAGTATAAAAACTGCCCTGGTCAATATTTCAACCGGAATTAAAAACGGGACAATCGCAACGGGATGGCCGGAATGACAGGATATTTCACATTTTTTCAACACGTTTGAAAATTGTGCTCTGTGACGCCTGATTTTATTACAGTATTACCTTTTCTTAATTTTCCGATTAAGCAAATACTTAGTGTTCCTTAGTGCTCAGTGGTTTTCTTTTTACCACTAAGGTACTGAGAGCAATAAGAATCACTGAGGAAAATTGGAGATATGACTCAAAAATACATCAATGAGATTGCTTATAAAATAGTCGGTTGTGCGATTGAGGTTCATAAATACCTTGGCCCTGGGTTATTGGAATCAGTTTACCAGGTGTGTCTTATAGATGAATTGAAGATGATCGGAATGAATGTAACTTCCAGGTTTATATTCCGGTAATTTATAAAGGAAAAGATCTGGGTGGGACACTGAAACTGGATCTTTTAGTTGAAAACCTGATCATTGTCGAATTGAAAGCAGTTGACATCATGATTCCCCTTTATAAAGCACAACTTTTATCATATCTGAAACTTACAGGGAAACCGAAAGGATTACTGATCAACTTTCATTGTGAAAACATTGTGGAATCTATGGTCCCATTGGTAACGGAAGTATTCGGAAAACTACCGAAGACTTAGTGTTTCATTTAGATTTGTAAGCTTTTAAACAATAATTGTTAATAGTTCTTTGACATACTGGTGTAAGTAGTTGATTTTCTTTTCTTTTTGCTACTTTTTCTTTTCTTTGTTAATTTTGTTTTCTTGTTAATAACGT
>CAIVAT010000183.1 GCA_903903985.1 uncultured Bacteroidales bacterium | reverse complement strand
GTTCCTCATTCCCAACTGGCTGCCAAGATTGCACTCCCCTGGAGAACGGGAGATTGCCCCATCGTATCACATTGAATGGACTGAATTTGTTGATCTTCAGCCCTTTCTGGGCTGAGATGTCGGGGCGGTCATTTCAATGATCGGAAACAATACTTTTTCCCAGGTTACAAAAATGTCAGTCCCCTGCCATAACACCCTTTACTGGTACAATTGTGATCAATCGGTTATTTAATTCATTCATTTTCCTATAGGCTTTGACCAAAGACTCCGGAAGTTCGCCATGGTATCCGATTTTATAAAATGAAAAGCCATTGTAGGGAATGTTGTTTTCGGCCTCATGAAGGTGAAGACGGTTTTCGACGCCTTTTTCCTTAAATTGCAACATAAATGCCTTTTCCCTTTCTTTGTTTAATTGTTTGAATTTGATATCAATCCATGCCGACCCGATATAATTGACGCATTTCTCCTGAATTGTATTCAGGATTTTTCCCTGAGCGAGTTTGTTCAAATAATGTACGAACAGAGAATCTTTCACCGACATTTTGTCAACCCTTTCCGAGTCCTCCTCACTGAATGATCTTTCATTTTTATGACTGGTTAAAAGGAAATACTTTTTCTTGGCTTCGAAAAACAGGATGTACTCTTTTTCTTTCACAGCGTACTGCTGCGGATAAACGTCGATGGAGGCTTGCTGGTTTTGCAACAGGTAATCTGCCATTTTATTTACGAACTTTTCCTGACCGGACAGGAGCTTGCTTTTTCGCATTTCCCATTTCAGGGTCAGGGATTTCTCGATTTCAGCTTCAATATTTTTCACTTCTAAGCGGTAAGAACCTGTAGCAGGTTTCACGAAAATATTTTCAATCAAATCTATAAGTACATCGTGCAAATGAAATTTCGGGTTCTTCAGGTTCCCGGTTATCGGAATCTGGTAATCGATCACATTGCCACGTTCACGAATAAGAGACATGATCAATGGCAAAGGCAGCCATTTTTTATCTTTATTTCTCACCCGCCCGGTTCTTCGCGGGTCAATGATGATCACATGGTTGTTGCTTTGGATCATCCCGTCCCTTACTTTCCATGAACCCTTTAGTTCGATGGTTCCCTTGTCGAGCGGGAAAGAAGTATAGGTGATCAGATAGGGATTGAACATGGAGGCAGGGATTTTCTGAAGATGATACTGTATGTTAAAATCCATGCTGTCCCTGGGATTGATGCTTAATGTCACTGTTGCATAGCCATATGGCTTGATACCGGATTTAAAAGAAACAGTGACCATGTCCTTCTTTTTATCGACAGAGTCTGCAATGATATACAATGGATATAAATCTGCGGAGAACTTCTCGCTGATGGCGAAATCATTATATTTCAGGTCGCAATTGTAAATCCCCAACCGGTCAATCTTGTATTTACTTTGAAAGAAATTTTTCGCCAGCACTTTAATGTATCGGGCCAGTTCAATGACCAGGTTAAATCTGGCAGGATCGGATTTGGCGGCTGCAATATTGGCGCCGCCTTTCCCAATCATCATTTGTACATTATCCAAATAGTCATACCGTTCATATTTTAAAAATGGATGAATGAGTGATATTGAGTCGAACAGGTATTTAAGATTCTTCGGACTTATTTCCTTAATAGCCAGTACCAGTTTGTCGAAAGAGGCATAATCCTCGTCCGGATTTTTCCCAAAATGAAAATCATTGATTGCCAATTGCCCCGACATCGTAAGATTTTCTTCTTCAATCAGGTTGCCTGTCGCTTTCACATCTGCATCAAGGTTGGCAGAAAAGCTTCCATTGTTCGTTAAATCCCTGAGGTATTGTTGAATGATATTTAAATCGAATTGATGAGCGACAACGGCATACCGATAATCAAGGGTTTTAAGATTGATCATGAAATTACCTTTCATTTCACCGGTTCCAATACCTGGCAACAATGAAAATTGCACAGCAACGGTGTCCACGTTCCATCGTTTTCCGGAACTTTCCAAATTAACTTTTTTAATAAAGTAATTTATGGGAGTGAGTTTTTCATGATAATGGAGTTCCCCGCCAATTATTTTTATCCCCAGGATGTTAAAATGAAACTTTGAAGGGGTTGCACCGGGCTTTTCAGGAGTGAATTTTGTTATGATATCATTAAAATTAAAATCCTTTTTATATTGAATGACTGTTCCTTTTGGCTGGTCTAACGTGATTTCTGTGATTTCGACCGTTTTAGATAAAAGTTTTAGCATGGCAAAATCTGCGCTTACGCCATTTGCTGAAAAGAAAATGCTGCCGCCTTCCTTATAGCCAGGCAGACTTTTTGATTCATAAATTTTGAGATTGCTAATGTGTACGTAACCGGTAAAAGGATTCAGGTAGACCCATCCCAGTTCAATTTGCCTACCAGTGTATTTCTCATCGTACTTTTCAACCAGATATTTTGCAACAGGTGAAATCAAAGCAATAACTATAATGAAGATGACGAGGATCGAAATGACGACTATAAGGGTTGTTTTTTTCAACCTGCTGTTTGAAATTCTCATTTTTCAAATTATCATAACGGTTCACCCATTAACAGCAACACAAGCAACTCCTTACACATTTTCCATCCATTATAATCCCCCTGATAAAAGAAATTTCAATCCCGGCAATTTTTCGTTTTTAGCCGGTTTCAAAGAAGATTGGATGGGATCATTGAAAGCAATGCCTCAGAATAACAAAGCAGTTATACACCGAAGATGTTTTTTAAGCCGATTAAATGGATCCATTAATTTAGCAGTAAAGTTGCATACTAAATCCCAGGAAAGTGTTGCAAAACTCTATAAATAGATTACATCATTCACACATTTTCCAGTGTGTTGCGTTTTTTAAGTTTCAGGGATTTAAAGAAGGAGGGAGTCAGTCCTGTAATTTTCTTAAACTGGTGTGAAAGGTGCGCCACACTGCTGTAATGGAGCTTCCAGGCAATTTCCGACAGGTTTAATTCATCATAAATGATCAGCTCTTTCACCCGCTCTATTTTATGAAGGATAATGAAATGTTCGATGGTAATACCTTTTGTCTCTGAAAAGAGATTTGCAAGGTAGGTGTAATCGTAATGTAATTTTTCACTCAGGTAATCGGAAAAATTGGTCTTTGGCAACTCCTCATTATAGTGGACCATTTCGATAATAACATTTTGCACCTTTTCGATCAGGATTGCCTTTTTATCATCCATTACCTCAAGCCCCGACATGAGCAGCGCCTTTTGCAATTGCCTGATTTGTTCCTGTGTGGTCTCTTCCATGATCTCCACCTCTCCCAAACCAACTGTGATATAATGCAATCCCAGGTTCTTTAATTCCTCTTTCACGATCATTTTGCATCGATTGCTGACCATGTATTTGATGTAGATTTTCATTTTCGTGCCATTTAAATTAACGTGACGCGCGACGCGTGATGGGTAACAGGAGGAACCCTCCTGCTCACCTGTGTGCCGGTTTACCTGTCTGCTTTTTTAGTAACTTTACGCCATCATCAAAATTAATATTTTTATTTATAACCAGGAGTTTGTTCCTTTCCGTTGAACGATTGATGGAGGGTGCAACAGGCTTTAATGACCTAATAATCCAGGAAATCCGTTTGAAAGCAAGAATGAAAAGAATATTTTTTACAGCATTTCTGTTAACGCTAATAAGTTTTTCATGGGCGCAGGGCTGGCGAACCGGGGAGATGGAAGTCAGGGTGCTTGTCTTTCAACCTGCTGATATTCAAAATATTATAAGTCTTGGATTGAATTATGAACCAGCGTCCACTGATGGGAATACCGTGAGGATGTATCTTGTTCCTGAGGAGTTGAAAATATTACAAAACAGCCAGCTACGGTACCAGGTTACCATCCCGGATTTAAATAAACATTTTGATCATTTCTGGGATAATCCTCTGTTGCCACCGGGTTATTATTCTTATGATCAGATCATTGGCATCGCCGACAGCCTTGCCGCCAACTTCCCGGCTATCTGTAAAAAAGTAAACTGGGGAACTTCTACCGGTGGCCGTCAGCTTGTTGCATTAAAAATCAGTGATCATGTTGAGACTGACGAGCCGGAAGCTGAAATCATGTTTGATGGAGGTATCCACGGAGATGAAATCGGGGGATCGCAGAACATCATCCTGTTCGCAAGGGATTTATGCCTCGGATATGGTTTCGATCCTGTGATAACCGACCTGGTCAACAACCGGGAAATCTGGCTTTACCTGATGGTGAACCCTGATGGCCGGGTTTCCATGTCGCGTTACAACAACAACGGGGTGGATTGCAACCGCGACAACGGGTACATGTGGAACGGTGAAGGGAACAGTTCAGGTGCATTTTCACAGATTGAGACAAAAGCCTTGCGCAACTGCATCCTGGATAATCAATTCGTCGTGTATACCAATTATCACAGCGGAACCGAGATTCTTTCCTATCCCTGGAGTTACCGTTCAGAATCACCCAGGGATTACGAACACATTGATCACCTTGCCTCCGTGTATGCCAGCACCTCCGGGTATACAAACCTTCAATACGGGCAAGGCTACAACATCATGTACCCCATCAATGGCAGTACCAAGGATTTTCAATATGGCAGTCTTGGAAATGTTGGCTGGTCAATAGAAATATCACTGGAAAAACAACCGCCCCTGGCACAGATCAGCTACTATTACAATGCCAACAAACCAGCCATGATGGCGATGATCGACCAGTGCGGCCGGGGAGTTTCGGGAATGATCACAGATTCTGTTACCGGAGAACCGGTTCGGGCAACCATCTGGGTAAACAACTATTTTCCTGTTTACACGGATCCCGTCGTTGGTGATTTTCACAAGTATCTTTTACCAGGAACTTACACGCTGAGCGTAATGGCCAATGGTTATCAATCCAAAACCATCTCAAACGTTGCTGTTCCGGGACAGGGATCAGCGGTAGCAAATGTGCAGCTGGCACCATTCCCAAAATGGTATGCCTGTAAAGTGATGAGTTGCAGTATTCCCGGCAATAATTTCGGTGATCCGGGATATACGCCGGGTGCTTTGGGTCCACCTGACGCGGTACCCTATTGCCTGGGAAAAAACGGATGGATCGTTCTTGATATGGGTGATACCATATTCAATGGCCCGGGCGCCGATTTTAAAGTCATCCAGGCAGGCGCCAATACCAAATTATACACAGTGTCAGGAGGAAACAACCCCGACGGCCCATTCACAACGATCGGTGTTGGCAGTGGCACCATGAGTTTCGATCTTAACCAGGTTTCCTTAAACAAGGTCCGTTACCTGTATTTAAAAGACAACGGTTCAGGGGCTGCCAGTGGAGCCGGCGCGGGGTTCAACCTCGATGCAGTGGAAATGCTCACCGCGCCGCTCATTGCCAACTTCGCATGCAGTAACAGCACAGTATGCGCGGGTGCTTCAGTGAATTTCTCTGATGTTTCAGGCGGGAATCCAGCCTTGTGGAACTGGTCATTTCCCGGGGGAACACCGTCAACTTCGAATTTGCAAAATCCGGTGAATATCCTTTACAGCACTCCCGGATCTTACAATGTTTCCCTGACCATATCCAACGGGATCAGCACCGGTTCCAAAACCAAACCGGGTTATATCACCGTCCGATCTTTACCTTCAGTCAACCTTGGGATTGATACTTCCATATGCGCATGGAACTCCATTTTGCTGGATGCGGGCAATCCAGGCGATGCATGGCTCTGGTCGACCGGCGCCACAACCCAGACCCTCGTGGCCGATTCAACCGGCGTCGGTTACGGATCAAAGGAGTATTGGGTGAAAGTCACGAATTCAACGGGTTGTGCAATGCCCGATACCATCCTGATCACCTTTGAACACTGTACTATCCTTCCGGAAATTGATCCTCAAAACAGTGTTGCCGTATTCCCAAATCCGTCAGACGGACATTTCATTCTCCTTATCGATGGATTTGAAGGCGGAAACTGGCAATTGTTGTCGGGGATCGGAAGCCTTGTTGAAAAATCGGAAATATCTGCCAAACAATACCAGACAAGCATCGATATTCGGGCAACAGCCCATGGAGCCTATCTCCTGAAAATACAAAAAGGAAATGCAATCCTTGTTAAAAAGATCATCATCATGCCCATCCCCGGAAAATAACTTTTACAACGGGCATTTGCTTACCTTTGCCATGTAAATTCAGGTTATGCAGCTGTTTTATGTTTCCATATTAGAGGGCAACACCTGCGTGTTGAGTGAGGAAGAATCATGGCATTGCATCAAGGTGCTGCGCCTTGGCGCTGGTGATGAAATTAACCTGACGGATGGCCTCGGCAGTTTCTATCAAGGGCGTTTGACAACCCTTCATCACAGAGGCTGCGAAGTTGAAATTGAAACATTACGCACTGTTCCGGCACGTAGCTGGCGCCTTCACATTGCCATGGCGCCTACTAAAAACATCGACCGGTTTGAATGGTTTCTGGAAAAGGCCACAGAAATCGGTATCGAAGAAATTACCCCGCTGTTCTGCGAGCATTCCGAGCGGGAGATCCTCAAGCCACAGCGGTTGGAGAAAGTTTTGGTTTCGGCCATGAAACAATCGCTCAAGGCCTGGCTGCCCCGTTTGAACGAACCCGTCAGGTTTAAGGATTTTGTTACGAGGGGTTATGAGGGACAAAAATTCATGGGATATTGCGAAACAGGCCATGAATCGGAACTTCATGCTATTTACAGGAAAGGTTCCGACGCCCTGGTGATGGTTGGTCCGGAAGGCGATTTTTCGAAAAATGAGGTCAAAATGGCCATAGATTCAGGATTTACGCCTATCAGTCTTGGTTCAAGCAGGCTGCGCACCGAAACTGCCGGAATCGTAGTATGTCAGACGATTGAATTGATGAACAGGATGACCCCACCCTAAATCCCTCCCCAAAAAGGGAGGGACTTTCTTTTCCTTCACATGTTGGGAAAGATGGCAATTGGATTAGGGTAAGTGAAGAAACTGTTCAGGGGCACGCATATTAAACTATAGTTTAAACCTTTTAACATAATAATAAATGGTTTCAGTTGAAAATAAGTTTCTGATCAGCGTTATCTGTATTGTGAGCTTCCTGATTACAACCTCATTTGTTCCGCCTTCGTTTCAGATCGCGTTGCTGAAATATTCAGGTGGGGGTGACTGGTACGCGAACCCGACTTCGCTGCCCAATCTTGTAAAGTTTGCAAACCGAAATCTTGAGACCAATATTGATGAGGCTATTGCTACCGTTGATGTTGGCAGCCCCGAAATCATGAATTATCCCTTTATCCATATGACCGGCCACGGTAATGTCGTATTTTCTGACCAGGAGCTTCAAAACCTGCGGAACTACCTGATGGCAGGGGGTTTTCTGCATATCGATGACAATTACGGACTTGATAAATATATCAGGCCTCAATTGAAGCGTGTGTTCCCGGAACTGGAATTGGTTGAACTGCCTTTTGACCACCCGATCTACCATCAGAAGTTTAACTTTACAAACGGATTGCCCAAGATTCATGAGCATGATGGTAAACCGCCACAAGGCTTTGGTCTGATCTATGAAGGCCGCCTGGTGGTATTTTACACCTATGAATGCGACCTTGGCGATGGATGGGAAGATCCTTCCGTTCATGGAGATTCCGATCCTACCCGGCAGAAAGCTTTGCAAATGGGAGCAAACATCCTTCAATATGTTTTTACGACAAAACAATGAACCTTGAAGGATGGCTCCTGCGTTCTCGTCTTCAACCGGTAGAATCCTGCCAATAATTTTTTACTTTTGTAAGAGTAATTATCAAATTCGCTGCAGAAATTATTATTTATATTTCCTTCATGAAAAAAATTACCACTGTTTTCCTTACCTGC
This sequence comes from uncultured Bacteroidales bacterium, assembly GCA_903903985.1. Lineage (GTDB taxonomy): Bacteria > Bacteroidota > Bacteroidia > Bacteroidales > FEN-979 > CAIVAT01. Next base: position 24,411 of record CAIVAT010000183.1, on the reverse strand, counting down.
CTTCTTGTGCTGGCAGCATCACCATCGATTTTTGCCCAGGGTACAAAAACCGCGTTTCCCCCTGGCTATACGGTTGACACACGCATCGACAACATGGGTTACTGGCAAAAATGTGCAGCGGCAGGGTTGGTCCCGGTTGAGCCATATGCTCCGGTTCCCCGTGCACGTTACACCGGAAGCAAGGTGCTGCTGCGCGGTGTTTCTGTGATTGATTCCCCTGATGTGCCGGTTACGACCGAACCCTCCAATTCAACCCAGAGTGAGAATTCGATTGTAATCAATCCCAATGATGAAAACATTTTGCTGAACTCCAACAACTCAACACCACAACCGAGCAATGGCAGTGTGAAAGGTGCGGATGCCCTAAAAACGCTTGATGCTGCTGCATCCTGGTCGGGAACGGTTGAGGGTGCAGGCGGATCCAACTCTGGCGACCCTGCCGCTGTAATCGACTTGAACGGGCGGTGGTTTGTCGGCTATATTGACAACGCCAGTGGCCAGAGTGTTTCATATTCCGACAACCATGGAGCCACCTGGACCGTAAGTAAAGTTGCAAACGGAAGTTCTTTAAACATGCTTGATAAAAACCATCTTTGGGCCGATATCAGCCCGACAAGTCCATATAAAAATTACCTTTATGATGGATGGATGGTAAACAACAATATTTATGTTTCACGCTCCATCACCAGCGGTACAAGCTGGTCTGCATCCGTAAACATCAGTGCAGCCACTGCTGCCGGAAGCCATAACCAGGGAATCAACTTTAAATGCGGGCCCGATGGAGATGTTTATGCTGCATGGGCAGTTTACGACAGCTGGCCCAGCGATGAAAAAGCCATTGGTTTCAACTCGTCTCATGATGGCGGAGCCACCTGGGGAACTGCCATCCGGGCCATAAACAATATCAAGGGGATTCGCTCGACCGGCAGCGTACCTCAAAACATGCGAACAAACGCTTTCCCCTCCATGGCTGTCGATATAAGCAACAGTCCTTACCGGGGGACTATTTACGTTGTCTGGACCAACAAGGGATATCCAGGCATCAATACGGGTGCAGGAACCTCTGTTTACCTCATAAAGTCCACGGATAAAGGGATAACCTGGTCAACTCCCAAACGGATCAACTCAGACTCGGCTGCAAGCAAACACCATTACCTGCCATGGATTACCTGTGACCAGGCAAACGGCTATGTAAGCATTGTCTTCTATGATAACCGTAACTGTGCCGCCACGGAAGCGCAGGCATGGATGGCCTATTCCACCAATGGTGGTAATACCTTTACCGATCTCCAGGTGAGTGATGTTACCTTTACCCCTGCAGCAATCCCCAACATGGCCTCGAAATACATGGGCGATTACCTGGCGATCGATTCATACAATGGCAAGACTTTCCCCTGCTGGACGGATACCCGGTCGGGGCACTGCCTTACCTATGTTTCCCCCATCGATATCCTGATACCGCAACCATCCATCACCAATACAGGGAATATTTTAAACGATACCACTTTCGGCAATTCCAACGGCCTGATGGATTATGGTGAAACTGAACTCCTCGGCCTTAAAATGAAGAACACCGGAACTGCCGTAGCTGACGCCGTAACGGTTCACCTCAGTTGCGACAATCCATACATCACTGTGCTTGATTCCATTAAAGATTACGGCCATTTTGATATCGACGAGGAAAAATACATGGCCAACAGCTTTAAATTCAAAGTCAATGATTCCATTCAGGACAATGAACCTGTTATGTTTATTGTCAAAGCCATCGACCAGAAGGATAGCGTCACATGGAGTACTTTCCAGGTCACAGCCCATGCCCCTGACGTGAGCATCATGTCTCTTGCTGTCAGCGATTTACCTCCTGGCGGCAATTCCAATGGCCGCCTCGATCCCGGCGAGGAAGCCACGCTCCTGATCACGACTGCGAACCATGGTATCTGGGATGCCGAGAATGTTGTGAGCAGCCTTTCCTCCCTGAATTCTTATGTGACCATTGGTACGCCAACTTTCAGCATCGGGATGCTTCATGCAGGAGAAACGATCATTGCCTCATTCCCGGTAAAAGTAAACAGCAATGCCTCCATTGGGTCGGTTGTACAATTTCATAATACCGCCACTTCCAAATTCCGGGTTACCGATAGAACCTTCAGTTCGCGGATCGGCCTGCTCGTAGAAGACTGGGAAACCGGCAATTTCAATAAATTTCCCTGGCAATTCACCAATTCAGACAAACCCTGGACCATCGACCTTGGCATCAGGCATGAAGGCAATTTTTCGGCAAGGTCGGGGGTGATCGGAGACAATGAATCCAGCGGACTGTTTATTGAATACCATGCTGCTATAAACGACAGCATCTCCTTTTTCAGGCGGGTTTCAAGCCAGCCGATCAGGGACATCATGAAATTTTACATCGATGATGCGGTTGTTGCCATGTGGTCAAACTTTACCGACACTACATTTAAACGCTATGCTTACCCTGTGATGGCCGGAACGCATAACTTCAAATGGACCTATGAAAAAAACAACTCAATCACTTCGGGGCTTGATGCGGCATGGGCCGATTTCATTGTGTTCCCGCCACAATATAAAACGGTGGCCAATACCGGGGGCGATGCCGAAGTTTGCGCAGGCAGCGATGTTCAATTGCATGGCATGGCCGACAGTTATGACTCATTGAAATGGTCGACCTCAGGCACGGGACAATTCAGTGATCGTACCAAACCCGACCCCATCTATACACCAAGCATCCAGGATATTTCTGATGGGATGGTGGAGCTGACACTTTCCGCCTATGGCATGAACGGCCTCACTGCTTCAGATACCATGATGCTGATGATCTATACTGCACCAACAGCAGCAGCAGGCGGAACCGGTCTGGTATGCAAGGGCCTTCCCTACCCTTTGGCTGAATCATCGGCAATTGCCTATAATACCCTGAGCTGGACAACCGGGGGAGATGGTGTTTTTGACAATCCGTCAATGCTTCATCCAACTTATACTCCCGGAATACAGGATGCTGCCCATGGATCGGTTAAACTGCTGCTCCGTGCGACAGGATCAGCCTCATGTCCCTCTGCCGCCGATAGCCTGATGCTTACGATTCAGCCTCTTCCGCAGGTTGAACTTGGCAAGGACACATTGGCCTGCGCCAGTTCCAGCATCGTATTGAATGCCGCGCATCCAGATGCAGCAAGTTACCTTTGGCTGCCTTCGAATAAAACCACATCTTCGATTTCAATCGATTCATCAGGAATCGGGCTGCATGTTCAAAAGATCATTGCGCTGGTTACCGATGGCCATGGGTGCACCGGAAAGGATTCGGTGCTGGTTTCGTTCAAGGTTTGCGGCGGTATCGAAGAAATTACCGGGTTAACCCTCCAGGTGCTTCCAAACCCAAATAATGGTATTTTTACCCTACAGCTGAAATCCCTGAAACCGGAAAAACTGGATGTTATGATTCTAAAACCATCGGGTGAAACGGTATACAGCATCCAGGGAGTGGATGTACCCGGGGTCTTGTTAAAAAAAATCGACTTGGGCCGGCAAGCCCAGGGAACATACTTGTTGCAGGTTTCAAATGGTTCCGGGCACCTTTTAAGAAAAATTGTAATTCAAAAATAACAGATCACTTCAGATTAAATCCCTACCAATCCCATGAAAACTAAGTTAGCCCTGGCAGGAATTGTTGCGCTGATCCTGATCATTTCATGCAACCGCAGCGACGAGCCTAACTCAGTGCTGCTCAATACAGGCTGGAAGTTTAAAACCGGCGATGATCCCGCATGGGCCACGCCGGCTTTTGATGACAGGCACTGGGGAACGGTTGATCCCTCTCAGATATGGGAAGAACAGGGTTACAAAGGATACGACGGAATGGCATGGTACCGGTTAAAAATCCCGATACGATCATCCCTGAAGGACCCGAATAATACCAAGGACAGCCTGCAGATCATGCTTGGCAAGATTGATGATTGCGACCAGGTATTTCTTAACGGAGAGCTGATCGGTGAAAACGGAAGGACGATCTATTCCAGGTTGAAGCCCGGCAATGAGTTTACCAGGGAGAAAGGCATATGGAACCTTGAGCGACGGTATATTCTTGCTTTGAATGATCCACGGATTCATTGGGACAATGAGAACCTGATTGCCGTAAGATGCTTTGACCATGGGGGTGCCGGAGGTATGTTTGGCAAACCATTTGAAATTTCCATGAGGGGTCTGAAGGATCATCTGAAATTCGATTTTGCATCGGAGATTTTTAAGTTCAGCGGTGACAGCATGGTTACCAAAAACCTATCGGTGATCAATTTAACGGGAACAGAGCCGATAAAAGGCGAGCTGGTCATAGAAGTCTTTCAGTGCGACAACGGCATCCGGATTTATTCCGATCGCTCCATCGTGGATCTGCCACCACATTTAAAAATTGAAAAAACGGCCACATTCAGGAAAAATATTTCAGTTCCCACCATTTTAAAAGTCTCTTTTACAGAAGCAATTACAAGAAAAAAAATCACCGAAGAGGTGGAAGTTCCCTATATACTTACTCCAAAATCACCGGGAGCACCCAGAATCAACGGTGCCAAGGTATTTGGCGTACGGCCTTGGTCACCGTTGCAGTATAAGATTGCTGCAACAGGCCAGCCTCCACTGAAATACCTTGCCACCGACCTTCCCGAGGGATTGGTGATCAACCCTGAAAACGGACTCATCACGGGGTCCCTGAAAAAGAAAGGCGAATATATTGTAAAGTTAACTGTTGAAAATCTAATTGGCTATGCTGAACGCGACTTAAAGATCATTGTCGGCGATCTGATATCCCTTACTCCTCCCATGGGATGGAACAGCTGGAATTGCTGGGGGCTGAGCGTCAGCGACAAAAAAGTGCGCCAATCGGCCGATCTTATGAAATCAAGTGGATTGATCGACCATGGCTGGAGTTACATCAACATCGATGACGGATGGGAAGACACCCATGATAAAAACGGGAACATCCTGCCCAACTATAAATTCCCAAATATGCCTGCTCTTTGCAGCTATGTTCATTCCCTGGGATTGAAAATCGGTATTTATTCCTCCCCGGGCACCAAAACCTGCGGTGGATATGAAGGAAGCCTTGGTTTTGAAGCAAAGGATGCAATGAATTATGCCGGCTGGGGAATCGATTACCTTAAATACGATTGGTGTTCATACGGCAACATTGTCCCGGATCCTTCTCTGGAACAGATGAAAAAACCATACAAAGAGATGAAGCATGCCCTTCGCAAAGCAAACAGGGATATCCATTACAGTCTTTGCCAATACGGAATGGGTGATGTATGGACCTGGGGAGCGGAAGTGGATGCCAATTCCTGGCGTACGACCGGCGACATAGAGGATTCCTGGGAAAGTCTTTCCGGCATCGGTTTCAGCCAGGCGAAAGGATCACCCTGGTCGGCACCGGGACGATGGAATGACCCGGACATGCTGGTAGTTGGTTGGGTCGGCTGGGGACCTTCCCTGCATTATACCCGTTTAACTCCCAGCGAACAATATACGCATATCACTTTGTGGAGCCTCCTGGCAGCACCTCTGTTAATCGGGTGTGACCTCAGCCAGCTCGATGCTTTTACAAAGAGCCTGCTTACCAATGATGAGGTGATTGCCATCAATCAGGATCCTCTGGGCAAACAGGCCGTACCAATCAGTAAAAATGACGACTATGAAGTCTGGGTACGCGACCTTGAGAATGGAAGCAAAGCGGTCGGGATTTTTAATAAAACGGAAAAATCGCTTAATGTGCCGGTAGAAATGAAAGATATTTCACTCAATGGGAAATGGAACATGCACGATGTATGGTCTCAGGTTGACCTTGGAAAAGTGCGTGGCCACTTCGAAATGAAGACCAGTCCGCATGGTGCGAGAATGGTGACACTGACGAAGTAATCCCGGCGATTCATTGCAAAGTCGTTGAGAAATCATGTTGGCCTGAAATTTCATTTCACCATGAATAATACCTCAATTCCATGGTATAGATCGTAATAATCAATGAGAGGGTTGAAAATATAAAAAGGCAGAAATTAAATGTCCTTGTAAAGATTTGCTCATGATCCTGTATCTCCTTGTAAATCTTTGGTTTTTCATTCATTTTTGCTTTGTTATATTCGCCTTTCCTGAAGCTAAAAACAAAATTCAGCTTTTTCCCGGAATATTCATTATAAAAAAGTATCAGGAATAAAGGGGCAAACTGGATGAAATATCTACCCTGGATTCCATAAATCCTGTTTGTTCCAACAACGGTGGCAGCCATGTACATTCCCGTTTCAATAATAGTCACTGCTGCAATTAAAACTAAAAGCAATACGATCCTGTTTTTCCAGTCAATTTTTATCCCAGGCTCTGAATTCAAAAAAGCCGCCAGCAACAGGATAAAAAGATAGCTGTTGGTCAGCCACATTGGGAGGTAGGTATCGAGCCATCCCAGAACACCCACGAAACCGTTGAGAATCCCCTTTCCCTGAACGGAAAAGATCGTTTTAATTTCAAGCCGGATATATCGCGGAATATCTTCAAGGATATACTTTATCTGCTCTTTTTCATTGATAATCCCGCTTTTTGAAAGCGTATCAGCCATTTTTTCGATACTTACAATACCAGGACTTTCCTTTGATACCGGAGGAAGAGCATGAACCGTTCCTGACGAAAATCTGATCTCTCTGGCAATTCCCCGGATAGCAGGTCCTGAAAAGAACGGGATAAAAACAACCAACATCAGAATGAGAAAAACAACAAGATATTTTTTCAGGGATCCAACTTTCCTTACAGGGATGAGAGAAAACAGGAAAACGAGGACAACATTCGGAATTTTACTCAAAGTCGACAAGAGTGAAAAGAAACAAATCTTTAAAAAATCTCTTGTTCCCAGTTTCTCTTTACTGCTGAAGGCATAAAACAGGAACAAGGAAATTAAAAGCAGGGAAGCACTGATGGTGAATCCATCTTTCGATACTGATGCAAACAGAAATAATGTTTTAGGCATCATCCCAACCAGGAAAAAGATCCATTTGAAAAAAGGGGTCCATCTTATGGCAAAATAAACAAGCAGGACAGATACCAGCAAATTCATGATTCTGCCGATATACAACAGTATCAGGATAGGAGCGCCGGATATTCTGCCAAAAAATATTCCGATCGCCTGAGGGATATAAGGAATAATGAATTCCAGCGCTCCGGACTTCGTTCTGATGCCGGGCTCCTGGTTGATCGTCAATGCGGAAAGAATCTCTTTTTTACTGGTTTTTTCATCGGGGTTGAAGTTTAATCTTGCAAAGATGTCATTAAGCTTTATAATGGAAGATGGGAATTCCTGGGCTGAATTCGACAACCTCCCTTCCGAGAGCATATATGCCCGTTCCAAATGCACTGCTTCATCAGGAGTTTGTAACGGAGGAGTAACAAAGACCATCACCAGCCCGAAAACAACTGCCAATAGGATATATGAACGCTCTGGTTTTAAATTGAATCTGCTGATCCATGCAACGATCCCTTTCAAAAAGAAGATCACGATTCCGCCGACAAATGAAAGAAAATATAAAAGAAGTTTAAAGAATCCGTTCCCTGAAGTATCTGATTCATAAATTCTCAGGATCAGACTTCCCGGATACAACCGGATCTTGTTCCTGACAGAACTGATAACATCATTATTTTCAATCCGGCAAGTATATAAGCCTCCGGCAGATAATTTAGGGTTAAACAGCAAACTGATACTGTTCTCATTCTCGCCGTTTTCAGAATAAATACACAGGTAGATTTTGTTACCTCTTCCTATTCTCAAACTTTCGCTGGGTTTAAAAGGATGAAATTCCCCGTCCCTGACCCCAGCTGATGAAAACTTTTCCCTGATTAAAACTCTGTAATTGCTGTCAAGCGCAAAGAAAATATTGTCGTTTGTGTTTGTTCTTTTTAAGTTGGTCAACCGTAATTCGACCCCCTGCAGATAATCTTTGGTAAGGATTACCTCTTGAACTGCAAGTATTCCTTGGGTAATTCTTTCAAATACAAATGGTTTATTGCTGCTGACGACCTGTGCAGGCGTGGTCATCAAAGGGGGTATTTTGAGAAAATTCACACAGATAACGCAAAAAAGAGTAAACAGCGATCCAAAAACATAGTACAAATACCTTTTGGATTTGCTTTTCTTTTTCATGTATTATCTATGGTAATCATCCGGGAACTTCAGCGATCATCAGTTACCCATTGGAATCCTGAAGGACTATTGAACCATTTTTATTGCCCAATCGAGGGCAGTTTTGATCATTTCTGCAGGCGGAGGAGGGATAAATCCTTTCTCGGTAAGTAACTTTGTCAGTCCACGGGCGTGTTCAATGTCCTTTGTTGCCTTCTGAAAAGCCTCTTCCCAGGTTAAATGGATCCGGGCGACGCCATCTTTGATTGCCTGCATGGCTACATCTGCAGCTTCCTGAGGAAACACAGATGCTTCTTCCATATTGGGAACGATGTCGTTGACGTGGATACCGCGCTTTTCGGCATAGTCTGCCAATGAATGTGCCGCTGCGATGGCCATGGTGTCGGTTATTTTCCTGGCACGAACCATCAGGGCACCTTTGAGGATTCCGGGAAAGCCGATGGAATTGTTCACCTGGTTTGGAAAATCGCCACGTCCTGTCGCAACGATGTACGCACCTTCTTCTTTGGCAGCATAGGGATAAATTTCAGGCACCGGGTTGGCGCAGCAAAATACGATCGATTTTTCAGCCATGCTCCTGATCCAAGGACGTTTGATCACATCGGGGCCGGGTGTTGAGAGGGAGATCAGCACATCGGCATTTTTCATGGCCTCTTCAATGGTTGCTATTTTGCCAGGGTTGGTTGATAAACAAAGTTCCCACTTGCGGTAAAAGCGGGGATCGCACTTGATATCCTCCCGGTTTATGTGGAGGGACCCTTTGGTATCAAAAAGCACCATTTTTGCTGGATCCGCACCATCAGTGATGAGCAAACGTGCAATGGTCGTATTGGAAGCGCCTGCTCCGTTGAGCACGAAACGGACATCCTGGATTTTTTTCCCGGCGAGTTTAAGTGCATTGATCACCCCGGCCAGGGTAACACAGGCCGTACCCTGTGCATCATCGTGCCAGACAGGAATGTCGCACTCCTCACGTAACACATCAAGCACCCTGTAGCAATTTGGTTGCGAAATATCTTCAAGGTTCACCGCTCCAAAACTTGGTTGGACCATCTTTACAAATTCAATGATCTTTTCAGGATCATTCTTGCCATCCTTTCCCTTGCTGTCAACACATAAGGCGACAGCGTCGACTCCGCCAAGATATTTCATCAGGAAAGCCTTACCCTCCATCACGCCAAGACCACCCGCAGGGGTACAGTCGCCATCGCCAAGTACGCGCGTGGAATCGCTCACCACGGCAACAAGGTTTCCCCGGTTCGTCATGTCAAAGGAGACATCATTGTTGTCGCGTATATCGGTGGAGACTTTTGAAACTCCGGGCGTATACCATACATTAAACCAATTGAATCCGGGGACAGGGGCTTTGGGGACAGTCTGTATTTTCCCCTGGTAAAACCGGTGGGCATCTTCTGCGAGTTTTTTCAGGAAAATGGTCTTTGCCTTAGCAAGTTGTTCCGGGGTGAATGTGGAAGGGAAAGCTTCTTCAAGATTTTCCAGGTTGAGCGACAGTTCCTTCATAATTTGACGTTTTTTTGGTAAAGTTATAGAATTATATTTAAAACATCCACCAGATTAAGATAAAAATAAAGTGCTTTTTTTTTGATTTTGATATTTAATTGTAAATTCGCATTGGTTATTCATTCTAATATTAATGTATTATGTCAACAGGTAAAGTAAAATTTTTCAATGAGAGAAAAGGTTTTGGTTTCATCTTGGATGATGAAAGCCAGCAGGACGTTTTTGTTCACGTAAGCGGGTTGGTGGACAAAATTCGTGAAAATGATCAGGTTACGTTTGATCTGACAGAAGACAATCGCGGTAAAAAAGCCATCAACGTTCGACGAGACTAAGGGTTTCAGTCGAATGACAAATAAAAAGAGCGAAGCCTTCACTTCGCTCTTTTTATTTTAAGCGCTCTGAAGATGAGTACACTTATTTGTTCAACATAACGGGCATTACAAGCATCAGGATGTCTTCGTTTTTATTTTCATTGTTGAGGGGGGTAAGAATTCCCGCCCTGTTGGGAGCCGACATCTCCAGGCTGATCTCCTCGGTTTCAATATTGCTTAACATTTCGAGCAGGAATTTCGAATTGAACCCGATTTCCATGTCCTCTCCATTGTAAGAACATGTAAGCCGCTCCTTGGCTTCATTTGAAAAATCAATATCTTCGGCACTGAGGATCAACTCCTGTCCTGAAACTTTAAACCGGATCTGGTGGGTGGATTGGTTTGCAAAAATAGCAACGCGCCGGATTGAGTTAAGCAAAGCATGCCGGTCGATGGTCATTTTATTTGGGTTTTCCTTTGGAATGACGGCGTCGTAATTGGGGTATTTACCATCGATCAACCGGCAGATCAGGTGAATGTTCGAGAAGGAAAAGAATGCATTTGTTTTGTTGTATTCAATGGTTACCGGAACCTCCTGGTTGGATAAAATATTTTTCAACAGGTTCAGCGGCTTTTTAGGAAGGATGAATGAGGCAGAATCAACCGACTTCAGATCGGTACGTTTATACCTCACCAGTTTATGGGCATCGGTGGCAACGAAGGTAACATCATCGGGGGATAATTCACAAAATACCCCTGAAAGAACCAGGCGCAATTCGTCGTTACCGGTAGCAAATAGGGTTTTATTGATGGCCTGCGACATCAGTCGTGAATCAAAAGTAATGGCAATGGTATCTTCCAGCAAAGGTGTGCGGGGATATTCTTCGCTCTTGTGCCCAGAAAGTTTATATTTTCCTTCTCCGGCCGAAATTTCGATCATCAGGGTATCCGGGTTGATCGAGAATGCGACAGGGATATCCGGAAAAGTTTTCAATGTTTCGACCAATATCTTGGCAGGGATGGCAATGCTCCCGGTTTCCTCCGATTTATCAGGCCTGATGGTCACCCGCATGGTTGTTTCCAGGTCGGAGGAGGTGATGGTCAGCGAATCATCTTTGAGTTCAAAAAGAAAATCATCAAGAATTGGCAAAGTATTGTTTGTATTGATCACACCCAGGATGGCTTGCAGGTTTTTAAGTAATAACGTGCTGGAGATAATGAATTTCATAATGGCTTATTTTATTAAAATCGTTCCAAATATACGATAAAAAATTGTCGGTTTAAGTTTATAAGTTCTCCTTCCGGTCAGTTTTCCTCCTGAAATCAAACCTCCGCTCCTCCCCTTTTATCAGTCTCCTTATGTTCTTTCGGTGAGTTACCGGGATAAAGACGGCTACCAGCATTGAAAGTCCGACCAAACCAGGATGTCTCACTCCCATAATGAAATATACCACGAGTGGAAAAACCAGGGAGGCCAGAATGGATGCAAGTGAAACATAATGCGTGGTGGCAAGGACCAGGATAAAAACGACCAGAACGATCAGGATCGCCAGCGGGAAGATGGAAATAGCAGCTCCCGCGATCGTCCCAACCCCTTTTCCACCTTTAAATCCAGCATAAACCGGGAATACGTGACCCAGCACTGCTGCCAGCGCCATCCCAATCCTGACATAGATCATGGAATCCATGCTCAAACCGGGGATTGGCATCCATACAGCCAATTGCACTGCAAGCCATCCTTTGAATACATCAACCAGCAAAACGGGAATGCCGGCCTTGTATCCAAGCACCCTGATCACATTGGTGGCGCCAGCGTTACCACTTCCATGTTGCCTGACATCAATGCCATAAATCAGTTTGCCAATCCATACGGCAGATGGAACAGAACCGAGCAGGTAGGCCACCAGGATTTCAAGCAAGATATATACTGTCGTCATCCTTAATAAATTCAATAACCCGTTTCGGGATGCAAAGTAATAAAAAATCCGGTTAACTATTCGGATTCTTCCGATTGAAATTTCCTGAGGAATTCACGTTTTTTACGCTCTGTAGCCAGTGTGTATGAATATCCTTTGGCAAGACCTCCCACCCGCTTTTGCTCGGAACGAGATTGTGCCTCTTCCCTGATGATGTCGTTGAATGCAAGATCGGAGGAGAGTGCCATCAATACATTGTTGCGGTAGTTGAAAAAAAACCAATCATTGGGAGACAATTCAAGATAAATCGTAAAATCATCCCCATTGCGTTTCTTTGATAGTTCAATGATCCCGGTTGTATACCGGTTTACCTGGTTTTTCCCGACACTGGCGATCCCGATGTTCCCATAGGAAACATAAGCATGCGTGGTTGAATCCCATTTCATGGAAAGGTCGGCCAGAAATATAGCGCGTTCCATGGCATCCGGGAATTTTTTAAATTTCCCCAGCAGGTCATGTTCACCTTTCAACCGTTCAAAATCCTGTTTGTCAAGCATGTTTTCCATCGCCATGGCATAAGGCGTACTCATCAGTTTGACTCCGGGCAGGTTCACTGATGCAAGCTGGGTGCTGAACCGCTCCAGTCCCCGTTCAGAGAATGGAAAATTAAAAGTCATGGCGCAGTGCAAACGAACAGAATCAGGAATAACAAAATAGTCAAGTACTCCATAATTTTCAATTTTCAGGTTGCCTGATTTAAGGCTGAGGTTCAGTTTCCCTTCGCCCCTCAACATGCAACTGCCAGTATTCAGTGCAAAGTAATCTCCATTCAAAGAAATGTTCCTGAGTTTTTCCGGTGATGAAATGCGGAACTCCCCTGCCGGAAGGTCATATTCGAGCAATCCTTCCGCGGTGATCATGGTTGTATCGCTGAAGCTGATCTTCCGCCTGAAAAAGGATGGACCAATCTTATTCTCGGAATTGAAAAACATCAACCCAAGATTGATCGGTTCGTTGTCGGTATTCTTTAAAGGAAAGATCACAGGTATCTGAACATGTTGCGGGTCGATGGGACCGGAAAATTTTACCCATTCTGGTTTTTCTTTAAAACAATCGGTAACCGCGTGAAATCCGCCTTTGAAGTTGAGTTTATTATCATCGGCCCTGAGTGCGACAGCACCCTTAAATGCAAATTCAGGGCTTAACAGGAAACCTGCTGAATCACCAATATTGCCTTCAGCCTCGGTTTGCAGTGACGAGTCAACCCTGATGCGGTTAAAATGCACCTGTTCATGCTCCCCGTTTCTCTCTTTGTAATCATAATCCCCATTCCCGGTATACTTACTCCTGGAGGCGATGGATACATCCGCGTTATAGAACTGGTGAAATCGCGATTTTGTATCTGCGATGATGATGGCATGCGTCAGGTTTTGCATTGCTGCATCCTTGAAAATCACCACTTTCCCGGAATCGGGATATATGGCCGCATCTGCCACCTTGATGATCTTCACATCCTGCGCATTGATCACATTGGTCCGTAGGTTATACCTGGCTTTTGCTGCAAAGAATTTCAGCGAATCCTGCAACGGATGGATGGAAATAAATTCGGAACCCGTGTATGCGAGGTCGATGTATTGGGCCAGACTCAGTGAATCGGGCACCTGTTTTTTACTTTGTTCATTAGATAAAAGGATCTCTTCACTGTCGATCAGCCAATCAAACCGGTCCATGGAACACAGGTATTTGTTAAGCGGGAATTCCACTTTTGAAATTCCGATATTCGACTTAAATTCTCCTTTTCGGGCATCAAAGTCAAAATGTGTCTGGTAGTTTTTTGTCGAGATGGTCAGGTCGGCCAGGTCATAAGATTTGATACGAAAATTGGCAATCAGGGCATCATACGACCTGCGTTTGAATTTAAATCCCCGGGAATCCATTTCAGCATCCTTGATGTGCACGGTACCATTTCCGCTGAGCAATTCAGGAGTAAGCGACAATCTTCCTGCAAAGGTTGACTGGTTGTTATACATGGCCATCTGTTTTGTTGTACTCGAAATGGCAAGTGAATCTTTATAAGGAAGCCAGAATTCGATCACGGAGTCGCCATGAACCGCAGGGAATTCAAACGGTCCGGCGACTTCAGCCATCATGAAATTTTTGGCCAGGGTCTTCATTGAATCGGGAAGGAAAACAAAATCTTTTGAAAAGGTGGTTGAATTAAAATACCGGAGCGTTCCATCTCCCCTTAACCCCTGGTCGCTCAGGTCTATTCTGGAGATGAAGGTTCCTTTGCCATCGTATACAGGAAGCCCGGTGCTGTCGGTGGTTTTCTCCAGTCCAAGCGAGTTATCGGGCCTGACTTTCAACGGCTCGGTTATTTCCGGGAAGATGCCGGCCGAGGTAAGGGAGCCTGCAAACTTCAGGCTGTCGGTTGCCAAAGCATCCAGGCTTTTGATTCCGAACGGGTTGACTTCATAGAAAAACCTGTCTTTCAGGTAGACGCCATTCTGTATTGTTTTCTTGCTCCAGGTCACGAGAGAATTATTGCGGCTGGTAAATATCGGGTATTGCGCAAGCATCTTCAATCCTGATTTATTCAACGGGTCATCAATGAGCAGATCGCCACTCAAACCGGTGATGGCTGTTTTTACTTTGACCAGCTGATATGTGCCTTTTTTGGGATCGATCGATTTGCTTCTGATATAAAATAACATGGAGTCGACAAAGGGCAGGTTTATCCGGAATTTATCATATTCAAAGGAACAATCGCGGGCATAGAAATCAAAAAGGCCTGCCTCTACCTTGCCTGTGAATGTAAAATCCATGTCCTTCTTCAGCACCACCTCTGCGTTCTTCGGGTAAACCGTTACCTGCTGGGAGTCACTGAGCACGATCATGGGAACCCCCTGGATTTTGAGATCGAATGAATCAAGGTTCAGTATGGCGTTGGCGGCATTGGTAACAAATGAATTGAAAAAGATCACATCATAGTCGGCTTTCCCGGCCTGGGCGTTTACGTAGTCGGTCAGTTTTTTGCTGACATGAGCCACCTTTTCATCAAAATTATAGACCAGGAATCCGCGATTGGCAAGTGTAAGCAGCTGTACCTCAACCTGTTCCACAGGTTTATTCATGTAGGTGGTAAGTTCGTCAAGGGTAAAATCCTTCGATTTCCTTTTTGCGATAAAATTTTTTATCAGGTTCAGGGGGTTGGCCTCATCAATTCCCTGCAGTTTCTCATACCGGTGAAGGGAGTAATAATTACTTGATTCAAAAATCGCCTTGCTCTCCTTGGTAGGCCCTGTCATCATCTTAAAACTGATCCTTGCCTCTCCCACTTTCCAATAGAGCGATTCGCAATAAATTTCTATGTTGTGATATGAATCGAACCATGGACTGATGGAGGGCACCCGCTCATCCTTGTTGAACGAAAGTTCCCGTTTATCATCCATGTATTTCAGCTGCAGCCCTGGATGAAAGATAGAGTCGTTTTCATAGTAAATGGTAATGGATGCCATGCCGGAATTGATCCGGTCATCGCGAATGATGAACGATTTCGATCGTGCAATAACAAAGTCCTTCCCGTCTTTTTTAAAGAAAAGGCACGCATCCGTTGATTTGTCACCGGAACCAATGATGCGGCTTCCTTCCATGGCAAAACCACCCAGGTAGTCAATATTGCTGAACAACCGGGAAATTCCGATCATCTTGTCGTAAGAGTAAAACCTGGGGTAAGAGGACTTTTCTTCGGTAACATCGGCCAGTACTTTATCCACATACCTGCCGATGATGGGTGCTGGAAAGTATTTTTTATGTGTAAAGCTGGCGGTGTCGGCGGTAAACTTCGAAAACCGCATCTGGATTTCATAATGGCCGAGGGTGGCAAAAACTTTCCCGGGATCTTCGCCCGCCCGCTTCCAGTTTACCATTCCATCTTGTCCCATCCAAAGGTTTGTCAGCGGAAAATATGTTCCACTGGTACTGAAAATATTCAAACTGTCCTCATTTGCATAACAAACCAGGTCGCTCTTTTTAAATTGAATTACAGGAACCGAATCGAATATAAAACGGAAGGTTGTCTTGTTGATCTTCCATCGGGTGGTAACCGATTTATAAACCAGGTTATCAGAGAACAGGTTTGTGGTTGCATCAAGAAACACGACAAATTTCCTGTTGTTTTTATCAGCGATCAGCTTTTTCAGGATATCGGACCAGGGAATGAAATATTCATCGGGCTGACGGCTGTTGGAGAAGATGTTGAGGGCGTTGATGTAGTTGAAAAAATCGGGAAAGGGACGCACCTTTTTTTTCACCATTTCGTTGAATAAGCCATAAATGATCTTTTTTTGTTCCGGCCCGAACTTCTCCTGGTTCCACTTCTGAACAAATTCCTCCATGAACGGGGCAATGATCTTTTTTTCATTGTCACCCAGGTTAAAGAATATGCCGTTCAATTCGCCTACAAATTTGGTTGAATCTCCTGAAAACCAGGCCTGTTTCTGACCATATGAACCGATTGTCAGGCAAACAAATAAAGCGGTCACCAGCAACGCGATACATGAACCCCGGACTGAAGTCCGGGGCATATGGAAGCATGATAACTGCCGGGCTTTGGCCCAAAACAAAGGCATAAATGTCTTTTTTAATATATGATAGATGGGGCTAAAGCCCCCGAAAGATTCAACTTCCCCTCACCCCGGACTGAAGTCCGGGGCAATTGAGCCGGGGCAATTATTCCCGGAAAAGCTAATTACAAACTTCCGGCATAACCAAATCAGCCCGGTCATTTTACAAACCTGGCTCCTACCCACTTATTGTCGGATTTGTGACTTACATAACGAAGTCCTGCGGTTTCCGATGCTGATATAATCTGGTCAAGATCCTGTTCATAAAAGCCACTCACGAGCAACACCCCCGAAGGTTTCAGAAAGCCGGCATAAACATGTATATCATTCAGCAGCACATTCCTGTTGATATTTGCGACGATGATGTCGTATTCAGGCAGGGGGATGTCGCCGGCTTCGCCCTGGATTACTGTTACGTCTAAAGCATCATTCTTTTCCATGTTGTCGAGTGCATTGGAATATGCCCAGTCATCATTGTCGATGGCAACAACCTGGGCTGCCAGCATTTTATGGGCAAGGATGGCAATCACCCCGGTGCCGCACCCCATATCGAGCACTCTTTTACCTTTCACCTCCTCCAGCAGCAATAGTTCCAGCATCAGCGAAGTTGTTTCATGGTGGGCTGTTCCGAACGACATCCGCGGTTCGATCACCAGGTCATAGGTGATACTTTCCAGGGGAGGATGAAAGGGAGCCCTTACCCGGCACTTACCTGCGATGGTCACTGGCTCATACTCACTTTCCCAAATGGCATTCCAGTTTTGAGCCGGTATTTTCTTAACAGCATATCTGAGTCCATGTGCTTCAATCAACTGATTGAGGTAGTTATTTACGGGTTCAACCTGGTACAAATCCTCGCGAATATAGCACTGGATCCCGGATTCCGACTCAGTAAAGCTTTCAAAGTCCATCCCTGCCAGCTGGGCTATGACAATTTCCGGATCAAAACCGGTAAAATTGGAGATGCTGACTTCGAAGTAATCCATGGTTAAAAGGATGTTACAATTTGCAAAAATTCCTCGGTTTTCAGGGAGGCTCCGCCGATCAGCCCTCCATCGACATCGGGTTGTGAAAAAAGTTCGCGGGCATTTTTGCCGTTGCAGCTTCCACCATACAGGATCGTGGTACCATCGGCCGTTTGCCGGTTGTATTTCGTCGCAATCAACCCGCGGATGTAAGCATGCATCTCCTGGGCCTGCTCCATGGTTGCAGTAACACCGGTGCCGATGGCCCAAACAGGTTCATAAGCAATTATAACTTTTTTAAATGCCTCAACCGGAAGGTGAAACAACGATTCCTCCACTTGCTTTTTCACCACCTCAAAGTGCTGGTTTGCCTCCCTTTCAGGCAATACTTCCCCGCAACAGAAAATCGGACGGATATCATGTTTCAGTAAGGCATCGACCTTACGCTGCAGGAATTCATTGGTCTCCAGGAAATATTTCCTGCGCTCCGAGTGGCCAATAATACAATAAGCCACGTTTAGTTCCTTCAGCATCATCGGGCTGATCTCTCCTGTGAAAGCACCGGAATCTTCCGGGTAAATATTCTGGGCACCCACTTTAAAATTGGATTCGAAGGCAACATCCATGGCCATTTCAAGGTACAGTGATGGCGGACAAAGAACGACCTCCGTACCTCTAAGGTTCACATCATCAAGCGCATCGGCAATATCGGTAATTAACTTCTCGGCTTCGGAGAATGATTTATTCATTTTCCAGTTTCCGGCAACGATTTTTTTTCTCATTTGTTTTTTATTTTTGGTAAAAGGTTAGCTATTCATTGGTGACCGGCGGACAAGTGGACGAACGGAGGGGGTCCTGGCCGCCTGTCCGTCATTCACTGCAGCCGTATTCTTGGATCCAGCATACCATAGATGATATCCACAAAAAAATTAATAATGATCAAAATGATGGAAATGAACAAAACTGCGCCCATCACCACTGGAAAATCATATTTATCCAGGGCATTAACGATGACCACACCGATTCCTTTCCAATCAAACACAAACTCAACAAACACGGCTCCTGCCAGCAAGGACGCCAGCCAGCCCGAGATGGCGGTAACCACTGGATTCAATGCATTTTTCAATGCATGTTTGAGGATGATCCTTGGCTTGCTCAGTCCTTTGGCCTTTGCAGTCCGGATGTAATCCTGGGTCATCACTTCAAGCAGCGAATTCCTGGTCAGTTCCACGATGATGGCAAGCGGCCGGATTCCCAGCGTGATGGCGGGAAGGATGAGATTTTTCAGTTCCAGAAAGGAGCCGCGCCCGAAATCATCCACTCCGTAAAGGCTTCCCGACATGTTTAGTCCCGTAAACCTTGCAAGCAGAAATGCGAAAATCCAGGCATTCAGGATTGCAACAAAAAAAGAAGGCAGTGACATTCCAAGAACAGAAAAGATAAGTGCGATCCGGTCAATAAAAGTATTTTTATAAATTGCACATATGATTCCGACGACAATGCCGATGGCGATGGCAAAAGTCATGGCGACCAGTGCAAGGATAATGGTATTGACAAATCCTTCGGCGAGGATATCGGAAACATTCCGTTTCGATTGATACGACCGTCGAAGGTAAGGCTCTTTGAGCACAAGGGAAGAATTTCCGAATGAAAAAAGTTTTAATGTCTTACCATATTTTACCGGGTCGAGGTACCAGAAACTCTCTTTATCAGTGCTGTTATGCATCGAAACCGGGGAGAGATCGTTCAGGTAGTTAAAGAACTGCATCGTCAGGGGCTTATCCCTGCCGAGGTCCTTGTTGATGGTAACTACTGAAATACTGTCAGCCCGCTGGCCGAGCATCATGCGTGCCGGATCCCCGGGAAGGACATTGAACAGGAAAAATACCACAAGGATCACTCCGAAAAGGACCAGGATACCGTAGCAGAATCGTTTTAAGATGAAAGGAAACATTTAAATGATTTACTACTTGATGTATTTCTTCTTCAACACGTCGTATGCCGGGAAATCGCGAAACCCCCATTTTGCAAGGACATGCCCGTCTTTGATCAGGATCAGTCCGGGGTTTGATCGCACCAGGGTCTTCAGTACGACATCATCAGAATTGTAGTAGTCAAAAGCTGTCCCGTTGTCCATCCTGAATTTTTTGATCTCGGCTGGCAAAGAATTGGTCAGGCAGATGAAAGAATAGCCATCCTGTATGGCTTTTTTAAACAATGGAAGTATTTTCACAAAACCTTCCCGGTCGGCCTTTTTCAGGTCGTAAGCCACCAGAATGAATTGATAGTCAGGGTTGTCAAGAACACTTGAAGTGTAATCAGCACCATATTGATCCTCAATCCGCAAAGCCAGGCCCTGTTCCCTGTTTGGGTCGACCACCCGCTGGCTTGTAAAAATCCAGTCAGCAAGCCATACAGAGTCATTCCAAGGGTAATTTGGCGAAACATATTCTTTTTCCTCGCCCGTTTTCTTGTTTTTGTAGGTCACATAAAAGGTGACCGGCAACCTTTCGGTTTTATTAATCTGATTTCCAACCCGCCAGCCCATAAAATCGATGAGCGGCAGATGCCTGTAACACTGAACAGATAATATGCAAAAGGCCAGGGCGATTGTAAAAAGCACAGTAAACTCACCCGAGGGGGGCAACAGGCTTCTGAATTTCTTTCTCCAGGTAAAAACAGGCAGGACGAGGGCCATGAGAAAGATGTTTTTAATGAAAGTCTGTACATTCGTTAATTTCAGAGCATCGCCAAAGCATCCGCAATCAGGCACCAGGTTGTAGGCTGCATCGAAAAATGTCAGGATCGTAAAGAAAATCATCATTGGAACCAGTACAAACACGGTTTTACGGATCCAGAGATTGAACAGGAGGCTGATACCGAGTGAAAACTCAACGATACACAGAAAAATAGTCAGATAAAGTGCAAACGGAATGAATACAGGAATATTGAAAACAAGAAAATAATCCTCCATCCGGTAAACGGTGCCCAGCGGGTCAATTCCTTTTACAAACCCTGAATAAATAAAAACAAGTCCGACAAGGATCCGGAAAACATTTCTGAGAATTTTCATAATCCATCGATATTAATACAAATTTGCAATGCAGATGATATCGGGATGGTTGACATCACTCCATATTTTGTAAAACCAGGGTGAATTTCTTCAACCAGACCATACAGAATTTCAGAGGCTAAAATTAACAAATTTCCATGTTCCGGAAGCTATAATCCCGGGGGATATTAACAAAGAATTAACATGAGGGGAGCGGGCACCATGTGTTATCGACGACCGGATTGTTAACATGTTCAAATAAATTCGGGCAGTCTGGTGAAAAAGCCGGAATCCTCTTAATGAGAATCCCGGCTTTTCTTTGATGTAACCCTTGCCCCTCCCTTAGAGGAGGGATGGGTTTTGTTGGGAGCGGTTTACCTTGTTTTAATCAACTTGATGGTCTCAACATACCCTGCGGCAACAATTTTGACAAAATAGAGGCCGTGCTGGAGTTCCGGTAACCGGAATTCATGCTTCTTTTCTCCGATCATTTCTCCTGTCATGACACGTTCACCGCGGATTCCATAAATTTCAACCTGAACTTTTTCAAATAGGTTTCCGCTTTTCTGTTCAAGGGTGAAATTTCCGCTTGTTGGATTTGGATAGATTGTAAATGTGGGGCTCTGCAGGATTACTGCCGGTTCCTCGTTACCGGTTACGACTGCCGGCAATGCCGCGCCCTGCTGACCACAATACTGGTTGTCGGTTGAAATTTTGCCATGCATGTAACCACCTGCCTGAACGGTTGTTCCCACCATGTAGATGATGTTCTGCCCGGCAACCATGGTTGCACTGCCACCATTCTGAACGACAAAGGTAGTCCCATTACCGGCAACCCGTATGGTCTGGCTCGCATTGTAACATTTCTCCTGGGTTTCTGCAACATGACCGGTTACGGTGATGGTTCCGGGAACACCACTCACTGTCATAACTACGACACCAGAGGTACTGGGATTGTTGGAAACACAAGGCAGGTTGGAAGTCAGCACGCAAGTAACCTCATCATGGTTTACAGGAACATAACTGAAGATACTGGAATTGGTTCCAACATTGTTGCCATTCACCTTCCATTGGTACGATGGTGCCGGGCCTCCATTGATTGCAGTTGCGGTATATGTTACAACAGTACCGGCAACAACTGAGTTAGCGGAGGAGGAAATTGAAACACTCACCGGTAGTTGAGGATCGATGGTGATATATACACAATTATACATCCTGTTGTAACAATGGGTCGTGACGTTTTCAGCGTATACCCAGTAATATCCGGCAATGGTTTGTAGACCAAAGGAGATCGGGTAGCCGGTTCCAGGAATCGGACCGGCCACAGGGGTCAATCCAGTCCATAGGGTATAATTGACACCCAGTTCAGATCCATTGAGACCAACCACCATTCCTGATCCGGATGCACAATAGCTTCCGCTCCCGACGCCCTCATATGCCAACGGCCGTGTATTTATTTTCACAGTAACAGGCTTGATAGCAGAACATCCCCCTTCAGTCACGGCCTTGATGTAATATGTTCCAGTGCCTACTGCGGTTGGAGTGGTCAGGGGGACTGTAGCGTTTGCATTGGTCCAGTAGCTCAGTACAGTGGAAACCCCATGAAAATCACTACCGGCAGTCACGGAAGGTGTAGTAAGATCAACTTTATTGGGTACACAACCTTCCTGCGGGTGGGTGACTAACTCAGGGCACACAATGAAATCAAGAACAACCAGCGCAGGTGTACGATCCTGTTCCCCTGCAAGGTCAATGAATGCGTAAGTGAAAGTAACGACCACATTTCCGTCAATTGGATCAACTGTTAATAATGCCGGGTTATAACTGCTGATCACTTGATTCAGGAATACGGGGATACCATTGTAATAAAGGGTACCATTTGTTGCCAGGGATGTGATCCTGATGGTGCCAGTATTTCCCAATGGGCCATCTTCCGGGTCAGTTCCGGTAAGGGTGGGAACAGTAACTGTATTGGTTCCTCCAGGGTTAACGTAAGAAGCAGAGGCAGCAAACGATTCCGGCAATTGATCAAGGCCGAAATTGGCATTGAATACTGTTCCAAGACTGGTAGTCACGGCAAGCATACCATCAATAATACCATCATTGCCGCTCCCGGTCCCAAGGATTTCACCTGTTGACACCCAGGAAGGCAGGTAACTTGCTGCCGTCAGGTCAGTACCCTCCATTTGAAGCGTATTTGTAAGAATAAGGGTGTAAATCATATTAAAATCAACACCGTCATTCATCGTGAAATAATAGGTTCCATCACTGTTGACCAATATCGAAGACACAACTCCTTTATCAGCCCTTACAAGGTTGATATATATGTTACCCGAACCATTGGTTGGACTTCCTGATACGATGGTATTGTTCATCCCATTGGCATCATCAAAGATATTGCCTGAAATTGAAATGAAGTCCTGGGTATCATCATCTGTGTCACTCACAGTCCCTCCTTGCGGTGCTATCCCGGTTACAGTTGCAACATTTGTAAATGTGCCAGCAGCAATATCCGCCGGAGTAAGTGTATAAACAGCTGTAAAAGTTGATCCATCGACTGCACCCGGAGCAAATGAAGCGATCGGGCCTCCCGATACAATTACCTTTGGATCTGTAACCATGACATTGGTCAGGGTTGCATTCCCGGTATTTGTTACCGTGAAGGTATACGTGATCTGATCACCAACGTTTGCAATGAAATCCGGAGCAACTACGCCCATATTCAGTGTCCCTGTCTTAATAAGTTCAATGGAAGGTGCATAGATGATAACATCAAAAGAACATTGTGCTGTATTTCCACATGCATCCGTAGCTGTCCAGATTACCGTTGTGGTACCTAACGGGAAGGGGTACCCTTCGAGGGTTGAAGAGCCATTCAGGTTATTTACAGATGACACAGTGCTGCAGAAATCAGCTAAATCAGTACAATCAAATTCCTTGCCAAGGGTTATGTAGAAGGTCAGTCCACCAGCGATCGTCCTTATCTGTGGTGAGGAAGGACATGATATCGTCGGACTGGTCACATCCTGCACCGTGATGGCCTGGCTCACCGGCAGTGATGCGTTGCCGCATGCATCCGTGGCAGTCCAGGTACGGGTGATGGTGTATGTTCCCGCGCAGGTTCCATTAACCGTTGCATCCGTGTAGCTGATCGCGGGTGAAGCGTCGCAATTGTCGCTCGCGGTGGGGGCTGTAAATTCAGGAATTGCAGGGCAGTCAATTGTTTTGGCGGATCCCTGGCCTGACAATACCGGAGCAGTTTGGTCTTTACCTGTGTACGTAATCGTTGGTGAGGGAGTCACAAAGTTATTACAGGCATCCTTAACCTGGTAAGTATAAGTCACACTCCAACCACAATCAGGTTTCACAGTTTTGCCACCCAGTGAACTTGATTTAACAACCGTGATGGCACCACCGCAATTATCCGTGTAAAGCGCTTTGATCTCATCGGCGGTTGGGCCGGCTGGAATATTGGCAAAGCAAAGGTTCATATTGGACTGACCTGAGGGCCAGGTGCCTGTCAATGTCGGTGCAGTTTGGTCTTTACCGGAATAAGTAACCGTCGGTGATGGAGTCACTGCATTATTGCATGCGTCTTTTATCAAATAGGTGTAAGTCACACTCCAATTACAGTCATTGCCTGTCGGTGTTCCTGACTTGGTCACGGTGATGGCACCGCCGCAATTATCCGTGTAAAGCGCTTTGATCTCATCGGCAGTTGGGCCGGCTGGAATATTGGCAAAGCAAAGGTTCATATTGGACTGACCTGAGGGCCAGGTGCCTGTCAATGTCGGTGCAGTTTGGTCTTTACCGGAATAAGTAACCGTCGGTGATGGAGT
>CAIVAT010000182.1 GCA_903903985.1 uncultured Bacteroidales bacterium | reverse complement strand
CCGAAGCCCACTGATTCGTACCAGTCGGCAAAAACCTTGATTTGACGGTCAACGCTTTCGATAGAAATATTGGAGGCGCCATTGTTGCGGTTCATCAGCCGGATGAAATTTTCCTTGGGAGTGGTGAAGATGATGTTTTCACCAGCCATCGATGGCAATGGAGTAAGTGTGAGGTTGGTACCTTCGAGCATGGTTTTCATACCATCGTAATTTGTGTCGGTACCATGAAGATCACGGCGTTTTTTGTGATAAGCGGCAAACCATTTGCGCGACAGGAAGATATTCATCGCCATATCCTTGTATAAGTCTCCCACCTGGTCACCGAAAGACTCAAGCTGGTCAAAGACATTGTCTACGGTCAAGGGTTCCAGATCAATGAAATTGATATTTGATCCCCCGGCGGTGTGCTTGTTTTTCAAAATGGTGACAAAGCCATCCATCGAAAGACCCAGCGCCTGCGCAGTACCTTCAACCGGTGGGAGATAAGTTCCCTTGCCGATCAGCGCCAGTTCGCGGTTATCCATCACCTTGGGCATGATCAGTTGTTCGATGATATAGCGGGTGATCGGCCATACCTTACGATCGATCGACTCATCTCCCATGAATCCGAGCCATGAATCCATGATCTCATCGGGATAGAACGAAAGATCGATCTTGTGCCGGCGCTGCAAGATCTCAACGGGAGTGAATGCAGATTTCCCTTTCGGGGTCCAGCCTTCCTGGAATCCCTGAACGAGATCGGAGATCACAGCCTTTGATGCACGGTAAACCAAATCCTGCGACTGTTTGGTGGTCATGAAGGTTTCCGAGTAGGTGGGCTGGGTCAGAAGCCGCAAAATATCTTTCTGGTTCGTTCCTACGTACGTCCCGAATGCGGCTTTAAGTTGGGCTAATGAAATTGTTTCGGCCATTGTTGAAAAAATTAAATGTTAAGTTATGAGCAGAATTCATCTGCGATTTTGTCGTGTGCGTAAACAGGCTCATCAGCGATGCTTTCAATTTTGTCTGCATCTTTGGCCGCTGTGATTGGGATGGCAGCATCTTCCGACTGTAAAGCCAGAAGCGCCAGTTTGGTGCCTGCATGACTTTGCTGTTCGTCGGAAAGTAGCGTTTCCAATTCCTCATTCCGGCTCAATACATTTCCAAGCTCGTCATTAAGCTGCTGGACTCGTTCTGTTGTCAGTTCCTGAGCTTCCAGGTTAGCGGGATCCATCTTAAAAAAGCTCTGAATGGCTTTCCATGTGTTGTTTATTTTCATCGGTTCTGAATTTTTGGTTTCTTTTTGAATTGCAAGTTCTGTGATCACCGGTGATAAAGCCGATGCAACTGAGATCGCGTATTCCAGTGATCCGATCTCATCAATCAGCCCTAGGGCAATTGCCTCAGGGGCGAAATACATTTTGCCAGTAAGGGTTGAATCATCCACTGTCGGGCGGTTGGTCTTGATGGAGGATAGGAATTTGCTGTTGATCACATCCAGAACATTCTTCTGGTAGGGTTCATAGTCTCCTGCAAGCACCTGGTTAACTTCTTTATTCTTATCCACCGACAGGCTGGCATAGACTTCATGAAATTTCACTCCCTGCGCTTCCAAAGCCGGTTGAAGGTCTTCCACCATCAGCATTGTTCCGATGGACCCGATGCGATCAAGGTCGGAGCTGGCGATGATCTTTGATGCCCCGGAGATGATCCAGTAAGCTGCACTAGCAGCCATTCCTTCGATGAAAGCAACGATGGGAGTGGTAGAATTCTTAATGGCTTCAGCCAAAAGATCGGTGCCGGTGACCTGGCCACCTGGACTGTCCACCACCAGCAGAATGCTTTTAATGTTCGGATTTTGGTCAGCCGATTTCACATCGGTCAAGATCGACTGCGACCCTCTGGGTCCGCATGGCTGATCGTATTTGAGGATTTCCGAGCGGATAGGGATAATGGCAACAGAACCTTCAGGAATATTGGAATCGGCAAATCCGAATCTTTGGGGTTGATCCCCTATAGCACCGATAATATACGAACGGTTTCTTTCCCGAGCAAAGGCAGAATCCCCTTCGCTGAAGCTTTCTCCTTTTATCAGGGAAAGCAGAATCGAAGCATAAGCGGTTGACCTCTCTTTGGAGATCAACCATGCGCCGGAAAGGATTTCTGCTAAAATGGAATTCATTGTACCCTTTATTTGAGGATACAATATTATGGTGGTATTGCGGCCAAATAAAGGACTGAAATGAATCAGGGATCAAGTCTGGTTCCCATCATCCGGTATTGAATCATCTGGTATTTCAACAAATCCGGCAGGTTTTGCGAACTCTCCTGCAAAAAGGAGTTCATAACCGTTGAATGTTTCCAAAGCAGGGGGTTTCAGAAGCTTACTGGTCAATTTCATCGGGCTGTCCATAGTTCCCAAAAAGCGGATCGTGCCGTTTTTGTCTGTCAATTTAATGATCAGACACCGACCGGTCATCCGAAATAATTCGGATTCAACCGGGGCGCGATCTTTTGGAACAAGGATTTTTAATTTATATAAATACTTCATTCCTGCCGGAGTATCCTGCTGCTCCGATTCAAGCTGGATAGTCTCAGGCGTACCATATAGGGAATTCCAGGACTTGCCGGTTTTGGGAGTTACCGTGCAATAGAGCGTTGTATCATCATAGGTGTACGCTTCAACATCTTCACGAAAAATCCAGTTTATCGGATTTAGTCCCCCAAGGTTGGTACCGGAGTGGCGAGAAATATTTCCCATTTCAGTTCAGTGAATTAAAAAGTCCGGAAAATCCAGGGGACAATCCAGGGACAGAAAGTGGCAAACTTTTTCCTGTTTTTTTTCTTATCCGTTCCCTGTAAAAATCTTTTTTAAGCATTTCGTAATTTATATAAGTCATTGTAAAATCATAATCTGAACAGAATTGCAGAATGGTCTTTTTAAAGGAGCGGCAATACCGCACTTTATCATGCATATAATGATAGAAAAGTTGCTTAAAGTGCCATTCCAAATAGCGTTCAAACATCTCCTGGTTGGCTGGTGAGATCCACAAGTCACCCCGAATGTTCTTATCCTTGGTAAAGGGAAGCGTGAACCTGATATAATCCGGGCCTTTGGGAATGAACGGAGGAATATCTACTGGTCGTTTCTCAAGCAAAGGCAGGAGAATTGCACCAATAATGTTTCGTTTAGAAGCAAGGTTCCGTCGAATCTCGCTTTTAAGAAACTCCTGCAGATATGGTTTGAGTTTGACAGTGACTGTCGGTCTTTCATTTTCTTTCATGGAGCAAATGTAAGTTTCGGTCATATGGAAATAAAGGTCAACTCGTTGAACATTTCATTCAAATTAGTTTCCCGCTAAAACGGTGCCAGTCCCCCATCATTCGGGGGTTTCTTGCAAATTTGTTTTCCTTGTTTCAAGATGAAATTCCATGGCTGCCGGCGACATATTGAACCAATTTGCTTTGAGGGGCGTTTTGATATCATAACCACAGTCACTTATAACATTTAAAATCTTACATAAAGATTTTCCAAGCTGCTGACGAATTTCCTCTTTTGTATAAAGCTTATCCGTATCAGTGTCATGATCTTCTTCTTTTAAAAGAGAAATATCAATGTCTGACATGGTAAATGCTAATAACCATTGTAAATTCAATTCTTCGTTTTTTTTCATTTTTTTCGATTTTTAAAACAAGGTACTGGGAACGAGGCCAGAGCGCCAGCGGAGTTTTAGTTTGCTGCCCCCGGTCCCCGGCCAGTGCATGTTCGGTTATTTAAAAATTAGTGGTTGATTGCAGACGAACACCCGTTTATCTTCAATATGCGGCCCAAGGATCTTACGAGTAAGGTTCATCGAGACATAACATATCTGATAAAAGCAGGCAT
>CAIVAT010000181.1 GCA_903903985.1 uncultured Bacteroidales bacterium | reverse complement strand
TGAATCATTTGAAGCCAATACGGCAGATGAGGGTAGAAAGATTTTAAAAAACAACGATATCGACCTACTGATCCTTGATGTCAGGTTACCCGGTGCAAACGGACTTGACATCCTGAAAGAAGTAAAAATCCAATATCCAGACATGGAGGTGATCATCATATCAGCACATGGTGATATGGATACGGTGATCAAGGCGATGCGACTCGGTGCATTCGATTATATGCGTAAACCTTTCAGGTATATTGACATTCAGATAGCGATCGAACGCACCCAGAAATTTCTTCAGATGCAACGCAGGTTGAAACTGATGGAAGAGAAGAACTCATTGATCTCAAAAAATCTCGAAAAACAGATCGACCGGCAATTTATCGGCATAAGTCCTCAAATTATGGAGGTATTTGACCAGGCCATCGCGGCAGCGCAATACCCGGAAGCCAATGTGCTGATCACCGGGGAAAGCGGAACCGGAAAAGAGAACATTGCACGGATCATCCACTATGCGGGCATCAGGAAAGACCGTGTTTTTTGTGCAGTAAACAGCAGTTCCATTACAGAAACGCTGTTGGAAAGCGAATTCTTTGGTCATAAAAAGGGATCCTTTACCGGTGCTGTCGCCGATAAGATGGGCTTTTTCGAAGCGTGTAACGGGGGCACCCTGTTTCTGGATGAAATCGCTGATATGCCGTTAAGCCTGCAGGCCAAAATTCTGCGTGCCACAGAAGAAAAGGTGATCACAAGAGTTGGGGAGACAAACCATGTGTCAACCGACTTCAGGATCATTTCAGCTACAAATCACAATATTAACAAACGGGTGGAGAAGAAAAAGTTCAGACTCGATCTGCTTCACAGACTCAATACATTGCATATCCATATTCCAGCCTTAAGAGAAAGACCCGACGATATCAAACCCCTGCTGATCCATTTTGTTGATCTCTATGCCATGAAATTTAACAAACCAAAACTCCAGGTCGGCGGCGACGTTGTTCCTACATTGTTGAAATACGATTTCCCGGGAAATGTCAGGGAACTGAAAAATATGGTCGAAAGGGCCATTATTCTCTGCAAAGGCCATGTTCTTGGGATCAATGATTTCCCTGTACAACCTCACCCCGCCCCACCCCCGGAGGCGACCGATGACTCAGTCGATCTGAAAATGAATGAAATCAACCTGATTCGGAAAGCCCTCTGCAGAGCCGGTTACAATCAGCAGGCAGCAGCTGATGCTCTCGGGATACACCGCGATGCGCTGAGCCGTAAAATGAAAAAGTATAATATCGCCATTAACAAAAGTGAAGAATAACTAATAGTCTACCTTTTTTTATAAGTGACTATAATGAGAGTGTCTGTTAACACAACATTCATGGTCAGCCAATCGTGGGTTTCCAGGATTTTCGGGATATAAGCCTCATTCCGAAAAAGTCTGTTTGAGCAAAATTCCATTTCTCCGGGTTTTGATATTTTTTTCCCGGAATTTCCGATGAAACAATTACCAGTACAGCAATTATTAATATCTCTGACAACTTCGTATTCGAAAATATCTCCTGCTGTTGTTAAAAGCAGATAGGACTCTTTTTTGTTATTTATAAAATGAACAGGGATAAAATAGCTTTTCCGAGCTGAGCCGATTGAACAGGAGGTGAAAGCATCACTTAAAAACTCTATTCCGCTAAATTGAAGCTGAATGGCAAAATCACCTTCTTCATTATAATCATCAAATAACGCTACCCTATCGTTAAATTCTTGCATGGTATCTGAAACGAGAGGTACAGTCATTTTCCTATTGGGTTTTCGATTAAACTCAGACCTGGCAAACCGGGTGATATCCCAGGCATCATCATCTTCGTTTTTCCTTCTATTCTTCATGTCCGACATATACCTGCCCAGAGAGATATGTGCCAGTCCCTGAAGGGGTGCAGAGGTTTTTCTCCTATTACTTCCGGTGGATGTCACAGGCGGGATGGATCGTAATCTCATTGGGTAAAGTTAAAATAAATGCTCATTTTGTTTTGTGTAAATTCAAAGATATTTCATCTGTAAACATCTGAATGACATTAACCTTAATATCCTTATTCAGTTGATTGATAATAGAATGCGCAGCACCAAAAAATGCTATTCCTATTTCTCTGTCATTCAGTGTTGTATTAATTTGATTTGCAATATAACAATCTCTGTCATTTAATAATTTCTGCGACATGTCCTTGTATAGCTGAAATGCTTTTGAGGTACTCTCAGGTGTTTCAGCTTTGGTTATATCAGAAATGAGATAATACTCTTTCAATAAAAATTCTTTATTCTCAGCAAGTTCAAGTTTTGCACCCAGGTTAAGCAGTTCGTCAATGATGATGTAATTGATACTCCCTTTTTGAGCGGTATCTTTAACAATTTTTAATCCGGTTTCACCAATTACGGGCAATCCATCCTGGTAAATTTTAATCTTGTCAGGTGATATTTTTTTAACTCTTCTGAAAATTTCAGATTTTACCTTATACCAGGATTTGTCAACCTGTTCAAGATGATCCTGCCAGGCAGCTGAACCGTAAGCTTTTCCACCTTCCATTGATAATGAATGTCCGAGGGATCCTAAATCAGTTTGATTGTGAACAATCGGAATATAGAGTAATCTTTTCATTTTGCAAAGATAGTCAGATATTAACCACAACGCATTTTCGCTTAGGTTCGCGGAATTGTTACGCGAAAACCGTAATCTTCTCTTGTCAAATACCCTAACATCACAGGATTAAAAAAAAAATCAACATTTTTTTTTGCATCATTATCAGATAATTAGTTGATAATACCCTTGCATTCACATATTGACCGATATTTCCGGCTTGCCATTTGCTAAGGGACTGGCACAAGAGGTAAGCCGTCCCTCTAATGTCAAGCACGGTAAACATTCATTAAATAACAGGAGATTAAAAAAATGGTAGAAAAGACAATCGGGTCATCCAGCCTCGTAGAGGTGATCGACCGTATCCTCGACAAAGGTGTCGTAGTTGATGCATGGGTAAGAGTTTCATTGGTTGGTATCGAACTGCTCGCTATTGAAGCAAGGGTAGTCGTTGCCTCTGTTGAAACATACCTGAAGTATGCAGAAGCCATCGGATTAACTGCTAAAGCCGCATAAGGCACATTGCAGTTGAGCAGCTATTCTTGCTAAACATCCTTCCCGGCAGAATATCCGGAAGCATGATTTACCAGGAATTACTCTTTTCACCAACCATTTAACTCACAAAAACTCAAATACACAAGGACACAACCATACCACCTCACAGCCACACATTCACAAAATCATTCAATCAATCATTCACTCAATCATTCAATCACTCAATCATTATGAGGACGAGCCCTGCATTAAACCTAGATGGTTTTTTTAACAATATCATCACCTCCTACGAATCCCGCATCCAAAAAATTCAAACAGCCTTCCAGTCATCAGAAAACATTACAGAATCTTCGCACTCCCTGTTCGACAATGTTCATAACTCCTTAACCAACCTGAAAAAGGAAAGGGACATGCTGAATTCGAGGCTTTGCGAAAACCTCGCAAAAAATGGCTCCCTGCGAAAAAAAGATTATAACACCATGATGTCGGGAATTCTTACCGCACTCGACGATAAAGAAAAAGCTGCAGAACGACAGTTCATGAACTTCATCGAGGCACAAAAAGAGACAGCCCAATCACTGAAAAACAGCCTTTTAGGCATCAAAGATATTACATCGGAGGATGCAACCGAAAAAATCAACATCATCAAGGAACAACTTTCCCAGATCTCACAACTGCAGGAAAGGAGAAAAGAAACTGCAATGAAAACATTCATCGATTTTCAGCAAATGCACAACAGGATGATGGAATGCCTTGAAAAATTACTCGGGAAAGGCGATCACATCATGGTACAGGATATAAAAAAGGTTAAAGAGCAAATGATCAAAGATATAAACTAAGTCAGGACACGTAACATTTATTTAAAAATAGGAGATAAAAAAATGGGACTAGCATCAGAAATGAAAAATTTGACGGATGAGCTACTTGGTTCATTCAAACAACGGATCAGGGAAAATGAAGAGCTTGTAAACGATGTCCAGAAAACCCTTGACGGTTTTCGTAAGGACCAGCAGGACATGGCCTCAATTTTAAATGCGAATGCCGCCGCCCTGAGAAAGGGTCTAGCACGCGGGGAAAAAGAACGGTTAAGCGCCTTCAATGGCTTAATGGCCGGTATTCATGGCTCCATTGCCTCCATCCAGCAGGAAGTGGTCGGGATTCAAACCTCCACGTTGAACATGATCAATGAATTTTCGACCGACAGGGGACAAATGTCTGTCGAACTGGATAAATCCTTTGCCCAGGAAAGAGCCGGCAGGTTGAAAAACGAAAAAACCCGGATGAAAGAATTTGATTCCATGATGAAAAGCATCACCGACGATATTAAAAATATCAACGGCGAGGTATTGGCGATTTTTAAAAACACGAACGACATGATCGACAGGTTTGAAAAAGAACACCTGGACATGTCGGCTGAACTCAAGGCAGAACTGGGTAAAAATCTGGCAGAAAGAGTTGAATACACCAGGACTTTGCTTAAAGGATTCCAGAAAAGATTATCGGATATCAGCAAAGAAAATCAAAAAATGGCCCAAAAACTGAGGAAGGATCTGGCCAATGGCGAAACCGAAAGATTGAGCGACTACAATGGCATTATGAAAGGAATCCATGGGGCAATCAAAAGTATCCGCAAAGAGGTAAAGGACATCCAGAAATCCACTGCCGGAATGCTTGGAGATTTGTTGCAAAACAGGGTTGATGCCTCGGCAGATTGGACCAAGATGCAAAAGGCAATGGCACAAATGAGGAATACGGGCGTCGGATCCACACCAAAGGCTGCAGCAAAAAAAGTTGAAAAAAAAGTGGTAAAAAAAGAAGCCCCGGTTGAAGAGGTAAAGGAAACCCCGGTTGCAATGGTCAAGGAAACTCCCGTTAAGGTTGACCCAAAACCAGAACTTCCCATGACGCTGGAAAATAAAGTGCTGAATTATATCAACAAACATCCCAAGGGTGTGAAAGTTTCGGAAATGGAAGAACCATTGAATGAAACACGAATGAAGCTCGGATATACTGCTAAAGGACTGTTGGATGAGGGCAAAGTGCAAAAGATTGACAACATTTACTATCCAATAAAATAATGGTCACGAACTGAGCGGAGTCGCAGCGAAATAACTTTTAAACCAGCAAAGTAGTTTCGACTCCGCCAATCGTAAATCGTAAATCGTAAATCCTAAATCGTACTTATCGCCGGGCAATGACAAAACCAATTAAATGTATATTCTGCAACGGAACCGGAAAGGATCCCTTCGATTTGCTCTCCCAGATTTCACATTGCCTGGTTTGTAACAGCACAGGAATGACCGAAGTGGAGGAGCCGAGGATAAAATGTGTATTCTGTTCTGGCACGGGCAGAAATCCCCTTGGCGCCAGGGTTGCTTGTATCGTATGCAGTGGAAAGGGTCAGAATCATATTGTAAGTAACATAAAATGCACACAATGCAAAGGATCGGGAAAATCAGGCGATGGCTTGCCCTGCACCCGGTGCGGTGGAAAAGGATTCAATCAGTAATCTCAAATTTTGAAGATGAAAGATGTTGGAACCAAAGTGATGAATGGTCTGTTGAAAAGGCAACTTGCTTTAGACAGGTTTAAAGCAAAAAAAGAGGCGTTTTTCCTTAAAAGGGAACAACTCAGAAAGGATATTGAAGAAGCAAGAATCATTTGGGAAAAAACACTAAAACAATTACCCGAACAACCTTTCAGCTGAAAGCCGGCAGTCATCAACTCATCAGAACATTATCTCATCAGCACATTAACTCATCAGCATATTAACAAGACCTACCATGAGCGACAACAATGAAATGAACACCGTACTTGAACTGAGGCCAATGTCCAATTTTGTAGAAACCGACTACATTAAGGACATTACCAGCCGTGGCCTGACGTACATAAAAGCGGGATTTCCAGTCCATTTCCGTGGCCCGTCGGGAACCGGGAAAACTACGGTGGCTATGCACCTGGCAAGTAAAATCGGGAGACCGGTGGTCATTATTCATGGCGATGCCGAGTATAAAACATCCGATCTGATTGGCAGTGAACAGGGTTATAAATATAAAAAACTGGACGACAAGTTCATTCATTCTGTCCATAAGTATGAAGAGGACATGAGTAAGCAGTGGGTAAACAACCGTTTAACTATTGCTGTGAAAAATGGTTTTACACTGATCTACGATGAATTTACCCGATCACGTCCCGAAGCCAATAACATCCTGCTGCCCATCCTTCAGGAGCGGATGCTGAGCACTTCGGCAGCCAAGGAGGAGGATTACTACATGAAGGTTCATCCTGAATTCCGTGCCATTTTTACATCAAATCCCGAAGAGTATGCCGGAGTAAACAGGACCCAGGATGCACTTCGCGACAGGATGGTCACCATGGATCTTGATCATTTCGATTATGATACGGAATTGAAGATTACCAAGGCTAAATCAAACCTTTCGCTAAAAGACACGGAAATTATTGTTAAAATTGTCAGGGGCCTGCGCGAATCGGGGAAAACCGAATTTGACCCCACGATCCGCGGCTCCATCATGATTGCAAAAACACTGGCAACCCTGAAAACAACACCATTAAAATCAAAAACTGTCTTCCGGAAAATTTGCCAGGATATTCTCACTTCCGAAACAAGCCGTATTGGCTCAAAAACCAATCAGGAAAAAGTGAAGATCATCGTGGATGAATTGATCGAACAGTATTCCAAATAGGTAACAGGGTAACAGGGTAACAGGGTAATTTGTCAGCACATTAATACATTATCAAATTCTCACATCCTCAAATTTTCAAATTTTCAAATCATTTCATTATGCCAATCTCAACTGCGATAAAAGGACTCCAGAGCATCAAAAGCATGCAGAGCGTCGTAAAATCGGGGATCCCAAATAAGGAGGATTCGGATTTTATTAAATTATATATGCTTGAAAAAGAACGAACCCGGCTTAAGAGTGAAGAAATCCGGATTATGCAAAGGCTTGAAATCATCCAGGGCCGGTTGAAGGAGATACAGGCCTACTATGACGAAAAAGCTGGCGAGATGCATGCACCCGTATCAGATGCCAAAAGCAGGAAATCGCCGAAAAAAGATAAAAATGATTGGAAAACCATGTCAATAGATTACTAAAAACACAGTGAAATGGCTGAAATGACCCATGCATTGCAGGCGACAAACCTTGCCGATATTCTCGAACGGGTACTCGATAAAGGTATCGTGATTGCAGGCGATATTAAAATTCAGATTGCGGATATAGACTTGCTGACCATTAAAATCAGGTTACTGGTTGCTTCCGTCGACAAAGCCATGGAGATGGGCATCAACTGGTGGCAGGAAGACACCTACCTTTCAACCAAAGCACGTGAAAAAGAATTGCTCAAACAACAAGACGCTCTTGAGGCCCGCCTCGAGAAACTGGAAGCCATGAACAAACCATAAAAACCATCAAAGAATCATCTGTTTAATCTGATAACAAAATGGAAAAAGATAAAAATAAAGAAAAGAAGGAAGATGCCGATTTTGACCTTTTCGGATTGGGCGGTCTGTTTAAAGGCATCGAAAAACTGGTAGACCTTGCCGGGAAGCTTGAAGAAAGTGGTGGAATCAAAAAGGAAGGCGAAATCAATTTTGATCACATCAAAAAAGGCATGAAAGGCGTTTATGGCTTTACCATCAACACGGCCGGAGGAGGTACGCCCAAAGTGGAAACTTTCGGGAATATTAAAAAGACACCCGAAGGGCCTAAAGTGGATGAAGAGCGTGAGCCGATTACCGACATCTTTGATGAGAAGAGTGAAATCGTGATCATTGCTGAAATGCCGGGTATTGAGGAGACTGACCTCAAAATTGACTTAAAGGAAGATATCCTCGAAATTTCGGCTGCAAGCAAAAGCAGAACGTACCGTAAAGAGCTGCTACTCCCGGCTAAAATGATAAAATCAAACTTGCGACACAAATTCACAAATGGCATCCTTGAGATCAGGATAAAAAAATAAAGTAATGGCACTCACTGGCTTAGAAAACAACGACCTTAAACTCATCATTTTCGGCGGAAAAGGCGGTGTTGGAAAAACCAGTTGTGCCATTGCCACAGCCCTGGCGTTGTCTGAAAATTTCAAAACGCTGCTCATCTCCACCGATCCGGCACATTCCGTGTCGGATTGCCTTGAACAACAGATTGGTTTTAAAGTTACTAAGGTTGCCGGTACAGGCAATCTTTCGGCCATTGAAGTGGTTGCCGATGAGGCGCTGTCAGTGTTCATCAGCGAACATCAGTCAGAACTGAAAAAGCTGCTTGAAACCTCCACCAATCTTGACAATCAGGATATTGATGAGATGCTCACCTTATCGATTCCCGGCATTGATGAGGTGATGAGTTTTAAAACCATCATCGATTTTATCGAAGAAGGCCAATTCGATAAATATGTAGTGGATACAGCCCCCACCGGGCATGCTCTGCGGCTGATTTCATCTCCTAAAATGTTGGATGAGTGGATAAAAGTTGCAGCCAGGATGCGCTGGAAATACCGTTACATGATCACCAGTTTTTCGGGTTCCTATCAACCGGATGAGGTGGATACATTTTTACTCAGCCTGAAAAAAACAGTTAAAAGAATCGAAAACATTCTGCAGGATAATACCAAATGTGAATTTATTCCGGTATGCATCCCCGAAGCGATGGCAATCCTGGAAACTGGCAGGTTACTGGAAGAACTTGGCAAATCAGGAACAATTCCGAAGCAGATCATCGTCAACAATGTCATGGTATCGGAGGGTTGTGATTTTTGTAAAACCAGGAAATCGGGTCAATTGCCATACTTAAAGGAGATTCGTGACGTCTATAGCGGTTTAACCATGGTTGAGGTGCAGATGTTTGCTGAGGAAATCAAGGGTCTCCATGCATTGAACCGCTTAAGGATCTGCCTTTTTGGAACATCGCAAAATAACCAAAACACTAAAAATCAATACAATTGATGAACTGAATTTGCGCCTCGGCGTCTTTGCGTTAAAATATTGAAAAAATGAGCAAAATTAAAGATGAAATAGTACTGCGTGTCAAGGAGGCCCTGGTGAAGGATGTTGGCAGGGCCATCGCAAGGATTGATCCAAAAGACATGAAGGTGATCGGTCTCGAAAGCGGTGATGTGATCGTGATTGAAGGCAAAAGGTCCACTCCCGTTAAAATAATGCCATGTTATCCCGAAGACAGGGACAAAGGGATTATTCAGATTGACGGGATAACCCGGGAAAATGCCCAGGCAGGGATCGACGAAAAGGTGAAGGTCATAAAAATCACCTGCCGTCAGGCTGTAAAAATAAAACTCAAGCCCGAAACCAAATCCGGTTCGCTGAAGGCTGACGATGCCAAATACATTGGTTCACTTATCAATGGCCTGCCGGTAACAAAAGGCGACAAGGTGAGAGCCAACCTGTTCGGATCTCGTTCGGTTGATTATACCGTAACCGGCACCAGTCCTGAAGGTGTGGTGTTGATACACCCGAATACCACCTTTCAGCTTGAACTGGCGAAGCTGGACGGGGAGCGCAAAAGCAAGGTTTCATATGAAGACATCGGTGGACTTGGTAACCAGGTTCAGCGCATCCGTGAGATGATTGAACTTCCGTTGAAGTACCCTGAAATTTTCGAACGTCTCGGTGTGCAGCCACCCAAGGGTGTTTTTCTGTATGGCCCCCCGGGAACAGGAAAAACGCTCATCGTCAGGGCTGTAGCCCATGAAACTTCTGCCTACTTCATCAGCATATCCGGACCCGAGATCATGGGAAAATTTTACGGGGAGAGCGAAGGGCGGATAAGGAAAATATTCGAAGAGGCTCAGCAACATGCTCCCGCCATCATTTTTATCGATGAAATTGATGCCATCGCTCCAAAACGGGAAGATATGGGAGGCGAAAAGCAAGTTGAAAAGCGTGTTGTCGCACAGTTATTGTCGCTGATGGACGGCCTGGAATCGAGGGGAAAGGTCATTGTAATCGGAGCCACGAACATTCCCAACTCCATTGATCCCGCGCTGAGAAGGCCGGGACGGTTCGACCGTGAAATCTCCATTTCCATTCCCGATAAAAAGGGACGGCTCGAAATTCTGCATATCCATACCAGGGGAATTCCCTTGTCGCTCGATGTGGATATGGAAAAACTGGCCGAAATCACCCACGGGTTTGTGGGCGCCGATCTCGAAGCACTGGCACGTGAAGCCGCCATGACGGCGCTACGAAAAATACTCCCGCAAATCGATTTCGAGATGGCGGAGATCCCATATGA
>CAIVAT010000180.1 GCA_903903985.1 uncultured Bacteroidales bacterium | reverse complement strand
TCGGTTCCATCAATTCCATAGCCCGGTTTATTTCTGAACAACAGTCAAATTCAACATGTTAACCTAACCCATTTCATCATTGAAAGCCTCCTACCTGACTGCCGGGGTCAAACTGGACCAGCTGTTGCGGATTCTGCACAGAAACAAAATTTCATACAATGCTACAACTTTGTTTCGCCTGGCATTTCTGTTACAGAGCGCTTGCTGGTCATCCTTTTTTTCATGGATTGAAAAAGCGAGGTATTCAAAAGCATTGAAAAAGGCACCTGTTCCCGATGATCCAATCTTTATCATTGGCCATTGGAGAACCGGATCCACCTTCCTGCATCAATTGATGAACCTGGATTCCCAATTATGCGCTCCTTCCCTGTTCCAGGTAGCGGTTCCTGATAGTTTTCTTGTTTCCTATCCTTACTATCGCCCGATCTTCAAACAGGTGGTTTCGGAACACCGTCCCATGGACCATGTGAAAATTGGCATGGATGAACCCCAGGAAGATGAGTATGCCATTTACAGGATCACCAATTATTCACCCCTGGAGAACCTCGTTTTTCCAAAATCACCGTCCTACTTTCTCAACCATGGAAGCCCGTTTATTCCTTCCGGGAACCATCTCGTACAATGGAAAAATGAAGTCAAAGGGTTTTATAAAAAACTCTTCTTCCTGAAGGGAAAAAGGATCGTTTCAAAAAATCCTTTCAATTCATTCCGGATCAGGGAATTATATGAGATGTTCCCGAACGCCAGGTTTATTCACATTGTCCGCAATCCAAATTGCGTGGTGCCTTCAACCATCCATATGTGGAACATCCTGTGCCGGCAGAATGCCATGAATAACCATGGAACCCGGCCTGAATTCTCTGAAGTTGTGGGTGTTCTGAAAAACCTGCTTCAGACCATTGATAAACTGGCTGAAATTTTACCGCAAGGAACCATGATCCAGATAAGGTTTGAAGATCTTGAATCCTCCCCTGTCGAAGTTTTAAAAAGTATCTACAGGGACCTCGGAATGCCGTTCACAGAAGCATTCCAGTCCAGGATCGAAGACTTCATGGTGCAGAATGAATCGTTCAGGAAAAATCAATTTACCCTCACTGCTGAAGAAAAATCAATTATCTCCCGTGAACTGGGCTTTCAAATGAAAGACTGCAGGTATGATCAGGATAATGCTCGTTAGTTAAGAAATTTGCTTTCCATGCCACTAGAAACAAATACCTTTTTCCCTCAAATTGAAAAAGAATCACCTGCGGTTATTTCTCATTATCAAAATATCAAACTCCGGGAAGCACTTCGTTACCTGAGCAAATATTCTGCTTTCTATGGTGATTTGTTTAAAAAACACCAGGTCGATATCCGGAAAATTAAAACGGTGATGGACCTGGTGCATGTCCCGGTAACAACAAAAGATGACCTGCAACAGCGGAATGATGATTTCCTGTGTGTTCCCAGAAAAAAAATAATTGATTACATCACGACTTCAGGCACTTTGGGCGACCCGGTGACCTTTGCAATGACCAACAAAGATCTCGACCGCCTTGCATACAATGAAGCCATCTCCTTTACCTGCGCGGGAGGATGTGCCGACGATGTTTATCAACTCATGACCACCATCGACCGCCGGTTCATGGCAGGATTGGCATATTTCCTGGGAATCAGGATGCTTGGGGCCAGCGTGGTAAGGGTGGGCAACGGGATCCCTGAACTCCAATGGGATACAATCCAGCGAATCAGGCCAAATTCCATAATTGCGGTTCCTTCATTTATCCTGAAAATCATCGAATATGCGGAACACCATGGCATCGACTACAAATCCAGCAGCATTAAAAGTGCAATCTGTATTGGTGAACCACTGCGTAAGCCTGACCTTTCACTCAATACCCTTGGCAGGAAAATAGAGGAGAAATGGGCACTTAAACTGTTTTCAACCTATGCCTCGACGGAAATGGGGACTTCATTTACAGAATGCTTTGAAGGAACCGGTGGCCATCATCACCCGGAATTGATCATCGTTGAGTTCCTGGATGATAATAACAATCCTGTTGGCCAGGGAGAACTTGGTGAGGTGACCATTACCACCCTGGGTGTGGAAGGCATGCCATTGCTTCGCTTCAAAACAGGCGATGTTTGTCACCATTTCACCGCTCCATGCCCTTGCGGCAGAAACACCATGCGGCTTGGACCTGTTGTTGGCAGAAAGAATCAAATGATCAAATATAAAGGCACCACACTCTTCCCACCCGCACTTTATGATATTCTTGACAATATCGACTATGTTTCAAATTATATCGTTGAAGTCTATACAAACCAGATTGGTACCGATGAAATTCTGATACATTTAAGCGGAAAAGGGATCGGGGAAGAAAAAGAGAAAGACATCAAAGATCATTTCAGGGCAAAACTCCGGGTCGCTCCTTTGATAACATTTGCCTCGGAAAATACCATCCAAACAATGCAGTTTCCCGAACTCAGCAGGAAGCCTGTTAAATTCATCGACAACCGCGAAAAAAACGGAAATTTTTCAACATAGTTTTGGTAATTAAGGATTTTATTTTAATTTTGTCTAAATTAATTACTATTGTTGAATTAAAAACAACTTAAAATGAAACGGTTAGGTGTATTATTCCTCGTTTATGCTATTGCATTGTCTTCTGGAAATATCATGGCTCAGAAGTTAAAATCAGGTGATTTAAAGGTATTGAAAGGTCAGAGTGTCCTGAATATCCAATACGATTATTCCCAGATGAAAGTGGGAAAGAAAAGTGCAGACGACTATGTTGCTGATGGTATTGCTGAACGTAACAAGAAAAAAGCCGGCAGCGGGGATGAGTGGGCAGCAAAATGGAATTCAGATAAATCAGAGCGTTTCCAGCCAACATTCGAGAAGAACTTCAATGACAAAACGTCTGTAGCAGGCACAACGGTCAAAGATGGAGCAGCAGATGCAAAGTTCACACTCATTGTAAGGGTGACTTTTTTTGAACCGGGATTTCAGAGTGGTGTTGGCGTCAGCAAAGCTGCCTCCCTGAACATGAGCATCGATGTAGTTGAAACAGCTGCCCCGGCCACTGTACTGGCAAAAGTTGAGTACAATAAAATTCCCAGCAAAAATATGTGGGGTTACGATTTTGATGCGGGCGCACGCGTGCAAAGCTGTTTCGACAGGGCCGGTGATGATTTTGGCAAATTCTTTTATAAAAACGGGCTGAAATAACAATCAGAAGACCTTTTCGCCCAGGATAAAAGTCTGAAGCACATTCACTTTCGGGACTTTTCCTATTGGTACCTG
The DNA here is from genome assembly GCA_903903985.1 of uncultured Bacteroidales bacterium. Lineage (GTDB taxonomy): Bacteria > Bacteroidota > Bacteroidia > Bacteroidales > FEN-979 > CAIVAT01. The sequence continues at coordinate 13,748 of CAIVAT010000180.1, read as the reverse complement.
CATGATATCCTGGTCAAGCACCACAAAATCTGCATCTTTTCCGATTTCAAGGCTTCCCTTTGATAGCTCTTTAAAATCTGCTTTTGAGGCCCAGATCGTAATGGAACGCAATGCCTCTTCCCGCGATAAAGCATTCTCCATCATGAAGCCGCCATCGGGAAATCCATCCAGATCCTTCCTGGCAACAGCAGCGTAAAAAGTGAACAGGGGGGAAATATTTTCAATAGGGAAATCGGTGCCATTGGCAATCCATCCATTCTGCAGCATCAGGTTCTTGTAGGCATAGGCCCCTTTCATACGCTCAGATCCAATTCTGTCGGAGGCCCATTTCATATCCGAGGTGGCGTGTGTTGCCTGCACTGATGGGATCACCGAATAATCACGGTAAAAGTGAAGGTCATCCGGATCAACGACCTGGGCATGTTCCACCCTCCAGCGCAAATCATTTCTGCCTTTTAAAAACTCACCATATATTTTCAGGATCATGCTGTTTGCAGAATCTCCAATACAATGCGTATTTACCTGATATCCATTTTCATATGCGATTTTACATAATTTCCTGACCGAATCCGCCTTTGTTACGATGATCCCCGATCCTGAAGGGGCATCAGCATAAGGTTGCTTTAACTTTGCTGTTCTGCTGCCCAGGCTACCATCCGCATAAATTTTAATCGACCTTACAGCAAGCCTGTCTGTAAGATATGGCCCATGGGCAATCAGTTCATTGATATTCGTTTTATTGGGGGTAAGCATGGCATACACCTGCATCTTTAACTTTCCAGCCTTTTGGAGCGAATCGATTTCGACCACCTGTTGATAATCCAGGCCGGCATCACTGACCATGGTCAGGCCAACCGCAAAACATTGCTGTTCAGCTCTTCGGATCAGATCCGTCAACTCCATCCCGACGGGCAAAGGCACGGTTTCACGCATCATATCCGCAGCTGTTTCACTCAGAATACCGGTCAACCGGCCGTGCTTTATTTCAACCTGGTCATCCCCAAATTGATTTTTCAACCCGATTCCCGCTCTTTTCAAAGCTTCCTGGTTTGCTAAAACGACATGTCCATCCACGCGTATCAGCATCACAGGAACATCGGGATAGGCCAGGTTCAGCTGACTGTTATCCGGGAAATTTTTATCCGCCCATACGTTCTGGTCCCATCCCCTGCCGACAAGCCATTTCCCGGGCGCCATTTTCCCCGCATGCTTCAATCTGCCTAAAACCTCTTCAAATGATTTACAACCGAACAGATCAACATATTGCAATCCAAGTGCATATCCCATGAAATGACAATGGGCATCGATGAATCCCGGGTAAACGAATTTCCCGTTCAGATCAAGAACTTTCACTGCCTGGTAGTGATCCAGGATGGAGGTATTTGTACCAATTGCGAGAATTTTCCCCCGATGGACAACCATGGCTTCACCACGGGAATTTGCGGCATCAACGGTATAAATCACTCCGTTTTTTACGATCAGGTCAACTTTGTCCTTCATTTTAATTCCTCCATTGAACAACCATAGGGTCAGTAATGATAAAAACAAGGTGCTGCAGCTCATATCATGATATCGGTTTGATGCTTATTCACCAAAAATAACAACAATTTTTCAGAAGTCTTGCCTTATATTAAAAGGATTTACTATTTTTGTGATATTCTAAAAAAAAACAATTAATGAAATATAAGTCCATCAACCCTAGGTTTATTGCTGTTCTCACAGTTATTCTTGTTGCAGCCCTGGTGAGGTTGCTTCCTCATTGGCCAAATTTTACGCCGATTGCAGCCATGGCACTTTTTGCTGGCACCTATTTTGATAAAAAGCAATATGCATTCGCCATCCCAATCGCTGCGATGTTCCTCAGCGATCTCATTATTGGCCTGCACTCCAATATGCCTGCTGTCTATCTGAGTTTTGCCATCACCGTTGTGATTGGCATGGCGATCAGGAAAAAAGTGAATGTGGGCTCGGTTATCCTGGCTTCCTTTTCCTCTACTGTTATTTTTTTCCTGATAACTAACTTTTCCGCCTGGATTGCCAGCCCGTATTATCCACAAACTGCAACTGGCCTTGCTGAATGTTACGTTGCCGGCCTTTTGTTCTTTCGTGATTCGGCAAACGGAATTTCATTCCTCATGAACGACCTTCTTGGAACCACCATTTTCAGCATTGTATTCTATGGTGCGTTCTACCTTGTGAAAATGAGGTTCCCGGTTCTGGAAAGATCCAGATCCTGATTGGATGACACTTTATTCCATTGGAGAAAGCAAGAAATTTCTGAGAATCAGCTTTGATGTCTGATATTATTCGCCTTTTACCTGATTCCGTTGCCAACCAAATAGCTGCCGGCGAAGTCGTTCAACGACCTGCATCTGCCGTAAAGGAGCTTTTGGAAAACACAATAGATGCTGGCGCAACTGATGTTAAGCTGATCATCAAAGACTCCGGCAAATTGCTCATCCAGGTAACCGATAATGGCTGCGGCATGTCAGAACGTGATGCCCGGATGTGCTTCGAACGTCATGCAACCTCCAAAATCCAAAAAGCGGATGATCTTCTTGCAATCCGTACCCTGGGGTTTCGCGGTGAGGCACTGGCCTCTATTGCCTCCATTGCCCAGGTTGAACTTAAAACGAAACGGCATGAAGATGAGATCGGGACATCGATCCTGATTGATGGGTCGGAATTCAAAGGCCAGTCACCCGTACAATGTCAGAATGGAACGACGGTCAGTGTAAAAAACCTGTTCTACAATGTGCCGGCAAGACGAAATTTCCTGAAATCAAATACCCTGGAATTGAAATACATCATCGAAGAGTTCTTCCGGGTAGCACTTGTTCATCCTGATATTACATTTACCTTCTATAACCAGGATAAAATCCTGTTTCAGCTCCCAACCGGGAACCTTAAACAACGGATCATCAATTTATACTCTTCTTCCTACACACAACGGCTTATCCCGGTCGAACAGCGAACTGCACTGGTAAATATATCGGGTTTCATCGGGAAACCTGAATTCGCAAAGAAGTCCAGAGGAGAGCAGTATTTCTTTACAAACGGCAGGTTTATCAAAAGTGCATACCTTCACCATGCTGTCGACGGCGCTTTCAAGGAATTGATCCCTGATGATTCGGTTCCCTCCTACTTCATTTTCATGGAAGTGGACCCTCAGACAATTGATGTAAACATTCATCCCACCAAAACTGAAATCAACTTCCAGGATATCAAAAGCATTTATGCGATTTTGCATGCTGCCGTGAAACAATCCATCGGCAAATTCAACCTGGCACCATCCCTTGATTTTGAAACAGAACAAAGCATGAACCTGCCCCTGGCTGATGAAAATCGGCCTGTCCGGCAACCGGTCATCACGGTAAACCCGGATTTTAATCCTTTTGAAAAAAAGACACAGCCCCAGACCAGCTTTTCATTTCCGCTGCAAAATAAACCCTCCATCCAGGGTTGGCGTGACCTGTATGATACAAATTTTCAGCCAACTGAGAAATCGCCCCCCCCGATACCAATGGAGGATTATTCTCATCACCCCCTGCAGATGCTCCGGACGAGTCATTCTCCCTCGGAAAGAAAGGAACCCAGGTTCAAAACTCATACATTATAACGCATACCAGGACTGGTGTCATTATCATCGACCAGCAGCATGCCCATGAACGGGTTTTATATGAAAGATTTCTGGAAGACAAACGGCTCGAAGGCACTCCCGGACAACATCAACTGATACCGCAGACAATTACCCTGAGCCCGGACGATGCCCAACTTTTCCATGAATGGAAAGACCACTTCGAAAAACTTGGTTTCGACATGAATGATTTCGGCAAAGGAAGTTTTGTGATTCACGCAATTCCCATGAACCTGGAAACTTCCGACATCGGCGGGTTTATAGAATCGGTGCTGGAATCACTCAAATTCCCCGGAAAGGATCATACCACAAACCAGAGCCAGTTGCTCGCCAAAACACTGGCCAAAAAACTTTCCATTAAAAGGGGGGAAAGGTTGCATCAGGAAGTGATGGACGCCTTGATTGAAAACCTTTATGCGTGCAAGGCGCCTGGTGTCACACCGGATGGGAAACCAACGATGTGGGTCATTTCTTATGACGAATTGAACAAGAAATTTAAAATATAACGGTTAATATACGTATGTCTCAACAATATAGTCCTGCTGGATTCACCCTGCTTCCCCCGGTTGTGAAAAATCTATTGATTATCAATGGATTATTCTACCTGGCAACCCTTTCGTTTGAAACTGCTTTTGGTATTGACCTGGTAAACCTCCTGGGCCTGCACTATTTCCAGTCGGATCTGTTCCGTCCGTATCAATTTGTAACATATATGTTTATACATGGAAGCCCTTCGCATGTGATAATGAATATGTTCGCATTATGGATGTTTGGCTATTTGCTGGAAAACGTCTGGGGATCAAAACGGTTCCTGACCTATTACATGATCACCGGGATTGGCGCAGCCATCGTTCAGATCTTTGTAAGCTGGCTCGACATTTCATCTGTTCAGGCAGCAGCCCAGACATACAGTGCCAATCCCACACTGGATGGTTTCATCGGATTTGTAAGGCAGCATTATCCCGCGTATTATGAGAGAGAGGGAACGCTCATGAGCTTTATCAACGAATGGACCCTGGCAAAAAACGCCCCCGGTTATGCAAGTCAATCGCTGGAATACATCAATCAATTGATAAAATTACAGATGGATGTCCCCACCGTGGGCGCATCCGGAGCCGTATACGGGATTTTGCTTGCATTTGGCATGATGTTTCCAAATATGCTCGTTTATGTTTATTTTCTTTTCCCGATAAAGGCCAAGTGGATTGTGATCCTTTATGGTGCCCTTGAACTGTTCTCCGGCATTTCAAACAATCCGGGCGACGACATCGCCCATTTCGCACATCTTGGAGGCATGGTGTTCGGCTTCTTTTTAATAATCTACTGGAGGAAAAAAACAGGTTCGTTTTCATGAATTATAACTACAATTACGGACATAATCCGAAGCCTCTTGATGAGTTCAAACGGTTTTTCATGCAAGGATCTGCATTACCGGCATTAATCCTTGTAAATATTGCCGTGTGGGTTTTTGTGCAGGTCCTGAAGGTCATCTTTTTCTTTTACAACAGTCCCGATGGGGAAGCATTGAATATGATGCTGATGCATGCATTGGCCATCCCTGCTTCCATTCCTGCTTTGTCGCTGAAACCATGGACTTTGCTGACCTATATGTTCCTGCATTTTGATGTCTGGCATATCCTTTTCAACATGCTGTGGTTGTATGGGTTTGGAAGAATTTTTATCGAGTTCCTTCCATCCAGGCAACTGGTCATGATATATTTTTTCGGCGGGATCTGCGGCGGTCTGTTCTATGTACTTGCATTTAATATTTTCCCTGTATTTAAGCCGGTCGTCCCTGTGTCGTTCGCATTGGGAGCCTCTGCTTCTGTGATGGCTATCGTAACTGCAATCGCAGTTTACGTTCCAAATTACACCATCCAGCTTTTTCTTTTAGGGAAACTGAAGATCATCTACCTGGCTGCCATTCTTTTTGTTTTTGACTTCTTTATGATTCCTTCCGGTAATGCAGGCGGCCATATTGCTCATATCGGTGGAGCTTTGTTCGGGGCAACCTATATCTTCATTTACCGGTATTCTAAGATGGCATCACAGTTCATGGCACTTCCGGATGTTTTCAGAAATTTTTTTCGTAAATTCCTGACGAGGAATAAACCAGACCATTCATCTGATTATACATACAGGAGACCTGTATCTGACGAGGAATTCAATTTAAAGAAAAAGGACACACAGAAAAAAATTGATGAGATCCTTGATAAAATTTCCAAAGGAGGCTATGACTGTCTCACAAAAGAGGAGAAAGAGTTTCTGTTCAAAACATCCAGTAAACGCTGATTTAACTTGATCCTTTGACGATGAAAGGCCGGTCGGTTCTGAAAACCATTTTGTATTTCCTGAATTTCATTGCGGTAGTATGCCTGCTCGTTTCCTATCTGTCAGGATACATCAGCCCGGACAAAGCATGGATTTTAGCCTTCTTTGGCCTTTCATATCCGATTTTTCTGATCATCAATCTCCTTTTCGTTTTTCTCTGGCTGATTGCGTGGAACCGGTTCATTTTCGTTTCCCTGGTCGCCATTTTAATTGGATTTAACAACCTGCGCGCCATCTATCCAATTGTTTTCTCCAAACCTGACTATCCGCAAAATGTGAAAATAAAAATTGTCAGTTTCAACGTGCATTCATTATATGGTAATCAGCGGGCAGACAATCAGCAGGAAACAAAAAGTAAAGTCACCGAGTTTCTGGCTCTGCAACATGCGGATATCATTTGTGTGCAGGAATTCTTTGCCATCGGGGAAGACTTTTCTCAAACCCTGTTAAAATTCACCAATTCCATTCATCTTGATTATTATTCATTTAAGAATTACAGGGAGTTCAACAACAAGCTTAAAATCAACGCAATCGCTACGTTTTCACGCTTCCCGATTGTAAATTTCGGTTGCCTGAGGCTTCCGGGACGGAGCCATTACGCGATCTTCAGTGACATCGTCATGAACGGGGATACCGTCCGCGTTTACAACGTGCATCTTGAATCCATACGATTCGGCAACGAGGACTATTCTTTTTATTCACATCTTACCGAACCGGACATTGAAGAAGGAACTCCGATAAAAGAGGGATCAAAGCGCATGCTATGGAAACTGCGTAAAGCATTTATTATCAGATCAAAACAAGTTAATATCCTTTCAGCACATATTGCTTCGTGTCCCTACCCGGTCATCCTGGCTGGCGATTTTAACGATACACCATCATCTTACACCTATCATCAATTGACAAAACGGCTGAGTGACTCATTTCTCGAAAGCGGACATGGTCTCTTTAAAAGCACCTATGCCGGAAAACTCCCTTCCTTCAGGATAGACTATGTACTGCATTCTGAAGCCTTCAGATCGGTTGCGTACCGAACATTTGAAGTAAACCTGTCTGATCATTACCCAATCAGCACCACCCTGGTTAAAATCCCTTAAAATAACCTGTAATTGGAATATAAACTCACATCAGCATTCAAGCCTACAGGTGATCAGCCTGAGGCCATCCTCCAGCTCGTTGAAGGTATTCAGCGTGGCGATCCGGGCCAGGTACTTCTTGGAGTGACCGGGTCGGGTAAAACGTTTACCATTGCGAACGTTATTCAACAGGTTCAAAAACCCACACTGGTGCTCAGCCACAATAAAACCCTGGCAGCCCAGCTTTACGGTGAATTCAAGCAATTTTTTCCTGAAAATGCTGTCGAATTTTTCGTATCTTACTATGACTATTATCAACCGGAAGCTTTTATCCCTGTAACAAACACGTACATTGAAAAAGATCTTTCCATCAATGATGAGATTGAAAAACTGCGGTTGAGCGCATCCTCTGCCCTTTTATCGGGGCGGCGCGACATCATAGTTGTTTCATCGGTTTCATGTATATATGGTATCGGTAATCCCGATGATTTCAGTCAGAATGTCATCCGGCTTCAGATCGGCGACAAAATTGGCAGGAAAAAATTATTGTATTCGCTTGTCAACAGTCTTTACTCAAGAACAGAAGGAGAATTTACCCGCGGCAGGTTCAGGGTAAAAGGTGATTCCATTGATATTTTCCCGGCATACCTCGATATCGCCTACCGAGTTATTTTCTTTGGCAACGAGATAGAAAGCATGGAATCATTTGATCCCCTGACGGGACACAGGATTGAAAAAATGGACATGATGACCTTGTATCCTGCAAATATTTTTGTGACATCACAGGATAAAATGCGGGAAGCACTTGTGGAAATTCAGGATGACCTGATCAAGCAGTGTGCATATTTCAGGGAGAATGGGAAGGAACTGGAGGCAAAACGACTCGAGGACAGGGTGTCCTATGATATCGAAATGATGCGCGAACTGGGCTATTGCTCGGGCATAGAAAATTATTCACGATATTTTGATGGCCGGGCCCAGGGTTCAAGGCCATTTTGTCTTTTAGACTTTTTCCCCGATGATTTTCTGATGGTCATTGACGAGAGCCATGTCAGCATTCCGCAAATCAGGGCGATGTATGGCGGAGACCGTTCCCGCAAGCAAACACTTGTTGAATATGGGTTCAGGTTACCTTCGGCCATGGATAACCGGCCACTGAAATTTGAAGAATTTGAGTCGATCGTTGGCCAAACCATATATGTAAGTGCGACTCCCGCCGATTTTGAACTGCAGCAATGCGAAGGAGTTGTAGTGGAGCAGGTAATCCGTCCAACCGGGTTGCTGGACCCATATGTTGAGGTCAGGCCCAGTTTGCGTCAGATTGATGATCTGCTTGATGAAATCAACCAGCGCATCATCAAGCATGAACGCACCCTTGTTACTACCCTTACCAAGCGAATGGCGGAAGAACTCACCAATTACTTTGCCAGGATTGACATTCGATGCCGGTACATTCATGCGGATGTTGCGACCCTTGAAAGAGTGGAGATTCTGAGGGATTTAAGGCTTGGTGTTTTTGATGTTCTGGTTGGAGTGAATCTTTTGCGCGAAGGGCTGGATCTCCCGGAAGTTTCCCTGGTGGCAATCCTGGATGCGGATAAAGAGGGGTTTTTACGTTCAGAACGCTCACTTACCCAAACTGCAGGACGTGCTGCACGCAATGTCAACAGCAAGGTGATCATGTACGCCGATAAGATTACGGATTCGATGAAAAGGATGATGGATGAAACAAACCGGCGTCGTGAAAAACAGATTGCCTATAATACCAAAAACAACATCGTTCCCACCCAGATAGTTAAAAGCACAAGAGATATTTTAGGGCAAACGTCGGTAGCGGACGGGAACAAGCCACTTCCTGTTCCTTATTATGAGAGTGAAAGAATCAATATAGCGGCTGATCCATTAATACAATACCTTTCGAAGGAAAAATTGCAGAAACTGGTTGGCCGGAACCGTAAAGCAATGGAGGAGGCTGTAAAAAGCCTTGATTTTTTAGAAGCTGCACGCCTGAGGGACGAGTTGAGTGCTCTGCAAGACTTGCAGGGAAAGAATGGTTATTCCGAAAAATGAAAAAGGCTGCCTCAAAATTTGAGACAGCCTCTGCAAAAAACTGAGTTCGGAAATTATTTTACACCCAACAGTTCAACATCGAACACAAGGGTAGAATATGGCGGGATCTGGCCCATAGCACGTTCTCCATAGCCAATGCTTGAAGGAATGACCAACAAAGCCTTTCCACCAACATTCATCATAGAAATGCCCTCATCCCAACCTTTGATCACCTGGCCCTGGCCGAGTACAAATTCGAATGGTTCGTTGCGATCGCGCGAAGAATCGAATTTTGTTCCGTTTAAAAGTGTTCCGGTATAATGCACCTTTACTTTTTTGCCCGCGATGGCTTTGGCTCCGGTTCCTTTAACTTTTTCGACATAAATCAGACCACTGGCATTTGGTTTTGTAGTTATTTTATGGTCGGCTAAATACTTTTTCATGAGTTCTCCTTCTTGTTTTTTATTGGTTTCGAGTTTGAGGCCTTCAGCCTTTTTCGCCACAGCCTCTTGCTTTTCATGGTCAGCCTTTGATTGAACATCAACGATTTCAACATTATAAATAACCGTTGAATAAGGAGGCACCATGGCACCACGGCCGTTTACACCAAAGGCAATTTTTGACGGGGCAATCAAGGTTGCTTTTCCACCTTTCAGCATTTTAGCTACACCTTCTTCAAATCCAGGTGTATCTGATCCTTTGCCATATTCAAATTCCATAGGTTTGCCGCGCTCCTGTGTTGAAAAAATCTGCTTCCCGTCGATGAGGGATACCGAGAAATTGGCTTTTACCCAAGTGCCGGAATCGATTTTCATCCCTTTGCCAGCCAGAGTTTCAATATAGTACAACCCAGTGGCTGTTGGCGCAACGGTAATTTTCTTTTCATCAAGATATTTTTTCAGCGCATCTTCCTCTTTTTTCATTAATGTTGCAGGGGAATCAATAGAAAGCATGGCAATATAGAAATGGATCACACTGTTGCTGTCAATAAAAGGAGGACGTTTGGGCTGCCGAAAAGTCTTGGTGAACAATGAGTCGGCATTGATTATAAAATCAGCGCTGTCACCGGCGGAAAGCAAACGAATTCCTTCATATATATCACCTTTAAATTCTGACACTGGCAATTGAAAGCGAACCGGGGTTCCCATGGATGATTTGCTGTTGAACAGGGTTGAATCCTTATAGCTGTAACGCATATTCATCGAAACCCAATCGCCGGATTTAGACTTAACAGTGTCTTTGCTTACTTTGTACAGCTTATAATACAAGCCATTTGCTGTTTTATCATAACCCGGATACTTGGATGAACAAGCAAGCATTGTCAAGGCGACCAACATTACCATGACCAATGGATTTACAATCATTTTTTTCATACTTTGCATTTTAATGGTTTTGGTTTATAATTAATGAACTTGTCTTAGGTTTTACTTCAAAATTATCTGATTATTAAATAATTGAACAAATAAATATTTTCTGTGATGATTGCAAACTATAAGGTTGTTTATGATCAAATCATCCGGATATCACAAACAATCACACGCCGGGTTATTTGACCGGCAAAGATACTAAAGTCCTGTGTTCGCATGGCATCGACTTCATTTTTTTAATCGGTTAATCTTACAAACTTCCACATCATAGACTAAAACTGCCCTTGAAGGGATTTTTTCCAGGTCTCCAAGCAGGCCAAAAGCAAGGTGCGAAGGCAAGATCAGCTTGGCACGACTGCCTTTATTCATCAACATAACTCCCTCCTCGAGCCCGCTGGCCACATCCCGCTTCCCAGGTTCAAAGGAAAACAGGGCAAGGGAATCAGACCGGTCCACCACGTTACCATTCAGCAGATTGACCCTGAACTTTATAGAAACGATGTCGCCCTGTTTTGGTAAAGGCCCGTCCCCTGCTTTGTATATCATGTAATGCAATCCTGTTTGGGATTGCTTCATATCCCAATGATAACGGAGCATATAATCTTCAATGTCCTGAATCTCAGTTTGTACAATCTGATGGTTAAAGGCAACAACTGAATCAACTCCAGGTTGCCTTTTGATATTCGGATCCTGTGTTACAGTTGATTCGTTGCAAGAGGCCAGAACCACCATGATCATAGAAAAAATCATCTCTAAACGCACTGTACAAACAAGTGTTTTAATAGGATTCAAATTAGTAGACCGATTTAAGCATCGTTTGGTACTGAGGCAAAATTTGTCTGAACTTCGCCACGGTTTCTTCGAGTGTGGTCGTGCAATTTGCCCCGGCAGCATTGCGATGTCCGCCTCCGTTAAAATATTCTGCAGCCAGTGTATTGACTGCGAAATTTCCTTTTGAACGGAATGATACCTTTACGATTCCTTCTCTTTCCATGAATAAAGCCGCAAGGTTGATATCTTTGATAGACAAGGCATAGTTTACCACTCCTTCCGTATCTCCGATCTGATAGTTAAACCGTTGAAGGTCCTCCCTGGATAAGATAATATAGGCACAATGGTATTCATGCAATACCACCAACTGGTCGCTGATGGAATAACCCAATAAGCGCAGCCTGCTTTCGGAGTAAGTGTCATAAATCAACCTGTGCAGGTGTTCACCGTCAATTCCCAATTGGAAAAGATTGGCCAGGATCTGATAGGTTTTAACATAGTTGCAAGAATAGCTAAGTGAACCAGTGTCGGTTATGATCCCGGCATAGATGCATTCTGCAATATTTTTATCGACCAGGTGAATATCCCCCATCTTCTCGATAAAATTGTACAATAGTTCAGAAGTGGATGAAATCCTCGAGATGGATATTTTGTAGTCGAATTCATCAGACGGAACCAGGTGATGATCTATGAGAATTTTGATGGCGTTGGATCGACGAACAAACCCGGCTGCATCATTGAGCCGTCCAAGATTGTTATAGTCAGCGGCAAAAATGATATCAGCCTGCTCTATTGCTTTTACACACTCACTTTCGCTATTGGAAAATACCAGAATATCCTCATGTCCTGCCATCCAGGCAAGAAAATCAGGATAGGGATCCGGAACCATTACCTGCACCGAATGGTTTTTCTTTTTTAAATAGGAAGCAAGTGCCAGACTTGATCCGATGGCATCGCCATCGGGATTTGAATGGGTGGTGATCAGGATATTCGAAGGTTGTGAAATTTTTTCACGAACAAGGTCAAAGTCGGTATTTTCCAAATAGTTCGGGGTTTAAGGGGTGCAAAATTAAGGATAATTCGATAAAAATTGTAATTTTGTTTGTTCTAAGATATATATACGATATGACAGGAAAAATTACTTTTACCATGATTAAACCATCCGCATTTCAGGCTGGTTATACCGGAAACATCCTCGCAAAGATTGAGGAAGGAGGCTATAAAATCAAAGCCATGAAAAAAATCTCCTTAACGAAGGAACAGGCGGGTCATTTTTATGAGATGCACATAGGGAAGCCTTTTTACGAGGATTTGACGACATTTATGTCCTCAGGTCCCATCATTGCTGCAATATTGGAACATGATAATGCAGTGGAATCGTTCAGGAAATTTATCGGCGCAACCGATCCGGCTAAAGCTGAAGAAGGCACCATCAGGAAGCTTTATGGCAAGAATCTCAGTGAAAATGCAGTACATGGATCTGACAGCGATGAAAGCGCTGAGCGTGAATCCGGGTTTTTCTTTTCATTGATCGAAAGGACCTGACCCGCCTATTCAGGATCATATTCCCTGAATGTTTTATCATCATAAAAAATCACAATTTTTTCTATTTTGCGCTCCGGTCTCTCTCTTTTGACCATGCGTTGCTGTTTTGCTTCGGGCTTGGGTTCGGCAATTCCCGGTTGATCAAACAAGGTAGCTGTTGCATCCGGACCATTTTCTTTGTCAATGAGTGATCCGGCAGGACCAGGTTCTTCTGCAGTTCCGTAAAGCAAATATTCAGGCTTTACATCCGGGAACCGTTTCAGTACTTTCAGGATAAACTCAAGACTGGGTTTATTCCTTCCTGAAATCAAATGCGACATGCCAGATCGTTGTATCCCGATTTCATCAGCAAACTGAGAAGGTGTTAATTTTTTTTCCTTTAGCAACTCCAATATCCGGTCAACCATGTGAAAGGTTTTTACAAAGGTAACAAATTTGCAAAATTTCAATCTTCAGGTTACAAAAATATTTATTATTAAATAATAGCCTCATATAAACAATATATTATCCTGTTATCGTATAACTTATGTAAATATGTATTTGCTCAAATATATTGTTTAACATTGTAATTTACATTTGTATTTAAGAGTATTCCAACATTTTCGCTTCTTTCAATATCCTATCGAAAATGAATTTTTCGAATGAAGAGTTTAATGTTATTTCCAGGATTTGCCCAGTGATATCTTTTTTTAATTCATCCATTGCAGCTGGTGCCCTTTTTCAGAATTTTCCATTCTTTACCTGGTTTTAAAAACCAAATATCACCTTGAAGGTGCAAAGATTAAACACATAAATAGAATTGATTTTCAGTTATTTGTGCCATTGCAGGAAAGTGGATAATTCATGTATAAAAGAGCATCTTACAAATAGCTCTTATCTGATGAACGAAATTTAACGGCGTTGGAGAAAACGCGACGCGATTGGATAACGCGTCGGGCCCCGATGCACACTCCCTTGCTAGCGCGTCGGGCT
>CAIVAT010000179.1 GCA_903903985.1 uncultured Bacteroidales bacterium | reverse complement strand
TACATTGGTTTTTACTCAACGGTTTCCCGATGAAACTGCATGCAGAGAGCATTACAGGGATATGCGGATCAAGCAAGGCTTGACCTGCAAGAAGTGTGGCGGAACCAGTCATTTCTGGCTGGCATCTAAATGGCAATTTGAGTGTAAGATCTGTCATTTCCGTACAACCTTAAGAAGTGGGACAATGATGGAACATTCCAATTTACCATTCAGAATCTGGTATCTGGCAATCTTATTTATGACTGCTACAAAAAAGGGCATCTCAGCCTGTGAGATGCAGCGCCAGTTGGGGTATAACAGATATATGACGGTGTGGTCCCTAATGCATCGGATCAGAACCTTAATGGGTAAAAGGGACGATTTGTATTCACTCACTGGAATGATCGAGTTTGATGAGGGGTTCTTTGAAATAGCAACATCAGAAAATGAGCGGAAGAGCCTGAAACGGGGCAAAGGTAGCCAGCGGCAGGAAGATGTTGGTGTAATGGCAGAATCAACCCCATTAGTGGACATTAACACAGGAATCGAAACTAAACATTGCAGATATTTCAAAATGAAAGTTTTAAATTCTCAAAAATCAGAATCGGTTAATACTCTCTTTCAGGATAAAGTTACATCCGACAGTATCGTATTTACTGACCAGGGTAAAAACTACCAGGACATTCACAAGTATGTCGATATGCATATCACCGAAAAATCATCAAAACATACTACGAGAACAACGCTTAAATGGGCTCACATTGCGATCAGCAACGCTAAAAGAACTTTTCTTGGTGTCTATCATAAAATGAGCTCAGATCACTTACAAAGCTATCTAAACGAATTTGCATACAAACTGAATAGGAGAAATTTCGCTGATTTATTCGAAAGGGTAATCATAGCTGCTGTTTTTCCTTACTGGTACGAAAGTGCTTAATCAATTAAAATATTGAAAATGGTTAAAAATAGTTGACCTGATTATAAACGGGGAACAAGGAAAAATCATACAGGAAAAAGGAGAAATAAACTTTCATAGCTATGGCAAAATCAAAGAAATTGCTTGATGGACCAATGAAATGGCATCATTACATCGCAGCATTTTTTGCAGGAGGATTTTTAACGAATGCTGTTCCACATTTTGTTAATGGAATATCAGGAAACGCTTTCCCTACACCCTTTGCCAATCCGCCAGGTCATGGACTTTCATCTCCCCTGACGAATGTACTTTGGGCATTATTTAATTTGCTTGCAGGATATTTGCTTTTCAGGCTTAGCAGGATAAATTCAAAGAGTAAATCAGGATTGTTCATATTTTTTACAGGAATGATCCTTATTGGTATTATGTGCAGTATTACATTTATGGATAAAGCAAAATGAATGTTTCTAAAACCAAATTAAAAAGTCAGCCCTGTCAAAACGGAAGCACCAATGCGGAGAACAATGCATGCAATCTTTATCCGAACCTGGAAACCAAAATACTTTAAAATAACCTGAACCTGGCAGAATACTCATTGCGGCTGCCAGCGGAACCTTAAAAGCAAGTATGTATTCTGATTCATTGTATTTATTTTGATGGAAGTATGAAAACAAAAAAGTTTAAACGGGTTGAGGCGTATTATAAAGCTTTTTATTTAATCTTTCTTTTCGTGTCATTGACTTCAAATAAAATTACTGCGCAAAATAATGGTATTATTGCGACTAAGATAATTTCAGACTATAATGAAGTACCTGGAATAAATTGGAAATTCAAAACCAACGCCCCACTATTCGCCTCTCCAGTTGTAAATGAAAATTTTGTGTACGTTGGTGGAGTGGATAGTATTTTATTTGCAATCGATATTAAAACCGGAATAGAAAAATGGAGATTTCATACAAAAGGAGAAATACGCTCAAACGTTTGTGTGAATGATGATCAACTCTATTTAAATGGCGGCGATGGGAATTTATATGCTATAAACAAAACAACCGGGAATCTTTTATGGACTTTTTCTTCAAAAGGAGAAAGAAAGTATGATTTTGCAGACTACTTTCATTCTTCGCCGATTTTTAAGAAAGGAATCGTGTTTTTTTGTTCGGGGGATGGGAATTTTTATGCTGTTGACAGCAAGTCAGGTAATTTGATTTGGTCATTTAAAACCGGAAGCATTGTTCATTCCACACCTGCGATTGATAATGATAAAATCTTTTTCGGGTCATTTGATGGATTTGTATACGCACTTAATTCGACGAATGGCAGTTTAATCTGGAAATTTAAAACAGTTGGCCATCTTTATTTTCCTGTTGGTGAAGTGCAGGGATCTCCTGCTGTTTATAAGAACCTGGTTTTTATCGGGGCAAGAGATTATAATGTATATGCGCTTGACAAGGATAAAGGTTATTGTCATTGGAATAAAGCTTTTACAAATGGATGGGGGTTAAGTAATACTGTTCAGGATTCTGTTTTATTTACAGGAACAGCGGATGAACGTGTATTGATTGCATCTGATCCTGAAACGGGTAAAGAATTATGGAATGTTAAAATGGAGTTTCTCGTTTTTGGAAACGTGGCAAACAGTAAGAATAATTTATACCTGGGGACCACCAATGGGAAGATCCTGTGTTTTAATAAGCTTTCAGGCAGAAAGCTATGGAGTTTTGAAACTGAATCCTACCTTGAAAAGAAATTAAAATATTTTCAGGCTGATGATTCATACAGGGATGACATTTATTCAATAATTAAATCCAATGAACAATTTCTTGATGTTGAATGTGAATTGGGTGGAGTTTTCTCCACGCCATTTGTTTCAGAGGATTTCATTATTTTCCCGAGTACAAATGGGATTTTATATTGTTTGAAAAGATAGACGTTGATATGTGTGTGAGTCTGATATTGCGGGCTTGAGCCAGGACTTTTAGCACAAGACATAGGGCAGAATGTTAGCTGCCGGATAACAAAATGAAACAAAGTAGATGATGACAAATTCAAAATGCCTTAACTGTGATTCTGAAATAAAAGGAAGGTTTTGTTCTAACTGTGGACAGAGTTCTGATACAAAAAGAATTAACTTTCACTATTTATGGCACGACATTCAACACGGTCTTCTGCATATTGACAAAGGGATTTTATTCACTGCAAAAGAACTTTATACAAGACCAGGCAACTCCATCAGGGAGTTCTTGAATGGGAAAAGAGTAAATCATTTTAAGCCCATATCACTGGTAATAGTTCTTGCGGGTATTTATAGCCTGCTCTCACATTATTTTGAGCTAAACTTATTCTCCGGCTTTTACGAAATTAATGGAAATGGCGGGTCCTTTGAAAATAGTAAGACGGTGGTTGATAGTGTCAGTAAATGGTTTTCAAATCATTATTCAATCATGTCTTTAATCCAGATTCCTGTTTTTTCGCTGGGTACTTACATTTGTTTCAAAAAAGTGAAATATAATTTTACTGAACATCTGATTATTAATACATTCATTGCAGGACAAAAATTAATACTTCATATTTTGACATTTCCCCTCTATTATTGGCTGAACAAGACATCTTATTCAAGACCCGTTGATCAGGCAGTAGATGTTATAGGTTTTGCAATTGCATTCTGGACTCTTTATCAACTGTTTAATGAACTGAATTTTTCTCAGAGATTCTGGAGAACATTGTGTAGTCTTGTAATTCCATTTGTATTCATGATATTATTAGCTGTGCTAATATTTTTGACGTTAATTAAAGCGGTTAATTAATAAAACATTTGAAACACTTTATTAAACGGTCTCATTGTTCACTGGCAATTGTACAACCTTCACTTTCATGAGTCAACAGTTTCAGGAACCCTGGGGTTTCTTAACATCTTAAAGCTTGCAATGGTTCAATATTTAAAAAATATTAAATTTGGGGAAGGGATATCCAATATGGAGAACAATACTTAACCAATCGAACTAAAGAGTAATTATATTCATGTTTATGAAAAAGTTAGCCGCACTCATTTTCATGCTTGTTTCCATTTCAGGGCATTCAGAAATTACACTGGATTTTCAAAAGCCGCTCAATCTCTATCCTGTCAGGTTGAACAATACGGAAGTCAAGTATGTGGATAAAGCTGAAGTTGAGTATAGTTCCCAGACCCAATTTACCCTTTATAATCTTGACGGAACACAATACAAGATCATTCAATTGCCGCTAAAGCCCAGTGCGAATGCATTTATCAACCGCATAGCCTGGATATCCACGACGCTGTTTGACAACGATCCTTCGAATATAGAATTCATGTTAAGTTATCAATGGGATAGTCTTTCGGTGGGTACCAATTATAAAGTGGTAATCGGAAGGGAGGATGGCACGATTTTGCTTGATGAGATGAATGCCATGCCGAATTATTGGGATCCTTTAGTTTATGGAACAGCACAGGGAACAAAATTGTTGCTGTACTACGAATTTGCCAGCATTCCTTTCCCTTACCAGACAAAAGTTTTCAGCCTTCCGGGAGAAATCCCGACGTCCATCGCGCTTTCTGATAATCATGTGCATGATTTTATCTCCCTGTATCCAAATCCCAACAATGGTTCATTTCTTATAAAAGTAAATGCAAGTTCCGAAAAGACAGTTTCATTTGATTTGTACAGTGGTAATGGCAAGTTGATCGATACATTCAGGTCTGCTGATAAACTTATAAGCGTAACAAAACCTGCTTTGCCGGACGGGTTATATTTATTGAAATCCCGGTCGGAACATATCAATTCAACAGATAAAGTGATCATTAAAAAATAGATGCTATGACAAGCCTGCAAATGCAGGGAGGGCGATAATCATAGCAATAAAATAAAACTATAGATCATGAAACGGGGTTATCTGTTTAAACACTTTACCGGAACATTGGTATTTTTTTCGATCCTGTTTATCAGTGCCGGACGGGTTGTTTACTGGCAGGGGCTGATTTACGTGATCATTGGTCTGATCATGAGTGTTGTAAGCTACACTGTTTTACGACCAGATCCTGAACTTTTAAATGAACGTTCAAAACCGGGAGAAGGAACTAAAAGATGGGATAAGAAAATCCTGGGATTGTCTTTGCTGGTTACGATTTCCATGTATGTCACTGCCGGTCTTGATTCGGGCCGTTATCACTGGTCTCACAGTTTTCACTGGAGCATCTGTCTCCTGGGGATTATCCTGACTGTTTCAGGTCAACTCATATTCCTGGTTGCACAGAAGCAAAACAGGTTTTTCTCAAGTACAGTGAGGATTCAAACTGAAAGAGGCCATGTTGTTTGTGATACCGGGTTGTATAAATTTGTCAGACATCCCGCCTACCTGGGTTCAGTCATTCAATCACTGGGATTCCCACTGCTCTTTGGTTCACTCTGGAGCATAATCCCGATAGGTTTGATGCTTATTTTATTACTAGCACGGACTAACATGGAGGATAAAACATTGAAAAGTGAATTGAAGGGTTATCCTGAATATTGTGATAAAACCCGGTACAGGATCATTCCAGGTGTCTGGTGATCCTTTTGAACTACAGGTTGTCAAGTGATGCAAAGTTACTGGCAACGGCTCATACGCAATCCCGCACTTCGTGACTCCGCGAATTTCAGGGTTGAATGTTGGGAAGCGGGGCTGAACATTTTAAATTGAATAATAAAAACTAAAGAAAATGGAAAAAGTGACATGTACTAATTGCGGGAAAGAGAATAAACTTAATGTCAGATATTGTTCGGGTTGCGGACATGAACTACCCAAAATTGAAAAGGAGATTATCCATCAGCCCCTGCAGCAAGCAGACGCTGTTAAAACGAATCAAAGAAAAAAATTGATCGGGTTGATCGTGGGAGCCCTGGCTTTCGGGCTTTCCTATTTTGCAGTTCAGCAAATTTTCTTTTCACCGCCTTCAATCGATAAACTGTTGATGCAAACAGCAAATGAAGTTAATAAGACATGCCCTATGATGGTTGACCAGTTTACCCGGCTGGACAATGCACTTGCTGTGCCTGGTAATTCGTTCCAGTATAACTATACGCTGGTTAATAATGATAAATCTGAGATAAGTCTCGATACGGCAAAAAAATATATTGAACCTGTTATCATTAACCGGGTCAAAACAGATCCCGGGTTAAAGTTTTTCAGGGACAAAAATGTAACGATGATATACAATTACCGGGATAAAAACGGTGTATTTGTTGTAAAATATACTGTTACGCCGGACATTTATAATAAGCAGTAGAGGCCGTCGCGAGTAATAAAGATACGATGCAGTTGCCAGTAAAAATCTTGTTTGCATTTATGAAACTGAAAGGACTATAAAAATATAATTAGTATGGAAGAAAAGATCTATAAAGCAGCGAGACTTTCTGAAGGGAACAAATTTTTTCCTGCAGAAATTCATATTGGGATCAGCGAAATAACACTGAAAATTCCTGGCTTTTTCAGCGGAAAATCAAGGCATATCGTTTATCAGCAAATCGAAGGTGTCAATGTAGATACGCCGATGATCGGGTATTCGACGATAACATTTATTGTAGGTGGTGAAAGAGTTGTTGCGCATGGATTTACAAAAAGTGAAGTCAGGGAGATTAAGCAAATCTGTTCTGAACAGATTTTGGCAAATAGCGCGAAAAGCCAGAGTGATATTATTGCCAAAGCAATCTCATCTGCAGGAAATGCTCAAAGTAAAGGGCAGATCAGTGTTGCAGACGAACTGATAAAGCTGAAAACACTTCTTGACAGCGGGGCGATTACGCAGGATGAATTCGATGAACTGAAGGCTAACCTTATGCATAAATAATGTTTGAATATGCTGAGGAATCTCCTTTGCATTTTTACTCATTGCAAGTTTACCTTTTACAATCTTACTTTTCAAAACAATGATTCAATAAAGAAAAGTGTGAAAATGTAACTTCTGAAATTTTAATGTCCGTTGAATGTTAAACCATTTGAAGTTTATAGAGACAATTCTTTATTTAAAGGATTAGTAGGCGAGCCGGAGGTTTTATCAAAGCATATTTCGTATGCTCCCAGACATGGACGTTTCGGGGATGACAGAATTCATTTTATCTTACAACTGCAAACTCGGACTCATGTCAATTACCGGCATTGCAAAGATATTGTCAGGCTACACACTGCATCCTTACAGCAGAAATGGTATTCCGGGATGTGAAATGTAGCGGGACTCATCTTAATAAACTGTGCAATAGTGTTCAAATTGGCTTACAATCTAAACAAGAGCGCAAGAATTATCCTGGTTTCTGTTTTAACAAGGTCTGGTCTCCAGGATGGACCCAATGGGGTCGTTGTATATCCCGAGGGTGATGTAACGCCACCCGGTCCGGCAAAATAGGGTACACTTGATTCCCTGTGTACAAGTTCAATGCGGAATGTCAGACATTGGAATGGCATAATGTCAAGATTTGTCGAACAATCCCACCCCACGAATTTATCGCCCGGGTTTGCCGTAAATGGATATGCGCCTTCGGTTTTAGTAGGATCATTGGGGTCTGGCAGAGGGCTGGCTTGCCCGGTGGGATATAGAACAAGGTAACGTCCCGGATTGGTCATTACTCCGCCACCAAAGGTCCATGCAAACTTGTTTTTTGAAAACCATATCCGGTTGTAGAACATGGCACTTGCAAAGTACTGTGCCGGACCGTGAATACTATCCCCATTTGTCAGGCCATTTACCCCGTCCCCTTTTTCAAACCCAAAATCACCAGTCAGTGAAAATGCCATCATGCTGATTCCTCCTGCTGAGGGACGATTGAAATAACGAAAAAGTACACTGTTATCTGAATGAAACCGTTTTCTGCCAGGCAACCCTGCAGCATCGGTGCCATAATAATCATTGGTGAGAATTTTAAAATTGCTGTTAGGCATATATGTAATATTGAAACCTAAACCCGGCATCGCATTGAATTCTCCGTAGCTCTGCCATCCATTAATAATCCAGGGTTCAATTTTCAGGTATTTGGACGGAAAAATCTGGAGGCGGATCCCATTGAAAAACCAGGGGGTATTGTCGGATGTAAAGGATGCCTGGTATTCCCAGTTTTCTTGCTGGTAATAGGAATTCAATCCGATATATGACATAAACAGACCGGCATCAATATTGATCCCATACCATTTGTTGAAATGGTATCCTGCATAAGCCTCGCTTAAATAGCGATAAACATTGGCCAATTGGTATTGCCCGCGATAAGGACTATAATCATTACGAGGAACTACAATGGAACGCATGCCGAACTGTGTCATAAATCTTGCCCTTACATTGCGAAACCCAAAATCACCGCCAAGGTGGAGCGCTGAAAGTTGAACCTCATTGTCCCTTGCCAGCGCTGTTGACCCGACTACGGTATTATCAATAGGATTATTGAATGAATAAGTGTAATTTACATCCATCAGAATACTGGGTGTGAAAAACTTTATTTTATTAAATATTGATGAATCCCTGCGATCACTACCATTTTGCCAGGTAGTATTTATGCCATCGAATGGGATTTTTTCAGATTCAATGATGTCCTGAGCCAGCATATGAAGGTTGATGGCCATTATTATGATAATAAGAATGCGTGTTTTCATTTCTATTCAGTTAGTTATTCAATTTGACTAATGATCGTTTACTCTCTTCGTAAATTCTGTTTAATATGTATTTATTACTCAATTTGTCATATTCAATTAGTTCATTATCGTTGCTGAAATACGCATTTAATAGCAGATGAAATGCCATGTCATCTTTGAGAACCATTTTAAGATTCCAAAGTGAGAGTGAATAGATTGGAGAGTCCGGGTTTACACTGAAATAGTAGTTTGTAACATAATGAATGTTTCTAGGCACTCCAGCCAGGAAGGTTTTGCTGTAAAGCAAAATCTTTTCCCTGGGATTGAGTATGCGATAAGCTACATGGTTAAAGAACCGATAACAAAAATTCCGTTTGTCACGATACCCGAAAATTGAATCTTTCATAAGTCTAATCACTGAATCCCCAATCGTTAGTTTGATATGTGAGGTGTTAAAGATTTCATCTGAATTGAATTTGTATTTTTTATTTGTGGAACAATGGGGGAATGAAACCTTCATTTTGCTGAAATCATCTGCAGTTAAAAAGATACCTTCAGTTTGTTGCTGGGCCAGGACTTTCGAAGTAAAACAGACAAATATTAACAGAATTAATAAAGTCGAACCGATTCTTTTTGTTTGAATCCTAAAGAAGGTTTGCTGACCTGGGATATTTATTAAAAAACGTTTTCTTTTCATTGTTTGAGGTTTTTCTTGTTTTGTTGATCTTCGATTTTAAAATTTACCAGATATTTAAAGGGAATCTAATAGATTCCCCAGGGAGAAAAAAGGCACAAATTACCCTGTACATGTAATCCGGACGAGAATTTATGCCCGATAGAACTTGGGTTACCATTAAACGTGTAGCGTTCATAATACATCAATTTAGAACGATGCAAAATTGCAATGGAATAAATAAGGATTTTATTCTGATTATTCGTAGGATATTAAAACTTCATAAAGAAGTTACTTCAAACACTTATTCAGATGGGGAAGGTTTTTGAATAGAGAATTAAGGAATTCGATAAGGCAAGAAGGTGAAGGAAAATAAAAAACCCCAAACCGGTTTGGGTGAGGAATTGAATTCATTCGGAGTGTAAAACCGGAAGTGTCAAGTCTAAAACGAAAAGGTGCAAAGTGCAAATTACTTTACACTTTGCACCTTGCACTTTGCATTTGTTCTCGTAGCGTGGACGAGAGTTGAACTCGTGACCTCCGGGTTATGAATCCGACGCTCTAACCAACTGAGCTACCACGCCGTTTTTGGGAGTGCAAAGATAGAAAAATTGTTGAAGGATTACCGGCTTAATTTCACTTTCATCAAAATCCACCAAATCACTCCGATGGAGTAACAACTCATGAGAGCGGAAAGAAGGATGAATACTGTCATTACATCGTGATAAAAGAGCGCCCCTGCGGTTATCGTTATCAGCATACAGGCTGCACCGGTCAGTGAGAGCCAGAACATCTGCCGGGTTTCCCTTATGATGAGCGGGGTCTGGGAAATGGTATACCGGATAAAATCAAAAAAGAACCACGGGGCAAGGATCCGGGTTATCTGGCCCGATTCAAACCACGCTTTGCCAAAGATCAGGCTGATCACCCAGGGACCGATGGTGATCATTACAAGGAGTACCGGCAGGGCCACCAGGGTGGCAATCTTCAGCGTCTTCAGGACCAGCGTGTAAAGACTGTCATCCTTCTGATATTTTTCGGAAGCATCTTTGTAAAAAACTTGTGCAATGGATGTTCCTACCAGCCACATGGGTGCCTGGAGCAGTCGCAGCGAAAGGGAATACCAGCCAAGGATCTCCGATGAATAAAACATCTGCAGGAGGAAGATGATCCCATAGAGCTGCACCAGTTCCACGAGCATCTGGGGCGTATTGGCCAGCGGAAGATCCCTGTACTGCCTGACAAGGGAGCGCTGACCGGAACGATCATACTGACTGATCTGGCTCTTATGTTTTTTATAGGCCACAAAAATGAAGAACAGGTTGAAGAGCAGGAGCCCGGCTAAATTCCCGATGAGGAGGCCGAAAACACCAATCCCGATAAAACCGAGATACAGGGTGCCAAAGTTATTTCCAACCGAACTCAGTACTTTCGATAACGCCAGTGTTTTGTACTCTTTTTGCCGGTTAAACCAGTTCTGGAACACATTCCCGGATGCGATCATGAATACCATGACCGGGATAAAACAAAGCAGGTATTTATAGAGAGGGTCCATTGTGAATGATCCCAGGAACCAGGTATTGATGACAAATACGCTGAATGCAATACAAAGGCAGATCATGAATGCTGTGCCGATGGAAATGAACGCCAGGTTCACTGCATCTTTTTCCTTTTTTGGTAATACGATGGCCATCTCGAAACGCAGGGTTGCGACCCATCCAAAACCTCCTATAACCGAGATGAGAAAAGTGAATGTTCCGAAAGCAGCCGGTGTATAAAGCCTCGTAATGACAGGGGAGAAAATAAGGGAGATGGCTTGCGCAATGGCCGTGCCGGAGATAAGTGTTGCTGAATTCCTGATAAAATCAGATCTGTTCCGAAGTAATTTTATCATTTTGGGAGTATTTACCGGACTGATTTACCCGATCCAGATCGTCTTGATGTTCACAAATTCCCTGATGCCATACGTTCCCAGTTCACGGCCATAGCCCGATTTTTTTATACCACCAAAGGGCAACCTGGGATCAGACTTGGTCAGCCCGTTGACAAAGACCGCACCGGTGTTGATCTTCCGTGCAACGGCTTCGCCTCTTTTCAAATCCTTTGTCCAGACGCTACCACCGAGGCCGAAGATGGAGTCATTGGCAACCCGGATGGCTTCCTCTTCATCTCTAACAGGGATGATGGCAACTACGGGTCCAAAGGTCTCCTGTTCGAATACCGGCTGGCTGTTGGTGACATCAGCAAGGATCGTCGGGAGATAGTAAAAGCCCTTGCGATCCGGTCTTTTCCCGCCAAGCACCAGCCGGGCACCCAACTTAACTGAAGCCCGGACCTGTGCATCCACATCATCAACCAGGTCTTTCCTGGCTAATGGACCAACCTGTGTATTTATGTCGAGCGGGTCACCAATGACCAGTGATCCAAGGACGTTCCTGATATTTTCTTCAAACTCTTTTACCCTGGATTCAACGACGATGAACCGCTTGGCCGCAATACAGCTTTGTCCCTGGTTGATCATTCGTGCAGTCACAGCGGTCTGCACGGCTTTGTCCATGTCGGCATCTTCCAATACGACGAAGGCATCTGATCCTCCCAGCTCGAGAACGGTTTTTTTGATGTTTTTTCCTGCAGCGCCTGCTACCTGTATACCTGCGGATTCACTACCCGTGAGTGTCACCGCCATGATGCGCGGATGTGCAATGATGGGTTCAACCTTGTCTGACGTGATCATCAGTGTCCGGAAGACATTTCCAGGGAAACTGGCTTCGCGAAAAATCGATTCAATGGCGAGTGCGCAGCCGGGTACATTGGAGGCATGTTTCAGCACTGCAGCATTGCCTGCCATCAGGGTAGGAGCAGCGAAACGAAAAACCTGCCAGAAAGGGAAATTCCAGGGCATTATGGCAAGGATCACGCCCAGCGGCTGGTAGGTGACAAGACTGCGTGAGGCATCGGAGGGAAGGATATCATCCTCCAGAAGATGCTCAGCCTCCTTTGCATAATAATCGCAGGCATTGGCGCATTTCTCAATCTCTGCCATGGATTCCCGCAGGATCTTGCCCATCTCTGTGGTCATGAGGCGGGCGAGAGCTTCTTTCCTGGAACGCAGGATTTCCGCTGCCTTGATGAATAGCCCGGCACGGTAAGCAAAGGTTGTATCCTTCCAGGTCAGCCATTCGGTATGAACCTTCTCAATGATCTCGTTAACTTCGGAAGGAGTATGTTCCTGGTAGGTTTCCAGGATTTCGGTGGTTGTAGGATTGATGCTTTGCATGGCGTGCCTGAATTACAAATCAAAAATCATTACTTGTCATTCTTTATTTATTTCACGCGGAGTTTCGCAAATTACGCGCAGAGTTTCGCAGATAAGAATAGTTCCTGATCACTGATATTCGTCATTCGCTATTCCCGGATTCTTCATTCGCATATTATTTTTTTAATTTCTCCACCAGGAATGCACCTGTATAAGAGTCTTTGCATTTGGCGAGGTCTTCCGGTGTTCCGGCAAAAACCACATTTCCGCCGCTTTCGCCACCTTCCTTGCCCAGGTCGATCACCCAGTCGGCCGACTTGATCACCTCCATGTTGTGTTCGATCACCAGTACGGAATGTCCGTTATTTATCAGCGATTCAAACGAGATCAGCAGTTTATGGATATCATGAAAATGCAGACCGGTGGTAGGTTCATCGAAAATGAAAAGGGTAGGCTTTTCGTTGGTGCCTTTTGTAAGGAAGAATGCGAGTTTGATACGTTGGGCTTCACCTCCGCTGAGGGTGCTCGAGGATTGTCCCATCTTCAGGTAGCCCAGGCCGACATCCTGAAGTGGTTTCAGCCTTGCGACAATCCGCTTGTCGGCCGCTGAGGGTTTGATTTCCTGTCCGAAGAACTCAATGGCTTCTTCAATGGTCATTTCCAAGATATCTACAACGCTTTTTTCCCGGATCTTTACATCCAGCACCTCTTCCTTAAAGCGTTTGCCTTTGCAGCTTTCGCAGGGAAGATAGATATCTGCCATGAACTGCATCTCGATCTTCACTACGCCTTCACCTTCACATTCCTCGCAGCGCCCGCCTTCAATATTGAAAGAGAAGTAGCCTGGTTTATATCCGCGCACCTTCGATAATTGCTGATCTGCGTATAGGTTCCTGATCTCATCAAAGGCCTTGATATAAGTGGCTGGATTAGATCGTGAGGAACGTCCGATCGGGTTCTGGTCAACCAGTTCAACTGCACCGATCCTGCTGTAGTCACCTTCGAGCCGGTCAAATTTACCCGTCCTTTCAGCATACCCGTCAAACATCTTCTTCAGGGAAGGGTAGAGGATCTTTTTAATCAGGGATGTTTTCCCGGATCCGCTTACTCCTGAAACAACTGTAAAAACATTGAGCGGGACCTTGACATTGATGGATTTGAGGTTGTTTTCATGGGCACCTCTGATCTCGATGAATTCCTTCCATTTTCTTCTTTTGGCAGGATACTCTATATTCATCTTTTTTGAGATGTACTTACCGGTAAGTGTCTTATTGTCTTTCAGCAGTTCCTGGAAAGAACCTTCAAAAACAACTTCTCCTCCGTGCTGTCCTGCTTCGGGGCCGATGTCGATGATCCGGTCGGCGGCCCGGATGATCTCCTCGTCGTGTTCAACGACGATGACTGTGTTTCCAAGATCTCTTAACCGCAAAAGCACTTTAATGAGCCTGTGCGTGTCCCTGGGGTGAAGACCGATGCTTGGTTCATCGAGGATGTACATCGAGCCTACAAGGTTGCTCCCAAGGGCTGTGGAGAGATTGATGCGTTGTGATTCTCCGCCGGATAAAGAAGCAGAGAGCCTGTTCAGGGTAAGGTATCCGAGACCGACATCATCCAGCACTTCAAGCCGGTTACGGATCTCCGTGATCAGCCGGGTTGCCAAATTCTTTTCGTATGCATTTAATTCCAGTGTCTCAAAATAGCTGATCATCGAGCTGACCGGCAGCAGGATAAGCTCATTGATCGACTTGCCGTTGACCTTGACATAGCTGGCATCTTTGCGCAGACGCGTTCCTTTGCAATCCGGGCACAGGGTCTTCCCGCGGTAGCGGGACATCATCACCCGGTACTGGACCTTATAATTCTGATGTTCTACAAATTCAAAAAATTCATTCAGTCCGTGAAAATATTCATTGCCTGTCCACAAAAGTTCCTTTTGTTCGGTTGTAAGTTCATAGACATGTTTATGGATGGGAAAATCAAATTTATAAGCATTCATCACCAGTTCGTTCTTCCATTCCCCCATCTTTTCGCCCCTCCAGCAGGCAATGGCATCTTCAAAAATGGAGAGGTTCTTATTCGGGATCACCAGGTCTTCATCAATCCCGATAACTGTCCCGAATCCCTCGCAGGTCTTACAGGCTCCATAAGGATTATTAAAAGTGAACAGGTTGGTGGAAGGTTCTTCAAACTGGATCCCGTCGGCCTCATAGCGGTTTGAGAACGAATTCCTCTTTTTGGGATCGGATCCGTATTCGATCATGCAATCGCCATGGCTCTCATAAAAAGCAGTCTGGACGGAGTCGGCAATTCTTCCTGCCAGGTCATTGTCGTCATGCTGAACCGACATCCGGTCAACCAGCAGGTAGATCTCCTGGTCACAGCATTTGGTTTTTGGATTGATCTCATCGATCCTGAGAATTTCATTATCCACCATGACCCGGGTGAATCCCTGTTGCATGAGCAGGTTACATTTGGTTTTCAGATCCTTACTGTTGGCCGCACGCGCGATGGGAGAGAAGATGCTGACCGGTGTAGTCTCAGGAAGGGCCAGGATGTAGTCAACGACATCGGTAACAGTTTCGCGTTTCACCAGGTTCCCTGATACCGGGGAATAGGTTTTTCCGACCCGGGCAAAAAAGAGTTTCAGGTATTCATAAATCTCGGTAGAAGTTCCGACGGTGGACCGTGGGTTTGATGTATTGACCTTCTGTTCGATGGCAATGGCCGGGGCGATTCCCTTGATGTAATCGACCTCCGGTTTGGTCATACGGCCAAGGAACTGGCGGGCATAAGCGCTCAGGCTTTCCACGTATCGCCTTTGTCCTTCAGCGTACAGCGTATCAAATGCCAGGGACGATTTACCGGAACCGGAGAGTCCGGTAATCACCACGAACTGATTCCGTGGTATGGCAATACTTATGTTTTTCAGATTATTGACCCGTGCACCTTTTATTATAATAAAATCTTTAGGGTCCAGAACATCAACGTTATTAGTCATTTTGAATAAATCCAGCTCAGAAACTCATCAAAATTAGAACAAAAATTTGCATATTCGGATTTTTTGTTTATTTTTGCTGTACTTAATCTCAAACCCGCACAGTCAATTTAGACGTGCATAAACCATAGGAGGCCGGCTATCGAGTAAACATCTACCTTTTTTGATACCTAAAAAAGGAGGCCCAATGAACAGCCACTCGGTCGTTAGCGATCAGGAATTGATCGGACGATATATAGCCGGAAATCAATCTAGTTTGGAAATATTGATCCACCGACACAAGAATCGTGTGTTCGCATACATTCTTATGATCGTGAAGGATAAGGAACTGGCAGAAGATCTCTTCCAGGATACTTTCATCAAGGTGATCAATACCATCCGGTCCGGATCCTACAAGGAAGAAGGAAAATTCATCCAATGGGTGATGCGGATAGCACATAACCTGATCATCGACTATTTCCGCAAATCAAAAAGGATCCCGATCGTTGAGAACAAGGACGAGTATGATATTTTTGATAAGGTCAGGATTCCTGTAGAATCAGTGGAAGAAAGGCTGATCACTGAACAGATCCATCTCGATGTAAAAAAGCTGATCGAATATCTTCCGCAAGAGCAGAAAGAGGTGCTGATGATGCGGCATTATGGGGATATGAGTTTTAAGGATATTGCAGAAGTCACCAATGTCAGTATCAATACGGCGCTTGGTCGTATGCGGTATGCATTGATAAACCTGCGCAAGCTGGTACACGAGAACGAGATCATTCTTTCCCACTAAGGTCTTATTCCTTTTCCGTATTAAGCCGTGAGGTGTTTTCACGGTTTAAAAATATTTTTACACCTTCCTGAAATAATCCCTCCTGCCATAGCGTTTGCTTCATAGGAAACAAAGTAATATTTATATTTTGCCTATGAGGAAAGCTACTACTCTCTGTTCATCTTCATCGTTGTCAAATTCCAGGAAAACAAGAAGGATTAAAATGAAACCAAAGCTTGACCGACACGGTGATTCTCCCAGTGAATATGTCATCAGGAACATCCTGAATTATTCCAGGGCGTTATCGATCATTAAAACACATGAGGCAGGAACCTTGAAAATGGTGATGAACTAAATAAAAAACCCCGCTATCAGCGGGGTTTTTTATTATACTCTTTCTTCCTTGATACGGGCTTTCTTGCCTCGTAATTCGCGGAGGTAGAAGATGCGGGCTCTTCTTACAACACCTCTCTTATTCACTTCAATCTTATCAATAAACGGTGAAGCAACCGGGAAGATTCTTTCAACTCCTATATTTCCGGAGATTTTCCGTACAGTGAAGGTTTCATTCACACCTTTACCGGAACGCTGAAGAACAACACCCTGGTAATTCTGGATTCTTTCCTTGTTACCTTCTTTGATCTTATAATGAACAGTGACGGTATCACCTGCTTTAAAAGCGGGCAATGGTGCGCTCTGGGCAAAACTGGCTTCAACAAACTTGATGACTTCCTGGCGATTCATAACGAAATTGTTTAACAGGTACTTTCACTAAAAGGAGTGCAAATATACCAATTAATTTGATTCAGAATAATGTTTTGATATATTTTTAAATAAATTCCCCTTTTAAGGCTCCAAAAGCCCCGGACGACGCTGCTTTGTGCGCTCCATGGATTTTTCATGACGCCACTTTACAATCTCTTTATCATTGCCTGAGAGTAAAATATCGGGGACTTTCCAGCCGCGGAAGTCTGCCGGGCGGGTATAAACAGGTGGCGAAAGCATGTCATCCTGGAAGGAATC
>CAIVAT010000178.1 GCA_903903985.1 uncultured Bacteroidales bacterium | reverse complement strand
CAGATGGCTGGCAATCCGTTCACCATTCTGGCAACAATTTTTACGTGTTTTTTTTTTAAACACGGGCGGACCGTTAATTTGTTGATAAATAAATGATAAAAAAAATCAGGGAAGGAAGGAATTTTGGCACAAATCAGATAATGCCCTTTTCAAGGAGGATTTTCACAAGTTCCGCGTTATTTTTCGCATCACAACGTTCGCGAACGTGTTTAAGTGTCTTCTCAACGGTCGATACACTTGTTTTCTTCGCATCAGCTATCTGTTGCTGAGTAAGTCCGGATGACAACAGGATGACCAGTTCCTGTTGATTTGGGGTTAAATGATATTTCTGGCCGGATAAAACGGTGGCAAGCTTTTTCTCATAATCTGGTTCCACGAGTCCAGAAAAAACAATCTGGCCTCTGATGACTTTTTCCAGGGTCGTTTTAATCTCGGATTTGTTGGTGCTTTTCAGTAAATAAGCCATGACCCCGGCCTCGAACATTTTACGCTGCCATGACGAAGAATCTTCAGATGTGAAAATGACGATGGGTTTACCATGGAATTTTTCCTTTAACTTTTTAACATTCATCAAAGGATGTGCATCTGGAAGCCAGAGATCAAGCAGGAAAACGTCAAAAGTATTGGCATCAGCCTTTAGGATGGCGTCATCAACGCTGAAAGCATTATCTGCGATCTCAATTCCATCCCTGGATGGTCGGAAAAGGTTCTTTAATCCTGTAACGATTACCGGGTGGTCTTCAATGACAAAAAGTCTGATCATGATAAATCCTTTAGCTTATATTTATTTTTTGTCCCAATGGAAAATAAATCTCCCAGGAAGTCCCTTTCCCAGGGGCGGTGGTTAAAATTGCCTGCCCGCCTTCGAGCTTTGCCCGTTCAAAAATATTTAAAACTCCCATACTCGGTTTCACCTGTTCACCCAAGGTAAAGCCAGGTCCATTGTCAGAATATAAGAGCGTTATCCTGCCGTTACCAGCCAAAATCCTTATTTTCACCTTGCTCTCCCGGGCGTATTTTCCGGCATTCGTAAGCAATTCCTGGGTGATACGGTAAAAATGAAGGACCTGTTCGTTGGGCAGATCGGGAAACTCATCGGGCATGTCAAGTTCGATGTGAAGGTGTGACAGTTTCTGCACATCTTCACACAACCCTGAAATCATTTCACTGAAAGTGAAGTGTTCGATCATTGCCCTGTTCATGCGATGGGATATCTGGCGGATGCTGACACCCAATTCCTTGATCCGTTTGTTTAACTGCTCTTTGATCTCAGGATCCGGAAACTCAATATTCTCAATGGTCCCTGAGATTCCTAAAACAAGCTGACCTGTTAAATCGTGCAGTTCCCTTGAAGTTCTACCCTTCTCGGTTTCCTCCATTTCAATAATCCTTTTTGCAGAACTGATCTGTTCTTTCTGCAATTTTGCCTTATTGCGCTGTTGCATTACATAGGTAATAAATAGCGTGGCGGCTATAAACAGTAGTGCAACCACAAGCCATAACTGGGTTTGTTGCAGTTTGGTTTTCTGAAGCAACAGTTCCTTTTGTTCATC
Source organism: uncultured Bacteroidales bacterium (assembly GCA_903903985.1). Classification (GTDB taxonomy): domain Bacteria; phylum Bacteroidota; class Bacteroidia; order Bacteroidales; family FEN-979; genus CAIVAT01. The sequence goes on along the minus strand of CAIVAT010000178.1, from coordinate 65,960 downwards.
CTGGATGATCATCTCCTTTTTGGTCACTTCAAGCAAAGCAGCAAGCAAACTGACCTCCTCAGAGGCCTTTTGTTTATAGTCGGCATCACGGGACCTCATTGCTTTCTTCTGAAAATCCAATGCTTTTTTATACTCTCCTTTCTGAGCACAAACATCGGCATAGGTATCATAAAGAGATGACAGCCAATTATTGTCATTCAATTTCTGTGCATCAGGGATGGCATTTCCCAACAGGCATGATTCAGCACTTTTCACATCTCCTTTATCAAGGTAACTGTATGCCATGTTGTTATAAGCTCCAAAACGGATTTTAGGCAGATTGGTTTTGATAGCAAGATTCAGGGCCGTTTTATAATAGAACAATGCAGAATCAGGATTGACATTCAGTGTTCCAATATTAATGTAAATATAAGCCATTTCTTCTTCAACACCATTCACCTTGCTCAGGTAAAACAAGGCTTTTTTCAGTTCGGTCAATGACTTCTTGGAGTCTACTTCAAAGGGTCGTCGTGCGAGGTTGGCTGTAGCCACACCCATCTGCTTGTATAACGTATTACGGGAGGAAAACTTAAGTGCTGAATCAAACATGATCCGGGCATTTTTATAATCATGCGTGTTGAAATGAATGTTGCCGATTGCAATGTAAGCATTCGCTATGCCTTCAGGGTCTTTAACCGATTCAGCCAGCCTGTTCGATAAGTCCAGCAATGAAATTGCATTTTTATAATCGTATGCCGCACTGCGCAGGCTAGCCAGGTTATAACAAATATGGGCCTTTTGTTTTATAAGGTGGTTGCTGTCAGCAATATGCAATGCAAGGTTGTAATAGTAATAACTTGAATCCATCTGGTTCTGCATATAGGCTTTACCCAACCATTTGTACGCATCGACCAGATCGGTTATCGAGTCAGATTTCAATGCCATGGCCAAAGCCATTTTCGCGTATTTAATTGAAAGAGGATTATTGCTGACTTTATTATTTTCCACCAGAATTCCCAGCTTTTTAAGAGTGTCACTGGCGAAAACATGGGTGGAAATGCTCGCGGGCTTATCGGCGGCAACTGTTTTCATTCCAGGAAGGGAAAGGATCAAAACAGGAAGCAATATCCAAAATAGTTTTTTCACAGGCAGTAAAATAAATATTCTAAAAAATTGAATATAAATATTTTATAACACAAAAATCAGGACAGCCAGAAGAAATTTGATGTTCCGGAACATGATGCTCAAAGGTAATAATATTTTATTAATGATTTTTAAACCCACGGATGATATATTTTTTTAGTCTATTCTTGTTGCAATCTCCGGTTATGCCGGCCCATTGAAAAAATCAACATCACATGCAAAAATAATCTGGGCCAGCACAAGGTTGACTTTTTGCAAAATGAAAAACCTTTTCCTTGTCCGATACCTCGCTTTGCTTCGTCAATACCAGGGTAAAACAGATATTTGACTACTCCTTGTTCAGATCATCGGACATTGGTACAACCATTTGTTCAAGAGACCATCTATTATTCTGCCTTGTGCCAGGTTACTCCCCTTACAGTGAATCGCACCAATTCGCGGTTATATGGGAATCCGCTGCATAAATGGTGCCCGTAAAAGGGCCTTGACGATTCAGTACCTGTTGCAGTGCTGCGGCTGCTGATGCCTGAAAGAAAGCAACTGCTAAATAAGCATGGGACCATGCCTGTGTTGAAATTATCCTGGGTCAGGAGTTAAACCGGGGCATATTTTGTATCCGGTTTATCCCTGATGGGTATGATGCCTGCCATATCGCCCAGCACATTCACCAGGTCGGAACCGGCCGGGACCACGATCTTGGAGTTATCTTTCAACGAGGTTTCCAAAGCCTGTATTTTGCGAAGAATCTGAGCATTCCCGATAAAATACTTTTCTGCTGCTTCATTGACAAGGGCAATCGCCTGCGCCTCCCCTTCGGCCCTCAGTATCTGCCCTTGCTTGACACCTTCAGCACGCCTGATCTCCGCACGCTTTTCCCCGTCTGCCTTTGTTTCGGCAGCGGTTGCATAATCGACGGCAGCAATTTTTTCATTTTCCGCCTTCACAATTTTGTTCATCGTTTCCTGAACATCCTTGGGTGGGTCTATTTCCTTTAATTCTGTACGGATAATCTGAATTCCCCAACTCCTGGTCTCATCAAGCAAGGTTCCATGAAGCTCTTTGTTAATCTTACCCCGTTCGCTGTTGGCTGATTTCAGGGTCATGGTGCCAATGATGTTCCGAAGTGTTGTCCGGGCAAGGTTAACAATCTGGTATTCAATATTATTCACATTATATTGTGAGTTTTTTACACTCTCCTCATCGTTGTTTATTTTAAAATAGACCTGGGCATCCACCTTTGCATTGAGATTGTCATTGGTAATGATCTCTTGCGGTTCGGCATTGATCATTTTCTCCGTAATATTGACCTGATACATCAGGTCGATACCAGGAATAATCCAATGGAATCCAGGATTGGCAAATCGGTTGTATTTTCCAAAACGTTCGATCAGGCCACGATGCGTAGGGCGAACGATCCGTACTCCGGAAAAAAAGAGCAACCCGACTGCTCCTGCAATAATCAGAATAATGACATTGTTCATGGCGAATTGGTTTTAAGTTAAATGCGAAATATTTCGAACAAACTTACTGAATATTTCATAACAAAATCAAATTTGTGACCATTAAAGTTGCATTTCATTTTTTCTTATTTTTGTTTAAATAAATAAACTGGAAATATCATGGTAAAGAAAATGATTATGCTGATGGCTGGCGTCGTTTCATTGACAATGATGATCAGCTGCAAAAACCCTGCCGGTAAAACAGCGGCAGTACTCAGTACCGAAGATTCGCTGATGAAGGTAAAAATCAATGAATATGTGACTGTCAAACTTACTACCGACCTGACCAAACTGAGTGCTAAAGAAAAACAGATGATCCCCATACTCATCGAAGTGGCTGGAATCATTGATGAATTGTACTGGCAGCAAGTGATCGGAGATAAAAAAACATTCATCGCTGCGATCCAGGATACGTTGATGAAACATTTTGCTGAAATCAATTACGGCCCCTGGGAAAGGTTGAATGGCAATGCTCCGTTTATACCCGGATTCGGCAATAAACCCGGCGGCGCTAATTTTTATCCTTCCGACATGACCAGGGAGGAATTCGAAAAATGGGACAATAAGGATAAAAACAGCCAGTATACATTGGTCAGACGAAATGAGGATAAATCACTGAAAACAATCTGGTATCACGATGCATATCAGCAGCAGATCACCCGGGCAGCCGATTTGCTCAGGCAGGCTGCCAAACTGGCCGAAGACCCGGGATTAAAGAAATACCTTGACTTACGGGCACAGGCCTTCCTCACCGATGATTATTTTGCCAGTGATATGGCCTGGATGGAAATGAAAAACAATACGGTTGATTTCGTTATCGGCCCGATCGAAAATTATGAAGATGCCCTTTACGGCTATAAAACAGCATACGAAGGTGCCGTGTTGGTCAAGGATAAGGAATGGAGTGTGAAACTGGCAAAGTTTGCTTCCTTTCTACCCGGGTTGCAGCAAAATTTACCCGTTGAAGCCAAATATAAAAAAGAAAAACCAGGGACCGATTCTGACCTGAATGCCTATGATGTTATTTTCGTTTCAGGAAATTCAAATAACGTCAGCAAGACCATCGCCATCAATTTGCCCAACGATGAGAAAGTACAAATGGCAAAGGGTTCGCGCCGGCTTCAGCTTAAAAATGCGATGCATGCTAAATTTGACCACATCCTGGTCCCAATTTCGGAACTGCTGATCGATCCTGCCCAGAAAGCCAATATCAAATTCGATGCATTCTTCTCGAATGTAATGTTTCATGAGGTTGCCCATGGCCTCGGTATAAAAAACACCGTCAACGGCAAAGGAACCGTCAGGGAGGCATTGAAGGAAAAGTATTCATCCTTTGAGGAAGCCAAAGCGGATATTCTTGGCCTTTTTATGGCCACCCAGCTGATCGCAAAAGGAGAAGTCACAGGCATAACACAAGAGGATTGCTTTGTTACATATATGGCCGGGTTGATACGCTCGGTGCGCTTTGGCGCGGCCAGTGCCCATGGCAAGGCAAACATGATGTGCTTCAATTTCTTTGCCGACCATGGAGCATTTGAACGCAGCAACAATGGGACCTATTTAGTTAACTTTGAGAAAACCCGTGATGCCATGAACAAATGGGCGGCAAATGTGATCAAATTTGAAGGTGACGGCGACTACACGGGTGCTTCGGCATACCTTGAAACCAACGGGAAGATAAGGGAAACTTTGCAATCAGATATTGAACGGCTTAAGACAGCAAAAATTCCCCTGGATATTTTATATGATCAGGGGACTGCAGTATTGGGATTGTAGCATTTAAATTATTTTTAACCATTTTATTTTATCGTCATGTCAGATAATCTGCTCGAAAAGGCCAATGAAATTCTTGATAAGGCGCAACTGGCTGCCGCCGAATTTCATCAGTATAACCAGGAAGAAACCGACCGGATTGTGGAAGCGGTTTTCAAAGCTGGTTTTAAAAACCGGGTGAAACTTGCAAAAATGGCTCAGGAAGAGACCGGAATGGGTATTTGGGAGCATAAAGTGATTAAAAACGTCCTCGGCACCCAGCTGGTCTACGAAAGTATCCGGAACGAAAAGACGGTCGGGGTAATTTCCTCCGATCCCAGAACCGGGATTACGGAAATTGCCCAGCCTTTAGGCCCGATCCTGGCCGTGATCCCGGTTACAAACCCAACATCGACATCGATGTTCAAAATCCTGATCTGTCTCAAATCGCGCAATCCCATTATCATCAGCGCTCACCGTGGTGCCGCAAAATCGTGTGCTGAAACAGTACGGATTTGTTATGAGGCTGCTCTTGAAGCTGGTGCCCCGGAAGATTGCATCCAGATGATCTCCTCCGGCAGCAGGGAGTTTACACAATTGATCATGGGCCATCCGAAAATCGCACTGATCCTTGCAACCGGTGGAACAGGCCTTGTCAAGGCGGCTTATAGTTCAGGAAACCCGGCCATCGGGGTAGGCCCTGGCAATGTTCCGGTATTCATCGATGAAAGCGCCGATATTCCATTTGCAGTTAAAAATATTATCTCATCCAAAACATTTGACAACGGCACGATATGCGCAAGTGAACAGGCAATTGTTGTCATGAAAACGATTGAACAGAAAGTCAGGGATGAATTTGAAAAACAGCATTGTTATTTCCTGGATCCCGAAGAAATTAAAAAAGTGGAGAAGATTGCCATTGCTGAGGAAAGCATGAGCATGAGTCCGGGCATTGTCGGCCAACCGGTCGCGGTCATCGCACAAAAAGCGGGAATCGACGTTCCGGATGGCACCAAAATACTCCTGGCCAAACTGGGAGGGATTGGAAAGGAATTTCCGCTTTCCATTGAAGTACTTGCTCCAATCCTTGCTTTTTATTCTGCAGATGATTACCATACCGCAGTGAATATGTGCATCGATCTGAATTACCTGGGAGGGATCGGTCACAGCGCATGTATTTATGCCAATGATGAAAAACGGATCATGGAGTATGCCGGGTTGCTGAATGCCGGACGTATTCTTGTCAACACTCCCACTTCACAGGGTGCAGTCGGCTATTTTTATAATCTCCTTGCACCCTCGCTCACCCTGGGTTGCGGAACAGGGGGTAAAAACATAACTACTGAAAATATTACGGCAAAAAACCTGATCAATATTCAGCGGGTCAGCCGCCGAAAGCCCAATGAATTGTGGTTCAGCCATGATCAAAGCGCTTATTATGATGAATCGCTGAGCACCGATGACATCATGAAAGAATATTATAAAAATCATTAAACAACAGCCCCATGGTGAATTTTAATTACAATCCTGAAAATAAAACATTTACGGCCACTTTTGTCGGACGTATGGATACCCTCGCCGTCGAGAAGATGAATGAGGTGATGTCGGTGAACATCCCTTTATCCGAAGGTAAATCCAAAGATAAAATCATCTTTGACCTTCGCGATGTCGAATATATCTCCTCCTCTTTCATCCGGATTTGTGTCAGCATTGCAAAACAAGCCGGACAAGGGCAATTCTCCATCGTTCATTGTCAACCGTTTGTTAAGAAAACCTTTAAGATTTCCGGGCTTGACGATATTCTGAATGTGACATAGGATCGCAAGTGTTGCGTTTTCCCCTGGTGTGGTGTAAAAATTACAACATAGTACACAATAGGTATTCACATAACACTGTGATTCATGCTCCTATGTGAACTATTGTGACTATTGTGGTTCACGAAAGGCAGATTTAATTGAATATTTTATATCAATCCAACATTTGTTTGTATCTTTGCAGTCTCATTTGAAAGATTGTATTTCAATCTGTATGTAATCCTCCCACTTTTACAATTCAGCCTACCATACACTTTTTTAATGCGCTCCGGACAGAACTGTTCTTCAGTTTTGCAGCCGGAAATAATCATTTTTATCAATTTAATACCTATTAAATGACTTTTGAAAGTTTGAATCTTATCCAGCCTTTATTGAATGCTGTAAACAAGAAAGGGTACCTGAGCCCGACACCAATTCAGGAAAAAGCGATCCCTGTAATTCTCCAGGGAAAGGACATTTTCGGATGCGCACAAACAGGCACCGGCAAGACCGCTGCTTTCGCCCTTCCCATTCTCCAACTGCTTGAAACCGAAAAAGACCGCAATCAAAGAAGGGCGGTTAAGGCGCTGATCCTGGCTCCCACCCGTGAACTGGTTGCCCAGATCAGCCAGGAAATTAACACATACAGCTTAGGAATGGACATACGCCTTGTGACCATCTATGGCGGCATATCACAAAAAGCCCAGACCCAGGCGTTGCAAAAAGGAGTAGATATTATTGTGGCTGCTCCTGGCAGGCTGCTCGACCTGATGAACCAGGGATTTGTTCACCTCGATAAGGTGGAATTTTTAGTTCTTGATGAAGCTGACCGCATGCTCGACATGGGATTTATCAATGATATCAGGAAGATAACGGCAAAACTGCCAGCAAAAAGGCAAACACTTCTATTTTCAGCAACCGCTCCTGAAGAAATCAGGAAACTTGCCGCATCACTTCTTCACAATCCAGTTCAGTTGAACCTTTCACCGGATACAATGCCCCCCATTCTGGTTTCCCAATCGGTGTACCATGTTAAAAAAGAGAATAAAAAGTTACTATTAACACATGTCCTTCAGAATGAGGCTGTTAAAAATGTACTTGTATTCACCCGCACCAAGCATGGGGCCGATAAGGTTGTCAAGGATTTGATGCGCAATGGCATCAAAGCCCAGGCCATTCATGGGAATAAATCGCAGAGTGCACGCGACAAGGCCCTGAGTGATTTTAAAAACAGGAGCATCCGGGTTTTGGTCGCCACCGATGTGGCTTCCAGGGGCATTGATGTGGATAAACTAAGCCACGTGATCAATTATGAAATTCCTGAGCAGGCTGAGACCTATGTTCACCGGATCGGAAGGACTGGCAGAGCGGGTGAAACCGGTGCTGCTTTGTCGTTTTGTTCGTCGGATGAAAAACCCTATCTGAAGAATATTCATAAACTGATCCACCGGAATATTGATGTGGTCACATCACACCCTTTTGCGATAAATTAATCATTAACCTTCCAGGTTTTAAAATCCTGGAAGGTTTACCCCCTCGGATCCCCTTTCAGCGGCATTTTTGCCATCTTTTCCACATTCATGCTCGGGAAACCAAACTCCTCTGCGATCTTCCCTTTGACGAGATAAACGCCGTCGCCACGGAAAGGGAACTCTGTGACTGCTTTCGGAAAATGGACGGTGTCGAAGAAACGCCCGTTGACATCAATGAAGGTGCCGAAATGCATCCACTCCCTTTTGATGGTACGTACATATTTAATGGTAACCAGCAAGCCGAGCATGCGAATGGTCTTCCCTACATGGGAGGACATTTCGTGCGCGAGGATATCTCCTCGGAACTTCGTCTCCAGCAAGTCGAAATAGCTGTATGATACCGGAAAGCCAAGCAGTTCGATCTCGTCGTATACATCGGCAAGAAAGTTTTGTTCCAATAAAGGCATCTCAAATTTCTGAGCTTGTGGCTGGAACAAAACTTGATTTTCGATCGGACGATTTTCGATTTCCGATTTCGCTATTTTGTTGCTTTTTACCGATGCCTGGTTTTTCCCAAGCAACATATGTGCTTCCCAAAGGAGTGATGCCTTTGGTTTTCCGGTGAACCGGAACGCCCCCACCCTGATGAGAATGATCAACTGGTCAAGTGTAACAGGAACACGTTGAATAAAGTCCTCCAGATCTTTAAACGGCATCTCTTTTTTTTGTAAATCGTAAATCGTAAATCGTGAATCATAAATTAATTTCCCAATTCCTGACTCAAGGTTGTTCACATGGATAAATCCCAGGAAAATATCCTTTCCGCGGATGCAGGACTTGTACTCACTCCGGTTGACGCAAGGCACATGCAAACTGGCACCCGAAATCTTTGCTTCATTGAAATACACCCATGATGCATAAAATCCGCCGAAGTTGTTGATCACCCCGGTGATAAACTCCAGCGGGTAATGAGCCTTGAGATAAAGGCTCTGGTAGCTCTCCACGGCATAGGAAGCCGAATGAGCCTTTGAGAAGGAGTAGCCGGCAAAGGACTCGATTTGCCTCCACACCTCTTTCGTAATCTCTTCGGGATAGCCGGATTTCCTGCAATTTTCAAAAAACTTATCAATGATGCGCTGCAACTCTTTCTTCGACCGGTATTTCCCGCTCATAGCCCTGCGGATCACGTCGGCATCGGCCAGATCGAGGCTGGCAAAGTGGTGGCAGATCTTCAGCACATCCTCCTGGTAGACCATTACTCCAAAAGTTTCCTTCAGTTGTTCCTCCATCACCGGGTGGAGATATTTGAACTTGTCAGGATTATGAAAACGGAAGATGTACTCTTTCATCATTCCCGAGCGAGCCACACCCGGACGGATGATCGAACTGGCTGCCACGAGTGTACGGTAGTTATCACAATGCAGTTTTTTCAGCAAACCCCGCATGGCAGGACTTTCCACGTAAAAGCAGCCGATTGTACGGGCATTGCGCAACTGCTCCTTCACCTTTTCATCCTGTTTGAAGGCACTTACCTGGTGCACATCTACGCTGATCCCCTGGTTTTTCTTCACGAGTTCCGCTGCTTCATAGATGTGGCCGATGCCGCGCTGGCTCAGGATATCTAATTTTTCAAAGCCGATATCCTCCGCAACATACATGTCGAACTGCGTGGTGGGGAATCCCTTGGGAGGAAGGTCAAGCGCCGTATAGCAGGTAATTGGCTCCTCAGAAATCAACACCCCTCCGGCATGGATACTGCGCAGGTTGGGAAAATCAGCCATCATTTCCCCCAGTTCATTGATCTTCCGGATGATGTGATTCTTATTGATCGCATCCTCGGGATTTTTCAGAAATGCATCGATCTCCCCTTTCGGCAGTCCATGCACCTTTCCCAGTTCACGGTAAATGGATTTATCCCTGAAGGTCGACATGGCGCCCAGCAGGGCGGTATGTTCCCGTCCGTAGCGCTTGAAGATATAATCGAATACTTCATCGCGTTCCTTCCAGGAGTAGTCGATGTCGAAATCGGGGGGCGAGGTCCGTTTGGGATTGATGAAGCGTTCAAAGTAGAGGTCGAGTTCGATGGGATCCACGTCGGTGATGCGGAGGCAGTATGCCACGATGCTGTTGGCACCGCTGCCCCGACCAACATGATAAAAACCACGTGACATCGAGTAACGGATGATGTCCCATGTAATGAGAAAATAGGCGGCAAATCCCATCTTTCCTATAAGGTCCAGCTCATGCCGGATACGGCGCCTTGCTTCGCCATGGCCTTTCCCGTACCTGTACTGAAGCCCGTCCATGGCCAGTTTCTCCAAAAGGACAAGATCATCATAGCGGTCGCCGGTAAAGGTTTTCTTATTTTTACAGGCTTTAAAGTCAAAATCGATGGAACACGCTTCCATGATCTGCTCCGTGTTACGGATGATCTCCGGAAAATCACGACATTTTTCCAGCAATTCTTCTGTTGGAATCATGATCTCATCGGGGGCCGAGACCTGGTGAGGCTCCAGCCTGCTCAGCAACATGTTGTGGTCAACCGCCCGGAAATTTCGGTGTAGCTCATACTCTTTCTCATTCCTGAATGTGACCGGTGCCATCAGCACCATCCTGGAAATGAGATCGCGATGGCGGGAAAGCATGAGCGGACTAAGTTCAGAAGGGCGAATGCCGATGAAATCGTGACGCGTGACGCGTGACGCGTGACAAATTCCGCTGTTTCGCATTTTCGCTGTTTCGCTACTTTGAAAAGGATAAATATTAAAGCAGCTCTCAAACTCCGGTGCCCTGTCAGGCAATGGCTTATTGTTTAAATTATGGTCACTCAGGAATTCATTCAGTTCCCGGAAACCTTCATTGTTTTTCGCCAGACACGTGTACAGCAACTGATCTTCGCGCCGGAATTCGATCCCGGCGATGGGCCTGATGCCTTTCTCCCTGCAAACCGCCACGAACTCCATCATCCCTGAGGAGTTGTTGATGTCGGTGAGCGCCATTGCAGGAGCAATTTGCGGGGCATTACTGCTTCCTTTTTCTTCCACGACATAAGCTTTTGCTGCCTCTTCTACGAGGTTTTCCATGGAGATTGTGCCATAGCGAAGGGAATAATAGGAGTGGCAGTTGAGGTACATGGCGGAATTGGGAAATCGGGTGATTAATTTTTAATCATTGTAGCGGCAATAATTTAATCATTTTGTCGTGAAAACTGAAAAAAAATATATTTATCTTTAATACGAAAATTTACTAATTATTTTTGTTCTGGAGAATCCTTTACATTTGTATCGTATTCAATCGAGACTTTATGAGAAAGGTGAAATTTTCCGGAATGAACACTGTATGGTCTTTCCTGATCCTTCTTGTCCTCCCGCTGTTTGTTCTTTCGCAGGAAACGGTACCCCCGCTCGTTAAGAACAACTACAAAACGGTTACTTCCTATGATGAATTAACCAAATACATCCAACAACTTGACTCGAAATCGGATTTACTGCAAGTTGAAAAAATCGGACATTCCGTTGAATGGAGAAATCTTTATGCACTTAAATTTTCTTCGACAGAATTCGGGAAGGATCCATCAAAAATAAAAGTGCTCATCTTTGCGCAACAGCATGGCAATGAGCAATCGGGAAAGGAAGGCGCATTGCTGCTCGCAGAAGAATTGCTAAAACCAGGAAACAGGTATCTTTTTGATAAAATTGATTTTGTCCTCATCCCCCAGGTGAATCCCGATGGTTCGGAGGCAAATAAACGGCGCAATGCAAACGATATGGATCTGAATCGCAATCATTTGATCCTTACCGAACCCGAAACAATTGCATTGCATGCCCTCTTTGACAAATATCTTTTTGAGGTCAGCATGGATGTGCATGAGTATTCACCGTACGGTGAAGAATGGAAAAAATACGGGTACCGGAAAAACTCGGACATCACCATGGGTACCACAACCAATCTGAATGTCTCGCCCGAGATCAGGAAAATATCTGCGGAAGATTATCTTCCTTTCATTTTTAAATACCTGGGCGAACACAAGTTCTCTTCTTTCGAATATTGTCCTGGCGGACCACCAGAGATCGATTATATCCGGCACAGTACTTTCGACATCAACGACGGCCGGCAGAGCCTTGGCATTCAGAACACCTTCTCCTTCATCCAGGAAGGCAGAAACGGGACAGATGACCTGAATGAAAACCTTCAGCACCGGGCTGAAGCCCAGATGACCGGGATGCGCGGATTGCTGGAGTATGTTTACATTCATAAAGACAAAATTAAAAACCTGGTTTTTGCCGAAAGGGAAAAAACAACTGCTGGCGCATCCGGCGAAAATATATCGGTTCAGTCGGAACATGTCAGGAATGGGAAGAAACTGAAAATCCCGCTTCTCTCCTATTACTCAGGCAACGATTCTGTGATTACCGTGAATGATTACCGCCCGGTGGTAAAATCTTTGTGTGATGTTAAAAAACCGGTTGGATATCTGATTCCGGTGGATTGGCAACCCCTCCTGGAATGGGCGGGCAGACAATCCCTGAAATGTACACCATTCATAAACACAGGGGAATATAAAATTGAACAATACATGATCAACCGCATTGACTCCATTGATTTTGAAGGCGACATTGTAGCAAACCCGGATGTTGCCACCCGGGAATTTCCGATCACCATCAAAGAGCATGATTGTTATTTCCTTTCCACTGCTCAGCTTAAAGGCAACATGATTGTCCTGGCATTGGAACCAAAGTCGATGCTGGGGTTGGCAACCTATGCAAAATATGCTGGTTTACTAACGAGTTGGGGATCATTCCCTGTACTACGGGTAGTTAAAAAATAAACATAATCCACCTTTATTACGGTTTCTATTTTAAAATCAAACGCTATGAAAATCGAAAGAATTGAACTTCGCCATGTGAAATTAGTCCTGGTAAGCCCCTTTGTGACCTCCATGGGGATTGAGTATGATGAAGAACATATCATTGTCAGGGTTGATGCTGACGGAGTAACGGGATGGGGTGAAAGTGTAGCAGAAGGCACCCCTTTTTACTCTTATGAGACCGTTCCGACTGCCTGGCATATCCTGAAGGATTTTCTGATTCCTTCTATCCTTGGAAAAGATATTGCAAGTGTAGATGAAGCGATTGCGAGCTATGCCAAGGTTCGTGGTCACATGATGGCCAAAGCCGGGCTGGAGGCAGCGCTGTGGGATGCTTTTGCAAAAACCAGGGGCATCTCCCTCTCGCAGATGATTGGCGGCACCCGTAAAAAGATAGATGTTGGTGTGAGCATCGGAATCCAGGATTCAATGGCAGGACTCATAACAAAGGTTGAGGGATATCTGGCGGAGGGGTATAAGCGGATCAAGATCAAGATCGCCCCGGGACTTGACCTGCAGTTTGTTGAAGCACTCCGGAGGGAATTTCCTGGCATGCTGTTACAGGTTGATGCAAACTCTGCCTATACATTGAATGACATCGACATCTTTAAAAAGATGGACAATTATAATCTTTCATTGATAGAACAGCCACTCGGTTATGAAGATATATACGACCATTCAAAACTCCAGCGTGAACTGAAAACGCCCATCTGCCTCGATGAAAGCATCCATTCACTTGATGATACCAGGGCTGCCATTGAACTGGACAGTTGCCGCATCATCAATATAAAGCCAGGGCGTGTCGGCGGGTTTACCGAATCAAAACTTATTCACAACTATTGTGCCTCCATGAACATTCCGGTCTGGTGCGGCGGGATGCTTGAATCAGGGATTGGCCGCGCCGGGAATGTTGCGCTGGCTTCACTTCCCAATTTTACCTTGCCCGGAGACATTTCAGCGAGTAAAAGATATTACAAGACGGATATTGTAATACCGGAATTTGTTGTAAATCCGGACGGGACCATGGATGTGCCTGTCAAACCCGGGATCGGGGTAGAAGTGAACATGCGGGAACTTGACAAGGTAACTGTAAGAAGCGTCGCACAGAAGATCTGACAAAATTATCTTGTTGGCTGATTTTCCAACGATTCACGAAGACATTCATTGGCTAACTTCAGAATCCGCTCCATCTTTGTTAAATTAACCCTGGAAAAATCATCCTGTGGAGTGTGGTATTCTTCCGGAAATCCGGCATGGAAGGTAAGAATAGGAACTTTCCGGTCGGCAAAGGGCCTGTAATCACTCCCCGTTGCCCCAGTCACATCCCATAGGTCGAGTACAAATGGACACTCCAAATTGGAATTGCACTTTTTTGCAAGGTTTCTCAAATCCGTATTTCCGGTCATTGTCCCGATGCTGAGCTGTCTTGCAGCAGAATCCCCAGGATCGCTCCGGGAAATCATATCGAGGTTTATGACAAGCGACAACCGGTTGGGAACAATCGATGAATGCCGGGCAAAAAAATTGCTTCCAAGTTTCCCTTTTTCCTCTCCCATCCAGGCAGCAAAAATAATGTTGCAGGGAGGTTTCTGAGGGTAACCGGCCCAGCATTTGGCCAGGGCCAGCATCCCGGAGGTTCCCGAAGCATTGTCATCGGCCCCGTTGTAAATCAATCCTTTCCTGATACCCAGGTGGTCATAATGACCCCCGACAATGATATTCCGGGTCGTATCGTCTCCCTGGATCATTCCCAGCACATTACAGATGGTCAATGATTCTGATTTAACGGCAATTGAGAACCTGATTTTTTTCTCCTGAACCAACCGGGAGGCAGGCGACAGATCGCGGGCTGCCTTTTTTTCAAAGCCGTGCAGGTCGATCCCGGCATCTTTGAAAAGTAGCCGGGCAGCATCGGCTCCAAGCCGGAAGCAGGGGATCTTTACGTTTCCGGTATCTCCTGGTAAAAAGTGCCTGAAGTGATCATCATCAGGGTCTTCCGGCAAGGCAGTGTTAACAGTATTGTTCAGCACTGCCGGGTCCAGAATAACCATTGCCACTGCACCATTTTGTTCAGCGTAGCGAAGTTTCTTTTTTAACGTTGCATATTCATCTTCAAAGGATTTTCCCAATTTTTTCCATGCAGCGGAAGTAGTATCAGTTTGACCCGGATATCCGTCCAAAACAACAACAATCCGGTTGTTGACTGACATTCCCATGTAATCATCATAACCTTTTGCGGGTGCTTCAATTCCATAACCAAGAAAAACAATCTGCGCCTCGGCTTCCCTGCCGAAAGGAACCGCGTCGACCTGATAGTCGATGCCGGGGTCTAACACAATGGCAGATTCCCCTTCCGCAGCATGATGGATTACAGCAAGGTAAGATTTTTCAACACTGCACCGGATCATTTGAAAATTTTGAAAATAGGATCTTTGATGGTGAAGAGGGGAACCTGGTTCATGGTTGTTATCCGGATCACCATAAGGCAGCAATCCATTCAGTTGCATCATGGAGGCGATGTACGCTGCCGCCATGGATCCACCTCGGGTCCCGGCTTCACGTCCCTCCATCCAATCGGAAGAGAGGAATTCCAGGATGCCTTTGAAATCATTTTTCAAAGGAGGTGGAACAGGACGGGAGGTTGTTTGTGCATGCAGCACCAACGTGTATAAAGACAGCAGCAATACCAGGATGCAAGGTCTGTTTATAATTTTAATCATAAATCGTAAATTGTAAATCATTGATTTTAATTCGCCTTTATATTCCGAGGTCACCGGTTCATGATCTTTCCCATGGCCATCAGATGAACAATATTGAATTCCGGATCAAGTATTAAAATATCAGCGTCATGCCCTTCCCTGATGTACCCTTTTCCAGTCAGTTTCAGAATATTGGCCGGGTTTGAGGTGACAACCTGCAAAACCTGTTCCAGAGGAATTCCATCCACCAAAACGGCCTCTTTCAGTTCCCGCAGGATGGAAGACGGAAGGCCCATCTCCATCTTTATCAGTTTCCCGGTCACCGGATCGAAACCCGGCAAGGAGCCACATCCGTCGGAAGTAAATGTGATATTTTCCAGCGGAACACCACAGGCAAGAAGCTCCTTCAATGCAATGGATGGCTTGATCTCTTCATCAACATAATAGGGATAGGAGCTGGTGGTGATGTCAAGGTAGCCATTCTTTCCATATTCCTTGGCATCTTCAAAAATGTAACTGTTCCTGTTGCAATGGGTAGGCACAAATTGCTTGTAACCCATTTCGGTGCATGCCACAACTTCATGTATCGGACGGAATGGATCCAGTGCATCTCCCATGTGCATGTTAACAATACCGGCTTTCCCTCCAATCATGCCTGCCACCCGCGCCTGGGCAGTAATCCGGGCAAGCTCAGCAATGGAAGGTAAAGAAGAACGATGGTCAGAAATAGCGACCTCCCCAACACCGATAATTTCTTCAAAAAGGGCAATATCTTTCGAAATATCACCGGTGATGGATGGAGTAGGAACCTGGTAAGAACCAGTATACATCCATGCTGAAACGCCCTGTGCCCGCAAAGTTTTTACTTTCATCAGCACACTTTCCACAGTCCGGGTAATGCCATCGGTTCCGAGGCACCCGATTACTGTGGTTACCCCGGCTTCCAGCATCATTGCAAGTTGAAGCTCGGGCATCCGGCTGGCCGGGCCGCCTTCACCCCCACCGCCTGTAATATGAACATGAGAATCAATCAACCCGGGCATAAGCCGCAGCCCGGTACAGTCAATCGTTTCCACCTCAATTCCGGCAGGAGGGTCAATGCAGTCTGCAATTGCAAGAATGCTTTTTCCACCGGTCAGTATGTCTTTTATTCCAATATTTTGCGGAGCATATATCTGCGCATTTTTAAACAGTGTTAACATCTTTTCAGGTTTTATTGAGCAAATTTGGTAAAAAAAATCATTACAATCATTTTTTGTGCTCCCTTATTTTATATTTTCGCTATATAATTAATGCACCTCTACAAACCAAGATACACTGTTGACTATCTTTACTCAAAAATGACGTATTTAAAAGGTTTTTTGTTTATCACCTTCATCTTAGTATTCAATTACGCTTCCTCACAAACCGGGAGGTTGCTTTTGGTGGGAGGTGGCGCCGAAAAAAACGGCATCTCAAGCTGGAGCACCCCGGCTTACAGTTGGGCCGGCGCAGGCAAAAAAGTCGCCATTGTTGGGTACTCCACAGGGAGCCTCGCCCCCTATTTCATGCAGCAATGCCATGCCACCAGGGCCAAAGAGTTCGCCATTGCCAGTCGCGACAGTGCAAACAGCCAGGCAACGTATGATACCCTGACCAGTTACGATGTGATCTTTTTCAGGGGTGGCGACCAGTATGATTATTATAGCTTGTACCGCAATACGAAACTTCAGGATGCAGTTAACCATGTGTACACGCAAGGTGGCACGATAGGCGGTACTTCGGCAGGAATGCATATATTGTCATCCGTGGTGTTCACTGCAGAAAACGGAACGGTTTACCCGTATGAATGCATCGAGAACCCCAACAATCAATTTGTTACTCTTGCAAGTGATTTCATGAACCTCGTTCCGGGTTTTCTTTTTGACACCCACTTTGCCGAGCGCGGCCGGTTTGGGAGGCTTGTCGGGTTCCTGGCCAACCTCAGCCTGAACCAGGGATTGTCCATCAATGGTTTGGGAATGGATGACATGACCTGCATGACAGTGGATGAGAACGGACTCGGGACAGTTTACGGAACCGGATGTGCAAACATATATCCAGCCGGAAGCACCTACGCACTCAATGGTAACAAACTGCTCGCCGACCCTGTTCATGTTTTTCAGCTGCTGCAGGGAAGCACTTACAATTTCTCGACCGGACAGATAGGATTCGCGGGCCTTGATCGTGAAATGAATACCGCAGGGCTTGAAGAATCAGGTAATTATACCATTCTGGCCAGCGGCAGTAATGTGCTTTTTGATAATCAGGCCATGTTGAACGACCTGGTGAACAGTACCGGGGAAAAAGCGGCAGATATCGTCATATTATCCGGAGATCAGTCTCTGGCAGCCACATTTAAAACCAGGTTGCTCGAGTTGGGGGCCGCCCAGGTGTACCTCTACACCCCGAACCTACAATCGGGGACCGATGCTGAACTTGGCAACCGAATCAATACTGTGACGAAGATCCTGTTCCTGAAAAACAGTTTCCCTGCACTATCTTCATTTCTTGGAACCATCAATGGAGATTTGCTTCTGAAAAAAATAACAAGCGACAGTATGATCACAGCCTTTGCAGGTGACGATTCCCGGTTTGCAGGTAAAACGGTTGTTGATAATTATTTAACCGAATATGCTTCTTACTACGCCGAACTCACTTTCACGAAAGGGCTGTCTTTGCTCAGTCATACGGTAATTATGCCCAATACGTTCCTGAACGATTATATTTACGAAAACACGATAACGGCTGTTCCATATGCTATGGCCAGAGACTCCCTGAAATACGGCATCTGGCTTACCAACCACAATTATATGAAATTCACTCCCGTGGCTGGGAAAACAACACTTACAGGCTATGGCTCCGCTCCTGTTATGGTAATTGCCAATGCCGGAAGCGTTGCAGGGTTTTCAACCCATACCGCATCAGGTAGCACCAGCACATTGCCCCGGATGATTGCAGGATTTGAACATCTGAAACTCGCCCTGATTGATTACACCACCCCCTATATCATGGGAACTGTTCATTCTACCGGAATCCGGGACGATAAAAGCACGAAACCTTTGGTATTATCGCCTAACCCGGTTCATAATAAACTGTCATTGAAATGGGATTCCAAAAGACATGAGTGGAAAATCTATGACTTGCCAGGTAACCTGATGATGCAGGGCGATTCCAGCAATGAAACGGAACAAATTGATGTTTCAGCATTTACATCAGGGGTCTATATTATAATGGTAAATAACAAACAACAAAAC
Source organism: uncultured Bacteroidales bacterium (assembly GCA_903903985.1). GTDB lineage: Bacteria > Bacteroidota > Bacteroidia > Bacteroidales > FEN-979 > CAIVAT01. Next base: position 47,481 of record CAIVAT010000178.1, on the reverse strand, counting down.
CCTGTGACCGCTGTTAAATTTGTTAAACAATAAATTCCAAAACCTCATCTCCTCCCCGTCTCACTCAGGAGAGGGAGGGGCTGTGGAAACTTAATTAAAGCAAAATGACCAAACTACGTATACTGTTGATCGCATGTGCACTGATTTTTTCAATCAGTTTGAGCAGTCAGCCACTGTCCCGGGGAAACCTCGTGATTGTTGGAGGAGGATTGGAATATAACAATAAAAGTATCTTCAACCAGTTGATCGAATTTGCCGGGGGAACTGAAAAAGCTGCTTTTGCAATAATCCCTTCTGCCAGTGCAACCCCTGTGCAATCATATATCTATTTCAGGAATATATTAATCTCTTATGGCATTAAACCCGACAACATTCATTTAGTCAATGTGGCGACCATGGACGATGACAGTACCCTGGATGTGAACGAATCAACGTGGAAAGACAATGGCAATGACCCCCGCCTGGCAGAACTTGTCAGGAAATGCTCAGCTGTCTGGTTTTCGGGCGGCGACCAGCTCAGAATTATGAAAGCACTGGTTCGTCCCGATGGCAGCCATACTCCCGTTCTTGAAGCAGTGTGGGATGTATTCCGTTCCGGGGGGGTCGTAGGCGGTACCAGTGCCGGTGCTGCCATCATGAGTGAAGCCATGATCGGCGCAGGCAATAGTCTTGCAGCCCTCACCCATGGTGTTATAACTGACTATGCCGGTGAGGATTTTCCCGAAGATGATGGGGTACTTATGACCAAAGGTTTGGGCTTTTTCCCTCTTGGAATTGTTGATCAGCATTTTCTTGTCAGAGCCAGGATCGGACGGCTTGCGGTGGCCCTCATGAATGAAAAGCCAAGATTCAACATCGGTTTTGGAATTGATGAAAACACCGCACTGATTTATGTGGGGAAACTGAACCTCGTGAAAGTTGCGGGTGCATCAGGGGTTGTAATGATGAATACAGCCAATGCCAGTATTTCACATGTTCAAAAGTTAATCAGCATTACAAACCTGTCGGTGAGCTACCTTGATGAAGGTGATTCTTACAATGTTTCAACCGGAATAATTTCACCGGCCAGTGATAAAAAACCGATCAGGGGAAAAGAATCCCATAATGTGCAAAATCCCGGACAAGCCGGTATACTGACGCAATATTCCAGCAGTTTTCGTGATTTACTGACAGTAAATTTAATGAATAACAAGGGCGCAGATACCATTCACAATGTAAGCTTTAACGAACAGCATTCCGCGTTTCAGGTCACCTTGTCCAAAACACCTTCCAGTGAAGGGTTTTATATTGACCGGCCGGCTGATGGCCACCACTACACAATAACCAACGTGAGAATGGATATTGAGCCTGTAAAAATATCTGTTACCCCGTTAAAATAACGAACCCTAACCAAACACCAAGCATATGAAAAAACACTACCTTCTTCTATTATTGTTTGCGCTGCTCATCAAAACACTGGTGGCACAGGACATTCCTGTCAGCGGAACAATCATCTCCGTTGACGATAACTCACCGATTCCGGGAGTTACCATTCTGATCAAAGGGACAACCCAGGGAACAACATCCGACATCAACGGAAAGTATTCGCTCCTGGCTCCTGCCAAAGGGATGCTGGTATATTCCTTCGTCGGCATGCAGACCCAGGAAATTCAGGTGAACAACCACAAAGTGATCAATGTCAAGATGAGCGACCAGGACATTGCACTCGGCGAATTGGTTGTAGTCGGGTACAGCACGACGAGTAAAAAGCTGATCTCGGGATCAGTCGAAGTGCTAAATCAGGATGAGATCAAAAACATGCCTGTCCGTACCCTGGATGGTGTGCTGCAGGGCCAAACAGCCGGGCTCACCGTCAATACACAATCGGGAACACCCGGGGGTCAGAACATGATCAAACTCAGGGGGGGGAGTTCCATCAATGCAAGCAACCAGCCCCTGATCGTCGTCGATGGGATTCCTGCCATTACAGGAGAATATTCGCAAGTAGGCATGAGCGGGCAGGAGATAAATGCCATGAGTGACCTCAACCCAAACGATATTGAATCAATGACAGTCCTGAAAGATGCCTCTGCCACTTCAGTATATGGTGCACGTGCCTCCAACGGGGTAATCCTGATCACGACCAAGAAAGGAAGCAGGGACAAGACGGATGTATCGCTGAACGTTAGCTATGGATGGCAGACATTACCAAAAGAACGCATCATCCCAATGATGAGTGCGTCGGATTGGAATTCTTACAAAGGGACAAACGTACAGGGAATCAACACCGACTGGATGGATGAGATCCTGATAACGGCACCCACAGCAAATACCGAACTTTCTGTCAGCAGCGGAAGCGATAAATTCAGGCTCTTCATTTCAGGAAACTATTACGACCAGGATGGCGTAGTCAAGGGAACATCCTACCAGCGTTACAGCGGACGCATCAATGCAGATTATAAGATCCTTCCCAACCTGACCATCGGGGGCGGCGTGGGGATTACCTATTCGAAAAATGCCAGGGTGGAAGGCGATGCAACCCTGAACGGGCCTTTGCCGAATGCCATGTCAATACCTGCCATTTACCCGGTTTATGATGCCAACGGTGCCTACGACGAATCCATGTTTTATGCCAACCCCGTAGCCATTGCCAACAATTCGATCAACAATGCCTATACCAACCGCACCGGGGGCAATGTTTACGTCGAGTATAAGTTTCTGGATGGTTTTACCTTCACTTCAAAATTCGGGGTCGATATATACAATCTCCGGGAGCACAGCTATGATCCCACAACAACACGCCAGGGAAGAAAGTACAATGGACTGGGTATCGAAGGGACCAGCTATGCAAGCAACCTTACCACCAACAATGTTTTGCAATACATCAGGGAGATCAAGGAAAAGCACAATATTGACATCCTGATCGGTCAAAGTTTTGAGAAATATTCCAACCGGACGACCTATATCGAAGGCATCAATTTCCCAAACGATAATTTGCAATATATGACTTCAGCGGGCACCATCCGTGCTGCTTCCGCAACTGCCCTCGACCGGGTAATGAATTCTTACTTCGGGCAGTTCAAATACAACTATAAATATAAATATATCTTTACACTGACTGCACGGGCCGATGGATCCTCTAAATTCGGCACCAATAACAAATATGGTTATTTCCCGGCTGGTTCTGTTGCATGGCGTATGTCGGAAGAACCATTCATGAAAAGTGTAAAATGGATCGACGAACTGAAAATCAGGGCTATTTACGGGCTTACCGGCAATGACGGCATCGGTGATTTTGCTTCCCTTGGACTTTACGGTGCCGGATACAATTATGGAGGTGGGTCAGGCATTGCACCCACACAGTTACCTAATCCTGACCTGAAATGGGAATCAACTACACAAACCGGGCTGGGTTTTGATCTGTCGTTGTTCAAGAAAAGGATCAGTCTCAATTTTGATGTGTACTACAATCATACCAAGGATCTTCTTCTGGACAGACCAATCCCCGCTTCCTCAGGATTCTACTACATCTCATCCAACATCGGGCAACTTGAAAATAAAGGGCTTGAGGTTGTGCTGAATACGGTCAATATCGATAAGGCATTCACCTGGACTTCCTCTCTCAATTTTGCCATGAACCGCAACAAGGTACTGAGCCTTTATGAGAACCAGCCGATTGACGACATGGGGCGTGGGGGGAACCGCGTTGAGGTGGGCCAACCCATTGGAATCTTCTTTGGGTATAATTGTCTCGGTGTAGACCCTACAACCGGGAACCTTGTGTATGAGGATGTCAATCATGACGGCATCATCACTTCGACCGACCGTGTAAAGACCGGAGATCCGAATCCCGATTTTACCGCTGGATTTACCAATGTGCTTAGCTACAAATCTTTTGAGCTCTCCATTTTTCTCCAGGCCGTATATGGCAATGATGTTTACGATGGAACGCTGGTTTACCTGGAATCGGGCACCGGCGAAGACAACCAGACTACCCGTATGAACGGGCGGTGGAAAAAACCAGGCGATATTACCCAGTTTCCAAAAGAAGGTGATTCGTATAAATCCTCGAGGTTCATTGAAGATGGTTCGTTCCTGCGGGTCAAAAATATAACGCTGAGTTATAATTTTAATAAATCCTGGATTAAGAAAATCGGGATGAAGTCTGCAAAAATATATACGACAATCCAAAACCTGTACACCTTCACGAATTATTTCGGGATGGACCCGGAGGTTAACTATTATGGCGGTTCCAGCAATATCATCATCGGGACTGACTTCTTTACCTACCCGCAATCGCGCACACTCCTGGTTGGTCTGAGCTTTGTTTTTTAACATTTAATTCTGAAAAAGATGAAAAAAATATCATATATATTCATTATCCTGGCCCTTACAGCCATGTCCTGCACCAAGATGCTGGATGTTCAACCGACTGCTTCCATTTCGACGGATCAGGCTATCAAGGATGAAACCGGTATAAACAAAGCCATCACAGGGGCTTATTATTCCCTGCATGACGTCGGCAATTACGGACGCAACCATGTCATCGTTGAGGATCTTGCGGCCGATAATCTCGCATGGACCGGAACGACCCGTGACTATCTCCAAATTGACGACAACCTGATTGCTTCCGACAATGGCATCATTGACGGAATCTGGACTTCCAATTACGATTGCATCAACAGGGTCAACAATGTGCTCGAACGTATTGGCGGCATTGAAATGAGTACTGACAAACGGAACATGTATACCGGGGATGCACTTTTTCTCCGTGCTTTATCCCATTTCAACCTCCTCGGTTACTTCGGTGGTATCCCTATCAAAACCAGGCCTACCCTCGACTTGTCCAGCATAAACCAGGCTCGTAACACTGTGGCGGATGTATATAAACAGGTTATCGCTGATTTAGTGGAGGCTGAAAAAATCCTGCCTGCCTCCAGGCCACTGGGATGGGCCAGCTCCTACAGTGCCACTGCGTTACTGGCAAGGGTCTATCTGTCGCAATTCCAATTTACCGGCGATGCGTCCATCGCAGCCCAGGCCAAAGCCAGGGCGGATGAGGTGATCAATAATGGCGGATATATCCTGGCCCCGGCCTATGCCGACCTTTTCAACGGGAATACGACCGAATCCATTTTCGAAGTGATTTTTGATGCCCAGAATTATAACCGTCTGGCCCAATATTTCTTTCCTGTCAGCCTCACTGGCCGGTATGAAGTTTCACCACCGGCAGTATTCGTCCAGAGTTTCCAAGCCACCGACACAGTCAGGTTTAACGCTTCCATTACATTTGATGCAAAGAATCTGCCATACGGAATCAAGTATACCGACGTTACCTCGGGTACCGACCGGGTATATGTGCTGCGCCTGGCTGAAATGTACATGATTCGCGCCGAGGCGTTGGCATATACCAGCGGAAACATAGATGATATCCGAAATGATATCAATACCCTGAGATTGCGGTCAGGTCTTGCTCCCACAACAGCTACCACGTATGCTGAGTTGCAACTTGCCATTGAAAACGAACGCAGGCATGAGTTTGCTTTTGAAAGCCAGAGGTGGTCTGACCTTGTCAGGACAAAAAGAGCAACAACCGTGCTTGGAATCGATCAGAAATACACCCTTTTTCCGATACCGCTCAGCGAACTGCAAACAAATACACTAATGAAGCAAAACCCTGGCTATTGATCATTTTTCAACCTTTTTAAAGTAGAAAATTATGAAAAGAAATCTTTTATATCTTATCACGTTCCTCTTCATCCTGACTTTAGGAACAGGATGCAAAGAGAAGGACATGGGGACCCCCGCTGCAAGTACTCAGGCCAATTTCAGTTATGTTGTCAAAAACGGTGGATATGCGCCTTGTGAAGTCGTATTCACCAATTTATCCTTAAATGCTACGGGTTATCTGTGGGATTTCGGAAATGGCCAGACGTCAACAGAAATCAACCCGACGGCCACATTTGAAACACCCGGATTGTACAGCGTCAAACTTACATGTACCCCGGTAAATTCTGTCTATTATAGTCAGGAGTCTAAATCCCTGGTGGTGAATATCAAGGATCCGCTTGCAGGATTGTCACAGGTCTTTTACTATACCACCAGGGGAACAATTGGGAATGGACATATGGTCATCCTGAATGATGCCCCGCCGCTCAGCCAGGATTTCGTCGAAGCCGACATGTCAAGGCCCTATGGGATAGCCGTTGATACCGCCCACCAGAAAATTTATATCACCGATTATTCGAATCAGGCAATTTACCGGTTTAATGCAGATGGTTCCTTGCCCCAGAAAATCCTGGATGCCAGTGTTCCGGGGCAGGAACTCGTCGGTGATGCGGAGGCCATCTTCGTATACGGGGATAAAATTTATTGGGGCCGCACCGGGGGCATCTATCGTGCCAACCTGGATGGCACCAATCCCGAAGTATTCATCGCAATGAATGGTGGAGCATCTGAACCTCAATACCCGATCGACATGCAATACGATCCAGTGTCCAATAAGATTTATCTTGTCAATGATAAAACCGACTACCTGGGCGGTTTCTGGTCTGTGAATTTTGATGGCACGAATTTCACTCAAATTACTTTCGATGTTCCGGGCACCCCCGATGTTGACGGGACAGCCCTGGAGATGGATTTCAGGAACGGGAAAGCCTACCTGGTCCTTTATGGTTCAACAGGGACTGTTGCCCCCGAAAATGGAGTTTACATGTGTAATCTCAATGGCACCAGCCTCACAAAAATCGGTGAATATGGAACAAAGGCCACCTGGGGCATCACCTTAGACCAAACACGTAATAAACTCTTCTGGGGAGTTAAAAATTCCAACTCAGCTCCGGATGGTAAAATAATCAGGGCCAATCTCGACGGGTCGGCTCAAGAGGATTGGCTGACCGGCGTAAGCCCGCATGCCATGACCGTGGCATGGATTAAACTGTGACAGGAAACGCGAAACGCGTGACGCGTGACAAATGACTCATCACTTGTCACTTGTCACGCGTCACACGTCGCGATCTTTCCCTTTTATTTGATCAGTAACATTTTATTTGATTTTACCTGGTCATTACACCTGAGTGTATAATAATATACGCCGCCGGGTAAATTTTTTGCATTGAAATCAACAGTGTGTATACCGCTTCTTTGCTTTGAATCTACCAAAGTCGCCACTTCATTTCCCACAACATTATAAACCTTTAAACTTACCTGACCATTTTCAGGCAACTGGTAACTGATCGTAGTGGAATTTCTAAATGGATTGGGTGTATTTTGCCCGAGGTTGAATTCAGTGGCAGAAGGATGATTATTAACAGAGGTGATCAATGCCTGGTACTTGACTACCGCTGCAGCGATGTTGGATAACATGGTTTGCTCATCAGCTCCTAACGCAAGGGCATAATATACATCCACAGAGTGCGCCGGGGCCAGGTTAACAAAGTTCTGTGCCGTAATGGTAACCGGTCCGTCAAGCGTAGTTGAAACATATTGAGGTTGCAACGATCCATAATTCATCCAATTCCAATAACTGGTATCTGCATTATAACCATCGTACCATTCGAAAGAATAGAGGGATGACAGTGATGTTGAAAGCAGTTTCATGCCCATATTCACCTGACCGCCTCTGTGAAACCGTATCACTCCCTGGGCATTATTGTACGTAACGGTGTCGAATCCATAAGTCTGGTTTAACTCCGGTATAATGTCAAGGCCGATTATTGCATCAATGTTATCCGATTCATTATTGATTACCTTGAATTTAACGATGGTGTAACTGCCATTGTTCCACCCGTAGGCATTCAATTTTACAATCACAGCCGGGGGTAATGATGAATAAGAGTTGTCAATTGAACCATAGATTTCAAAATCACTTAATGCGGGATTCGTCACCAATGCTGCTGGTTCAAGAGCCTCCGCATCAGCATTGTAGTCAAATACGCTCGTTGGTCTGGTTCCCACCAGGATCGAAGCGCGTTGCAGATGCCTCGTACCATCGGGGGTAAAAAGCCGGATTCTGCCATATTGGCTTACACCTACCTCCAAAGCACCAGTTGTAAAAGTTGCCTGGGAGTAGCCATCTGCAAAGATGAGCAGCATTACCGCAAGAAAAAGTAAAGTTTTTTTCATAGGATTGAAGTTTTGGGGTTTGACTTATGTTATGCAAACTTACATAATAAAGATGTAAATTATGAAAGTAATGGTAAAAAATGGCAGAATAAAAAAAAAAGATAAATTTGCACATTCTCACTCCACACTTATAGCAAGCAGGTCATGGAAAAGAAAAAGATGCCGCATACCCTGATTATTGTCTCCTTCATCCTGATCACCTTTATTATTCTTACCTGGCTTATCCCGGCAGGGGAGTTTGATCGTAACTTGTTCAATGGCCGCCAGGTCGTAGTTCCGGGAACATACCACCATGTGGCCCCGAAACCACAGGGATTAATGGAGTTGTTTACAGCACCCATCAAGGGCATGATGTCGGCATCCCAGATCATCGCTCTTGTTTTGCTTATTGGCGGCGCTTTTGGGATTGTCACCAAAACAGGGGCAATCAATGCCGGGTTGGCAGGGGTCCTTGCAACTACCCGCAAGAATCCGGCAATCAAGAGATTCATCATTCCCATTATCATGTTCCTGTTCTCCCTGGCAGGCGCTTCATTCGGCATGGCAGAGGAAGTGATGGTTTTTATTCTGATTACCATCCCGCTTGCCATCGCCATGGGGTACGATTCGCTTACCGGGGTTGCCATGCCGTTTATCGGGGCTGCATCAGGTTTTGCAGGCGCCTTCAGCAATCCGTTCACCATCGGTATCGCCCAGGGGATCTCTGAGATCCCGATATTCAGCGGTTGGGAATACCGGATTGTCATTTGGCTTGTGCTCATGACTGCCGCCATTCTGTTCGTCATGTTTTATGCCAGAAGGATCGAAAAGAACCCCGAGCGCAGCCTTGTTTATGAGATTGACCGCAAAAGGGATCTTACTGCATACCATTCTGCTGAAGATCTTGCCCTGACCCTTAAAAGAAAAATAGTACTGGTTATCTTTTTCGTGTCCATCATCATGCTCATTGTTGGGGTGAATGTTTGGGACTGGTATATTAACGAAATTGCAGGATTGTTTTTAGCCATGGCGCTGCTCACAGCACTGGTTTACCGGCTTAACTCCAATATAGCCATCGGAGCTTTTCTGGAGGGCGCCCGTGACATGATGACTGCTGCTTTCGTCATCGGGCTTACGCGCGGAATGCTGATTATAGCCACCGACGGGAAGATCATTGATACCATTCTTGCCGGGATAGCCGGAACCATGGGCCATTTTCCCAAGGTGGTATCGGTTCAAATGATGTTTGTATTCCAGGGCTTTATGAACTTCTTTGTTCCTTCAGGTTCCGGACAGGCAGCACTGACGATGCCCCTCATGGCCCCCCTCGCTGATCTGATCGGAATAACGCGCCAGACAGCAGTGTTGGCTTTCCAGCTTGGGGATGGGCTATTTACCAACATATTCCCTACCAGCGGTGTTACCATGGGAGTTTTGGCCATTGCTAACATTCCCTATGATAAATGGGTGAGGTTCATGATCCCGTTGTCTGTTATTTTCCTGATCCTTGGCTGCCTTCTGTTGATCCCGCCTGTTCTGCTTTTTATATATCATTAATAGGCACCGAAACATGTTAACCATGAGAAAACGACTGTTTTTTAGTAGTTTACTACTTATTGCTGTAATTCAACCAACACTTGCCTGCACCACGGCCATTATCTCGGGTAAATTTACCCCGGATGGCCGGCCCTTGCTCTGGAAGAACCGTGATACCGGCGACCTTGATAACAAAGTGATGTACTTTACTGATGGAAAATATAACACAATCGGCCTGGTCAACTCAAAAGACACAACAGGATCGGAAGTATGGATTGGCATGAATACAGCCGGTTTTGCCATCATGAACTCTGCTTCTTACAACCTCAACAACAGCGATGATACCACTGCTGCCGAAAATGAAGGGAGGGTGATGCGGCAGGCGTTAAAACAATGTGCAACCGTGGATGATTTCGAAAACCTTTTAAAGAAGCTGCCAAAACCACACGGACTTGAAGCCAATTTCGGGGTAATTGACGCAATGGGAAACGGGGCTTATTTTGAAACTTCAAACAACGGTTATTTCAAAATCGATGTGAATGATCCCGTTGCAGCGCCCATGGGCTATCTCATCAGGACCAACTACTCCTTTACCGGCAAGCCCGATGAGGGGCAGGGGTATATCCGCTATATGACCGCAGAGAAATTATTTTACCAGGCTTCCGCAACAAACAATCTTACCCCCGAGTTTATCCTCCGGGATGCGGCCAGGTGCCTGTACCACTCCCTTACAGAAACCAACCTTAAACAGTTACCCACCACGGAAAAGGATAAATTTGTTTGGTTTACCGATTTCATTCCGCGGTTTTCCTCATCCGCTTCTGTGGTTATCCGGGGAATAATGAAAAATGAAAACCCTTTAAACATGACCATGTGGACGGTCCTTGGCTTCCCGTTATGTTCAGTGGTATACCCTGTCTGGTTTAATGCGGAACATGTGTTGCCAGGGTTGCTGACGGCAGATAAAAGTGGCAACGCGCCCCTGTGTAGCAAGGCATTAAAATTAAAGGAACTTTGTTTTCCCATCAAACGCGGACATGGAGAGGATTATCTCAACCTTCCTGTATTGTATAACACCAGCGGAACTGGATTCCTGCAGAAACTATCCCTTGTGGAGAATCAAATATTTGCTGATGCTGAAGCAAGGCTGGAAGACTGGCGGAAATCACCTCCTGATGTCAGCGAGATTAAGGATTTCTACAAAACGCTGGACAATAAAATTGTTGAGGCTTATCTTCATTTGTTCGGACCATGAATAAAAAGAACCTTTTCAATGGGTTCACAATTTTCGTGGCCATCGCATGTATCTTAACATTTACACTGAACATATACAATGGCCGGTTCCAGCTTGGTGACTTCCGGGTTTATTATTCGGCGGCAGTCAATCTTGTGACCGGTGGGCCCGTCTACCTTGTTTCCTTTTATAGTGGCAGCGGTTTTTACAAATACAGTCCGGCATCCCTCTATTTTTTTCTTCCATACACTATTTTCAGTTTCAGAACAGCGGCCGTAATTCACTTTTTCATCCTTGGGTGTGCTTACTGGTATACCATGATCCTCATCAGCCGATTGATCATGCACTACTTTAGCCTGGAAAATATCAGGCATGAAGTTTGGCTGCTCTCCCTCTCGTTTGGATGTATTCTGATCCATTTTGCACGGGAATTATATGTTGGCAACATCAATATTATCCTGCTGCTGCTTTGTTGCCTTTCAATCGGTGATTTTCTCAAAGGGAAAGACTGGCAGGGCGGCATCCTGCTGGGTATGGTGATCCTCACAAAACCTTATCTGCTGATCCTGTTGTTTCCAATGGTTCTGCGAAAGAAATGGAAAGCCATGGCCTGGATGGCCATAACGGCTGGTATTGGGCTGGTTCTTCCCTTCATTTTCCCGGGACCATTCAAGGGGGCAGGTCTTTATCATGACTGGATAAAATCAATCCGGATGCACAGTGAAGGGTTCCCCGGGATGACTTCGATCGACTACCTGTTCAGGATTTTCATGCCGTCCTGGCCTGCATGGGGAATTCTTGTCATTCTTTTTTTGATCCTTTCCTTTGTCACCCTTTTCATCCTGAACAACATTCAACGGGAAAAAAAAGAAAGAAAATTGGCCGGCACCCCTGAAATGAACTTTGCTTTCGAATGGTTTTTACTTATTGCCCTGCTCCCAAACCTTATAAAAACTGATTGGGTCCTGCTGCTGTTCAGTGCACCGGTAATTACTTTCATGATCTTTTACATTTCCTTCCGGAAACAATACTGGTGGATACCCGTACTGGTCATCCTCCTCTTTTTTTTTCGGATTAAATTCCGATGACCTGCTGGGCCGGGAACTTTCCCATCAGATCTTGCATTCGGGATTGATGGGATTGAGCAATTTTCTTTTGGTAACTGCCTCTTTGTTCATTTTCCTTGATCATCGCAGGCGGAATCAAATCACCCAGAACGGGAGGCAGTAATCCCACCATTTCGCTACTTCGCCATTTCTCCATTTTTTATGGCCACCCCCCTCCGGATAATCTGCTGTCCGTACTTTCTGCGGATCCGGTCGAGGGCCTGGTACAGGTTGACCATCCCGATGTTGTCGTCGAACATGTTGAGCTGCGGATTACCGGAAACGAGACCACTGAAACGTACACCGATGAGGCGGATCAGCATGCGGCGCTGGTAGATGCGGTCGAAGAGTTCTTTTACCTCCGGAATAAGCTGGTGGTCGAAAGCGGTGTAGGGCACTTGCTTTTGCAGTGTATGGGTGTCGAAGTTCGAGTAACGGATCTTCACCGTGACACAGGATGTGAGTTTCTGCTTGTCGCGTAACTCAAATGAGATTTTTTCCACCATCTTCACCAGGATCTCTTTCATCCGGGTAATATCGATGCTGTCCTGCTCAAAAGTTGTTTCGGTGCTCACCGATTTTGCCTCGTGATAAGGATAAACCGGTGTGCTGTCGATGCCGTTGGCCTTCTCCCAAATCGCAATGCCGTTTTTGCCCATTACCTGTTCCATCATGTTGATCGGAATGTGGCTCAGGGTATCGATCGTCACCACCCCCATGGAACGCAGCAGCCGGTAGGTCTTCTCCCCGATCATCGGGATCTTGCGGATCGACAGTGGCGCCAGGAAGGGCTGCACTGCATCGCGCCCCACGTACAACTCTCCGTTGGGCTTGGCCTCGCCCGTGGCAATCTTTGATACCGTTTTATTCACCGATAAGCCAAAAGAGATGGGTAGTCCGGTGTTTTTGATGATCCCCTCACGCAATTCATGGGTCCATTTCTGCAACCCGAAGAAGCGGTCCATCCCGGTAACATCAAGGTAATGCTCATCTATGGAGGCCTTTTCATACACCGGCGCCTTTTCTGCTATAATCTCCGTAACGGTGTGCGAATACTTCGAATAGAGCTCCATATCGCCCCGCACAAGGATGGCATCGCCGCACAGCGCCCGGGCCATCTTCATCGGCATGGCTGAATGTATGCCGAACTTCCGTGCCTCATAGCTGCAGCTTGCCACCACTCCCCGGTCGGAGGTACCCCCGATGATTACCGGCTTTCCAATCAATTCGGGGCGGAGCAACCGCTCAACGGAGACGAAGAAGGTATCCAGATCGAAATGTACTATGTTGCGTTTAAGGGTTAGCATATGAAAAATAGCGAAATGGCGAGGTATTTAAATTTTTTGTATTATATTTGACGATATTTTAATCATTTTTCCGACGATAATATAATCATTTTTTTCAAAAACCAAAAAAATGTTTTTCAGCAGCAACATAAAATTTTTACGTAAACGGCGTGGACGCACCCAGGACGACATCGCTGTTGCGCTTAACATGAAACGCTCAACGCTAAGCGGATACGAGAACAACATTGCCCAGCCGGGCTTTGAAACCCTGATTGCCTTCTCTAAATATTATAATGTAGCCATTGATACCCTGATCAGGGTTGACCTGGTGAAGATTCCGGAAAGCCAGCTCCGGCAACTGGAGCGGGGCTACGATGTCTTCATCAAAGGTTCGAACCTCCGCATACTCACGACAACGGTAGGGGCAGATAATGAAGACAACATCGAACTTGTTTCGGAAAAAGCAAAAGCCGGATACACCGGAGGATTTGCCGATCCTGAGTACATCAGCATTCTGCCAACCTTCAGACTGCCATTTTTATCCAGGCAAAAAAAATACCGGACATTCCAGGTTAACGGCGACTCGATGCTGCCAATTCCCCATGGATCATGGGTTACCGGGGTATTTATCCAGGATTGGACAACACTCCGCGACCGGGATGCATACATCATCCTGACCATGGAAGAGGGAATTGTATTCAAGGTCGTGGAGAACAGGATTAAAACCGAAGGGAAACTGCTGCTGCATTCATTGAACCCACTATATGAACCATACGATATCAATATGCAGGATATTCGTGAAATATGGCAATTTGTCCATTATATCAGTCCGAAAATACCTGAAAACCTCAATTCAGAAAACTATCATCTCGTCGAAACCGTCAAGCAGTTGCGCAATGATATCCAGGTCATCCAAACCCGGCTGAATATCTGATCAGATGATCACAAATACCCTGAGATTGTTTCCTGAAATGTAGGGCAATCACTTACATGAAAATCAGGCAAGTCATTATGATTATTTTCATTTTCATCTCCCCCTACAAAAAAAATTATTGAATGAATTATATTTGCCTTGCACAAGTCAATTATTATCAATGCCATTTTTACTTTGCCATCTGATTTGTATCAGACAAATAAAAATAAGAACAGTCTGAACATACATTCCATATCTTTGTTTCATTATTTAATAAAAACCAAAACCACAACGCCATGAAAGTTTCCATTGTAGGGTCGGGGTATGTCGGCCTAGTTACCGGCACCTGCTTCGCAGAAGTGGGGATTGAAGTCACCTGTGTTGACATTGACCAGAAAAAAATCGAAAATCTTAAAAACGGGATTATTCCTATTTATGAGCCTGGACTCGAAGACATGGTTCATCGGAACATGAAAAAAGACCGTCTTCAATTCACCACCAACATCGCGGAAGCGCTTGAGGATTGCGAGGTAATTTTCAGTGCAGTCGGAACTCCGCCTGATGAAGACGGAAGTGCCGACCTTCAATATGTCATCAGCGTGGCACGCGATTGTGGCAAAAACATGAAAGATTATTTGCTGATTGTAACAAAAAGCACCGTCCCCGTTGGCACCGCCGAAAAAGTCCGGAAAGCCGTTCAGGAAGAGTTGGATAAACGCGGTGTAAGCATTGAATTTGATGTTGCCTCAAACCCCGAATTTCTGAAGGAAGGAGCTGCCATCGATGACTTCCTGAAACCCGACCGCATCGTTGTTGGCTGCGATTCCGCCCGCGCCGAAGAGCTGATGAAAACGCTTTATAAACCCTTCACCTTAAACGGACATCCAGTGATTTTCATGGATATCATTTCTGCAGAGATGACTAAATATGCTGCAAACTCGATGCTTGCCACCAAGATCAGTTTTATGAATGATGTTGCCAACTTTTGCGAAATTGTGGGTGCCGATATAAATATGGTTAGAAAAGGAATCGGTTCGGATTCCCGTATTGGCAATAAATTTATATACCCCGGTGTAGGATATGGGGGATCATGTTTCCCAAAGGATGTGAAAGCCCTCATTCATACTGCAGAAGATTATAATTACAGCCTTCGTGTTTTAAAAGCCGTTGAAGCCGTTAATGATGACCAGAAGTCGGTTTTATTCAACAAAATGAAAAAACACTATGGCGGAAACCTGGAAGGCAAGACCGTCGCTATGTGGGGATTGTCGTTTAAACCACATACTGATGACATGCGTGAAGCACCGTCTCTCGTGATCATTAAAAAGCTGCTTGACGCCGGTGTAAAAGTTAAAGCGTACGATCCGGTAGCAATACATGAAACCCAAAGGATCCTGGGGGATAAAATTTATTATGCTCCCGATCAGTATGATGCACTCATTGATGCCGACTGCCTGATGCTTGTCACCGAATGGCCGGAATTCAAGTTCCCTAATTTCAATATCGTCAAGAAATTATTGAAAGACCTGGTTGTTTTTGATGGAAGGAACATATACGAAATCGCTGAAATGAAGCGTAAAGGATTTGCTTATTACTGCATCGGCGTAGATACTTCAAAATAATTCCGAGATCATTATTTATCGGCCTGTGGCTGAATAAAAATTGCCTCCTGCCCTTTTTATTCAGCCACAGGTTTTATACTTTTGTTGTTAATATTAAATCCATGATAAAGAAAAAAATTTTAGTTACCGGTGGTGCGGGTTTTCTTGGATCCCATCTTTGCGAACGATTGCTCCATGAAGGGAATGAAGTTGTATGCCTTGACAACTATTTTACCGGTCAGAAACAAAATGTGGTTCACCTGCTCGATAATCCGTTTTTCGAGTTGATCCGTCACGATGTAACAATGCCTTTCTTTATCGAAGTTGATGAGATTTACAACCTGGCCTGTCCTGCTTCTCCGATCCATTACCAGTATAATGCAATTAAAACGGTGAAAACTTCAGTCATGGGAGCCATCAATATGCTAGGGCTGGCCAAACGTACCAAAGCCCGGATCCTGCAGGCTTCCACGAGCGAGGTTTATGGGGATCCAGAGGTGCATCCGCAGGTTGAATCCTATTGGGGACATGTCAATCCTATCGGGATCAGATCCTGTTACGACGAGGGTAAACGTATTGCAGAAACCCTTTTCGTCAACTACCATCAGCAAAACAACGTCCGGATCAAGATCATGCGGATTTTCAATACATACGGGCCACGCATGCATCCGAATGATGGCCGTGTCGTTTCTAATTTTATTGTTCAGGCGCTTAAAGGTCAGGATATAACCATGTATGGCGATGGATTACAATCCAGAAGTTTTTGCTATGTAGATGACCTGCTCGAAGGAATGGTGAGGTTAATGAATTCAAGAGAAGAATTCACCGGCCCGGTGAATATCGGCAATCCGAATGAATTCACCATGCTGGAATTGGCTGAAAAGGTAATCAACCTGACAGGTTCAAAATCGAAAATTGTTTTCATGCCTCTTCCGGCAGACGATCCCACACAACGGCAGCCCGATATCTCGCTTGCGAAAAAGGAGCTTGGCTGGGAACCCAAGATCATGCTTGATGAAGGCTTGGTTAAAACCATTGATTATTTCAAGTCAATCATCTGATAAAATCTTTAATTTTCCCCCATGAAAATCCTTGTTACCGGTTCAAATGGTCAGCTTGGCAATGAAGTAAGATTACTTGCACCCGCTTTCCCCGCATTCAGATTTATTTTTACCGATGTTGCCGAATTAGATATTACCAATGAGCAGGATATTGAAGCCCTTGTCAAAGAAGAAAAACCCGGGGTAATCATCAACTGTGCCGCTTATACTGCTGTGGATAAAGCCGAGCAGGAAGATAACCTTGCATTCCTGATCAATGCAGCCGCTGTTGGAAACCTCGCAAGGGTGGCCACCAGATATGCTTCCTTGCTGATACACATTTCAACTGATTACGTTTTCGATGGCAAAGGTTACAAACCTTATGTCGAAGATGATCCTACCAACCCCGTCTCACTCTACGCCCGGAGTAAACACGCAGGTGAGCAACAGGTTCAATCCTATTCCAGCAAGGCCCTGATCATCCGCACCTCCTGGTTATACTCCACGTTCGGTAATAATTTTATCAAGACCATGATGAAATACGGGAAGGAACGACGGTCACTGAATGTTGTTTTTGATCAGACCGGTACCCCAACCTATGCCCGCGACCTTGCACAAATCATCCTGGACATCATTCATAACAATCCTGATTATGAAGGAGTGGAGGTTTTCCATTTTTCGAATGAAGGAGTTACAAGCTGGTACGATTTCGCAAAAACAATTATGGAATTCAGCGGGGTTGACTGTAAAATCAACCCGATCGAGACCAAAGATTATCCCTTGCCTGCCATAAGACCATTCTACAGTGTCTTCAACAAATCAAAAATAAAACAAAGGTTCCAGGTGAAAATTCCATACTGGCGAGATAGTTTGAGGGATTGTATTGAAAAGATGAAAGAATAATTTACGATTTCGTTACAAACATACTTAAAATCAAATAAATGGAGAAAGAAAGCACGGTTCTGGAACGCGCACAGCTATGGCTGAGTGGCAGCTTTGATGATGCTACAAAAGAGGCTGTAAAAAAATTAATTGAAACCAACCCGGCAGAGCTTACGGATTCATTTTACAGGGATCTTGAATTTGGGACGGGAGGCCTTCGTGGAATTATGGGTGTGGGCACCAACCGCATGAACAAATATACGGTTGGAATGGCAACACAGGGCCTGGCAAACTACCTGATCATGATGTTTCCCTCCCTGAATCCCATTAAAATGGCGATTTCATACGACAGCAGGAACAATAGTAAGTATTTTGCCGGCATCGTTGCTGAAGTATTTTCAGCCAATGGATTCAAAGTTTTCCTGTTCGACGACCTTCGCCCAACCCCTGAATTATCGTTTGCCATCAGAGAACTTGGTTGCCAGAGCGGAGTCATGGTGACCGCTTCACACAACCCCAAGGAATACAACGGCTATAAGGCATACTGGGATGATGGTGCCCAGATGATCGCACCTCATGATGAAAATGTTATAAAAGAGGTCCAGAAGATAACCTCCATCGATGATGTAAAATGGTCCGGGAAAAAGGAGAATATCATCAGCATCGGTGCTGAGATTGACAGGAAATACCTTAGCCGCGTGAAAGCCCTTTCACTCTCGCCCGAAGCCATCAGCCGCCAGAAAATGCTTAAAATAGTTTATACCCCGTTGCATGGCTGCGGGCGGAAACTGGTGCCCGACATTCTTTCAGATTTTGGATTTGAAAACATCCACATGGTGAAAGAACAGGCGATTGCAGATGGAAACTTTCCAACAGTTCACTCCCCAAACCCTGAAGAACACGATGCACTCGACATGGCCATAAAATTGGCGGAGGATCTTCATGCAGACCTTGTGATGGCAACGGATCCTGATGCCGACCGTGTTGGTATTGCCGTTAGAAATCATAAAAACACAATGATCCTCCTCAATGGAAACCAAACAGCGGCCCTGCTCTTTTACTATATCCTGAACCGCTGGAAAGAACTCGGAAAACTCCGTGGGAATGAGTTCATTGTTTCAACCATTGTCACCACCAAATTACTCTCTGCAATTGCCAGGTCTTTCGGTGTTGAATATTTTGAATGCCTCACCGGCTTTAAATTCATTGCTGATGTGATCAGGCAAAATGAAAGCAAAAAGAATTACATCGTTGGCGGCGAGGAAAGTTATGGTTATCTGATTGGCAATTTTGTTCGTGACAAAGATGCGGTGAGCGCTTGTGCATTGATTGCCGAAGCGGCCGCATGGATGGCTGATAAGGGAAATTCCCTGTTCGACCTGCTGGTAGAGATCTATCAAAAATATGGTTTTTACAAGGAAGGACTGATCTCTGTCATCCGTAAGGGAAAGAGCGGTGCTGAGGAAATTCAGCAGATGATGATGAATTACCGGAAGACCCCGCCTGCAATCATCAACAATTCCAGGGTTATCATCATCAAAGATTACCTTTTGCTCAAAGAAACGGAGGTTGCAACCGGCCATGAAAAACCAATCAAACTGCCTAAGTCGAACGTGTTGCAATTTATACTGGAAGACGGGAGCATTATCAGCGTAAGGCCTTCGGGGACAGAACCGAAAATTAAATTCTATTTTGGAGTGCTCGAAAAGCTGTCTGACCTGAGCGAATTTGAAAAAACCGAACAACGTCTGGATGAAAAAATTGCTGGTATTATCGCTTCAATGAAGCTAAAATAAATGCTTGCAAAAAGGTTTGTCATTGCTCTTTTTATTCATCCAAACCTGATTTTTTTCAGATTCACGCCTATTTTGTTTTTAGGAATTTCCGTTTATTCCTCCGCAGCAAACAATCCCTGCCTGGGTTCAGGACCTGTTCGAGGATCCCGCGATCGGGATACAGTCTTCCTTCCGAAAGGGCGGTACTTTATCTTTAAAAGCACCTCTATCACGATACCATGCGACACGTTTTATCTTATGCCGCACGAAAAAACGACCAGGAGGAAAGTTGATCCTGACCAGGATTCTCATTTTTTTTATGATACCGTATATAAAAAATTCTCCCGGACAAAAATAACGCAACTGCTTTACAACCTTGCATTTGTAGTACCAAAACAATCCGATTTACCCGATTCATTGCAGGTATTGAAGAGTGTCAGTCCTTTTGAAGCATATCATGGAAAGATAATCCGGAAAGTCACAATAACTATTCTACCACCATTCGGCGCCAGTATATACGATACCGCGAAACATGCCACGACGGGAATTGGCAAGGCCCTGAACAGCGTACATATCAATACCCGGAAATATGTAATTAAACGGAATTTGCTATTTAAGCCCGGAGACCGGGTGAATCCGGCAATCCTTGCCGACAATGAAAGGTTGCTGAGAAACATGAATGCGATCGATAATGCGCGTATCATCGTGGTTCCATCAGCTGCGGGTAGTGATTCCGTCGATCTCGTCATTGTAGCAAAAGATGTTTGGTCCATCGGCCTCGACGTTCCGCTCATCACACCCCAGCAGACCAGAATACGCATCTATGACGCAAATTTCCTTGGATTGGGCGACCAGTTCACTACAAGTTTTTCATTCCACATTAACCGGATGCCATTTTGCTTATTTGAAGGGTTTTCATATACCTATAACAATATTGCAAGTTCGCAGATAAACGCAACAGTTGCCTATGCCGCAGATGATCATGGGAATAAAAACATGATCATTCGGTTTGACAGGTCCTTCCTCACAAACATAACGAAATGGGCCGGCAGTGCCTATATCTCCTATGAGACTTTCGTCAGTGAATACAATGGCCATCCCGGAATTACATCCTACTTCTTCAATGAGGGACTGTGGCTTGGCCGTGCCTATCTGCTGAAAGGGAGAAAGGAGACTTCCCGCGCAGTATTATCAGCGGCTCTCTACCGGAAACATTATACCTCCCGTCCAATCGTTACAATTGATTCAAATGTTGCATTTTATAATCAATTACAGGTTCTGACCGAGTTTTCCATTTCAAGAAATAATTACTACCTGACCGATTATGTCATGGATTTTGGGAAAACAGAAAACCTGCCTTATGGTCATTTGCTGCAATTAACTATTGGTGCTGACCAGGGTGATTTTTACACCCGTTTGTACACAGGCATCCACCTTTCTGCAGGTAATTTTTTTAACGGATTTGGTTACATATCCACCTATGTCAAACTTGGGGGATTTTTCAACCATGACTCGTTTGAGGACGCTGTTGTTAAGTTTAACCTGCACTATTTTACCCCGCTGATGAAGACCAGGGATAAAAGATACAGGTTCAGGGCATTTTTAAGTGCCGATTACCGGTATGCGTTTAATTCTCGTTCAAATAGCCGTGATTATTATGATGCAAACCTTGACTTTAAAATAAACAAGGTCAGTGATCCGGATTATTTCAACGGCGTTAACATTATTTCAGGCCGACTTGCAACGATTTGTTTTACGCCGTGGTATTTTTATGGTTTCCGTTTCGCGCTCATGATGGCCTTCCAGTCCGGGATGGTCGGTCAAAGGAATGAACCATTTTATCATGCTTCATTTTTCAGCAGTGTCGGGTGCAGCATCATTATCAAGAACAGCAACCTGATTTTCCCTGCCTTTCTTCTTTCAGGGTTTTATTATCCTTCAGTCCAGGATAGTTTCAGGCAATTACAATTCATGATCGGTTCAAATTTGAATGTTCAGTATTACGATTTCAATGTGAATGCGCCCCATGAAGAAAATCTTGGCAATTAGGATAAATCGAAAAAAGCGTAGTTTTGTTGCTTCATATTAACAAATCAACATGGAAGGCAAAGGTATAATTGGCAATGATGATCTGGTGTATTCACGGAAGGTTCTTGAAATGATCACTGTCGCTAACGAATTCTGTCTTTTTCTTGAGAAGGCGGAAGATTATTCACTGGAAGAATTATTAAATTTTCTTCAAAAAATTTCCCCGCTGATTTATTTAAAAAGCGCGCTGCTTCCCGATATTGAAGTGGAGGATGAGGATGCGGTTGAACATTATGTCAGTGAGGAACAATGGGAAGGGATGTTCAACATTTTATACAATAAATTCGGGGAAAAAGACCTTTTCTTTTTTGTCGATCACCACGAAAGGAGCCACCATGACCCTGTAAAAGGCAGCCTGGCTGAATCGTTCACAGATATTTATCAGGATTTGAAAGACTTCCTGCTGCTTTACCAAAAACCGCTGAAAGCTTTTAAAGAAAATGCCGTAAACGAGTGCAAACGGTTGTTTGAAACCCGGTATGGTTACCGCCTGATCAATGCCCAGTCAGCCATCCATTGCATTCAATATCCTGAAGAGAACGGGATTATTTTTTAGAATGGTCAAGCCGGTTGAGTCCTTCAATGGCTTTATCATAGTTCACCTTTATCTTCAGCGATTTCTGATAGTCTTCGTAGGCTTTCTGATAGTTTCCTGCCAGTTCATTGGCATATCCCCGGTTAAAGTAGGCTTCAAAATACCCGGGATCCTTTTTAATTGATTCACTGAAATACTCAATGGCTTTTTTAAAATCTTTCAGATAAACAAGGTAGATATATCCTGTGTTATAGGATGCATCCCTGAATGCCGTGTCTGCTTTGGAGAGGATTTCATAAGTTGCAATGGCCTTGTCATATTTACCCGTCTCCTGATAATGTAATCCCAGCATATAGAGAGCTTCCCTGCTTTTCGGTCTCAGTTTCAGCGCGTTTTTGAAATATAATTCAGCCATCGGGTCTTTTTTGACCGCATAGAGTTCGCCAAGTTGAACATAGGCTTCATAATAATCCTGGTTCTTATCCACTGCCTGTTTCAGGTCATCCACTGCATGGATGGTATCTCCCTGTTCAAGCAAACCGATGGCCCTGGTATAATGGGCTGATGCATTCCCGTTATCGACAACCAAAAGCTGTTTGACTGTTGCATAGCAGTTTTTATAATCTTTTATGATCAGGTAAAGTTTTGCCAGTTTCAACAATGCGTCAACATCCCCGGGATTTTTACTGACGGCTTTGTTAAGCGCGTCTCGGCTGTCTTCGGGTTTACCCATGAGCAGGTAAATGTCAGAAAGCGTGATGTAATATACCGATTTGCTATTGTCAATGGAGATCGCCTGGTGAATATCTTTCAGGGCTTTATCGAACTGATGATCAAGCAGATAGAATTTCGCCCGCAGGTTATACAGATCCGGATTGGAAACATCCGCATCAATCTTCTGGTTCAGTATTTCCAGTTTGATGCGTGTTGTATCACTGGATTGGTTTTGACTGCCGGAAGTATCTCCGCGGTTGTTGCAGGAGAAGATTCCAGGCAGTAAAATCAGTATAAAACTGATCAGGTGGTTCCCGAATTTAAACATGATTGCGTAAGGCTTCACGAATTTTCCCTTCCAGTTCATCGGCAAGTTCAGGGTTATCCTGAAGAATTTTCTTTACGGCGTCCCGTCCCTGGCCCAATTTAGTATCGCCGTAACTGAACCATGAACCGCTTTTTTTGATAATATTCATCTCTGTGGCCAGGTCAATAATTTCAAAAGCCCTGGAGATGCCTTCCCCGAAAATTATATCAAATTCGGCTTTGCGGAAAGGCGGGGCTACTTTATTTTTAACAACTTTGACTTTCACATGATTTCCAACAACGTCATCACCCTCCTTCAGCTGAGTTTGCCTACGTATATCAAGCCGAACCGAAGCATAAAATTTCAAGGCATTGCCACCGGTTGTTGTTTCAGGATTGCCAAACATAACGCCGATTTTTTCCCGAAGCTGGTTGATAAATATGCAGCATGTCGCAGTTTTGCTGATAGTGGCTGTTAATTTCCTCAATGCCTGCGACATAAGTCGTGCCTGCAAACCCATTTTAGAGTCCCCCATCTCCCCTTCAATTTCGCTTTTGGGTGTTAATGCGGCAACCGAATCGATGACGATGATGTCGATGGCTCCTGAACGGATCAGGTTTTCAGTAATTTCCAATGCCTGTTCTCCGTTATCAGGCTGAGATACCAGAAGATTTTCAACGTCAACTCCGAGTTTCTGTGCATAAAACCTGTCAAATGCATGCTCTGCATCAATGAATGCGGCAATTCCGCCTGTTTTTTGCGATTCGGCAATGGCATGCAAGGCAAGGGTTGTCTTTCCGGATGACTCAGGGCCATAAATTTCAATTACACGTCCCTTCGGCAGCCCGCCGATCCCCAATGCAGCATCTAATCCAATTGAACCGGTTGATATTACATCCACCGCTTCAACTACATTATCGCCAAGTCGCATGATGGTTCCTTTCCCATAGGCCTTTTCCAGCTTATCCAAGGTAAGCTGCAAGGCTTTCATTTTTTCCTTATTTACTTCGTTTGACATTTTTTTTCCCTCCTTTGTTTTGGAGACGCACCACGGTGCGTCTTTTCTAGTGATTATGGAGACGCACTGTGGTGCGTCTTTACAGTATCAGTACCCCATTGCTTTCAGGATCTGGTAGGTATGGTTCTTTGTATCAACCTTCGTAAAGATATGAGCGATCTTGCCCGTTTCATCGATGATGAATGTCGTCCGGTTGATCCCTTCATATTCTTTACCGTAAAGTTTCTTTTTGCCCCAAACGCCATAATCCATGATGATCTTTTTTGCTTTATCAGGAATAAGGGTAAAAGGTAATACATATTTTTCAGAAAAATTTTTATGCGCCTTTTCATCATCGGCACTAACACCCAGGATTTCAAATCCTTTATCCCTGAGAACCTGATAATTATCCCTTAAATTGCATGCCTCCGCTGTACATCCGGGCGTGTTGTCTTTCGGATAGAAATACAGGATTACCTTTTTACCTTTAAAGGCATCCAGTTCAACAGGATTGCCATGCTGATCATAAGCTCGTATATCAGGAGCCGGAGAGCCAGTAGCTAATTTTATCATATTCAATCAAATAGCAGTCAGTTTATCGCAAGAATATCTACCTTCAAAATTAGAAATTATGAATGGAAAAAAATCGGATTGAAAATGGAGTTATCAACAACTTTTTGTGGTTTTATCCGTCAGATAATATTTACAGAAATCTTTTAACCCGCAGTCCATACACTTAGGCTTGCGGGCCTGGCATATGTACCTTCCATGCAGGATCAGCCAATGATGGGCAATGGAACGCAGGTCCTCAGGTATATATTTAACAAGTTGCTGCTCGGTCTGGATTGGACTTTTGGCATTGTGAGACAAACCGATGCGTGCAGAAACCCTGAAAACATGCGTATCGACTGCCAGGGCAGGCTTGTTATAAATCACTGATGCCAGCACATTGGCAGTCTTTCTTCCAATTCCAGGGATTTGCTGCAGCTCATCAACATCTGACGGTAAAATCCCGTTATAATTTTCAACAAGGACTTTTGCCATGGCGATGAGGTTTTTAGTTTTGTTATTGGGATAAGAACAGCTCCTGATCAGCTCAAAAACCTCTGATGGATTGGCATTTGCCAACGACCGGACATCAGGAAATGCACGAAAAAAAGGAGGAGTGATGATATTTACGCGCTTGTCGGTGCACTGAGCCGAAAGAATAACCGCGACCACAAGTTCGTATGGATCTGTATAAAGGAGCTCCGTTTCGGCTATGGGGTGATTCTTAAGAAAATAGTTCAATACAAGCCTGAAGCGTTCTTCTTTTCGCATTGGAAAAAGTTTGAGCAAAAATGCGAAAAATCAGCGATTATTCAAGTATGTTTGTACTCATTGTTCTGAATTAAATCTTTGAATTACCTCATCCCCTGACCTCTTCACTTCAAGGAGAGAGTGAATGGAAGGTAGTAACACCTAAACCCATGGGCAATTTTATGTTTGATTTACTGATTGTGGGAGCCGGACCTGCCGGTTGCACACTTGCATTAAACCTGGCAGCCAAAGGGTTTCAGATCGCAATTATCGAAAAGGATGTTTTTCCCAGAAACAAAATATGCGGGGATGCCTTGAGCGGCAAAGTGTTGAATGTCCTGAAACGGATCCCCGGAGGTATTTACGAAGATTTTCTTAAACAGGTTGATAAAGTCCCATCCTGGGGCATCCGCTTCCTGGCCCCGAACCATCATGCGGTGGATATACCCTTTTTGCTGAACAGGGCAGATGGTCAGACAGCTCCGGGGTATGTATGCAGACGAAACGATTTCGATAATTTCCTTTTTGAACGACTGAAGGAATACCCGAACATTCATATCTTCCAGGGTGAGCAGGTGACACAGGTTATCACCTATCCGGATTGCATCATGGCAAAAACCCAAAACCACGTTTTCTGTGGAAAGGTGATTGCCGGTGCCGATGGGGTTCACTCAAAAGTAAGACAATCTCTTCAGATTGCCAGGGCAGACAAGGAACATATATGCCTCGGCATCCGTGGCTATTACGAAAATGTCACCGGACTTCATCCGGAGAATTTCATTGAACTTATTTTCTTAAAGCGCCTGCTTCCGGGGTATTTCTGGATTTTCCCTTCAACCGGGAATGTTGTTAACGCCGGATTTGGAATGATGCAAAAAAAGGTAATCAGCGGCAGGGAACACCTGAACCACATTCTGGATGAGATTATTGTTAACGATCCGGTAATTGCACCCCGGTTTAGCGGTGCTAAACTGGTTGGAAAGCAGGAAGCGCACACATTACCGCTGGGGACATACAATTTCAACAGGTCGGGCAACCGCTTTCTGTTGCTTGGAGATGCAGCATTCCTGGTTGACCCATTCAGCGGAGAAGGCATTGGAAATGCCATGGCCAGTGGTGAAATTGCTGCCGCGATCCTGGCAAACAGCTTTCAAACGAATGACTTTTCCGCTGAAGGGTTAAAAACCTATGACAGGAGGCTTCAGCGAAGGTTTTCGCAGGAATTTAAAACCATGTCGGTCATGCAGCGGCTGGCTGGTTCGGCCTGGTTGTTCAACCTCGTGGTGGACAAAGCCCGTAAAAACAAAGACCTCCGGGAATTGTTAACGGCCATGTTTACCAATGATGACGTCAGGGAAAAACTGACACGACCGGGATTTTACGCACGGTTGCTTTTCAGATAGGACAATAAAGAGAGAACGAATTACTTTCCGCGTAGGATGGTCACCGAACCTTTGGAAACTTCATCCCCGAATTGTCCGGTCAATTTCAAAATGTAAAAATAGGTCCCATCCGAAAGCCGCTCACCATCCCAATCTTCACTTTTGTAGTTCGACTGGTTATAAACCTTTTTACCCCAACGGTCGAAGACCAGCAACTCACTCCCCAGATAAGCTTCACGGTAATCACGCTTGGCATCATCCATTAACTGAACTGCAAACTTATCATTTATAAAATCTCCATTTGGCGTAAACAGGTTGGGGATATCAAGCTCTGCCACTTTTACATTCACTTCGCTGGTAATGGTCGTATCGCAACCATTCAGATCTGTAAAACTGAGCTGGATGAAAAATTTTCCGGTTTTCTGGTAGGTGTGCAATGCCGGATTTTGGTTAGGGATCTTTGCTGAATCCCCAAAATCCCATGTCCAGTTTGTGATATACTGCTTCATTGAATCGGGGAAAACAACCTGGATGTTGGGATTTGTCAGATAGACCACCGAATCGGGTTTGATCAGAAATGTCACTTTGGGCGACTTTAAAAAATCGACTAAATATGCACTATCGATAGAACAACCTAAAGAATCTGTCACAGTAAAAGTAAAATGCCCGGGACAAAGACCAAAAACAATCGTATCCTGGGAATGACCACCATGCCATTCATAAATATATGGCGGATCAATTTTAAATGGGGTACCTCCGGAAACGCTAGTCTTGAATTGTCCTTTGCATTCACCAGCACAACCAAGCGGGTTATAACGGTACAGGGTATCGATGTACATCCGGGGATGCATGCGCAGTATTACGTCATTGCTTGTGTCCGAACCCAGGCCTTCCACCGAGATAATACAACGGTAAATCCCGGGAGAACTGCTAATAACATGCGAAATTGCAAAAATTGAATCGGCAGCGCCCTGGCCGGTAATGTCAATGTAGTTTTTTTGCCAGCGATAGGAAATTGCAGCATTACCCGTGCCGGTGATGATGGTCGTAAATGCAACACTGTCGCGAAAGCAAACAATGGTATCCGCGGGAATCACCACAACGTTTACCTGGCTCATGCCAAAAATGCTGCAGAAAAAAAATAATACAGACAGGAAATGTTTCATCTGGAATTTCAATACTGCAGCAAAAATAAGAATTTCTTTGATTCCGGCCACTTAATCAGATAACGCTCCTTATATCAAACTTAGTATACGATCATGAAACTCATTTTCATCAATAAAGATTGTTGGAAATCATGATCAGGGTACAGGCATTAACGACTTCAATTCCTGCTGCGGAGAGGATTTCCGAAAATTCCCTGGTTTCAGTGCCCGGGTTGAAAATCACCCGTTTGGGATTCAGGCTGAGTATATAGCCATAATAGGCAGTCAGGTTCTTTGGCCCGATATAAATGGTGATCGTATGTATATCTTCAAATTTCGGAAATGGCTTTTCAATTCTTACACCGCCGATTTCTCCCTCCCTGAGTCCTACCGCAACGACAGGTATATCGCCATATCTGAGTTTCCTGACGGCCATGTATGAAAACCGCTCCGGATTCGTGCTTGCACCAAGTACCAATGTCTTTTTCTTCACGTGTTAATCAATTCACAGGACTTGACAAAAGTAGATAAAAACGGACAAAACGTCGGGAAATTTGAAAACAATCTGACACTATTTCATTAAAAACACCAATCAGCAGGTTTGGTTGCATTTTTGCGGAGAACCAGTTTGAAAAAGAAAATTGAATCCGTATGAATTTAAATAATTTCACAATCAAGTCGCAGGAGACCATTCAAAAAGCCAGTGAACTGGCTGCTGCATATGAGAATCAGGCAATTGAAAACATTCATCTGCTCAAGGGGATCCTTTCCGTGGATGAACACGTTGTTCCATACCTGCTGAAAAAACTGAATGTCAATACAGTGCTCATCGGGAAGGCATTGGATAAAATGGCCGCATCATTGCCTAAAGTAAATGGCGGCGAACCCTTTCTTTCATCCGATGCCACCAATGCCTTGAATAAAGCTGTTGCTGTTTCCAGGGAAATGAAAGATGATTTCGTCTCTGTTGAACATATATTGCTTGGAATTATTGCCTCGAATGATCCCGCAGCCCGGCTGCTGAAAGATCATGGGGTAACGGAACATGACCTGATGGCAGCAATCAGGCAGCTTCGGCAGGGAAGCAGCGTGAACAGCCCTACAGCTGAGGAAACCTACCATGCTTTGAATAAATACGCAAAAAACCTGAATGACCTGGCCAGGGATGGAAAACTCGACCCGGTTATCGGCCGGGACGAAGAAATAAGAAGGATCCTGCAAATCCTGTCGCGGCGTACAAAAAACAACCCGATCCTGATTGGCGAACCGGGGGTGGGAAAAACAGCCATTGCAGAAGGACTTGCCCACCGTATCATTGACGGGGATGTTCCCGAAAATCTCAAGTCAAAGCAAATCTATTCCCTCGATATGGGGGCTTTGATAGCAGGTGCCAAATACAAAGGCGAATTCGAGGAACGATTGAAGAGTGTTGTCAAAGAGGTGATTTCAGCTGACGGTGAAATCATTTTATTCATTGACGAGATACATACCCTGGTTGGAGCCGGCGCCGGGGAAGGGGCAATGGATGCGGCGAACATTCTGAAACCAGCGCTTGCACGAGGTGATTTGCGTGCGATTGGTGCCACCACCCTGAAAGAGTTTCAGAAATATTTTGAGAAAGACAAAGCGCTCGAACGCAGGTTTCAGCCGGTGATGGTGAATGAACCCGACGCAATGGATGCGATCTCTATCTTACGCGGTTTGAAGGAGCGATATGAATCACATCACCATGTGCGGATCAAGGATGAAGCCATCATTGCTGCTGTTGAACTTTCGCAGCGTTATATCACAGACCGGTTTCTGCCTGACAAGGCCATCGACCTGATCGACGAAGCCGCTTCAAAACTGCGTCTTGAAATCAATTCGGTGCCGGAGGACCTGGAGAAAATTGACCGGAAAATTCGTCAGATGGAGATTGAGCGAGAGGCAATAAAACGTGAAAATGATGAGGACCGGTTAAAACCCCTGAGTGCTGAAATTGCCAATCTCAAGGATGAACAGCAGGTTTTGCGCGCCCGCTGGAAGAATGAGAAGGGGCTGGTGGATCAGATACAAATGCACAAGAATGAAATTGAAACCTATAAAATTGAAGCTGATCAGGCAAACCGGAGTGGAAACCTAGGGAAGGTTGCTGAAATAAGGTATGGGAGAATTCCGCAGGCCGAAAAAGAGATTGAAAGGTTAAAGGAAAATCTATCCGAAATTCAGAAAGATTCACCTTTGGTAAATGAGGAGGTCGGAGCCGAAGAAATCGCCGCGATCGTGTCAAGATGGACGGGGATCCCGGTGAACCGGATGCTGCAGGGGGAACGCCAGAAACTAATGGAACTGGAAACAGAACTTCACATGCGGGTCGTTGGCCAGGATGAGGCAATTGCCGCAATTGCCGATGCCATCCGCCGCAGCCGCGCAGGGCTCCAGGATCGCAGCCGTCCGATCGGTTCCTTTATCTTCCTGGGCACGACCGGTGTTGGCAAGACCGAACTGGCCAAAGCGCTTGCCGAATTCCTTTTCAACAATGAAAACAACATGGTGCGCATCGACATGTCTGAATACCAGGAACGACACACCGTTTCGCGCCTCATCGGGGCTCCGCCGGGTTATGTGGGCTATGAAGAAAGCGGGCAACTTACAGAAGCTGTCAGAAGAAAGCCCTATGCCGTCGTGCTGCTTGATGAAATTGAAAAAGCTCATCCCGATGTCTTCAACATCCTGCTTCAGGTGCTTGATGATGGCCGGTTGACAGACAATAAAGGCCGAACCGTCGATTTCAGGAATACGATCATCATCATGACTTCAAACATAGGGTCACATATCATCCAGGAAAACATGGAGCATGTGACTGATACAAACAGGGACGAAATTTTCAGTAAAACCCGAGAGGAGGTTTTTGAACTGCTGAAAAAGAACATCCGTCCGGAATTCCTGAACCGGATTGATGAGATCATCATGTTCAAACCACTGACCCTGGATGAAATCATTCATGTTGTTGAAATTCAACTGGATGCGGTTAAACAAATGCTTGAAAAAAACAGCATTGCCCTCCAGGCAACACCAAAAGCCATCGCGCATATCGCCAAGCTTGGATTTGATCCGCAATACGGGGCAAGGCCTATCAAAAGGGTGATTCAGAGAGCGTTGCTGAATACGCTGTCGAAAATGATTCTTGAAGGAAAGGTCGATCGTGAGGCAACCATTGAAATCGATGTAAGAGATGGACAGCTCACCTTCAGCAACAAGTAAGGATTACTTTCCCTGCTGGTCGTCTTTTACAAGGGCTCCCCTTTCGTACACCTCTGTTTTAGAGACTTTTCCCTGTTCGGTGAAATAGACCCAGGTTCCATCCTGGTGACCCTGAACATACTGACCTTCAATCATCGGTTTTCCTGAATTGTAAAAGGTTTTGAAGAGCCCATGCTTCTCCCCTGCTTTATAAGCTGCACGAAGTTTCAGCTTGCCATCAAGGTAATACTGTTCCCAGAGTCCATCTTTGACCCCATTTTTATAAAAATGCAATTCCGACAATCCGCCTTCCGGATAAAACACTTTGGAAAGGCCATCGATCCTTCCTGACTTATATATTTCCTGGGAAACAATTGTCCCGTTCGATTCGCTGAAGAACTGCCAGGTACTGTCTTTCTTTTCATCCAGGTAGTTGCCGGCTGCCATCTTCATGCCATTGCGGAAATATGAAACGGTTACAGCCCGTTTTCCGTTTCCGGAAACAATGGAAACTGTTTTCAGTTTTCCATCATTGTAATAATATCTGAACTCTCCGAATGGAATTCCATCTTTAAACCTGCCTTCGTAGATGACCTTGCCGGCAGAATCGACTTTACGCCAAAACCCATGCTTGTTGCCCCTGCTGTTGATCATGTTCATCGTATCCTGTGCAGGCAGAACCAAAGAAAAAAAAGTAACCAGGGTGAAGATTGAAATTCGCAACATAATCCTTAAAAAATTACTTTTGCAAAGTAATAAATATTTCAGGTGCAATCCTATCCTTCAAAACTTCTGGAACATGCGGTTAACGAACTTGCCCGGCTCCCCGGAATCGGACGTAAGACCGCACTGCGTATGGCTTTGCACCTGTTGAAACGCAACCCGGCTGAGGTTGAGTCGCTCGGAACAGCCATAATTAAAATGCGGAATGACCTTATTTATTGCAGGGAGTGCAGGAATATTTCCGACCAGGATCTTTGTACCATTTGTGAAAGTCCAAAACGGGATCACTCCCTGATTTGTGTTGTGGAGGACATCCGCGATGTGATGGCCATTGAAAACACAGGCCAGTTCAGCGGAGTTTACCATGTCCTTGGTGGAATCATCTCCCCGATGGAAGGTATCGGCCCCCAGGATCTGCATATTGAGGGACTCATCCAGAGAGTGGCCTCCGGAAACATCGGGGAAATCATACTTGCGCTTCCAACGACCATTGAAGGGGACACTACAAACTTTTATCTTTTCAGAAAACTCGCAGAATTCAATCTCCGGCTTACAACCATTGCCCGTGGGGTTTCAATCGGAGATGAATTGGAACACACCGATGAAGTCACCCTGGGCCGTTCCATCCTCAACCGCACGCCTTATGAATCAGGGCTTGCCAGGAAATAGGTTCAATCTTCAGAAAAGTTCAAGTTGATTGACTTTGGCGGGCAGATGACTGTTCAATTCCATATCGGCATAATTTTGAAGCAAAGGGCGGATAGCCTTCTTAATTAGCTTGTTGGGCGTTGTGCGCCGGGATTTACTGAAATTCAACAATGACTTTTTCTGACGTGCTGTCACCTTGATGGTGATGGTTTTGAATTTCACAGGTTTTCGGGCCTTTTTATTTTTTTTTTCAGGCATCTCTTCAGCAGTCTTATTGAATATCCTTGAAGTCGTTTATTATTTTCCTTGCAAGATTGTCAGCTTTGCTCATCAGATCGCTCTCTGCATAGATCCTTACGATCGGCTCGGTATTTGACCGACGCAAATGCACCCATTCATCGTTAAATTGGATTTTTATCCCATCAACGGTGGAAATCGGGAATGACTCGTATTTCTGAACAATGGCCTGGAGGATTTTATCGATATCCATTTCAGGGGAAAAACTGATCTTGTTTTTTGAAATGTAAAAATCAGGGAACTGTGCCCGAAGAGCAGAACATTTTTTACCTGATTTGGCCAGGGAAGTTAAAAAAAGTGCAATACCAACCAAGGCGTCGCGGCCATAGTGAAGTTCTGGATAGATGATTCCTCCATTGCCTTCACCGCCGATTACAGCTCCTTTTTCCTTCATCATTTCCACTACGTTCACTTCCCCAACAGCAGATGCAAAATATTCACCACCAGCGCGTTCTGTGACAATTTTCAAAGCCTGTGTCGAAGAAAGATTCGAGACGGTATTCCCTTTTTGATGCTGCAGGACATAGTCAGCAACTGAAACGAGGGTATATTCCTCGCCAAATGGTTCTCCGTTTTCATTGATGATTGCAAGTCGGTCAACATCTGGATCAACTACGAAACCGACGTTGGCCCTGTTTTTCAACACCAAAGCACAGATGTCGCCCAGATGTTCGGGAAGTGGCTCGGGATTGTGTGGAAAAATACCGGTAGGCTGGCAATAAAGCTGATCAATCACGTGCACATTCAGGGCCTGCAGCAATGCAGGGATGGCAATCCCCCCGGTACTGTTAACCGCATCAATCGCAACATGAAAGTGCGCCTTCTTAATGGCCTCTGTATCAACCAATGGCAGGGCAACAACCTTGTCGATATGCTTCTGTATATAGGAGGCATCGGTTTTGTAATTTCCAAGTTCCCCGGCTCCTGCAAAAATAAACGCTGACTTGTCATAAAGGGCAATAACCCGCTCCCCATCCTTTGCTGAAAGAAATTCACCCCTGTCATTGAGCAGTTTAAGCGCATTCCACTGGGCCGGGTTATGACTTGCAGTAAGGATAATCCCGCCATGCGCATGTTCCTCAACAACAGCAATTTCAGCAGTGGGAGTTGTTGTCAATCCGATATCAACGACGTTGACTCCCATTCCCATCAAGGTTCCTGTAACCAGGTTGTTTACCATGATACCTGAGATCCGGGCATCACGGCCAACAACGACATTCAATTTCTGGCCAGGATTTAATTCGAGCAAATAGGTTGCATATGCAGCCGAAAAACGAACAAGATCGCTCGGGGTCAACCCGGTTCCCTGTTGTCCGCCAATGGTTCCCCTGATACCTGAAATCGATTTAATCAGTGACATATCTTATTTTTCAGGCAAATGTAAAAGATTTCCAACTGATCGGTCACCACTGTTAAAAAAAAATGAAATCTGGTTATCAACCGGCTGCCTGACATTGGTTTTTTTCGTAATTTTGCTGCCATCACCAAACATGCATTTTGGTCCTTTAAATTGCTGATGGAAGAACCTTTTGAATCATATTTTGACGGGGAAACGCTCTCTCTGGTCGGACGTTTTGAGAAAATGATCCAACAGGATCAGCATTTGTTTTTTGATGTGGATGAATTCGAAGAAATCATCGAGTATTATTTTTTCAAGAACGAGCAGCGGAAAGCTTTTCTGACTATTAACCAGGCCCTGGAGCAACATCCGGGGTCGTCCATTATTTTGGTCAAACTGGCTCAATTTCAAGTGAATGCAAAAAAGGACCGTGAAGCATTGCGGATACTGAAGGATATTGAGCATATTGACTCAGCCGACAGCGACCTGCATATTGCCAAAGCCAACCTTTACAGCCAGTTGGAGAAACCCGAAAAGGCCATCGAAGAGTATTTAAAAGCGATTGACGGCGCCGATTATCTTGACGACCTGTTTTCCAGCATCGCCTTTGAATATGAAAACATAGGGAAATATGACAAGGCCATCGAATTTTTATTAAAAGCGCTTGATTTGAATCCTGAGAATGATTCCGCACTGTATGAATTTGCATTTTGCTGTGAGGTGTCGCAACAGACAGAACGCGGCATTGAATTTTTGCTTTCATTTCTCAACCGGCAACCCTATTCTGTGGCAGCATGGTTCAACCTGGGAATCGCATACAGCAATATTGACCTGTATGAAAAGGCTATTGATGCATATGATTATGTGCTGGCCATCGACGACACCTTTTCATCAGCCTACTTCAATAAAGCCAACTGTTACGCAAACATCGGCAAATTCGAAAAGGCCATTGAAACCTATATAGAAACAATTTTTTACGAAGATCCGGAGCCGGTTACCTTCTATTACATTGCAGAGTGCTACGAGAAACTGAGAAAGTTTGAAGATTCCATCGAGTATTATAACAAGGCGGTAGGACTCGACCCCGAATTTGCGGATGCCTGGCTGGGTCTTGGAATATCCTATGATGAACTGGGAAAACCGCAATCGGCATTACCCTATGTACTGAAAGCGATCAAACTGACTCCCTCTATTCCCGAATATTGGTTTATTCTGGGTGATATCCAGATTAAACTTTCTAAAATAGAAGAGGGAATCGCCTCTTACCGTAAAGTTATTGAACTTGATCCGGAAGATACCGACATCTGGCTTGATCTTTCGGTAGTTTACGCCGATCAGAAAGATTATGAAAAGGGGTATGCCGTTCTTACGGATGGTTTATTATTCCATCAGACAAATGCCGATTTTTATTTCGGAATAGCCTATTATCTGATCATGATGGGAAAATCGCAGGAAGGACATGAAATAATGTTCAAAGCCCTTGAAATGGACCGTGAAGGGCATAAACGACTTTTTTCCACATTCCCCGAAGCATCAAACCATCCGCAAGTAGTTGAAGTGATCGAATCATATAAAAAGAAGGCAGAGTGAACACATCCAATCTTACTTTTTTACCCGACCGGACAAGCAAACCCAGGCTAAATGGGATTGCCATGGTCATGGACAAGGGCCTCAGTGTGCGCGAGGCTGAAGATTTTGTTGAATCCGCCGGTCACCTGGCCGATTTTGTAAAACTTGGCTTCGGAACATCGGTGGTGGGGAATAAAGTCAAAGAAAAGGTCAAGGTATATCAAAAAGCAAATATTAAGGTTTACGCAGGAGGGACCTTGTTTGAAGCATTTGTGATCCGTGACCTTTATCCGGAATATTTAAAGTATATCGATCAATTGGGACTCGACACCGTGGAGGTCTCCGATGGATCCATGCTCATGGAACACGATGTTAAATGCGAATATATTCATCAGCTTGCGAAAAATTACACCGTCCTTTCAGAAGTTGGCTCAAAAGAATCCGGAATCATGATCTCACCGGGCCGATGGATCGACATGATTCAAAAAGAGCTGCAGGCAGGTTCATTCAAGGTGATCGGAGAAGCACGGGAAAGCGGGAATGTTGGTATTTACCGTGCGACCGGAAAAGCCCATGTGGCCCTGATCAATAAAATCCTGGCAAAAGTTCAGGCCGATAAACTGCTTTGGGAAGCTCCCCTGAAACCCCAGCAGGTATGGTTTATTAAAAATTTCGGGGCCAACGTTAATCTTGGCAACATCGCCCCTCATGAACTGATCCCGCTAGAAACATTGCGCCTTGGATTACGTGGAGATACTTTTTTCAGTTTTCTGCCGGCGAAATATAAAAAGTACCTTCCGAAATAGCAAGTTAGTGAACTGGCGAAATAGCGAAATGAAGCATGGAAAGATATTGCTTGGATTGATCGGTTTCCCATTAAGTCACTCATGGTCGGCGGATTTTTATAATGAAAAATTCAGGCTGGATGGTGACACTCATAAGGAATACCGCCTTTTCCCTTTAATAAGCATCGATGAATTCCCCGGCCTGCTTGCAAAATACCCGGAACTGTGTGGACTGAATGTAACCATCCCCTATAAAGAAAAAATTATTCCATTCCTGGATGATCTGGACGACACAGCCCGATCGATTGGTGCGGTAAACACCGTCACGATTGATCGAACCAATGGAATGATCCATACTAAAGGATTCAATACCGATGCGCCGGGTTTCCTTCAAACGATCCGGAACCTTGCAATTACCGGACCGGCACTGATCCTCGGAACCGGAGGCGCGGCAAAAGCGGTGGCCTTCATCCTGAAAAATATCAACATCCCGTTTCACTTCGTTTCCCGAAAAACCAAGGGTGAAAACATGATCTCCTATGATGATCTTACATCTGAAATAATCCTTGATCATCCGTTTATCATCAATGCAACCCCTGCAGGAATGTATCCCGACACTGCCGGTGCCCCTCCGATCCCCTATCAAGTTCTCACCACGGATCACCTGTTGTACGACCTCATTTATAACCCCGAGGTAACTGAATTCATGAAACGGGGAATGGCCAGGAAGGCAAGGGTTATGAATGGCAAACAAATGCTCTTAAACCAGGCCGAATTATCCCGCCAGATCCTCCTTGGGAAAGTTTAAACACGATCGTATACCCTGTCGATACGATCCGGAAAGATACAACCTATAAAAAGGACAATACACCTGCTTTAACCAATTTATATTTATCACTGAGGTACAGACCCATCAGGCAGTTATCGCTAAGCATCTCATACAGTGCGCTGCAAAACGTTGTTTATTATGAAACTTATCCTAAAAATATCGTCGAAAGAATGCTTGAACTTGCAACGGTGCAGGCTTCATGTTCCAGGTTAACTGCCAACCGGTTAAGCTATTGTCCCTGGGTGTCAATGCAGGGTACAGAAGCAGCAAGAATGACCCAAAGCCAACCAAAAACATTTATGGTTATGTGACATACAGTAAAATACCAGGCATTAACATGGCTGCAACGCTTTCTGCAACGCTCCTGGAAACAAGTTATATGTCAGGGCAAATATTCGGGCTGGGGATTTCCCGCGACCTTGTTCCGGGAAAACTTTGGGGTGGGCTTGATTACCGCCATGTCAGTTATAAGTTCACAAGCGGTGAAACGAAATTGGTCCAGAATATGGCTGAAGTCAACCTTACCTGGAGGATCTTACGAAAACTCTCCTGTGGTGTCTATTTTGAAGGCACCATTGACAACCAGTCATTGTTTAACCGCGTTTATTTAAATATTACCCAAAGGTTTTAATTGGATTCCAGTCCATCGGCTTTTAATAAAAAGTGGTCCGGATTCATCTGCCATGCTGGTTTAAAAGTAAATATTTCATGCTGTTTTTCGCAGGTTGCATCATTGATTGCCGCAGGTAATTGATTTTCAAGCTGATTAAACACTGTAGATTTGCAAAATCAGTGAACAGCTCCTTCCCCGCCGCGTGATATCCACTCCATTTACCTGAATTTCCCTATCTTTGCCGCCTGAAAAATCATCAAAATCAAGAAAACAGATTCATATGAACAGAAACAAAATAGTCCTTGCAATAGTTTTACTTGTTCTGGGTATTCTTTTCGTTGTAACAACCTGTTACAGAACAGGCGGGAAAAGCAAGGGACGAGCACTGCCCCCCGGCACCCACGGCGTTTGTGTGACAGAGGTCATTCAGACAAGCAATTACACGTATCTCCAGGTGGATGAGAACAACAATAAATTCTGGATCGCTGTTGTTAAAGTTGAAGCAAAGAATGGAGATTCAGTATACTACAGCCAGGCATATGAAATGAAAAATTTCGTCAGCAAAGAACTTGGACGCACCTTCACTTCAGTATTCTTTGTGCAGGATCCTGCAAATAAACTCCCTGGAACGGAAAAACAGGTTCAACAGCCGCTGACACCAAAAAGAGCAGAGATAAAACGTTGGTCAGAAGTTTCAGTTGAAACCCCTAAGGGTGGAATTACCATTGCAGATCTTTATAAGAATCCGGGAAACTATAATGGCAAAACAGTTGTCATCCGTGGTGTTGTGGTGAGATATAACGGTCAGATCATGAACAAAAACTGGGTACACATCCAGGATGGATCGGAATATTCAGAAAAATTCGACCTGACGGTCACCACCATGGACAGCCTGGTTGTTGGTAGGACCGCAACCTTCAAAGGAATCGTTGCACTGAACAAAGACTTTGGTGCAGGATATTCCTATGATGTCATTATAGAACAGGCAAAGGCATCAGATATCAAATAATTATCATGACTTTTCAGGTTCATCATTCCTCACAACTTCGATCCTGAGGTTGGCTGCCATGGCGGCAACTGCGCCAACTGCTGCGAGTACCGGGGCAAATAGAACACCGATTACTCCAAAAGTGACAGGAATTTCGAGGTATACTTTGCCATCTTCATCCTTAATGATCAAACGGCGAACGTTTCCTTCGTGTATGAGTTGTTTAACCTTCTCGACCAACTCTTCGCCTTTGACCCTGAACTCTTCTGAGAAATTTTCCATCGCCCTGGTTTTATTTTTCCGTCAAAATCATTACTTTTGCATGCAATTACCCAAAAGTACTTTTTTTTTCAATCCGGTAAATATTACCAGGGATAAAGAATTATTTGGTAATATCAAAAGAAATGCATAATTTTGCAGCCCGTTTAAAAGGCCTATTAAGTTAATCAGAAACAACACGTACAACAATGAATTTAGCCCCTGAAGTAAAAAAGAAAGCATTTAAAGAACACGGAAAATCAGAATTTGACAGCGGCTCAACCGAAGCACAGGTTGCACTGTTCACCATGAAAATCCAGCATCTTACCGAACATCTGAAAATTAATAAAAAAGACATGGTGACTGAGCGCTCGCTCGTTATCATGGTAGGCAAGCGGAGGAAACTGCTGGATTATCTGAAAAGCAAAGAAATTCAACGTTATCGCGATATCATCAAGAAACTGGGCATTCGTAAATAAATTAACTATTTTCTTTATAAATCAAGAAAGAGGCAATGTGATTATTGCCTCTTTTAATATCTGAAAGAGACCAACACATGAATGGAATAACAAAATCGTTTACCCTGGCCGATGGCAGGGAAATTGAAATCGAAACCGGAAAACTCGCCAAACAGGCTGATGGGTCTGTTGTTGTAAAGATGGGCGATACCATGATCCTTGCTACTGTTGTAGCAATGCAGGAAGCTAAAGAAAATGTCGACTTCATGCCCTTATCGGTTGAATATCGCGAAAAATATGCTGCTGCCGGCAGGTTCCCGGGAGGATTTTTCAAACGGGAAGCGCGTCCTTCCGATTACGAGATTCTTATTTCGAGATTGATTGACCGGGCGCTCCGCCCCCTCTTCCCTGATGATTTCCATGCTGAAGTCCAGGTAATCGTTACGTTAATATCTGCCGATACAAATGTGCTGCCCGATGCATTGGCCTGCCTTGCCGCCTCCGCCGCACTTACGGTCAGCGATATCCCATTCAATGGCCCGATATCTGAGGTGAGAGTTGCCAGGATTAAAGGTGCATTCGTTGTCAACCCTACCATCGAGGCCATGGCAGACGCAGATATCGACATCATCGTGGCTGCTTCGATCGACAACATCGTCATGGTGGAAGGTGAAATGAAAGAGGTTTCCGAAGAGGATATGGTGGAAGCGATCCGTGTTGCCCATGAAGCCATCAAGGTCCAGTGCAACGCCCAGCTTGAACTCGCCGCTCTGATCGAGAAATCAAAAGTGAAGCGGAGTTATTGCCACGAAACAAATAGCCCTGAATTTAAGGAAAAGGTTAAATCAGCCACCTATCAGAAAGTTTATGACATGGCTACCAGCGGAAATGCAAACAAGCATGAACGCAAAAAGATCCTTGAAGCGATCAAAGCAGATTTTGTTTCCACGTTGAGTGATGAAGAAAAAGATGCCAACAAGAATCTGATCGGCCGCTATTATCATGATATTGAAAAGGAAGCCATCCGTAATGCCACCCTGGATAACCGGAAAAGGCTTGATGGCCGCAAACTTGACGAAATCCGTCCGATTTGGTCTGAAATCAATTACCTGCCTGCAGCGCATGGTTCGGCCATTTTTACCCGCGGCGAAACACAATCGCTCACCACGGTCACCCTTGGCACCAAACTTGACCAGCAAGCCATTGATGGAGCCATCATCGAAGGAAAAGTTAATTTCATCCTCCACTACAACTTCCCTTCCTTTGCAACCGGGGAAGTAAAACCGATCCGAAGCACTGGACGACGCGAAATTGGCCACGGGAACCTGGCACTTCGTGCTTTAAAAAATATGATACCCCAGGGGGCTGACAATCTGTATACGATCCGCATCGTTTCCGATATTCTCGAATCGAACGGAAGTTCTTCCATGGCGACTGTTTGTGCAGGAACCATGGCGCTGATGGATGCCGGTGTTAAAATCACCAAACCTGTTTCAGGTATTGCAATGGGGCTAATAACCGACAACAAGCGGTATGTTGTTTTATCGGATATCCTTGGTGATGAAGATCACCTTGGCGACATGGACTTTAAGGTTTGCGGCACCAGGGATGGAATTACTGCCTGCCAGATGGACATCAAGGTTGATGGCTTATCATTCGATATTCTTCGTGAAGCATTGGCCCAGGCCCGCCAAGGCAGGATGCATATCCTCGGTGAAATGGAAAAGACCATTTCTGAACCACGTGCTGATTTCAAACCATTTGTACCACGTATTTTCCAGATGAAGGTTCCTAAAGAATTCATCGGAGCCATCATTGGCCCCGGGGGAAAAGTTATTCAGGAAATGCAGCGTGAAACCGGCACAACCATTGTAATTGAAGAGGTTGGTGAATTTGGCATCGTTGATATCGTCGCCAACAATATGGAAGCCCGCGATAAGGTTATTGAAAAAATCAAACGCATCGCATCTGTGGCCGAAGTTGGTGAAATCTACAAAGGAAAAGTAAAGAATATCCAGTCATTCGGCGCATTCGTGGAAATCCTGCCCAACCAGGATGGCTTGCTCCACATTTCTGAAATTGACTGGAAAAGGCTGGAAAAGGTGGAGGATGCCCTGAAAGTTGGCGATGAGATTGAGGTCAAGCTGATTGAGGTCGATCCAAAAACCGGAAAATTAAAACTATCACGCAGGGCTTTGCTCCCTAAGCCGGAAGGCTATGTGGAAAGGAAACCTGAGCCCAGATCTGACCGCCCTGATCGTGGAAACGACCGCGGTCATGATCGCGGACATGATCGCGGCCCCAGAAGGTAACCGGATGTAACCTATCGTTAGTTTTTACGTAAACCGACCCGTTGCAACGGTCAAAATAAATTGGTGCGCATGAGGCAGTTAAAAATTACCAAACAGGTTACAAACCGGGAAACCGCATCACTTGATAAATATCTTCAGGAGATCGGGAAAGTTGAACTGATCACCGCTGATGAGGAAGTATCTCTTGCCCAGCGTATCAAGCAAGGCGACATGGCGGCATTGGAGAAACTAACTAAAGCCAACCTTCGGTTTGTTGTTTCAGTTTCAAAACAATATCAAAATCAAGGACTCAGCCTTCCTGACTTGATCAATGAAGGCAACCTTGGACTGATCAAAGCTGCACAACGTTTTGACGAAACCCGTGGTTTTAAATTCATCTCCTATGCAGTTTGGTGGATCCGCCAGTCAATCCTCCAGGCATTGGCCGAACAATCGAGAATCGTTCGGTTACCACTGAACAAAATCGGATCGATCAATAAAATCAACAAGGCATATGCCCAATTGGAACAGAAATATGAACGGGAACCAAATGCTGGTGAAATCGCTCTTTTACTTGAAGTTTCTGAAAATGAAGTAAAAGAGTCGATGCGAAACTCAGGCCGGCATGTTTCCATGGATGCCCCTTTGATCCAGGACGAAGACAATACCATGTACGACGTTCTTCGCAGCGAGGAAAACACTACACCAGACAATGGCCTGCTTTACGAATCCCTGAAAAAAGAGATTGAACGTGCGGTCTCCACCCTCACCCAGCGTGAAGCTGATGTGATTCGCCTCTATTTCGGACTCAATGGCAGCCATCCGATGACACTCGAAGAGATCGGCGAAAAATTCGACCTCACACGCGAACGTGTACGCCAGATCAAGGAAAAAGCAATCCGCCGTTTGAAACACACCTCCAGGAGCAAAATTTTAAAAACGTATCTCGGATAAATACTTTGCGAAATAGCGAAAACCGCATTCGTAAATCGTAAATCGTACCTGATAATGCCCCATCTAGTTGCGCCGTCTTTGCTTTCAGCCAATTTTCTGAACCTGGAGAAAGATATCGCAATGCTCAATCAAAGTGAAGCCGATTGGTTTCATCTTGATGTCATGGACGGCGTATTCGTGCCCAACATTTCTTTTGGATTCCCCATCATCGAAAAGATCAGGAAAGCCACCCATAAGATACTGGATGTGCATTTAATGATTGTAGAACCCGAACGGTATTTGGAACGGTTTAAAAAAGCAGGTGCAGATATCATCAGCATCCACCTGGAGGCTTCCAGAAACCCGGTTGACACCCTGAGGACCATCAAGAAACTCCAGGCAAAAGCGGGCATCGTGATCAATCCCGGTACCCCGGTAAACCTCCTCACAGATGTGATCAGGGAGGTTGACATGGTTTTGCTCATGTCGGTCAACCCCGGATTTGGCGGGCAATCATTTATTCCCGGAACAATAAAAAAGATTGAGGAAGTGAAAGATATGATCCGGACATTCCAACTCGATGTAATGCTGGAAGTGGATGGAGGCATTGATCTTCAAAATGCACCATCCCTGGTACATGCAGGAGTGGATATCCTGGTAGCAGGCAATACCATTTTTGCATCCACCGATCCCTCTCTGACCATCCATCAACTAAAATCCATTTGCTGAATTCCCTGACTTCTTTTCGCCAATTCGCCACAAGTCCGGTATTTTTTTTTACTTTTACACAAAAAACGATCCACTGTATGGATTTCAATGCCGCCAGCGGATACATGCTTCAGCGCCTGGAACGGGAATTAAAACCCGAACTCAGTTATCATTGTGTTTCACATACTGTTGACGTTCTTGATGCAACCCGCCTGCTCTCCGGATTGGAAAATATTTCCCCTCAGGACCAAATCCTGTTACTGACTGCTTCATTATTCCATGATGCAGGAATGATCGTAAAGTACAAAGATCATGAATCTGCTTCTGTAGGTCTAGCAGAACAAACACTTCCCGGATTTGGGTATTCCAAACCACAAATGGATGAAATTGCCAGTTTAATAATGGTGACAAAATTACCACAACGTCCCTATAATCATTTTGAACAGATAATCTGCGACGCTGACCTGGATTACCTTGGCCGTGATGATTTTTTTATCAACTCCTTCAAATTAAAACATGAATGGCAAACCAACGGGATCAGGACAACAACGTTGCAAGAGTGGTTCGAGATCCAGGTTAAATTTCTTTCCGAGCATCAATATTTCACAAAATCTGCCATCCGTCTGAGAAATGCTAAAAAAATGCAACACCTGGAGGAGATCAGGCAACTCTTGTCATAATCGCAAATCGCAAATCGTAAATCGTAATTCGAAAATTGTTAATCATGTCAACAACAAAACAGGAAAAA
Source organism: uncultured Bacteroidales bacterium (assembly GCA_903903985.1). GTDB lineage: Bacteria > Bacteroidota > Bacteroidia > Bacteroidales > FEN-979 > CAIVAT01. Next base: position 3,150 of record CAIVAT010000178.1, on the reverse strand, counting down.
AAGTACAATAACATCGTTCTGGTCCCGACCGACTTCTCGGAAGCATGCGGCAATGCCATATCTCATGGCGTAAAACTTGCAAAATTCCTGGGTTACAAGGTGTTTATTCTGCACATCATCAATAAAGAGACCAAAGCGGAGTTGAAAAAGAAAAATGTCGGGATTGATTATATCGGTTTAAGACTGAAAGAGTATAAAAAATATTATACAAAAAAATATGGGGTCGAAATTGAAACACTGGCAGTTGAAGGTTCTATTTTTTCAACCATCAGCGCCATTGCCACCGAGATCAAAGCCAACCTGATGGTGATGGGGACACACGGAAAAAAGGGATTACAGCACGTTTTTGGCAGTTATGCAATGAAAGTGGTCGAAGAATCGCCTGTTCCTGTAATTGTAGTGCAGAAACGTTCATTCAAATCCGGTTATAACAACATCGTTTTCCCTGTCAGTAACGATCTTGAACCCCGTCAGGCTGTTCATTGGGCCAAACTGATGGCCAAATTGTTCAACGCTAAAATTCATATTTTTATTTCACCGGAAAAAGAAACCGCACGCAGAACATCCCTTGAAATAATTACAAAACAGATCACTACTGTTTTTGATGAAGAAAATGTTGACTACTGTATCAATTCCGCACCAAAATCCACTGGTTTTGCCGAACAGGTAATTGCATACAGCGTCGTACAACATGCTGATTTAATCATGATCATGACCCGGCCTAACATTGATGTCCCAGGTTTTAGCCTTTCAGCATGGGATGAGCGGCTGATGTTCAATGAAGCTCAGATTCCCGTGATGGGCATTAATCCGGTTGAATTCGGGTATCAATATTATGAATGGTCGATGCTGGCCTGATCAATTAGCGAAATGGCAAAGTAGTGAAATGGCGAAATTCGGACGATCATTGTTTCTGAGCAGATAATTTAATCTTTTGGATAGAATTCAAGCAAAAAAGCGAATCGCCGTATTGTCGGACGAAATCCGGCTGCACAATCACCGGTATTATGTTTTATCTGCACCAATCGTCAGCGACTTTGAGTTCGACATGCTGCTTGAAGAACTGATCCGGCTGGAGAAAGCATTCCCTGAACTTGCAGAACCAGATTCCCCGACCCAACAAGTTGGAGGCGGAATAACCAAAGAATTCAGACAGGTTCAGCACAAATACCCGATGCTTTCCCTTGGAAACACCTATTCTGAAGAAGATATCAGGGATTTCGAAGAACGGATTCATAAACTGATCGGCGATGAGGTTGAATATGTTTGCGAACTGAAATTCGATGGCGTTGCAATCGGTCTCACCTACCGCCATGGCCGCCTGATGCAGGCAGTTACGAGGGGCGACGGAGTGAGTGGGGATGATGTGACCACGAATGTCAAAACGATCAGAAGTATTCCCCTGAAGCTTCATGGAAACGGATTTCCAGAAGAATTTGAGATCAGGGGTGAACTGATTCTGCCCCATTCCAGTTTTAAAAGAATGAATGAACAGCGGCTGGCAGATGGAGAAGAACCTTTTGCCAATCCAAGGAACGCCGCTTCCGGCAGCCTTAAAATGCAGGACTCGGCCGAAGTTTCCAAACGGAAACTTGATGGGTTTTTCTATTATTTACCCGGGAACAACCTTCCTTTCAAGACACATTACGAATGTTTGATTGCCGCCAGATCATGGGGATTTAAAATTTCGGATTATATGGTCCGGTGTAAAACACGGGAAGAGATTTTTGACTATCTTAAAACTTGGGACAAGGCCCGGTATGAACTGCCATTTGACATTGATGGAATTGTTATCAAAGTAAATGACCTGAGGCAACAGGAGATGCTGGGATATACGGCGAAATCACCCCGCTGGGCCATTTCTTATAAATTCAAGGCAGAACAGGTTACAACAAAATTACTTTCCATCGACTTCCAGGTGGGCCGCACCGGAGCAATAACCCCGGTGGCCAACCTTCAGCCCGTACAACTGGCCGGCACTGTGGTAAAAAGGGCATCGCTTCACAATGCCGATATCATCCAAGCCCTTGATGTGCGGATCGGAGACTTGGTTTATGTGGAAAAAGGGGGTGAGATAATTCCAAAGATCATTGGTGTGGATTTGGAAAAACGCATGACAGATCCGCTTCCGATTGTATTTATCAGCGATTGTCCTGAATGTGGTACTCCGTTAAATCGGTCAGAGGGAGAATCGGCATGGTATTGTCCGAATGAAGATGGTTGTCCCCCGCAAATTAAAGGGAAACTCGAACACTTTATTTCCCGTAAAGCCATGAATATTGATAGCCTGGGCGAAGGGAAAATAGAGATCCTATATGATAATGGATTGGTTCACAATTGTGCCGACTTATATGATCTGACATTTGACAGCTTGATCGGCCTCGAAAAAACCCATGAAGCAACGGAAGATAAAAAGGAAAAAAAGATCAGTTTCCGCGAAAAAACTGTTGCCAATATTCTCAATGGCATTGAATCATCCAAACTAGTCAGTTTTGATCGTGTTCTTTACGCATTGGGAATCCGTTTTGTTGGCGAAACGGTTGCAAAAAAATTAGTTTCCCATTTTTATTCACTGGAAAAGCTCATGCAAGCCGATCTGCTTGAGTTGATTGAGGTGGAAGAGATCGGGGAGAAAATTGCAAGGAGCATACTTTCCTGGTTTTCAAGTCAAAAGAACATTGATATTTTAAGAAGGTTGCGGTCAAAGGGGATTCAACTTACAATGATCGAGCAAGACAATACCAGGTTAAGTGATAAACTCGCCGGATTGACTTTTGTTGTAAGTGGTGTTTTCGAAAATTTTTCCAGGGATGAATTGAAAAGAACCATTGAAGCCCATGGCGGAAAAAACATCGGTTCCATCTCATCAAAAACAAGTTGCCTTCTCGCCGGCGATAATATGGGGCCTGAGAAACGCCGGAAAGCAGAGAAGTTAAATGTTCCAATCCTATCTGAAATCGATTTCCTGAAAATGCTTCAGGAGTAAATTGAATGAAGATGTTAATAAGTTTTTTCATTATTTTTTGGTTTATATTATAAACTTATTTATATTTGCAATATATTTATACATAATATTAAAATTAACGTGAGTTCGATGTAAGGTTAGTAAAATAATGCCAGCTGTTCTGATTTGACAACTTCAAACCGGAT